>NZ_CAKZMJ010000096.1:0-10000 GCF_937128415.1 uncultured Caldilinea sp.
TTCGCATTACGGATCACGCAGATGAAGAAGCGCAAGCGGACCATTTATCCTTTGATAAAATTTTCTTTAGCGTCTTGAACGGTGAAATCATCGAAGATTACCCAACCGACAAGCCTTATCCAAGTTGTTTGATTTACGGTGAGAGTTTTGCTGGAGAGCCAATTCATAGCGTTTGGGCTTACAACCCAGAAACTGAATGGGCAGTGTTGGTGAGAGTGTACCGACCTGACCCCGACCGCTGGCTTGATTGGCGCATCAGGAGAAAGAAATGAAAGCATTTGAGAAGTGCCCTGTCTGTGGTGGTGAACTGGTTGAGAAGGAAGTGGAGAAATTGCTGAAAGGTGGCGTGCACACAGCAGTTCTCAAAGTGCGTGCTGAAGTGTGTTTGCGATGTGGCGAAAGGTTGTATCCTGTCGAGACGGTGAAACGTTTTGAGCAGATTCGGCAAAAACTGGAGCGGCAGGAAGTGGCTGATTTCCAGCCACTTGGTCAGACTTTTCAGGTAGCGCATTAACAAGAACGAGCTGGCTAACCAGCGCATGCACCCGACAGGCTTCGCCTCGCTGCGCTCGGCTCACCGCCACTGAAGCGCAGGCCGTTGGGCCGCCTTTTCTTGCTTCAGAGTAGAACCTCTGGTGTAAAATAATATCAATTGGGCGGATTTTTTTCAGAAGCGGAGTCTTATTATGACAATTGATGAGAAAGTTTACCAACAATTACAGAGACTTCCCCATTCACTTCAGGAAGAACTGCTGGACTTTGTACAGTTCTTACTGATGAAAGCAAAACGAAGAGAGAAGCAAGAATGGTTTTCCCTCTCGCTTTCTTCTGCCTTACGCGATATGGACGATGAGCCTGCCTTGTATGATCTTGCTGATATAAAGGTGATATTTGCATGAAAAAGGCAGGGCAAGTTGTTCTGTTTCGTTTTCCCCAAACTGATCTTGAAGAAGGCAAGTTACGCCCTGCTCTTTTATTAGCGAAACTCCCTGGTGAATATGATGATTGTTAATTTGTATGGTTTCATCGCAAACACGTCACTATGTGGCAGGGTTTGATGAATTGGTACAAGAGATGGATGAAGATTTTGCTCAAAGCGGGCTAAAGGTGGCAAGTGTGATTCGAGTAGGAAGGGTAGCAGTTGTGTCAGGAGACATTCTTATAGGTGCTATTGGCGAAATTTCACCAGCGCGCTTGCGACGTTTGAAACAGGCTCTAGCAAGTTGGCTCTCTTCATCCTAAAGCAGCGCGGTGGGCTGCGCCCGCTGGGAGGCCTTGCTTGTTGCGCTCGCGGCAGCCTAACCAGCGATTGGAGCCGACGCTTGCGGAGGCGCTGACGCACTCCGCTGCGTGCGGCTCAACGCCGCGCCGTTGGGCTGCCTCAGCAACGGTCGTCATGCGACGCAACATTCAAGAACAAGAGAGAAGGAGACAAATGACAAATAGTGCGAATTATCCTCAAGTCACTCGCCCGTACTTCCCCAAAGGCTACGTCGAAAATCCCAAGAAAACCTTGCCTTGGAGCCATGTCGAACAGCGGCTGACGGATGCCAAACATTATTGGCTGTGTTCTGTAAGGCCGAACGGGCGACCTCATGCTATTCCCAAATGGGCAGTCTGGGTCAACGGCAGAATCTACTTTGACGGCAGTCCAGAAACACGCCATGCTAAAAACATTGCCGAGAACCCTTATGTGTCTGTTCATTTGGAAAGCGGCGAAGATGTCGTGATTGTAGAGGGAACAGCCAAGGCGGTAGTCAAGCCTTCGCGTGAGTTAGGTATTCAAGTAGCACAAGCCTATACAACGAAATATGCCACCATGGGCTATGCGCCTGATCCCAATCAATGGGATAACGGGGGGTTGTTCGAGATTACGCTCCACAAAGTCATTGCGTGGACAAGCTTCACGGAAGACCCGACTAAGTTTATACTGGAACCTGAACAAGCAACTTGATGCCTGAAGCGCAGTAGCGATCAAGATGAAGCGCCGGAGTCTTTATAGGTAGGCAGCCCAACACGCGCTTGCATGTGACGCCGCCCCATTAGCCAGCCCTACCCTGGCCATGTGATGCGAACAGGAGAACCCATGAAAACGCTTATCACGGAATTCATCAGCCTCGACGGCGTCGTTCAGGCGCCCGGAGGATCGCGTGAAGACACCGACGGCGGCTTTGCCCATGGCGGGTGGGCCATGAAGTACTTTGACCCAAAGGTCATGGGCGGTGCATTTGACGAGCTCGCCAAACAGAGCGACGCGCTCTTACAAGGACGCCGAACCTATCAAGTGTCAGCCGCCGCTTGGCCCGGACGTTCGGGGGACCCATTCTCAGACTGGATCAACCGGGTGCAAAAGTATGTTGTATCCAATACTCTCACCGAGAAGGACATTACATGGAACCCTACCACAATTATTCGCGGCGACGATTTGGTGAAGACAGTGTCCGATCTTCGAGCGCAACCGGGGGGATATATCTACGTGTACGGCAGCGCGACGATGGTCCGATCGCTCCTCGACGCCGACCTTGTGGATGAGTTGTTGCTCACAATTGTGCCGATTATGCTCGGTGGGGGTAAGACGCTCTTTCCCGCAAACGGAAAGGCGATTCCGTTCGAGTTGGCGTCAACTGCCACGGCGAGCACCGGCGCGTTGGTGTGCCGATATGTGCGCGCACGTTAGCGCCTATTCCGCCTTCGCTGCTAGCTCACACCAGGTTGCAGCCGACGCACTGTGCGCACAGCTGAAGCCGCCCTGTTAGGCCGCCGCTGCGCAGCAGCAGCCTAACGGGGCGGTTTCATTATAGCGTCTCTACTGCTCTTCAATGTTTCAGCGTCGGAGGCTGCGCGACGCTCAGCTCTACTCCAGCCGCACGTAGCCGTGATTGCCTAAATAGGCCAGGATGCGCCGCGCATTTTCCTCCGGCGTGAAATTCACCGTGTCCAGCGTGATCTCCGGGTTGATCGGCGGTTCATACGGGTCGTCGATGCCGGTGAAGCCCGTGATCTCTCCTCGCCGCGCCTTGGCGTACATGCCTTTGACGTCGCGCGCCTCGCAGACTTCCAACGGCGTGTCGACAAAAATCTCTACAAAACGATCTTTGCCGACCATGGCCCGTACATCCTCACGCGTGGCGCGGTAGGGGCTGACGGCGGCGCAGATGGCGATCCCGCCATGGCGCACAATCTCGCTGGCGACGAAGCCGATGCGGCGGATGTTGGTGTCGCGATCCTCTTTGCTGAAGCCCAGCCCCTTGGAAAGATGGGTGCGCACGACGTCGCCGTCGAGCAGCGTGACCTGACGTCCGTGCTCCAGCAACAACACCGTCAACACCTCCGCCGTCGTCGACTTGCCGGCGCCGCTGAGGCCGGTGAACCAGAGGCAGACGCCCTGCCGATGCCGCGGGGGATAGCTTTCGCTCAAAATGTTGGCCACCTCCGGGCGGGTGAACCACTCGGGAAGTTGCACCCCTCGATTCAGGTAATCGGTGCGCACCTGCGTGCCGGAAAGCGTCGTCACCTGCACGCCGTTGGGAATGCGGGTTGATTCTTCGTAGCGATTTTCCTGGGGCAGATAGACCATCTCGCCGAAGGTCAACACGCCGACGCCGATCTCGTCGCTGTATTTTCTGGCCAGCTCCTGGGCGTCATACGGACCGTAGAACGGCCGCCCGAGGGAATCGACGCCAGGGCCGGCGTGGTCGCGACCGACGATCAGATAATTGGCGCCGTAGTTGCGGCGGATGATGGCGTGCCACACCGCCTCGCGCGGGCCGGCCAGGCGCATCGCCAGCGGCAACAGCGCCAGCAGCGCCCGATCTTGCGGATAGTAGCGGCTGAGCAGCGCTTTATAGGAACGCACGCGCGTGAAATGATCGACGTCGCCCGGCTTGGTCAAGCCGACCACAGGATGGAGCAGCAACGTCCCATTGACGCTGTCGGCGGCGCGTTTGGTCAGCTCCTCGTGCGCGCGGTGAAGGGGGTTGCGCGTCTGGAAGGCCACCACGTTGCGCCGACCCAGCGCCGCCAGCCGCGCGCGCGTCTCTGCAGGCGTCAGCCGGAGGTCCACGAAATCATAATGTTTGGGCAGCGCCAGCACGCGCAGCGGGCCGGAAAGATTGAGCTTGCCCCATCGATTCATCTCCGCCACGAGCGGATGCGCCGGGTCCTGCGTACCGAAAACAAGCTGGGCGGTGCGACTGCGATCCCAGCTATAAATCTCCTCCACCGTCAGGATCGCCAGCAGGTTGTTCTTGCTGTCGCGCAGCGCAATATCGCGGTCGTAGCGCAGGTCGTCGATGGCGTCGACCGGGAGCGTGACCGGGATGGGAAAGAGCATGCCGTTGGCCAGCCGCATCTCTTCCAGCACCCGCTCGAAATCCGCCCGCCCCATGAAGCGATCGAGCGGCGAGAAGGCGCCCACGGCAAGCAGCTCGAGGTCGCACAAGGCGCGGTCGGAAAGTTGAATCGATGGCAGTGTGTTGGCGTAAGCGCGCAACGCCTCGTACTCCTTCGCCGGCACGCGCAGATCGACGAGACGACCGCCATACGGCTCAATCAATGTTGTTTCCTGTACAGGTGACAAAACTGTGCTCATAGGACTTGTTTGACTCACTTTCTCCACTTGTGGCGTTTCCGTAAATTATTGTCAGGTGCAACTCTTCAGCTACACCTCCTCGATAGAGCGCAAGGCCTTGATGATTCAAGGAAGCGCAGCGATGAGCAGCAACTGTCGGTTGCAGAACCATTGAGTTGAATTCCGTCGAACGGCGACGGCGACTCCCTCCTACATGGACGCCGATTCCTTGCGCAATGCAAGCGCTTCCCCGGCGAACATCGGCGTCAACCAGGCGAACGCAGGCTGTGCAGTCTGCGCCAGCCGAACAACTTCGCCGATCACCAACACGGCGGGCGCAACGATCTCGACCTCTCTCATCGCCTGCGCCAGGGTCGCCAGCGTGGCGATCACCTGCCGTTGGTCGGGGAGCGTGGCCGATTGCACCGCTGCGGCGGGCGTCTCCGGCGCGCGTCCGGCGGCGATCAGCCGGGCTGCGATCTCCTCCACGGCGGCGACGCCCATCAGCACAACCACCGTATCGATCTGCGCCAGCGCTTTCCAGTTCGGCGCATCGAGGCCATCCACCGTGTGGCCGGCGACGACGGCGAAACTGCGGCTGACGGAGCGATGGGTGACCGGAACGCCGGCCGCCGCCGGTCCGGCGATGGCGCTCGAGACGCCCGGCACAACCTCCACCGGCACATGATGGCGCTGCAGAAATTCCACCTCCTCTCCGCCTCGACCGAAGACGAAGGGATCGCCTCCTTTCAAGCGCACAACGACGGCGTGTTGACGCGCCTTTTCCAGCAGCAGTTGATTGATCTCCTGTTGGCTGAGCGCATGCGCGCCGGCGCGCTTGCCGACGTAGATCAACTCGGCGTCGTCGCGCGTCAGGCCGAGCAGTGCGTCGTTCGCAAGTGCATCATAGAGCACTGCGCCCGCGCGACGCAAAAGCTCCGCCCCGCGCACGGTGATCAGATCCGGGGCGCCCGGCCCTGCACCCACCAGATACACTGCGCCGATGACGCCGTCGCCCGGCTCACCGCTTTTCTTGAAGCTGTCCGCGGCGCTCATGCAGCAAGCTCCAAAGCAGGCGCCGGCGCCGCAGGCCGCTGAGGAAACGTGGAATATTGCGCCAGCAGCGCGGCGACGATGCGCTGAAACGCGGCGTCGTCGCCGGCGCGCAAGGCGTCCAGCGCAGGGCTTTCCACGAGCGCATACCAGAATTCGACGCGACGACGGAACGGATGCACGCGGCGCTGGACGATGGGGCGCAACGCCTGAGCGCGCTCCAGAAACTCGCCGTACTCTGGGCCGATCTCCGCTTCGAGGCGACGGCGCAGCGTCACCGCCAGGGCAGGCGCCGCGCCGCCCGTGCCGATCGCCACGGTCAACAGGCCGCGGCGGAAGGTGGAGACCGCATGAAAGTTGCAGCGGTCGATGACATCCATTACGTTGACCAACTGGTTGTTGGCCGCTCCCTCCGCCCAGATCCGATCGTGCACGACGGGATCGTTCGTGGCGGCGAAGACGACGGCTGCGCCGGACAGGTCACCCGGCTGATAGCGGCGGCGCAGCCATTCGATTTCGCCGGCGCAGGCGCGCGCCTCCACCTCGGGCGCAGCCGAAGGCGCAATCACGCGCACGCGTGCGCCCACTTCGAGCAGGCCGGGAATTTTGTGCACAATTTCGCCCTTTGCGCCGACGAGGATGACAAGTTTATTCTCCAACACCAAGTTGATAGGATAGGTCTTCATTGCGTCTATTTCCGCTCCTTTCATTCTCTGCACGGGGTGAAGGGGCGCACCGGCCAATGCAACCCGCATTCAGTTTTCATGCGCCCCTGCCAGCGACCAGAACGCTCGTCGTTGGCGTCTGCGGGCGGCCGCGTGCAGTGAATGCAGCCGATGCTGGTGTAGCCGAGGTCGTGCAGGCGGTTGTACGGGAGGTTGTACGCCCGAATGTAATCCCACACGGCCTCCCGCGTCCAATGCGCCAGCGGGCTGAGCTTGAAGAGGTTGTAGCGGGCGTCCCAGCCGATCAGCGGCGTCTGATTGCGCGTGGTGGACTGGTCTCGGCGCAGGCCGGTGATCCAGGCGTGTTGACCGGCGACGGCCGCCGCCATCGGCTTGACCTTGCGCTCATGGCAGCAGACGTCCGGCTCCAGCGCCCAGAGGGCGGGGCCGTAGAGTCGCTCTTGCTCCTGCGGCGTCAGCTCCGGCCGCACGACGTGAATTTGGATGCCGTAGCGGCGCTCGATCTCCTCCCAAAGCGCATAGGTTTCCGGGAAGAGAAAGCCGGTGTCGATCGTGACCACCCGCACGTCTGGATTGACTTTCACCAGATGGTCGAGAATGACGATGCCGGTGGGGCCAAAGCTCGTGACCTGCACCAGTCGTTCGCCGAAGGTCACCACGCTCCAGCGCAGAAAATCGGTGAGCGTAAGTTCTTCGAGCTGGCGATTGAGCGCAACGTAATCAACGTTTGAGTGCAACAGCCGCGTCGACGGCGACATAATCTGACATCTCCTTCTCTGCAAGTTGATCCTTCTCTGCAAGTTGATCCTTCTCTGCAAGTTGAGCAATCATCGATTGCAAGGTTTCCACGCCGAGCCGGTGGCAGAAATCGCCGAAGCGTTCGCCCGGCAGGCGTCGATCTCGATAGAGCTGCAGCAGCGGGCGCACCTCCTCCACCAGACGATCGCGTTTGACCAGGTCTTTGTAGGGTTGATTGAGGCGCGTGCCGTTGCTGGCGCCGCCGACGAAGATGACGTAGGCGTCGGCGGAGCGTCCGACGAAGGCAAGGTCGGCGACGTAGGGGCGGGCGCAGCCGTTGGGGCAGCCGGTCATGCGCACGGTGAACGGCTCGTCGGCCAGCCCCAGCTGCGCCAGCTCGACTTCCAGCGCGTCGATCACCGCCGGCAGCGCGCGCTCCGCCTCCGTCAGCGCCAGGCCGCAGGTGGGCAACGCCACGCACGCCAGCGAATGACGCTGCACCAGGCTCAGGTCGGAAGGCAGAGGAATCCCGTGCTCGCGCAAGGTGTTCTCAACGGCGAGCATGTCCTTCTGCTCGATGTCGGTCAGCAGCAGGTCCTGGTTGGGCGTCAGGCGCACACCGGGGCGGAAGCGTTCGATGACGGCGCGCAGGCCGCTGCGCAGCCGCAGCGCGCCTTCGTCTTTGATGCGTCCGTTTTCGATGGAGAGGCCGAGGAACCAGCGTCCGTCGCCCTGCGCATGCCAGCCGTGATGAAGCTCGTTCTCCGGCGGAGGCGTCGGGGCGGGCGGCTGCAGCTTCCAGCCCAGACGGCGCTCGACTTCCGTGCGGAACCGATCGGCGCCCCACTCGTGCAGCAGGTATTTCATGCGCGCGTGTTTGCGGTCGCTGCGGTTGCCGTGATCGCGCTGCACGGTCACGATCGTCTCCACCACCTGCAACACCTGCTCCGGCGTCACGAAGCCAATCAGGTCGCCCAGCCGTGGGAAGGTGTCCACCTTGGTGTGGTTCATGCCCATGCCGCCGCCGACGATCACGTTGAAGCCGAGCAAGGTTTCCCCCTCCGCCACGGCGACGAGGCCGATATCTTGCGTGTAAACGTCAACGCAGTTGTCGCCGGGATAGGCGATGGCGATTTTGAACTTGCGCGGGAGGTATGTCTTGCCGTAGATCGGCTCCACCTCCTCCTCGACGGGCGCGGCCAGCTCCACCTTTTCGCCGTCGATCCAGAGCTCATGATAGGCGCGCGTGCGCGGCAGCAAATGGTCGGAGATGCTGCGGGCGACGCGCTGAATCTGCTCGCGCACCGGGTCCTGGTAGGGCGCGGGGCAACAGGCGACGTTGCGCACGACGTCGCCGCATGCGCCCAGGGAGGTGATCAACGCCTCGTTCAACTCTCGGATCGTCGCCTGCAGGTCGCCTTTAAGGATGCCGTGAAACTGAAAGCACTGCCGCGTCGTGACGCGCAGGGTTCCGTTGGCGTAGCGCTGCGCCAGATCATCGTGCACCAGGTATTGCTCCGGCGTGAGGAGGCCGCCCGGAATGCGCGTGCGCAACATGAACGAATGCGTTTTTTCCGTTCCGCGCGCGCCTTTGCGTTGATCGCGGTCGTGTTGCTGATACAGCCCATGAAATTTCAACAGTTGTTTGCCGCTCTCATCGAAGTGATCGAGGTCATTGTGCAGTTGCTCCGCCAGCGTCCCGCGCAAATAGTTGCTGTTCTCTTTGATCACTTCAACGCCCGAGGGCGCATCGGTTTTTGGACGCGTTGCCATGCATTGCTCCTTTCTGAAAAAGCCAATAAGCCTATGCTCCCTGCCGGCTTCGTCATCGACGCACGACGTCGACGGACGATGTCAACGGACGAAACCGGGCAAGGCTCGAACCAGGTTCAGTTTTTTTACAGCATTGGGATGTTGCGGGCGACTCAGAGAATTCCGACGGTTGTTGTGCGGCGTCGCTCAACAGCGCCAGCCGGCTTCTCTAAGCTCCCGCTAGCGACAGATGCAGGGGAGACAGGGGAAAACAAGGCGGTGCACAAGCTCGCGTTGCAACTGGAAGAAGCCGAAACGTCTGTGCTGTTTGAATCGATGTCCCTTCATAGCGCCCTTTGCTTTCTGTTGATGGAAAAGGTCAACCGTGAAAGCCATTCTTGAAAGTCCGGTCTATTCAATCGGATTCATGGGCAAGGCCCAACGATGCCTCTTTGAACTTCGCCCATTCCATCCGCAAAAAAATAGCCCACCGAGCGAACTCGATGGGCTGCTTTCTCAAAACCCTATGACGCCCGATCACGCCGAGTTCGCCCGCTTGCACGCGCGCAGACAACAACACTCACAGGCCATACAGACATTATTGAGGATGAAGAACGTGGCGTTGCGTTGCATGTCGTCTGCGTTCTGTTTGGCTCGGGCGAAATTCTAATGGCGCCTCTCAAAAACTCATCCTTCAAGTTGGTGCGGTATTGTACGCAACGTTCCAGATCGTGTCAAATCGACAATCAACGCTGCGCGTTTCTGCGCACGACGCTCACGGAGCGCCCGCCTCTGCGATCAACAGCGCCAGCAACGCCGTGCGTGGGACGATGCTGTTCAGCTCGATGTACTCATCCGGGCTGTGGTCGAGGCCGCCGATCGGTCCGAGGCCATCGAGCACGGGAACGCCCTCTGCGGCCACGAAGCTGGCGTCGGAAGCGCCGCCGGTGCTGGCGCCTTTGACGGTGAAGCCGAGATCATGGGCGATCCGCTGCGCCAGGGCCTCGAGCGCTGCGACGGCGGGCGTGCGCTCCATCGCCGGCATGGCGCCATCGAGGTTGACGTCCAGCGCGGCCGTCGTCCCTTCCAGCACAGGGCGAGCGAGTTGGCTGCGGATGGCGTCGAGCAGGTCGGGAATATCGGCGTTGCGCCAGGCGCGCAGATCGAGTTCGGCGCGCGCCTCCTCGGCGACGACGTTCGG
>NZ_CAKZMJ010000096.1:20000-149590 GCF_937128415.1 uncultured Caldilinea sp.
CTAGGAAGGCTTATGGAAAAGATTGACTTCTCAACTCAAGGATCGTCGAGACGGCGTTTGCTTTCATGGGCGAGAGGGAGGGTGCACGCAGAGCGCTCGAAGCCCAGGCTGGATAGAGTCCAATGGTGTGTGCTGAAGCCTTCGTGCACCCTCTGAAATTACTCCACGAGCTCGTAAGTGATTTGAAGCTGCATGGTGATCCGCAATTGGCCGGGTTGCACCGGCGGCGCGCCACCACCGCCCAGTCCTAGCTGAAACGCGCTGATCGAATTGCCGTAAAAGCCGCCGCCGCTGCCGATGACCTCGCTGATGCTCAGAATTCTGCCCACCTTGACGCCGGTGAGGGCGGCCAGCTCCTCGGCATTGGCTTTGGCGCTTTCTACGGCCAGTTTGCGCGCTTCCGAGCGTGCAGCCGTCGCATCCTCGAGGAGGAATTCCACGCCATAGATATTGTTGGCGCCCGCCTTGATCGCAGCGTCGAGCACCTCGCCGACTTTGTCGAGGTCTCGAATGATCACGGTCACGGAGTTGCTGACGCGATACTGCACTTCTTCCTCGTTCTGCGGGCCGCCAAAGTAGCGCTCGGCGAAAACATTGAAGCTGCCCGTCTGGATGTCCTTCTCGTCGATGCCCAGCTCCTTCAACGTCGTCAACAGGGCGTCGACGATGCGGCTATTTTCACCGGCAGCCTCCTCGACCGAAGGCCGCACCACTTCAACGCCGATATTGGTGCGCGCCACGTTCGGCTCGACGCTGACGACGCCTTCGCCGACGACGGTGATCGTGCGCGCGGCTGCGCCGCCAGCCTCCTGAGCGCTCACCGCCGGCGTCTGCAATTGACCGGCGCCTAACCACGCGCCTCCCAGGATCAACGCCGTCGCCAGCGTCGCCGCCAACATTCGATGGATCACTTTCCCACGCATAGGCTCTCTCATACTCACTGTCCTTTCACTTTGGATTGGTTAGCGTACAGCATCAAATCGCCGTCGCCCAAGAGGACGAGAAAGCCTCGGAAAAAGTTCCGTCCCCGCTGTAAAGCATCTGTCCGTCGCCCAGAGCGATTCGTCGGTGCTATTGATTTGCGCGCTTCCCCTCTACGGACGCCCCCTGTCTTTCATCTCGGCGTAACGGCCGCGTATTCCGGCCAGGCCAAAACAAACCCCAACTTTTCTTGGAGGAGACGCTGAAAATCTTGCAGATGGTTCGGCGCATTGCGCACCTGCCGGGGAGTCGATCCGCAGTTGAGCGCGTACGCAGCCACCGCGCCCGCCGCCTCGCCGATGTTCCATTCCACCGGATGCAGGCGATAACAGCCGTTGGTGATGTGCGTGACGCCGAGATTTTTGCACGCCGGCAGCAAGTTCTCCACGCGAACAGGCAACAGCGCGCCGAGCGGAATCTGGAACGGATAGCTGCTGATGTCCACGTAGGTGCGCAGGCCAGTGCTTGGATGCAGGTCGATGCGATAGCTGCCGACGCCTACGCTGTCGAAGAAGCGCTCGGCGCGATCCAGGCCGGCCGCTCTCCGCTGTTCGACGCCGACATGCTCTTCGAGCACGGTGAACTCAGCTTGAATGCGCCGCGCCTCGCGCACGTAGACATGTTTGGCGAGGCCGTCGCTCGTGCCGACGACGTCATGGCGCAGGCGCAGCCCCGGATAGCCGTAGCCGCCGTCGTGGCGAGGCGCCTCTGTCTGCATCCAGTAGAGAAAGGAAAGGCTCAGCTGACGACACTCCTCCAGGTGCTCCGCCTTTTCTTCGGCGCTGACGCCGACCAGCGGCCCCAGCCAGTAGTCGATCTGCGGCCAGTTGACCAGGGTGATGTCGCTTGGATAGACGCCTTCCAGGAAATGTCTGCGATAGAGGATGCGGCGATAGTGCCAGAAGTCGTCGCCGTCGAGGCGGTCGGTGGGGCCGTCGAAGATGGCGCGATGGCGCGTTTGCAGCGTGATCGGGTGCACGTCGAGCCAGCCAAGCTGTTTGCCGGGCCAGAAGTCGGCCTGATAGGTGCGCCAGAAATCATACATGGCCGGACGCTCGATGACATGCTCTTCGCCGGGGAGGTAGTCGACGGCGAAGCACCAGGTCACCGCCTGTTGGTCGAGCGGGTTCGGCTCGCCGGGCAAAGCATGCAGCTCGCCGGTCTGCGCCTGGCTTTCGGCGCCGATGACATGCTCAATCTGGCCCAGTTCCAGCAGGTCGCCCAGCTCGGTGGCGTCCAACACGTAGGAGGCCTGACAGACGATCGACTCGCCCGTGTTCTCGTCGAGCAGCGTTACGCCGGCGACAGAATCGCCGTCCATCTCGACGGCCACCGGTCGATGGCGCAGCAGCACATCGAGTTGGCGGCTGGCGCGGTAGGGCGCCAGCAGTTCGTCGATGGCGGCGAGCGCCACGCGCGGCTCATGGCAGAGTGGGCTGACGTTGCCCTGTCCAGGGTTGAGATTGACGTTGTTGCGCGCTTCGAGGGTGAGCGGATAGTTGCGGCGGTAATAATCGCGGATTTTGGCGCGCAGCAGGCGGTACGAAGCTGTGCAGCCGGTGGACTCGATCCAGGGATGCTCATCGGGCGGCACCGCCTGCGCCGTCAGCTGGCCGCCCAGCCAGTCGGTCTCTTCGGTGAGGATCACGCTGCGCCCCAGGCGCAGCGCCGCCAGCGCAGCCGCCACGCCGCCCAGGCCGCCGCCAACGATCAGGATGTCGGTTCTTCGCTCTTTCATGGGAGATTGTTAACGACCTGTTAGTACGACGTTCGCACCCTGATAACAATCGGTCTCTATACTACAGCTAGCACGAAATTCGAATGGGGAGCCGGGTTTCGTGTGATCAATCTCTTCTCCAAACCACACCTCTTCGGGAGCCTCACCTCATTCCCGGCGGGAGCTCAGTCCGTATTGGTTAGCTACGGACTGAGCTTTCTGTTTGTGGCGACAGACGACCGACCGCAAGGGGCTCAAAACCTCACGGGTGAGAGGATTAGCGCTGTTCGAGGGCGATAGGGCGCCCCTCTGGATCACGCGCGTGACAGACCAACACGCCGGGCGCAGCCTCGAAAGGCGCTCCCACTTCGACGCCGCGTGCAATCAAAGCGCGGCGCGCCGCTTCAATGTCCATGACGGCGAAGACGATCATCGGTGTGTCTTCGCCGAGTCGTCGCTCGCCGCCGCTGTGCAAGGCCAGCCTGACGGCGCCGGCGTCGAAGACAACCCAACTCTCGGCGCTGTAGTCCTCTGTATCGGTCGGCTCCAACACCTCCAGGCCCAATTGGTCACGGTAGAAATGCACCATCGCCCCCATGTCCTGGACATAGAGAATCACCTCTAGCAGGCCGGCGAGCACCGGCTCTTCTTTGGCCAGCACCGCGTCCGGATCAACGGCCCCTTCCAGCTGTTCGATCAGGCGCACCAGGTCGGTGCGCGTGACGACGCCGACGACCTCCCCCTCGTCCAACACAGGCAGCAGCGTCACCTTCGGATCGAGCATCAGCTCCATCGCCTCTTCCAATGGGGTGTCCGGGGTCACCGTGGGTACGTCCGGTTCAACCATATCGCCAGCGGTGACGGCCATCGTATGGCGCAGTTGCTCGCGATAGTGGCGATGCTCTTCGAGATTGAGAGGGATATACCCCGAAAGCACGGCAAAGTAGCGCGGCTCGCGGATCGGCGCATTGCGCAAAATCAGGTCATGGTCGGTGACGACGCCGACGAGCCTGCCGGCCTCGTCCAGCACCGGCATGCCACTGATGTCATGGGCGCGCAAAAGGCGGGCGACTTCGGGAATTTTGGTGTCCGTGCGCACGGTAATGGCAGGGCTGGACATAATATCACGAACCAACATGCGTTGCCTCCATTGCAATAGGACGTCGATCGCGTAGGGTGAATCGACGCATCGAATAAAGCCTGCCTGCTAAGCAATCATGAACCTTCCATCTTTGTAGAACAACTCGCCGTCCACCCAGATTTCACTGTCCCTACGCATGTCGCAGATGAAATCCCAGTGGATGCTCGAATCGTTGCGACTGCCGGTTTCCGGATAGCCGGCGCCGAGCGCAATATGGATGGTCCCGCCGATCTTTTCATCGAACAGGATGTTTTTGGTGAAGCGTTGAATGCGGTCGTTCGTCCCGATGGCGAACTCGCCTAGATACCGGGCGCCGGGGTCGCTGTCGAGTTGGCTGAGAAGGTACGCCTCGTTCTTGGCCGCTTTGGCCGACGCCACCCTCCCTTGCGCAAAGGTGAACTCCACGCCCTCCACCTCGCGCCCTCCGCGGATGGCGGGATAGCGAAAGCGAATCCAACCTTCCACCGACTCTTCGACCGGCCCGGTGAAGATTTCGCCGCTGGGCATGTTGCGTTTGCCGTCGCTGTTGATGAACGTGCGCCCGGCAATCGAGAGGCGCAGATCGACGTCCGGCCCGTGCACAATCACCTCAGATTTACCGGCCAGCCAGTCGACCAGGCGCTGCTGCCGATCGTGCATGGCCTGCCAGGCGGCGATAGGGTCCGGCTGATCGACGAAGGTGGCGGCGTAGACGAACGCTTCGAACTCGCGCAGGCTCATGTCCGCTTCCTGCGCCAGCGCCGGACAGGGGAAGTTGGTCAACACCCAACGGTGCGCTCCTTCGGCCGAGCGACGACGATAGTGATCCAAGATCGGTTTCTGCGCCTGTTGATGGAGGCGCTGCGCCTGCGGATCGACGCCGGTCAGCGCACGCGTGTTGGAGGGTGCGCGCACGACGATGCGCGCATCGACGCGTTCGGCCATCAACGCGTCGAGTGGAGAAAGCCAGCGCAGTTGCGGTTCTGCGGCCTGACGATAAAAGACATCCTCGAGCGTTTCGTCTCGATACAACACCGTAGGATGGGCGCCTGCCTCCAATAGGGAGGCGTAAATTCGCTCGACCAGCGGTTGTGCAGCCAGGTCGCTTTGAATCGCCACCCAGTCGCCGGGACGCGCAGAAACGCAATAATTGACCAGCAACCGGGCCAGACCATCGATGCGCGGATCGGACACAGTCGATTCCCCCTGAAAAGCTGACATGCAACGATGCGATTATACTCAATCGCAAAAGGGGCGGAAAATCACGGAGTTCCTTAAGCCTGTTGCACCGTTGAGCGTTCCGGCAATTGACACAAGAGGATGGGCGTGCCAAAATCTTCATTCATGTTTGCAAGCCATTTTGGCGACAGCTAAAAACATTTGAAACTTGACGCAACGAAAATCAAAAGGACCGCAATCGCATGTCTTTTCGAACGCCTGATTGGGTGAAACACGCCGTTTTTTACCAGATTTTTCCCGACCGCTTTGCGCGCAGCCCGCGCCTGGTGCACACGCCTGGGATTCAGTTCAAGCCATGGGGCTCGCCGCCGGAGGAGCAGGGGTTCCAGGGCGGCGACCTGCTCGGCGTCGTTGACAAACTCGACTATTTGCAGGAGCTTGGCGTCAACGCCATCTACCTTAATCCGATCTTCGCCTCCGCCTCCAACCATCGCTATCACACCTACGACTACATGCAGGTGGACCCCTTGCTGGGTGGCAATCGAGCGCTGCGAGAACTGCTGGACGCGGCGCACGCTCGCAACATGTACGTCGTGCTGGACGGCGTCTTCAACCATGCCAGCCGCGGCTTCTGGGCCTTCCATCATATCCTGGAATGCGGCGGCGACTCCCCCTACATCGACTGGTTCATCGTGCGCGGCTGGCCGTTGCGCCCCTACGAACACAGCGCCGAGAAGCCCCACAACTATGACGCCTGGTGGGACCTGCCCGCCCTGCCGAAGTTCAACATCAAGAACCCCGGCGTGCGCAAATACCTGCTCGACGTCGCCCGCTACTGGATCGACTCTGGCATCGACGGCTGGCGGTTGGATGTGCCGGAGGAGATCAACGACGCCGAATTCTGGCGCGCCTTTCGCGCCACCGTCAAGGAAGGCAACCCCGACGCCTACATCGTCGGCGAAATCTGGCACGAAGCGCGCGAGTGGCTGGCCGGCGATCGCTTCGACGCTGTCATGAACTACGTTTTCAGCCGGCTGGCGCTCGGCTTTTTCGGCGCCGAGACGCTGCGCACCGACTACAAACCAGGCGGCTACACGCTGGTGACGCTCGACGCCGGCGACCTCGCCGCCGGCGTCCATCACATGCTGAGCATCTATTCCTGGGAAGTGGCGCAGGCGCAGTTGAATCTGCTGGACAGCCATGACACCGCCCGCACCTTGTGGACGGTGGGGGGCGACGAAAGTACATTGCGGCTGTGCACGCTCTTTCAGATGACGATGCCAGGCGCGCCCTGCATCTATTACGGCGATGAAATTGGCATGACCGGCGCCACCGACCCCTTCTGCCGCGGGGCGTTTCCCTGGCATGACACCGGGCAATGGAACTATGAGCTGCTTGACTTCTTCAAGCGCGCCATCCGGCTGCGCCGTCAGCACGCCGTCCTGCGCACCGGCGCTTACGAGACGATCTACGCTGCCCACGGCGTCTTCGGCTTTGTGCGTTCGCTCGGATCGCGCCACGCCGTTGTGCTTTTCAACCGAAACCGCGAGGCGCAGCAGATCGACCTGACGCTGCCGGCGCATCTTCCCACCAACAGTCGCTTTTCGGCGATTTGGAATCAGGGCGAGTACACAGCCCTGGATGGCAGACTCCATGGCGTGAAGATTCCACCGCGCGAGGCCCTCGTATTGCTCAACGAGCTGGAATTCGCCCCCCTGCCTGGCTGATCGACCCCGGGGCGTCAACACAGTTTGGCAAATGACTTCGCAGTAGGCTATACTGCGTAAAAGCCATTTTCCTCTTGTCCATTCAATCGCAGCGTCTTGTCCTGCGTTCTCTCCAGCCTGTGGCGGCAGGATGCAACCCCATCCCCCTGGTGACTCTGGGATGATGGACGACCCCACCGACGCGCTGGACATTTCAGATGGCGGCTCTCGATGTTCGCTCGAGAACGCGCAGCGTAAACGTCATTCTGAACCCCAAATTCGTTGTCCTGATGGAGGTGTTTTATGACAACTGAATATGATGTTCGTTGTAGCAGACTAACCAAGTTTGTATTGTGTGCGTTGCTCTTCATCATGGTCGGCGGCGGGGCGTTGTGGTGGGCGCACCTGGTCTATGCCCAAGATGCGCCGACGGTGACGCCTGCCCAGAGCGATTCACCGGACATCCTCGGCGGCCGCGAGGCGCAGCCCGGCGCCTGGCCGTGGCAGGTCGCCTTATTGCGGCGTCTGGAACCGAACCCATTTTTGGGGCAATTTTGTGGAGGAACGTTGATCGCCGAAGACTGGGTGTTGACCGCCGCCCACTGCGTCGAGGGCGTCGAGCCGTATTTCATTGACGTCCTCGTCGGCGCGCACCGCCTGTCCGATAGCGGGGTGCGCATTCCCATCGCTATGCTCATTCTCAATCCCGACTACGATCCATTTCGAAGCGAGAATGACCTGGCGTTGATCCGTCTGTCCACGCCGGTCACGTACACGCCGATTGCGCTTTACACAACCACCCCCGGCGAGACTGAGTTTGACTATATGCGCGGCGCCGTGATCGGCTGGGGCGCCAAAGACACAGCCTGGTGGCGAGGAAACGTCTACCCAGATGCGCTGCGCGAGGTCGCTTTGCCCCTGGTGGATCATGAAAAATGTGCGCGCAACCTCTGGTGGGATGGAGCGATCACCGAAAACATGATCTGCGCCGGCTACGAGACGCTGACGATGGGCGCCTGTTACGGCGACAGCGGCGGCCCGCTCATGGTGCAGCGCGCCGACGCCTCATGGGCGCAGATCGGGATCGTCAGTTGGGGGCCGTCCAATTGCATCGATGTAGGACGTTATGACGTTTTCACCCGCGTCTCCAAATTTACAGAGTGGATCGCGACCTGTATGAGCCAGCCGGATGCACTTTCCTGTCGCGGCGGAGACACCTTCGAGCCGGACAACGGGCCAGACACAGCCCAGCAGTTGGACGGGCCGATCTCAGCGCAGATGCACACTTTCCATGAGATGGGAGACCAGGACTGGATTCGCTTCAACGTTGAGGAGGGCAAGGAGTACCTTTTCCTCACCGCCCGCATGACCGAGACCGTTCCATTCATCAAGACGGTGATTTGGCTGTTCGGCGAAGATGGACGCACTCCAATCACCTACACAGAGACTCCGCCGGACGCCTGGTGGTGGGGAACCTGGGAGGAAACCCCTGTTCAAACGTCGGCGCAGCTGGTCTGGAAGGCGGACCGCACAGGGCCGATCTACGCCAGCATAGAACTCTTGCCGGCCTTTGTCGGACAGGTGTACAGTTCCAACACGCGCTACTGGCTGACGGTGGGCAAGCGTCACTCGAGCTTCATGCCGTTATTGTATGGGGCGGAGCAGCCGCCGCCAGAACCACAGTGCCTGGATGAGCTTGGCAACCCAGTCCCATGTCCTACGCCCCCTCCGCCGGGGTTTCCGTGGCGCCTTCCGAAATGAAAGGAAGGGGTGCAATCGGCTCTCTTCTAGCGGCTGTTCTGAAGAGACTCAACGCGGAGGCGCAAAGAGGCAAAGGCGCAAAGCAAGCGTTCGTGAGGACCTTGGCAGATTTTCATCGTCTGGAGCGTCGCCAACTTTCCCGGAAGTTTTAAGCCTCCGGGAAGGTTGGCGATGGACTGACCAGTTCCGGATGGCGACGCAGCGTTTTTCTATGCCTCCACTCTTCCACTCTCCACGGCCGCCTTCAGCTCCATCCGATGCTCATAGACCTTGCGGATGGCCGCCACTGCCTGGTCGACGCCTTCCCTGCCGGCGCGAAAGACCGACTCCGGCAGCTGAACCGCCTCTTGCTCGTAAGCGCGCGTGGCCACCGGGAATTGCATCTTTGCAAAGTCGAAATACTCCGAATAGGCGGTGGGCACAGCCAGACGCGAAAGGGATGGCTGGAAAAGTTCGTAGCGATGCATCGGCGGATAGCCCAAGCCGACATCGAGCCCTTCGGCTTCAAGCGCTGCGCACAGCACATCGTGATGAAAGCCCCACACCTCCGGGTCGATGGCGAAGATGTACAGATAGACCGAGCGCCGCGTGATGCGTGGGTCGGGGCGCAGCACGCGCACGCCTGGAATTTCGCTCAGCGCTTCGTCCATATAGGCGGCCATCGCCTCGCGGCGCCGCGTCTGCTCCGGCAGGCGCTCGAGTTGCGCCAGCGCCAGCGCAGCGTGCAGCTCGCTGCTGCGGAAGTTGGCACCCAGTGTGGTCACTTCGCTGCGCCCCTCCGCAGGGCGCCCACAGTTGACGATGCTTGCGGCTGCGTCGGCCAGCTCTTTCGTCTTGCAGATCAGCACGCCGCCCTCGCCCGAGGTCAACAGCTTCGACGACTGCAGGCTGAAGGAGCCAAAGTGCCCGATCGTGCCTGCGCCTTGTCCTTTCCACTGCATACCGTGCACGTGCGCGCAATCCTCGATCACAATGAGGTTATGGCGCTCGGCGATCTCCATCATGGCGTCCATATCCGCCATCAACGAGCCGACGTGCACCGGAATGATGGCGCGCGTGCGCGGGGTGATGGCCGCCTCGACGGCTTTCGGATCGATGCAGTAGGTATTGGGGTCGATGTCGACGATGACGGGGATTGCGCCGGCGGCCATCGGCGCTACAGCGGTGGCTTGAAAGGTGTAGGCGGGCACGATCACTTCATCGCCCCAACCCACGCCTGCTGCGCGCAGCGCGATCTCCATCGTCACCGTGCCGTTGAACGCCATGATCGCATATTGCCCGCCCTGGAATTCGAGAAACTTCTCGAGAAACGCCTTCGTGCGCGGCCCCGGGTAAGGAAATCCGCCCCATCGTCCCGAGCGAATCACCTCGGCCACCGCTTCGACCTCGCGCTCATCGTGCTCCGGCCAGGCCGGATATTCCATCGTGATCGCCTTTTCTCCACCCAAAATCGCCAGTTGCCCAGTCATTTCCCCCTCGTTATCCACAAAGTTATCCACAGGTTATAAAAAGAATCGATGCAACGCATCGTCTTAAACAACTCAAGCAATCCTCGTAGGGGCGGCTCGCAGCCGCCCATGCTCGGCAGTCCCCCAGGGCCTTGAACAATTCAAAGCAATCCTCATAGGGGCGGCTCGCAGCCGCCCACGCCCGGCAGCCCCCAGGGCCTTGGATCATTCAAGGAAGCGCAGCTGCAAGCAGCGCCTCCAGCGCAGCGGTCAGCTTCGGCCCGGCTTCGACGCCAACCGACATGCTCTCCTCATAGTGTGCGCCCGGGTTCAGCGGGTCGTCGGGGTAAAGGAACGCTTCGGCGGGCAAGATATAGCCTAACTCATCGTTGGCCAATCCCACCAACACGGCGTGACGCGCGCCGACCGCCCGCAGCATCGCTTTGTATTGCAGCCCCAACTTCGGCAACACCTCGCCCGGCATGAAAAAGATCGCGGCGTCGCCCAGCCACAGCAGGCTGGCCTCCGTCGTCAATGAGCCATCCTCGTTCAGCGGCCCCGTGAGCAGACCCACCCGCATCGCCATCTGAAAGAGCGGATTGGTCAGCGGCAGCGTGAACGAGCGACGGCGATACTCCATCTGCTCGACGGTCTGAAGAGGCGCATCCCTCAGCGCCGTCAACGCCGCCCCTCCTAAAATTGCGCCCATACGCGCAGCGTCCTCGAACGCGTGGCCCGGCATGGCGGGCGTCATCATGCCACCCAATGCGCCGACCATGCCGAGACAGGGGGCGCCTGTCGCCTGCTCGACGACGAACCGCATCATGTGCAGATAGTCGGAGGTGATGTGAGGATTGTCGTCCCACAGCACTTCTGGATGACAGGGATAGACGAGCAGCGTCGCCAGCGGACGCAGCTCGTCGCTTGCAACGAACTGAAGACAGGACAGCTCTTCGTCCAGGATGGCGGGATCGCGTGCGTTGCGCGCCACGCCGGAGACCTGGGTGGAGGCTGCGCGCATCCGCGCTGGCTGCACCGTGCGCAACGCCTTCACTGCAGTCTCGGCGATGGTCTGTTCGAGCCAATCCAGATAGCTCTCATCGACCCCGCGCGTCCACTCATTCGGGCCCCACAGCCCCAGCGTATCCGGCCCATGATGGGTGTGCGTCGCTGCGAGAACCAGTTGGGCCTCCGGCGCTGTGCGTTGCATCCCCCGTTCGATCGCCTGCGCCACATGCCTCGGCAGGCCGATCAGGTCAACGGCGGCGAGGACGAGGGAGACCTTCTCCATCTGCAGCGCCAGGGCGCGCACGTACAGATCGTCGTGCACCGACGTTGCGCGACGATTGCGCCCAAAGCCGGCCAGGTAGACTGGACGCTCCAGGGAGGGCGTGATGATCGACTCTGCATAGCCCGCAAAAAAACTCATGGGAAACGTCTCTTTCGGTTGGGATGGAGATGGATCAACTCCCATGCAGGGCGCATAGTGACGATCATCGCCGGTCGCTCATCACGCCATTCCCGTGCAAAGAGCTTCAGCGCATTTGGCAAAAGCCAGATCGCTGCGCTCATCCTTTCACCCCGGAAATGACGACGCCTTGAATGAAATAACGCTGCGCAAGGAAAAAAAGCAACACCGGCGGGATCACCATCACCACGCTGGCCGCCATGATCAGATGAGTGTTGACGGCGTACAGTGCATTGAAAGTCTGCAAACCGACAGCCATCGTCCAGTTATGGCGGCTATGCAGAAAAATCAGCGGTTCGTAGAAGTCGTTCCATGCGTACAGAAAATGGAAAATTGCCACCGTCACGATCACCGGCATCGCCTGGGGCACGAGCACATGCCAGAGCGTCTGCAATGGCGAGGCGCCGTCGATCTTGGCGGCGTCGTCCATCTCCAGCGGGATGGTCATAAGAAATTGCCGGATCAGAAAAACATCGTAGGCGTTGGCGAAGAAAGTCGGCACAATCAACGGCAGCAGCGTATCGACCCACCCCAATCGTTGGAAGAGCACGTACACCGGGATCAACGTCACCTGGCGCGGCAGCATGATGGTGCTCAGCAGAACGATAAAAAGCCAGTTCAGCCAAGGAGCACGGAAACGGGAAAAGCCGTAGGCGACCAGGGTGCAGGAGAGGAGCACGCCGGTCATGCCGACAAAGGTGACGATCAAGGTGTTCAGCAAATAGCGCGGGAAGGGCACCGCAGTCATGGCTTCGGCATAGTTTTCGGGGTGCAGTTCGATATGGCGCACCGGCGTCTGTTCGGCGATCTTCAGCGTGACGCTCTGCTCTGGATCGACCGGATCGACGAAGACGCCCATGCCGCCGGGTTGATTTTTGACCAGCGCCATTTCTCGGGTTTCGCCGTCGATGGTCACTCGATAGAGCGGCTCTCGTTTCCCTGCGACCTCCACCATCGTCGTCTCCCAGGGAATCAACGGCGGCGGCACGGCGCGCAGTTGATTTTTGCTCTTGAGCGAGGTGGAAATCATGAACAGAAATGGAATCAGGATAATCAACGCGCCTGTTGCGATCACCAGCGTGGCAATCGTACGGCCCGCCAGCGACTGCAGACGCATGCTTTGGAGGCGACTATGCGTGACGGTGGTGGGCGGTTGCATCCGTTGAGCTTCGATCGAGGCCATCCGTCGTTCACCTCTTTCTGACTTCGCCCTCATAGTAGACCCACAAGGCAGAGGAGCGAAACACCAGAAGCGTCAGCGCCAGCACAATGAGGAAGAGCACCCAGGCCAACGCCGACGCATAGCCCATTTCATTGAACTTAAAGGCGTTCTGATACAGATAGAGATTGTAGAAAAGCGTGGCGCGCTGCGGCCCACCACCGCCGCCGCTGATGACGTACGCCTCGGTGAAGTACTGAAAGGCGCCGATCAGCCCCAACACCAACATGTAGAAAAGGACCGGCGTCATCATCGGCAGCGTGACGTAGCGGAAGCGCTGCAGCGCATTGGCGCCGTCCACCCGAGCTGCGTCGTAGAGCGAGGTGGGAATGCCTTGAAGGCCGGCCAGATAGATAATTACGCCGCCGCCGACGCCCCAAAGGCTCATGATGACCAGTCCGGGAATCGCCCAATTGGGATCGGTGAACCATCCCGGCCCTTTGATCCCGAAGGTGCGTTCCAAGAACGGGTTAAGGATGCCCACCTGTGGGCTGAAGATGCGCGACCAGACGATAGCGACGGCGACGCCTGCGATGACGGAAGGAAGGAAGTAGATGGTCCGCCAGAGGCTGAGCAAAGGAACCTGCTGGTTGAGCAGCAACGAAAGACCGAAGCCGACGATCAGCCCCAACGGAAGGGACAAGGCGCCGTAATAGAGCGTCACGCGCAAAGAATGCCAGAAGAGCGGATCGCGGCCAAACGCCCGCACATAATTCTCAAAGCCGATAAAGATCGGCGCATCGACGATGTTGTAGCGCGTCAACGAGAAGAAGAACGAAAAGAGCATTGGCCCTGCTGTGAAAATCACAAAGCCGATCAGCCACGGCGCAATAAAGAACAGCGCCCACAGGTCTTCCTTTTGCGCCAGCGTTAAACGCCTGCGACGAAGCAATTGCATGATGCGCCTCCAGATGACCGGAGATCAGGGACATGCACAACCCCAACATCACCGCTGTGAGAACCCCGATCTCCGGTCCATGATCTCCCTATTGCCTTGCCCAGTACTCGTCGAGAATCTGTTGCACTTCTTGATTGGTTTGGTCGAGCACAGCTCGGGCGTCGATCGGCCCCAGATAGACGGCGCTGAAGTTGTTGTTGAGCACGTCGTTGATGCGCCCCCATTCTGGCACAAAGCTCTCATGGTTGGGGTTATCCAGATAGTCGATGGCGGCGAAAATGACATCGAGGTCAACGTTGGGATAGCGCTCGGCCAGCCGCCGTTCAAACTCCGCCTCCACAGAGCGCCGCGCGGGAAGGCACCCATAAATCAGGCAGACGTCCACAATCTGCTCCGGCGCCGTGAGCCATTTCAGCACCTCCCACGCCGCCTCCTGATTCTGAGCGTTCTTGGGAATCGTGAAGGTGTCGGCGTGGATGCGGGCGATGCGCTGACCTTTCTGGTTAAAGGGCGCCGGCGCAAAGTCGTACTCGAAGGGCAGGTCGACCAGACCTTCGGCCATGAACCAGGTGTGGCTGTAGAACATCGCCACCTGATTGCTGCCAAACGGGTCGATGCCGGCGGCGTCACGCGCCTGTTGCACCGTTGCATCCGGCACAAAGTGATCCACCCAGACCGCTCTGTTCAACCAGTCCAGCCCGTAGACCCACTCTTCGGAGTTGACGACGGCGGTTTTGTAATCTTCCGTGGTGGGCCGGCCCACATTCGGTGCGCCAAAACGGGTCAGAAAGCCGCGCGCGTCTGTCCAGGCGTCGTCGAACCCCCATTGGACAATGCGGCTCGCATCGAAATCGGGCGATTTGGCGTTGTTGCCGTTGGCGTCGAGCGTGAGCTCCATGGCGATGTCGCGCAGTTTGTCCAGATTCCAGGAGGCGTCGTCGTAATCGTGGGTGGGATAGTCGATGCCGGCGGCGTCGAACATGTCCTTATTGTAGAAAATGAACGAAGGGAAAAGACCAAGCGGCAGCCCCACTGTCTTGTCCGGATAGTGATTCAGCTCCACGGCCGGCCCGTAAAAATCGCTCGTGTCGAAAGCCTCCGCCTCGATAAAAGGCGCCACATCCGCCCAACTGTCGAAAAACTGAGCCACCGTCGAGATGCCGTTCGGGCCGACCAGCTGTGGCGCGTTGCCGCCCGCCACCATCGCCAGCAACCGCTCGCCTGCCTGTTCGTGAGGCACGATCAGGAACTCCACCTCGATGCTTTCATGGCTGCTGTTGAATTTCGCCGCCAGCTCCTCCTGCGCTTTGATTTGGTCCGGATCGGTGCCGGTGCCCAAGCCCACAAAAATCGTGACCTTGGTCTTGCCGCCTGTCGCCGCCGGCGCCGCCGGTTCCCCTGTTGGCGCCGACGGCGCAGCGCACCCGCTCAGCAGCAGGCCGGCAGAGACCACAACACTCAACAATTTCTGCAGTCGTCTCATCATCTCCTCCTTTGCAAAACAACTTGATCGACTCGCTCAAGGATGACGTGCACCTGCAGGAGCAGCGCCTTGCCAATTGCCTCTGCATTGTCCGGCAGCCGCTGGCTGCCGGCGCGCAGCTATAAGTAGAGTGATCCATCTTGGTCCAGGTGCATTGCATAAAGATGGATGCACCTCATGCAGAGCTGCAATTGAGAATGTAAGCGCTTACACACCGGGATATTGTGAGTGTATCTGACCCCGGCCTGTGGTGTCAACTCCGTTTTTTCGAGCCTTTCTCCCCTTTTCTTTCCTCTTTTTTCCTCTCCTCTCTCCTCTTTTGATTTGACACATTTCCACACCCCTTGCTATAGTGCCAGGCTAATTGCATAGAAAAGACGCTCTTATCGAGAGAGGTGGAGGGACCGGCCCGATGAAGCCTCGGCAACCCTGGCGTGCAGCGACGGCGCTGCAGGACAACGGTGCCAATTCCGGCAGAGCAATCTGAAAGATGAGAGGCGGCAGTTTGGTTTGGTCGAATGCTTCCCTCTTGTCTGCTGGCGAGAGGGATTTTTTTATCTTGATCCAGGCCCTGAAAACCTTTAGAGGAGACTTTCGATGATTGTCATGAAATTCGGCGGCACGTCGGTCGGCAGCGCCGATGCGTTCGCCCAGGTGGCGCAAATTGTCAAAGAGGCGATCGGACGCGAGTCCAAACGAGAGCGTCCTGGCGTGGTGGTGGTGACCAGCGCCATGTCCGGCGTGACGAACATGTTGATTGAGGCGGCTCAACGCGCCGAACGGGGCGATGTGAGCTTCTATCAGGCGCAACAGGATAGCCTTTTGCTCAAGCATCAGGTGGTGGCGGGGCGCTTGATCGAGGATGGCAGCGAACGCGCTGCGCTGGCGCGCGTCTTCGAAGAGCGGCTGGCCGAGTTCGATCGGCTGTGCAGCAGCATCGCGGTGCTGGGCGAGTTGACGCCCCGTGGCCTGGACGTCGTCAGCGGGTTGGGCGAGCGCATGGCCGCGCCGCTGCTGGCCGCCGTGTTGCGCGCGCATGGCCTGCGCGCCGAGGCCATCGACGCCACCGAGTTGATCGTGACCGACAACGCCTTCGGCGGCGCCGCACCGATCACACATTTGACCGAAGCCCGATGCAGAGAACGGCTGCTGCCGCTCGTGGAGATCGGCGTAGTGCCGGTGGTGACCGGCTTTATCGGCGCTACGGTGGAGGGCGTGCCGACGACGCTGGGCCGCGGCGGCTCCGACTATTCGGCGGCCATCCTCGGCGCAGCGCTGAACGTCGATGAGATTCAAATTTGGACGGACGTCAACGGCGTCATGACCGCCGACCCGCGCATTGTCCCCAACGCGCGCAGCATCCGCCAGTTAAGCTACGAAGAGGTCGCCGAGCTTGCCTACTACGGCGCAAAGGTGTTGCACCCGAAGACGGTCTTGCCGGCGATCGAGAAGAAAATCCCGGTGCGCGTGCTCAACACCTTTGAGCCGACCCATCCCGGCACCCTCATCGTCGAGAAGGTGCAGGCCGAAGCGCGCGGCACCGTGAAGGCGATCACGGCGATCCGAGGCATGAATTTGATCACGATCGCCGGTCGAGGCATGATGGGCGTCCCCGGCATTGCGGCGCGCACCTTCAGCGCTGTGGCGCGCGTGGGGGCCAATGTGCTTATGATCAGCCAGAGCAGCAGCGAACAGAGCATCTGCTTCGTGGTGCCGGAGGCCTCGGCGGAGTCGGTGATCGCCGCCTTGCATGAGGAGTTTCGCCGCGAGCTGGAGCATCGCTACATCGACAGCATCTACGGCATGCCGCACATCAACATCATCGCCGTCGTCGGCAGCGGCATGCGCGGCACGCCGGGGCTGGCGGCGCGCGTCTTCACCGCTGTGGCGCAGGCGGGCATCAACGTCATCGCCATCGCACAGGGTTCGAGCGAGGCCAACATCAGCCTGGTCGTAGTGGACGCCGACGTCACGTCCGCCCTGCGCGCCATCCATGACATTTTCGAGTTACACTTGCCTACGGAAGAGCGCGTGCGCCCACGATAAGGCATCGCCAACTCTTCTTTCCGGGGAGCTTCGTGCTTCCCGGAAAGAAGAGCATCCTACAGACCTTCATCGCGTGACTTCCACCTCATATCAAAACATCGACTCGACGGCCTATTATTTTTAATATTCAATCACGCACGTTGCGCAGAAGATGCTTGCTCTTTTGCTGCAACCGGACGTCTCCAGTCGCTCGCTTTTGCACCTTGCCCCTTGCTTCCCCTCCGCCGGCCTGGCGGCCGGGCGCTCAGAAGATCACCCCAAAGACGTGAAGACGCCAAGAAACACGAAGATTTTGCGCCTTTTTCTCTTTTGAGCGTCCTTTGTGTCTTGGCGTCTTAATGGTTCACCATCTCACCCGAACCCTGGCAGCGTCTTCAGCGATCGGAGCGAAGAATTCGCAAGCGCTGACGTTGACCGAATCGTCGGACCGCGTAAGGTGAAAACGCCTACACGACGTTTGACATCTAGCGCTTCACACGCAACAATCGATAGGCAACTTGCATTCCATCGCACACCACGCATCTGCACCTTGATCACGCTATCTGTTATGGAGGAAACATGCAAAAGATCCATTTCGCCAGACTGAATCGACGATTTCCGGTCGTCCTATGCGCTTTGGTGTTCGTGTTGAGCATTCTCCCTCAAATCACAGCGCAGGCGGCTCCATCCCTTCAAATGGAGGCGACCCGCATTCTCCTGGGAGAGTTTACGCAGGCGTCGCTGGACGAGGGCGAAGAAATCGCCTATGTCATGAATTTCCCCATTGACGGCGTCTACACCTTCGTATTTACGGGCGAAGATGATCCAGCTTCCTTCACCTTCACGCTGCTCGACGCCGAAGGCAATGAACTGTACAACGGCGCCATGCAATCGGAGGTCAATCTAGAACTCAGCGCCGGCGAGCATCTTTTGCTCTTCACCGCCGAGGCTGCAGCCGAACTCGATTTTGTCGTCGGCATCGAAGCCGGCTCGATGAGCACCGATCCAGACAATCCGGGAGAACTCTTCAACGGCGCCACGTTCCTTGCAGAAAACGTCGCCGAACCCCTCTACGCCCGCCTCACCGTGGAATCTTCCCCCTATCCGCAACGACTGGGGGTGCTTGTACAGGGCGGCGAAGGAGATGTGTATCAGGCCGAATTGACAGAACGGGATAGCTGGGAGTCTGCAAGCATTTCCACGGACGAGACCGACTTCCTGCACATCACCACCACTGGAGGCGAGTACGATCTCGTCGTTGCGCCAATCGAAGGCGGAGCCTCTTTGCAAGTGAGCATCTTCCTCAGCGGCCCGGCGCCAAAGCTGGAGCTGGGCGTCGAAACCGAAGGAGAGCTGACCGGCCTCGATGATACAGACGTCTATCAATTTACGGTCGCCGAGGCCGGCACGGAAGTGTTGGTCACAGTGGCAGCAGATGCGACGATCATGATGAACGTCGGTCTGGAGCCTGGAGAAAGTCTGTGGTACGCGACCGCCTACGAAGACGAGGCGGGCGAGCTTGCCTTTGTGGCGCCCCACGCCGGCGTCTATTACCTAGAGCTAAGCACCGACGCCGAGGACGGCGCAACCTACACGGTGCTCGTCGAAGAGGTGGGGCAGGCTGAAACGTTGCCGCTCAACGAGCCGGTGCGCAGCCAAGTCAAGGCGGGCTCGAACGTCAACTACATTGTCAGGGTGGAGGAGCCGGAACAATTTGTGCTTGTCGTCATAGTCGGCCCGGACGACAGCGACATCGATCTCACCTTGCGACGCTTCCAGGAGGGTCAGGAGGTCGCCTACGACAACAGCTACCTGCCGAGCTCGCGCGAAATTGTGGCGCTCTATGCAGACGAGCCGGCGGATTACTTCGTGACCGTGCAAGGGAGCTGGCTCACCGAGGATGCAGAATTTGTGATCATGGCCTCCACGGGCGCCGTAACCGACTTGATGGGCTTGCTTGGCGAAAACGGTGCAGCAGGAGAGAGCGAAACGGCGGCGCCGAGTGCGGAGGAAACCGCCGGTGCGCTCGAACAGTGGGTGAGCGCAGCCGAAGCGTCGAGCCAATACAGCGACGACGCCTGGTCTGCCCAGCAGGTGATCGGCGAGCCGGACACGCCGGAGCCCGGGGATTTCTACACCGCCTGGGCGGCGAGCGACTCAGACGCCCAGATCGAAACGCTGACGCTCACATTTGAGCAGGCAGTGATTCCAATCGCCATCGAAATCTACGAGAGCTACAACCCCGGCGCCGTGGTGCGGATCGAAGTGCTCGACCCCAACACCGATGAATGGGTGGTGGTGTGGGAAGGCGTCTCCGACACCGTCGGACAAGAGATCGCCGTCTTTCGTCCAGAGCTGCAACCGGTCGACTTCGCCACCAATCAGGTGCGCCTGACCATCGACGAGCCGAGCGTGGTCGGCTGGAACGAAATCGACGCAGTCAAATTGATCGGCCTGCCGGGAAATTAATTTTTTGAAACGCATCGTTTCGTCCTGCGCGTTTCTTTGCGGATTAGAAACAGAAATCCACAAAGGGACGCGCAGAAACGGTCTTGAGGAACGCGAGCAAGCGCAAGGGGCCCTCACCCCCTCATCCCCCAACCCCTCTCCCAAGGGTGGGAGAGGGGGGAAGGGAACGTCGTAGGTGCGGCTCCCAGCCGCACGCTCTCGATCACCCGCACGGTCTTAGAAATAAGAGAAAGCGCAGCTACGCCTGACAGGCTATTCGATAAAAAACCTTTGCGTCTTCTTGTCTTCGTGACTTTGTGGTGAAAAACATACACTGCCTCATCTTTACTTTAAGGCTCGCTGAAAATGGAAGTCCGATCACGCAACTCTCGGCGGAGTCTGCTACGATCGGCATCGACTTGAACTTTCTTCTCCTGTGCTGGGTGCGCCGCGAAGGCGGCGAGCGAAGCGTTCTTGTTCATCGTTATTCGATATTTGAAAAAAGTGCAGGAGGTGAAACATGAGTCGAATCTGGAATACCACCAAAACGACGTTGTTGCTGGCGACGTTGACCGCATTTTTTGTTGTGATCGGCGGCGCGCTCGGTGGCTCCGGCGGCATGGTGATTGCTCTGCTCTTTGCAACGGCGATCAACATGGCGGCCTGGTGGTTCTCCGACAAAATGGCGCTCAAGATGAGCGGTGCGCGCGAGGTGACGCCGGAGGAAGCGCCTGAACTGCATCGCCTGGTCGAGACGCTGGCCAATCGGGCGGGCATTCCCAAACCGCGCGTGCACCTGATCGACAGCCCCACGCCGAACGCTTTCGCCACCGGGCGCTCGCCATCGCACGGCGCTGTGGCGGCGACCACCGGACTGTTGCAGATGCTCAATCGGGATGAGGTGGCCGGCGTGATGGCGCACGAAATTGCGCACATCAAAAACCGTGACACGTTGATCAGCAGCATTGCGGCGACCTTCGCCGGCGCCATCAGCATGATCGCCGACATGGCGTTCTGGAGCGCCCTCTTCGGCGGCGGGGACGAGGAGGAAGGCGGCGGCGCAGGCGGGTTCCTGATGCTCTTTCTGGCGCCGATCGCCGCCCTGATCATTCAGTTGGCCATCTCGCGCTCGCGCGAGTTCGTGGCCGACGCCGAGGGCGCCCGCATCTTGGGCGACCCGAAGCCGCTGGCCGACGCGCTGCGCAAGCTGGAAGCCGGCGTCCGCCAACAACCGATGCAGGTTTCACCGGCGACTTCGCATCTCTATATCGTCAATCCGGTCTTCGGCGGCCTGGCGGGGCTCTTCAGCACGCACCCGCCCACGGAAAAGCGCATCGCCAAACTGGAAGAACTGCGCCGCGCATTCCAGCCCGCAGCGAAGACCTCGGCGGCGTGAAATAGACCCTCACGCAGGTTATTGTCTCCGTCATGACGCAGCACAGCCGCCGGTCAAAAATCGGCGGTTGTGCTCCTGTCTTCCTCACAGAATTCCTAAATCTTCCACCCGCGCACGCGCCACAAAACGCCGATACGCGCGCACTTCGGCGAGCAGCGCCTCGAACTCCGCTTTCACAGCTTCCAGCTCAGACTGACTTCCCTGCGCATCTCCGGCTTCGATACGGGCGCAGTCGCCATCCAGCCACTCGACCAACCGCACGATGCCTTTCCCCTCTAACAGCAGCAGCGCCGTGCGGATCACCGCCTCCGTCTGCCCCAGCCGCGCCGCCATGCGCCCGATGTCGATGGTCTGCTCGCGGTTCACCGCATATTTGACCATGCGCGCCACGTCCCTGATCACGGCGGCGGGCGCATCGTCCGCGGTGGCGCGCGCACAGAGGTGCACCGTTTCGCAGCCGCTGCTCTCCACCAGCCAGTGCAACAGTTCGCCCGAAGGCGGGATGCTCCACAGGACCAGAGGACGACCAGGCCGCGCAGAGGCCTCGAAACGCGGCGCGTAGGCGACGCCGGGGCTGCTCGCCTCCAGCAAGGCGCCCTCGGCGTACCAGACGGCTTCCGCAGGCAACTGAGGCAACGGGTCGGCGCTGCGCCGCAGGTCCACCACCTGGACACGGCGCATTTTCTCCGGCGTCACTTCGAGCGTGCGGGGCTGCGCTGGCCGATGCGCCACATACAGCAGCTGCAAGGCTCTCTCCCCGCGGTAATCGTTGACGCCCAGCGTGTAGACGACGTCCAGTGCGCCGGTGGAAAGTTCGGCGTCGCCGCCGCCGAACCAGAGCAACTCGTGCACCGGCCCCTCGTCGCCGACGGCGCAAATCTGCAACTTGCGATGGCTGCCGTCGGCGCCCATGCGGCGATCGGAGACGACGTTGACGCCGAAGGTGACAAAACGGGGCTGGGGGTTGCCTTGCCCAAAAGGCGCCAATCGCGCCACTTCCCGCTCCAGTTCCAGCGAAAGATCGCTCAAGCGCGCCTCGGCGTCGATCTGCAGGCCCGGCTGCACGGCGGGATCGCGATGCAACTCCACCTGGCGGCTCAGCTCGCGGCGAAAGGCGTCGATGTTCTCCGGCAGCAGAGTCAGGCCGGCCGCGCCGGGATGGCCGCCGTAGGCGATCAACAGATGGCTGCAGGCGGCGATGGCGGCGCCGATGTCCACGCCGGGTGCGCTGCGCGCGCTGCCGCGCGCCGCCTCGCCGGGCGGCGTGAGCAGCAGCACCGTCGGCTTGCCGTAGCGCTCCACCAACCGCGAGGCGACGATGCCCACCACGCCGGCGTGCCATTGCGGGTGCGCCAGCACCAGTGCGTTGAAATCGAGCAGGCTGGGGTTGCGCTCGATCATCTCCTCCGCCGAGCGGGTGATCTGGCTGGTGAGCACGCGACGCTCCTGGTTGAGCCGCTCCAGTTTGGCGGCAAGCTGACGCGCGCGCAGCGGATCGCGCGTGGAGAGCAGCTCGACGGAAACGGTGGCGTCGTCGAGACGCCCCAACGCATTCATGCGCGGGCCAAGCTGAAACCCGATCGACTCAGCGGTCAGCTTCGTCGGATCGACGCGCGAAATTTCCATCAACGCCATCAGGCCCACGCGGCGGGTGTTGCGCAACTTCTCCAGGCCGCGCTGCAACAGATAGCGAGCGTCGTTGACCTGTTCGGCGACGTCGGCGACAATGCCCAACGCCACCAGGTCGAGCATCTCCTCTTCCTCGCCGCCGCGTCCCGCCAACGCAAACAGTCGCTGCACCAATTTGTAGGCCACGCCGACGCCGGGCAGCGTGCGCAACGGATCGCCTTCTGGCAAAAATTTGGGGTTCACAATGGCGTTGGCGCGACGCACGCTCTCGACGCCTGCCGCCTCGGCGCTCAGCCCCCACAGCGCATCGACGCCGGGCTGCAACCCGCGGAACTCTGCAGAAAGGTCATGGTGATCGGTGACGATGACGGTCATCCCTCTCTCGCGCGCATAGCCGATCGCCGCCCCCTCGGCGATGCCGGTGTCGCAGGTCAACAGGACGTCGGCGGGATGCTCCGCCAGCTTTTCCTGGAGTTTCGTCAGCCGGATGCCATGTCCTTCCTCAAAACGATTGGGGACATGGAAACGCACCTGTTCGTCGCCGGCCAGCATGCGCAGCGCCGTGACCAAAAGCGCCGTGCTCGTCTGTCCGTCGACGTCAAAATCGCCCCAAACAAGAATTTTTTGCCGCTTGCGGATCGCATCATGCAAGAGCGCCGCCGCCTCATCGACGCCGAGCAGAGCAGAAGGAGCCGCCGGCGTATAGCGCTCTGGATCGAGGAAGGGGATGGCCTTCTCCGGCGTGTCGATCCCGCGCTGCGCCAGCAGCTGCGCCACCAGCGGATGCCCGCCGACGGCGGCGACCAATGCAGACGAAGGCTGGACCGGCGGTTTCAGAATCCATGGCAGGGGCGTAGTCATAAAGGCAGTTGAGGAGAAAAGGACGTTCTATGCTGCATGCACACACTGAATTATAAGCTGTGCAAGCGGAACGCTCCAAAAAGCCCCCCGCATCTCCCCACCCTATCCTTGCGCTCCTTTCCGGTTTTGTCATACACTTTTTCAGCCTGTATGCCTGGCGAAAAGGAGATTGTGGACGTGAAAGTCCATCGTTCATGAAAGGAGATTCGCATGTCAACGACGGTTGAGCGACTGCGCGCCAGCCTTGCTTCGGTCTACGGCAGCGCCACCGCCGGAGAAATTCTTGAAAAATTGCTCCCGCGCATAGAACAGGTGCGCGCCCTGCGCGCTGCACGAAAAGGCGCCGACGCCTCGATGGATTCTCCCAATCCAATGCCATTGCGCGCCTTGCCCGATCAACGGGAAGTGATCCTGATCACCTACGGCGACCAGATTCGAGAGGAGGGTCAGCCGCCGCTGCGCACGCTCGCAGAGGTGTTGGAGACAACGGTGAGCGATGCGATCAGCGGCGTCCATCTCTTGCCTTTCTATCCGTACACCTCTGACGATGGCTTCTCTGTGGTGGATTATCGTCAGGTCGATCCGGCGCTGGGCGACTGGGAGGATATTCATCGCCTGGGCCGGCGTTTCCGCCTGATGTTCGACGCCGTGATCAACCACATTTCGGCGTCCAGCCCCTGGTTTCAGGCTTTTCTAAGAGGGGAGGCGCCTTACACGGAGTATTTCATCACCGTCGATCCCTCCGTCGATCTCTCATCGGTGGTGCGGCCGCGCACGTCGCCTCTGCTGACGCCGGTCGAAACCGTCGAGGGCGTCCAATATGTGTGGACGACCTTCAGCGCAGATCAAGTCGATCTCAACTATCGCTCGCCTGCGCTGCTCTATGAGATCCTTGACCTGTTGCTTTTCTATGTAGAGCAAGGCGCGCAGCTGCTTCGGCTGGACGCCGTCGGCTTTCTGTGGAAGGAGATCAGGACGCCGTGCATCCACCTCCCGCAGACGCATGCGCTGATCCAGGCCATGCGCGCCATGCTCGACCTGGCTGCGCCCGACGTCCTGCTCATCACCGAAACCAACGTGCCGCACCAGGAGAACATCAGCTACTTTGGCGACGGCTACAACGAGGCGCAGATGGTCTACAACTTCACCCTGCCGCCGTTGACGCTGCACACCTTCCATACGGAGGACGCCTCGCTGCTTTCAGAGTGGGCGGCCAGCCTCTCGACGCCTTCAGAGCAGACGACTTTCTTTAACTTTATGGCCTCTCACGACGGCATCGGCGTGCGGCCGCTGGAAGGCATCCTGAGCCGAGAAGCGATCGACGCCCTGGTGGAGCGCACGCTCCGGCATGGCGGCCTGGTCAACTATCGCGCTGCGCTCGACGGCAGCCAGCTTCCGTATGAGTTAAACATCGTCTATTTCGATGCGCTCAACGATCCAAACGCCGACGAGCCGCTCGCCTTACAGGTTGACCGATTTTTGGCCAGCCAGGCGATCCTACTCAGCCTGGCGGGCGTGCCCGGCGTCTACGTCCACAGCCTTTTCGGCAGCCGCAACTGGCGCGAAGGGGTGGAGCGCACCGGACAAAATCGCACCATCAACCGGCGCAAATTTCGCCGCAGTGAATTGGAAGCGCTGCTCCACGATCCAACTTCGCTGCCGCATCAGGTCTTCACGCGCTATCGCCGCCTGATCGTCGCACGCACGAGCGAGCCAGCGTTCCATCCGAATGCGCCGCAGCAGATCGTCCATGTTGATCCGGCGCTCTTTGCGCTCGTGCGCACGCGCCTCGACGGAACTCGTCGCGTGCTTTGTCTGCATAATGTTGCGAACCGGGAAGTGCGCCTGCGAATCGATGTTGCGGCGCTGGGGTTGACGCCGACGGAGCGTTTTGTCGACCTGATCGCCGGCGGGGAGTCATCGTCGAAATATGGAATTCTGGAACTGCGCCTGCCGCCTTACGGCGTCCACTGGCTGGCGGAAGGCGACGCACCCCTGGGAGCTTAATCGGAGCCTCTGAAAACGGCGCTATTCCCTTCCAGAAAGCTGCGAACTTTCGCAAAATCGTAGGTGCGGCTCCCAGCCGCACGTTCTCAACGGAGCCGGGTAGGCCCTCACCCCCTGGCCCCCTCTCCCAAGGGTGGGAGAGGGGGAAGGAAGCGCCGCTACGAGCAGCGCCTACGTCAATTCCTCGGCTTCCCCCTAGGTGCGGCTCCCAGCCGCACGGACTCAACGGAGCCGGGTAGGCCCTCACCCCCTGGCCCCCTCTCCCAAGGGTGGGAGAGGGGGAGACGTTCTCGACGAACCCAGGAGCCGGGGGAGAAACAACGCCCTACGCTGCGCGCTTTCCTTCGTTGTTGCGCGCCATTGCCATCCGCTCCACGACCAATACGAGCGCAACGCCGAGCAATGCCGCCGCCAATGCAAACACAATCTCCATATTGACGGAGCCTTCGACGAAAAAGGGCGGAATAAAATTACGCTGAATCAACGGCACCTCCTCGCCGTGACGGTCGATCATGGTCGCCACCGTCTCCTTCCACGGCCATACCTTGCGCAGGCTGCCGATCATCAACCCCGTAAGGGCGGCGACCGTCAGGTCATGATAGCGGCGAAACAACCACGAGAGCACCTGTGCGAAGGTCACCAAACCGATGGCCGCGCCGATGCCTGCGAGGGCGATGCTCACCAGGTCGCGTTGATTGACCGCGTTGATAAAAAATTGATATTTCCCTAGCAAGACCAAAATGAACGAACCGGAGATGCCGGGCAGAATCATGGCGCAAATGGCGATGGCGCCGCTGAGCATCAGAAACCACCACTCCTCCGGCGTCTGCACCGGCGTCAGGCCGACCAACCAGTACGCGCCGACCACGCCGGCCGCCAGGGCCACCCACCGACTGATCGACCAGACTTTGACCCGCGGCGCCACCAGAAGGATCGACGCAAGCACCAGCCCGAAAAAGAAGCTCCAGATGATGATCGGCTGATGAACCAGCATCCATTCGATGCCAGGCGCCAGCAAGACAATGGCGGTGGCAATGCCGGCGAGCAGCGTCAAGAGGAAGGCGAGATTGATCAGCCGGATCGCCTCTCTCCACTGCAAACTCAGCAGCGCCCGCCAAAAAACGGGCTGCCCAATCATGCGAATGCTGCCGATCAGCTCTTCGTAGATGCCGACGATAAAGGCGATCGTGCCGCCGGAGACGCCGGGCACGACGTCGGCGCTGCCCATGGCAAAGCCCGAAGCGTAAACGCCCAGATAATCCTGGAGGCGTTTGCGCTCCTGCACAAACTCAGGCGTCTTATGAATCGTTTTCACAGCCGAAGTTTTCATATCCATCGTTCCTTACGTTTCAAATCGCACGACACAACCTTCTCAAGTCGCATGTGGCAACTGCCCTCACATCTCATCGATCCCCCGCATCTCATCGCTCAAGGTCATGAGAGCGCCAGCGCATCGCCGGTCGCCGTTTCCGCGTCGTGATCGGCCAACAATACATCCACCTCGCGAATCGCGCGCACCAGATAGCCTACGACGCCGGCGGAGACGCCCAAAATGCCGACGATGACGATCAACAGCGCCATGCCTGCGCCATGACCCGCGCCGAAAAATGGCGCCAGAAGAGGATGGAGCGCGCCGCCGGGTCGCATCGCAGGTTCAAAGAGGCGGTCGGCCAGCGGGCCCGCCAGCAAGATGCCCAGGGGGCCGCTGATCTGAGCGATCAAACGGCGAGTCGCAAAGACGCGTCCCTGCACATCAGGAGGGACTTTGGCCTGCCAGAGCGCCTGATTGGAGGCATTGGTGATCGGGAAGAAGAAAAGCAACCAAAAAGCGCCGATGGCCCACACCGTTGCGTTCCGGCCTAGCCCAAGCGGAATCAGCCCCAGCAGGCTGCTCCCAATGAAACCGAGCAGCACGCCGTGCACCCGATGTTTGGGCCCGCCCCAAACGGTCATCGCCAGTCCGCCGACCAGCCCGCCGATTCCCATCGCCGACTGAACGGCCGCCAGCGCCAACTCATTGGAAGCCGTGCGCGCCAGCACCATCGGCGCAATCAACACCATGCCGATGCTGGTGAAAAAATTGCTGATGGCGAAAGTGAGCTGCACGCCCAACAGGCTTTTGCGCCGCCAGATGTAAACAAAACCGTAGAGCGCTTCTCTCCAAATGTTGCTGGCTGCTGCAGTCCCCTCCGCCGAACGCTGTGGCTGAGGAACAACCACCATCAACACCGCCGTAACGGCAAGCGTGAATGTGACAATGTCGATAGTCATCACGCCGGCGACGCCGATCATGCGCAAGAGAATGCCCGCCAACACCGGCGCTGCAATCGCAGCCGCCGACTCCGCCAACGAGAGGAGACCGTTGGCGCGGCCATATTGCGCCTTGGGCACGAGCACACTCATCGCTGCGGAAAAGGCCGGAAATTGAAAGGACTCAAAAATGCCGGCGAACGCCCCCGCCACGTAGAGATGCCAGACCTCCAGCCGACCGTTGACGTAGAGCAGCAAAATCACAATCGTCGCCAGGCCGGCTGCTAAATCGCTTAAAATCATCACCAGTTTGCGATTCCAGCGGTCCACCAGCGCGCCGGCGATCGGGCTGAAGATGACCAGAGGCGCAAAGGAGAAGAAACCCACCAGCGCCAGCGCCGTCGCTTCTCCGGTCTCCTGGAAGGCCCAGATGGTCAGCGCAAAGCGCGTCATCGCCGTGCCCAGCAAAGAAAAAACCTGACCGAGCCAGATCACAACGAACGCCGTCATTCCTGTGGGCGCCTGCAACTTTGGTGCATGCATGAGATGATTGCTCCTGAAAGCCTTGCGCTTGAAAGTGCGCAAAGCATCGACAAATGTGAACTATCATACAACGCTCGCACCGACTTTCGAGAAAAATCAAGGCAGCGTTTATACAGTGCGATATAACCTTCACTGAATGCAGGTTCATTTTGTTTTTTAGTTCTCTAAAACTCGCACACCAGTTTGAGGGAGAAAAAATTATGCCTAAGCTCACTGTGGAAAATTTTGGAACCTTCGAGGTGCCTGCCGGCAAGCGCCTCGTGCTCGCCTTGATCGACGAAGCCGGCGTCGATCAGCTTCACGCTTGCGGGGGCAACTGTCGATGCACAACCTGTCGCGTGGAGTTTATCGAGGGGGAGCCTGAAATGATGACCGAGGCGGAGAAAAATAAACTGGCGGAGCGCGGTCTGACCGGCGTGCGGCTTTCCTGTCAGATCCTCTGCGACCATGACATGACCGTACGCGCCATCAGTCGCCTGGAGGGCAGCGGACGCCCTGACCCCGGGCCGCGACCGGCGCCGGAGATCCACCCCGAGCCGGTGTGGGTCAAAAAATAGCCGAACAGACATCGCAAAGCGGCAAGCCAGGGACGCAAAGAGGCCGGGGGAAGGAGTGTATCCTGTGCGTCTTTGCGTCCTTTTTCATTGGTTCTGCACAAATCTTCGAGGCGGATGGATTAAAAGAAACTGCGCCTCCGAATCTAGGTTCCGGCGCCCAGAGGCCCACATCGTTCGGATGAGAAGGCTCTGCCTGGAGCGCTTGTGATATACTGAGAATGCGCAAGATCATTGCGCGAAGTGTGGAAGAACGGAGGTCGAGCATGATGAGCGCACGCGCCCCGATCCTATCAGACATCCCTGCCTCTGCGCGCATGTCTGCCGAGGACTATCTCGCTGCGCCGCAGAGCGAGCAAAAATCCGACCTGATTGAGGGGGTTTTTGTCATGGCCTCGCCGGCCACCCGAATTCATGAGATTCTTGTGACATTTCTTGCTGCAATCTTTCGCAATTTTGTCGGCCATCACAAACTCGGCGAAATCACCGGGCCCAATGCGGCCTATCGACTCAATGATGAAAATGTCTATCAGCCCGATCTGGCGTTCGTCGCCTCAGGTCGTTTGAATAAAGCGGGAGATGTGTACTTTGACGGCGCGCCGGACCTGGCCGTTGAGATCGTCTCGCCGAGCAGCCGACAATACGATCTGGTGGAAAAACGCATCAACTACGGCCGCTTTGGCGCCAAAGAGTACTGGCTGATTGACCCCATCGATCGCACCGTAACGCTCTACGTCAACGTCAACGGGGAAATGACCCCGCTTCCGCCGGAGGAGGGCGCGCTGCGCTCGCGCGTGCTGCCTGGTTTTTGGCTGCGGCCGGAGTGGATCTTTCCGCCGGAGGGCGTCGAACGGCCGACTGAGCTGGAGATTGCACGGCAACAGGGACTGATATGAAACGCGTGCTTGCCCCGGAGGAAATTCCCGCCGACGTGCTCGAAAAGGCGGAGGCCTGGCAGGCCCGACGCCGCAACTTCGACCCTGCGCGCGAGGCGGCCACCCTTTACGCCATCTTTCAGGAGGTGCGCGCCGTGCCGGAAAGCGAATGGGACGAGCGCACCAGCCTGCAGCGCATCCTGCTGCGTCATCCCAAACAGAATCGGGAGCTGTACTCCAAAGCCAACCTCGTCGCCGGCTATCGCCACCTGGTGGCGGAAGGCGACATCGAAGCCGACCCCCTGATCGAAAAGCGCATCCGCATGAAACCGATGCGCACACAAAGCGGCGTCGCGCCTGTGACCGTCTTGACGGCGCCTGCAGGCTGCCCCGGCAAATGCATCTTCTGCCCGGACGACTGGCGCATGCCCAAAAGCTACATCTACGACGAACCGGGGTGCCAGCGCGCCGAACGCGACGGCTTTGACCCGTTCAAACAGACGCTGGGGCGCATTCAATCCTTTGAAAGCATCGGCCATGACGCCAGCAAGGTGGAGCTGCTGATCCTCGGCGGCACCTGGAGCGCCTACAGCCGGGACTACCGGGAATGGTTCGTGCAGCGCTGCTTCGACGCCATGAACGCCGCCGGCGATCCGTCGCTGGGAACCTCCGCTTCTCTCGCCGAGGCGCAGGCGCGCAACGTCACCGCCCGCCACCGCAACGTCGGCCTGGTGATTGAGACGCGGCCAGACTGGATCACACCGGAGGAGATCGTCCACCTGCGCAAACTGGGCGTGACCAAGGTGCAGATCGGCGTGCAGAGCCTGGACGACGAGATTCTGGCGCTCAACAAGCGAGGGCATGACGTCGAGGCTGTGCGTCGCGCCCTGGGGCTGCTGCGCACCGCCGGCTTCAAGCTGCACCTGCACTGGATGCCAAACCTCTACGGAGCCACGCCGGAAAGGGATCGCGCCGATTTTGCGCGCCTGTTCAGCGACCCCGCCATTCGCCCCGATGAGCTGAAAATCTATCCGTGTTCGCTCATCGCCGGCACAGAACTCTATGAACGCTATCTCGCCGGAGAGTATCGCCCCTACAGCGAGGAGGAGCTGGTCGCCTTGCTGGCCGACGTCAAGCCGACCATCCCGCCTTACACCCGCGTCAACCGTCTCTTCCGCGACATTCCGGCGCATCATATCCAGGCGGGCGTCAAGCTGAGCAACCTGCGTCAGATTGTGCAGGAGGAATTGGCGAGGCGCGGTCAGCGTTGCGGCTGCATCCGCTGCCATGAAATCCGCCGTCGCGAGGTGCGGCTCGATCAGCTCGAGTTGCGCGTGTACAGCTACGCCACCGACCTCACCCAGGAGCACTTCCTGCACTTTGTGACCAACCAACGCTATCCCGAACCGGGGTTGATCGCCGGCTTTCTGCGGTTGAGTCTCCCCAACCACGCGCAGGTCGGCAGCCGCGCCTTCCTCCCCGAAATCGCCGGCCATGCGATGATCCGGGAAGTGCACGTCTATGGGCCGGCGCTGGGCATCGGCGCAGAGAGCAACGGCCAGCCGCAGCACGCAGGTTTGGGCACGCAGCTGATCGAAGCGGCCCGTCGCATCAGCCGGGAGGCGGGTTTCCGCCGCATCAGCGTGATCGCCGCCACCGGCACGCAGGCCTACTACGCGGCGCGTGGCTTCGAGCGGGGCGAGCTCTACATGTCCGGCGACACGGCGTAACCGCCGAATTTATCTCGCCATGCGCGGGTCGAGCGCGTCGCGCAAACCATCGCCCATCAGGTTGAACCCCAACACCACCAGCATGATGGCCAGACCGGGAAAGACGACAATGTGGGGTGCGGACAGGATATAGGTGCGCCCCTTCTGAAGCATGTTGCCCCATTCCGGCACATCCGGGGGAGCGCCCAGGCCGAGAAAGCCGAGCGCGGCCGAAGCCTGGATCGCCACGGCGATCTGCAAGGTGGACTGCACGACGATGGGGGCGATGGTGTTGGGCAGCACGTGGCGCGTCAGGATATGATGAGACGGCGTTCCCACCGAACGGCTGGCCTCGATATAAAGCTCCTCCTTGATGCTTAGCGTAGAGCCGCGCATCAGGCGGGCGTAGACCGGGATCGAGACCACGCCGATGGCGATCATGGCGTTGGTCAGGCTGGGACCAAAGGCGGCCACCATCAGGATCGCCAGCAGGATGCTCGGGAAAGCCAGCAAGATGTCCATCAACCGCATAATCACCTGATCCACGCGGCCGCCGGCGTAGCCGCTGATCAATCCCAGCGGCGCCCCGATCAGCACGCCGATCCCCACCGAGATCAGGCCGACCACCAGCGAGAGGCGCGCGCCGTAGAGGAGGCGGGAAAGCAGATCGCGGCCCAGCTCGTCGGTGCCCAGCCAGTGCTCGGCGCTCGGCGGCTGGCGCACCTTGACGAAATCTGCGGCCTCGAAATCATAGGGGGCAAGCACAGGGGCAAAAATCCCGATCAGGATAAACATGGCGACCAGGGTCGCTCCAAGGATGGCGCCGGGGCTGCGCGAGAGACGACGCAACGTCATGCTGAGGTTCGAGCGCGGGGCTCGCAGTGCAACGTCGCCGCCCTGTCTTGCCGTGATGGAGCCAGAAGACGCTGTCATGGTTGGAACCTTAACCGATTCTCAATAAAAATTTACGTGTAACGGATGCGCGGATCGAGATAGGCGTACAGCACATCCACGAGAATGTTCACCAGCACGAACCCCACCGTGATCACCAGCACCGTCCCTTGAATCACCGGATAATCCCGGTAGCCGATCGAATCCACCAGCAGCCGACCGATGCCGGGCCAGGCGAAGACGGTCTCCGTCAGGACGGCGCCGCCCAGCAATGTGCCGAACTGCAGGCCGATGACCGTGACGATGGGAATCAAGGCGTTGCGCAAGCCATGGTTGTAGACAACGGAAAATTCGGGGACGCCCTTGGCGCGGGCAGTGCGAATGTAGTCAGAGCGCAGCACCTCCAGCATGGAAGCGCGCGTCATGCGCGCCTGGATCGCCATCGAATTGGCTGCGAGCGCAATGGTCGGCATGACGAGGTGTTGCCAGGTGCCGGCGCCGGTCGGCGGTAAGATCGGCTGGTTCAAGCCCAGCCAGGAAGGAAGCGTCAGCGCGAAAAAGACGATCAGCATGAGGCCAAGCCAGAAGATAGGCATCGAGACGCCGAGCAAGGCGAAGATCATGCTCAGCGCGTCGATCCAGGTGTTGGCGCGCGTGGCGGAAAGCACGCCGATGGGGATGCCGATGGCGGCGGCGAAAAGAAGGCTGAAAAAGGTGAGCTGGAGCGTGCGCGGGAGGCGAATACGAATCTCCTCGAACACCGGCAGCCCGCTGCGCACCGACGTGCCCATATCGCCGCGCAACATGCGTCCCAGATAAATTCCATATTGAATCGGCAGCGGCTGATCCAGCCCAAGTTCGGCGCGCACTTTTTCGACCAGTTCAGGCGTCGCCAGCTCTCCGGCGATGGCGATGGCCGGGTCGCCGGGAACCCAGCGAATGCTCCAGAAGACCAGAAAGGAGGCGCCCAAGAGGACAGGGATCGCCCACAAAAAACGACGAAGAATATACTGAGTCATATCGAGCCAGAATCCAGAAATGGATCAGAATCAGAAGATGTGACGCCGTTGCAGACCACCAACAGATCGTCTGCAACGGCGTCGAGCGTTTTTGGGAACGACCTACTTCTTGTCGGCGTAGGTGGCGATCAGGCGCTCATTGGGATGCACGATGAAGCCCTCGACGTTGGTGCGAATGGCCGTCAGCTGCACTTCACTGTAGAGGAAGAGCCAGGGCGCCTCCTCCCAGATGATGTCGATGGCCTGCGCGTAGAGCTCGCGGCGCACTTCCGGATCGACGGTGGTGCGCGCCTCGTCGAGCAAGCGATCCACCTCTGGGTTGCTGTAGAAGGCGCCGTTGAATCCCGGCGGGTGTTCGCTGGAGTGGAAGAGCGCATAGAGCGCGTAGTCGGCGTCCATCGTCGGCGTCGACCAGCCAAGCATGGCGAATTGCACCTGGTTCTCCCCGGCGGGCGCGCGCACGAAGGGCACATACTGTGGCCACTCCAGCGTGCGCAGCTCGACCTCCAACCCCACCTCGCGCAGCTGGGCGCGCACGGCGTCGGCCACCAGGGCGTCCTGCACATAGCGTCCCGTGGGATGGTAGAGGACAAGAGAGGTGCCTTCGGGCACGCCGGCCTCCGCCAACAGCGCGCGCGCCTTTTCCAGGTCGCGGGCGTAGGGCGGGTTCGGCTTGTAGCCGAAGATCGGCGGCGCAAAAGGTGCATCGCTCACGCGGGCGGCCCCGTTGAAGAGCTGGTTCACAATCGCCTCGACGTCGACGGCGTAGTTGATTGCCTGACGCACACGCACGTCGTCGAACGGCTCGCGCGTGACGTTGAAGAAGATATAGATGGTGCGCAGGCCGGGCGTGGTGATGACATCGACATTGGGGTTGGCGTCGACGCGCGCGGCCTCCGCAGGCGGCACGCGCACAGCAACATCCACCGTGCCGGCCTCGACCTCCACCAGGCGGGCGCCGTCTTCTTGCACGACCTTGAAGACCAGGCGATCGATGGCGGGCGGGTCGCCCCAGTAGTTCGGGTTGCGCACAAGGGTGACGGACTCGGCGCGATCCCAACGCTCCAACATGTAGGGGCCGGTGCCGATGGCGTTGTTGGCGAGGAAGTCATTGCCCTGCTCCAGGGCGCTGGGGGCGACCATCGCCAGCGCGCCGTGCGAGAGATGCGCAGCCAGGGGCGCAAAGTCGCTGTCCAGGATCAGCTTGACCGTGTAGTCGTCGACGACTTCGATCTCCTGAATGCGGCTGATCAGGAAGGCGAAGGCGCTGCCGTTGTCCGGGTTCAGGACATACTCCAGGTTCATCTTGACCGCTTCGGCGTTGAACGGCGTGCCGTCGCTAAAGTTGACGCCCTGGCGCAGCTTGAGGATGAAGGTGTGCTCTTCTTCGCCGGGTTCAAGGCTTTCCGCCAGCAGAGGCTCCAGTTCACCCTCAGGGTTCATATAGAAGAGCGTTTCGTAGATGTGCTCCAACACCGAGAACGAAGGTGAAGAGGTGACCCGATGCACATTCATATTTTCAATGTCAGTGCCTGAGGCGATCGTGAGCGTCTTGGGGCCAACGGCCGGAGCAGGGGCGCCGGGCGCTTCGACGGCGGGCATGGGCGCTACGCATGCGCTAAGCGCAAGCCCCATCAGCGTGAGTAACACGATCCAGAAGCGAGTTGTACGCATGAGATTCTCCTTTCTGTAACGCATCTTTGCGCTGGATTATGGATTCGGCGAAATGGGAAACCTTCATGCGCATCAGGTCGCCGTCCATTGTACCGCGAGACGCGCCCGGCAACAAGTCTGACGAAGGAGCCAGATTGACGGAGTGATTTGTGAGAGGGTCGCCGCTTCACCGCCGAGTTTTTTAGGGGATGCGCTGCGCCTACTCGATCAGAATTTCAACGCGCTCCCCTCTGTCCTCGTCGAGCACGTCGACCAGGCGCCCTGTGAAGCTATTGCGAATCGCCTCTCGGATCGTTTCGGGGTCGAACCTGTCGTTGACGGGGAGGAACCGCAGCCCGAATTCGACCACGCCCAGCGGGAGCGTGATGACGGCCTTCTCCTGTCCGGTGGCGATATGCGTAACGCGTACGCGCAACTGCCGACCACCCGAGTCGGGAGTTTCGACGTCGGCTATGGCGTCCTCATCCTGCGTTCCCAGCGCCGCCAGCAGGCGGGCGCCCTCCTCAGGGGTGATCTTCCCTTCTTCAATCATCTGTAGAACTTTGCGTCGCTCTTCATGAAAGGCCATGACGATTTCTCCTGAAAACTTGTCGGATCGTTTTATCGGCGCGAAGAGATTTTAAAACGCTCATCCGCGCTTGCCGCCGCTCAGCGCGGCGAGGAGCTGCTCCGCCTGTTCGACCGAGAGTTTGCCCTGCTCGACCATGCGCAGAATCATCATGCGCTCCTCCTCGGTGACAGGAGGGCGCTTGGGAGGCGTCGATGGCGCCGGCGGCGTCGGTGAAGAGGGCCAACCGCCCTTGCGGCGTCGGCTCTCCCGCTCTTGCGTGCGCTGCTCCATCCTGCGCAACGCCTCGGTCAGGCGCTCCTCGGCGCGACGCATGGCCGCCTGCACGCGCTCCTGGATCGATGCAGAAAGCGCGTCGTCTACGTTGAGTTGCGCCAGCTTGCTGTCGAGCTGACGAGCCAACTCGTTGACCTGCGCCTCGATCTGCGCGGTGATCTGTTGCGTCAGCTCCGCCGTGCGCAGGTTGAGCTCCTCCTCAAGGGTGCTGACGAACTCTTTTTCATCGATTGGGCGCAGCTGCACCCCGCGCAGGTGGATGCTTCCTTCTGCAACAAGCGTCAGCCGGGCGTGAGCCGGTTCACGTTCAAAGATGAGCTCGCCCGCCACAACTTTGCGATTTTCGCCCAGATCGCTGACGCGGATGGCGCCGTCCGCTTTCAGGGAAAATACAGCGCCGACATCGCGCGGCACCTCACAAAGGATGCTGCCTTCCGCTTGGACGGTGCATTGCTGCCCCGGCGCAAGCGGCGTCCGCACCCGCGCGCTGCCCTCCACGCTCACCTGAATATCGCCGCCGACCTCCTCCAGGTTGAGAGAGCCTTCAACCCTCTCGATCCGCACATCGCCCGCCGCCTTGACGATCTGGGCGTTTCCCTCCACCACGCCCACGCGCAGGTCGCCCGCCACCAGGCGCGCGGTGAGATTCCCTTCGACGTGGTCAATCTCCACGCCGCTGACGCTGTGCAACGCAACGTTTTCCTCAACGTCGCCGATGCGAAGGCTGCCAAGCAGGAGATTGATCGACGCGTTCTCCTCCACCTGCTCGATGATGAGCGTAGATTGCACCGGCACGCGCAGCCCCAGGTCTTCTTCACAGGAGATCGTCAGCGCTTCGGCGCTCTGATCGATTTGCAGAGACGCCGCGTCCCCCCGCGTGCGCACTTCCACTTCCGGTCGATCCCATCCGCTCACAGAGAGATTGCCGGAAACGCTGCGCACGATCAGGGTTGGAGTAGGGCCGGTCTGAAAAAGCTGTAAGACGCTCATGCATCGCTCCCTTGCAGTTTCTGCATCGCCTCCTCGAAAGAGATCAGCCCGGCTTCAAGATCGGCGAGCACCTGCTTGCGGTCGACGGCCGACGCCTCTTCCTTGCCCGGCTCATAGCCCATTGCGCGGATCACGTCGTGCAGACGGCTGCGAAGGGTGGGATAGGACAGCCCTAGCTCGTCCTCGAGACGATTCAACTTTCCTTCGTTGCGCACAAAGGCTTCCACAAACCGGAGCTGCTCCGGCGTCAGCCGGGCGAACGGCGGTTCGGCCACAGCGAACTGACCTTCGATGGTCACGTTGGCGTCAGGGCAATAGATGCGCGTGACGATGATTTCTCCGCCGGTCAGCGGACAACGCGTAGGAAGCGGCAACATACAAACCATTCCTTTATCTGACTCCAATCAACTTTTCTTGTGCACGTAGAAACCACCAACGCCTTGAGCAATGACTCGCATCGATGCGGCATCATCGAGACGCCGCATCGATGCTCCGATCAAACTGAATCCATCTGCGCCGCGGCGCTGCGCTCCAACCGCTGACCGTATTTCACCATCGAGCGCCCCAGCGCAGCCAGCATCGCCGCACCCCACGCTCCGCGGCGCATGCGACCGCCGCGGAACAATCGCTCGCTGCGCGCTTCCCGCATCAACTTCTGACGCCGCTCTCGTGCGGTCTCCACCATCAACAACTCATTCTGCGGAAACATATAGGGAAACATAGCTTCCTCTCCTTGAAACTGGTGCAAAGCCGCAACGAATCCTGCTTACACCGACGAACAACGTTCTGCAGCCGAAACGCACCTGGCGAGCGGATTGAATCCATCAAATCCGAACAGTGCATTCTACGATTAGAGTTTAGCACAAAAAATCAAAATTGTCAACACCAAATCTCAATATTTTCAAAGTAAATATTGAAAAAATGAAATATTTACGTGTGAAATTTTTGATTATATCAGTCTTGCTCCATCAAGACTTGAATTTTCCATACACGATGCGAAAAAAACAGCAAAATGCTCTTCGACAAGGCGCACCCCTTCAGATCACCAGGGTGAAGGCGAGGCGAAAAAGAAAACTCCGATGAGCCTCATCGGAGTTTTCCAGAGGATGGGCAGGTTTTGAACGTCAGGCGCGTGCGCTGCTCGCTACAGCCAGTTCTGGTCGCGCAGGAAGCTGGTCAGCCCAGGGATGGCGAAACGCCGTCCCTTGTACGCCTGCAAGCCATAGTACAGAAGCAGCCCAATGCCGACCAGGAAATAGATCGGCGTCAGGCACATCAGGGCAAAAACGCCGATCAGCCAGCCCAGCACCGGAATAATCTGAAGTACGCCGATGGCGATGCTGGCTGCGATGAAGACGAGCCAGAAGAGCAACACAAAGGCCAGGCTCTGCACGGCGTGATAGCGCTGGAAGGGGCGCTTTTTGCTGCTTTCGCTCAAAAGGACGATGAGCGGCATCACCACCGGCAGCACGAGCTGCGTGACATAGCTCAGCATGGCGATCAGGCGATCGTCGCTGTCGGCGAGCGGGTCCACCTGCGACTCCTGCAAGAGCTCGCCACGGCGAAAGGCGTTGGCCGCCTCCCCTGCCTGGGCGTACACCGTGCTGGCCATGCGCTCCACCGGCGTTTGCTCGACATTGCCTTCCTGTTCCTGCGGCTGAGCGCCTTCAGGCCCTCGATCGGGTTGATGGATCGATTCGTTCGTCATAGGATGCTTTCTCCTTCTCGCAATCGGCGAGATGCATTTTTTATTGGTATAGCGACGGGCGATCATTCTGGGTGATGACGAACCACCCCAAAATGTCCTGTGGTTCGCGCTGCCTGAGCTTCCACCCCGAACTATAACATTCCCGAACTATAACATTTCAGTCGTTCGCCCATACGTACATCAATACGCAGGAATTCGACAAAAGTCGCGCTTCAACTCTCTTGCAGCGCCTTCCTGGGGCCGAGCAACAACTCTCCGGGCGCCTGAGATTCGTCTCCACGATGAAGTGAATATACAATGTTCGTCATGATGCTCAATGCACGTGCACGCATTCTTTTTATGGGGACGCCACAGTTTGCCATCCCATCCTTACGCGCCCTGGTGGAGGCAGCCCCGCGCACGGGCTGGCAGGTCGTGGCTGTAGCTACGCAGCCGGATCGTCCGGCGGGGCGGGGCAGGCAGATGGTCAGCAGCCCGGTCAAGCAGATGGCGACCGCCTTCGGCCTGCCGGTGCTCGAGCCCGTCTCTTTCCGTAAAGACCCTTCAGCGGTGGAGGCGCTGCATCGGCTGGCGCCCGACCTCATCGTGGTGGCGGCCTACGGGCTGATTTTACCGGCCGGCGTGCTGGAGATTCCCACGTTTGGCTGCGTCAACGTCCACGCCAGCCTGCTGCCCGCCTATCGCGGGGCCTCGCCGATCGCGGCAGCCATTCTCGACGGCCTGGCGCAGACCGGAGTGACCATCATGCTGATGGATGAAGGGCTGGACACCGGCCCGGCGTTACGACAGGCCGTGCAGCCCATCCATCCCGACGACACGACCGCGACGCTGAGCGAGCGGCTGGCGCAGCAGGGCGCCGAGCTGCTCGTCGAGACGCTGGTCGACTGGCTGCAGGGCGTTGCAGCCCCGATCGACCAGACGCTTCTGCCCGGCGAGCCGTCGACCTGCCGCCAGATCCAAAAGGAAGATGGCCTCATCGACTGGACGAAGCCGGCCGTCTACATCGAACGCATGACGCGAGCGTACACTCCCTGGCCCACCGCCTACACATTCTGGAAGGGCGAGCCTTTCAAGATTTTGAGCGCAGCCGTCCTAGACGGAGAATCCCCGCCAGGGCTGGTGGAGCGCACGCCGGAAGGGCCGACGGTCGGCGCCGGCGAGGGGCGCCTGCTGTTGCGCACCGTTCAGCCGGCCGGCAAGCGACCTATGGACGCGCGCAGCTTTCTCAACGGCGCGCCGGACTTCATCGGCGCCACGTTGCCATCCTGACAGAGTGCGTCATCGACCTGAATGCATTCGCCGCTTTCCGGCATTTGTTTCACCTCTGCGGTCATGCTATACTGTTTTTGTTTAGACAGTCTTGTGTTTAGACGGTGCAGCAGGGTTCAACTCGGGGCGTAGCGCAGCCTGGTAGCGCACTTGAATGGGGTTCAAGAGGTCGGAGGTTCAAATCCTCTCGCCCCGACCAAAGAAGGCAAAGGCTCCCGCAGAGAAATTCTGTGGGAGTTTTTGCACCACCGGAAGTCGATACGGCCGGGTCTTGTAACGTTCTCGAACAACGTCTGTTCGCCACCAACGATGGACGCCGAAGTCAGTATAGCAGCAGGACTTACGCCTGCCGACATTGAGTTGCTGCAGAAGATTAAAGCCGGCCTGCCGATTACGGCGGACGTCAGCCGTGCGGACATATTGCTTTGCCTGCCTTACGAGAAGGACAAGGCTATCGTCTGGTTTCACGCCATTCCCCACTCCATTTCATCGCTCTATCGCAAAGATGCGACAGGACGCATCTTAAATGCGGAAGAGCAGCCTCTGTTGATGCAGGCGCTCAAAAGCGGCAGCGGCGGCCGTCGTCAGCGCGAAGTGCTCAGCAACGGCGCGCCGGTCATCCAGGACGTCTTCCCCATCCATAATCAGGACAACAGGGTGATCGGCGCCATGCTCGTAGAGACAAACATGATCGCGCATGAGCGCCAACGCCGCCGCAATCGTCACTTTCGCCAGGCCGTCGTCTGGCTGCAGGAGATGTGCGTGCGCGGAGAGCTGGAGAGCGCAGCGACGCTGAGTCGCTTTTCGCTCTATGACGGCGTTTATATGGTCGATCCGACGCGCACGGTGGTGTATATGAGCGGCATCGCCGCCAATCTCTTTCGCAGCATCGGAATCACGCCCGAGGTGCACGGGCAGCAGCTTGCGTCCCTGGAGCCTTGCGACGTGGAGCTGGTGGAGCGAGCCTTTGCCACGAATCTCTGCCAGTCCGCGCGCGTCGAGAGCGAGGACGGCCGCATCTGGGTGCGCTCCGCCATTCCGCTGCGCATGCCGCCGATCGGCTGGCGGCACTACTGGTTGGCGTTGCCGTGGACGCCCTTCTCTCCCCATCCCGGCGAACATGGGGTGGACGCCGTGCTCGTGCTGCTGCACAACGCCACCGAGGCGGTGCAAAAAGAGCGCGAGCTGAACGTCAAATCGGCGATCATCCAGGAAGTCCATCACCGCGTGAAGAACAATCTGCAGAACATCGCAGCGATTTTGCGCATCCAGGCGCGACGCGTGCAGAGCGAGGAGGCGCGCCAGCACCTGACCGACGCCGTCAACCGCGTCCTCAGCATGTCGGTCATCCATGAATTTTTGAGCCAGGACGAGCATCGCCCCATCAACATCAAAGATGTCTGCCAGCGCATCGCCAACCAGGTGACGGAGGTCTCCGCCCGGCCCGACCAGGAGATCGCCATCCAGGTGCAAGGCTCCTCGGTGCGCCTGCCCGCCAGCCAGGCGACGCCCCTGGCCATGGTGGTCAACGAGCTGCTGCTCAACGCCGTCGAGCACGGTCTCAAGGAGCGAGCGCGCGGAGAAATCCGCATTCTCCTGGAAGACCTGGGCGACGCTGTTGTCATCAAGATCGAAGACAATGGCCCCGGCTTGCCGGCGGACTTTAATCCGGCCCACGCTTCGCACAGCCTGGGATTGCAGATCATCAACACGCTGGTGACCGATGATCTCAAAGGGACCTTGCAGATGGAGTCGATTTACGAGGAAGGAGAGGGAGGCCATCGTGCGATCGGGGCGCGAGCTACGGTGACGCTGCCGAAACGCAGCGCGTGGGCCAGCTGAGTCAATTCGTTCTAACGATCGGATGGACTTTCAAGCGTACGGCCAGGATGGGTTCAACTCTGACGTTCAGCCTCCAAAGACAATTAGAGCGTCCATTCAGGATGAAAAGTTTGCGTAGATGTCTCTTGTGGGGTAAAACTAAATTTCGGGTGCAGGACAAGTCATCATTTTCCCGTTCGGTGCAAGACGTCAGCAGCATTGCGCACCGAAGTTCATAGAGGTCGAGCTGAAGGAGTTGTGGCGTGGAGCGGACACGAGTCATTATCGCTGACGATGAATCCTTAATCCGCATGGACTTGCGGGAAATGCTCACCAATCTGGGCTATCTGGTGGTGGGCGAAGTGGGAGATGGCCGCAGCGCCGTCAACCTGGCGCGCGAGTTGCGCCCCGATATCGTGATCATGGACATCAAGATGCCGGACATGGACGGCATTGAGGCGGCCAGAATTCTCACCGAGGAGCGCGTGGCGCCCGTTTTACTGCTCAGCGCCTACAGCCAGCAGGACTTGGTGCAGCGCGCCCGTCAGGCCGGCGTCGCAGGCTATCTGGTCAAGCCCTTCCGCGAAAGCGACCTGACGCCCGCCATCGAGGTGGCGCTGGCCCGCTTCAGCGAATTTCGCACGATGGAGCGGGAGGTCAGCAATCTACAGGACGCCCTGGAGACGCGCAAAGCCGTCGATCGCGCCAAAGGCATCCTAATGGACACGCAGGGGCTGACCGAGGCGGAGGCTTTCCGCAAGATTCAGAAGATGAGCATGAACAATCGCAAACCGATGCGCGCCGTCGCCGAGGCGATCATCCTGGCGCATCAGGCCAGCGAACAGTAGGACTGCCGTCGATCAGGTGCTGTTTTGAAGCTCTCGATTGTGATGCCCGTCTACAATGAACGGGCCACGCTGGAAGAAATTGTTCGCCTCGTGCGCACCGTCGACCTGACGGTGGATCCGACCGGCGCAAACCCCAACCTCAACGGCCCGATTCAGGTGGAGCGCGAGATCATCCTGGTGGATGATGGCTCCACCGACGGCACGCGTGAAATTCTGCTCGCCTGGCAGAAAGACCCCCAGCCGGACATGAAGATCATCTTTCATGAAGTGAACGGCGGCAAGGGGGCGGCGCTGCGCACCGGTTTTGAGCACGCCACCGGCGACATCATCGTGATCCAGGACGCCGACCTGGAGTACGATCCACGCGATTACGTCAAACTGCTCGAGCCAATCCTGGAAGGGCGCACGCCGGTCGTCTACGGCAGTCGCTTTCTAGGCGGCCCGCGCATGGCGATGAGCCTGAGCCATACAATCGGCAACAAGCTGCTCACGCTGATCACCAACCTCTTCTATGGCACCTCGCTCTCCGACATGGAGACCTGTTACAAGTGCTTCCGCCGCGACGTGATCGCAGACATGCCGCTGCGCAGCCGACGCTTCGAGATCGAGCCGGAGCTGACCGCCAAAATCCTCAAGCGCGGCTACACCATTTTTGAAGTGCCCATCAGCTACAACGGCCGCGCCTTTCACGAAGGCAAGAAGATCACCTGGCGCGATGGCTTCGCTGCGCTGACGACGCTGGTGAAGTATCGCTTCGTCGACTGATCATGCTGGCCGCCGACACAGCGACGTCTTGCCCAGGGCGCAGCGCCCGACGCCTGAGCAGCCTTCTCGCCGCCTTGCATAATGTTCGCATCCTTCAAATCGGCATCGTGTTGGCGGGCTTCGGGCTGCGCCTGGGGATGCTTGAGGGCTTCGCCTTGCATCCAGATGAGGCGATCTACGCTTACTGGGCGCTCTATGGGCTGCGCGTCGACCCTCTCTTTTTGCAGGTTTGGCCGGACAAGCCGCCCCTTTTTCTCTGGCTGCTCGGCGGCTTTTTCATGGTCTTCGATGCAAGCGCCACGGCGGCCCGCATTCCCAACATTTTGTTCAGCACGCTTTCAATCGTCCTGGTCGCCGCGCTGGCGCGGCGCTGGTGGGGCGCGCGCAGCGCTCTGATTGCCGCCGCCGCCATGGCGATCAATCCCTTTGCCATCAGCTTTGCGCCCACGGCTTTCACCGACCCGCTGATGGTGATGGCCTGGCTGCTGGCGCTGTATGCCGCAGCGCAAGGACGCCCCCTGTGGGCCGGCCTCTGGTGCGGGGTCGCCATCATGACCAAACAGCAGGGGGCGCTGCTGGCGCCTGCCGTGCTGCTTCTGCTTTGGGAGACGCAGCGCAGAGGCGATTGCGTCGCTTTCTCCCGGCGAACATGCCTACAACTTGCCGCCGCCGAGACGGCGCGCTGGCTGGCCGGCCTGCTGCTGGTCGTCGCCCCCATTTTTTACTGGGACAGCCTGCGCTGGGCCGTGGCTCCTTCGCCGTGGGACCTGGGGGCGCGCAACGCCGCCGGCTTGGGCCTGGCTGCGCCGGAGACGTGGCCGTCCAGGCTGCTGGCGTGGGCGGGACTGCTGCGCTATCTGCTCGGCTCGGAGGGGACGTGGGTTCTGGGCGCAACCGTCCTACTTGCAGCTGCGCTCGCCTTGTTTCGGCGGCGTACGGTCTTGCGTCGAGCGCCGGCTGCGCTCCTGGCGCTCTGGGGCGCAGGATTTTTGGCGCTGCACCTTGTCTCCGCCGTGCAGGTGTGGGACCGCTACCTGCTGCCCCTGGCGCCCATCGTTGCGCTGTTGACCGGTTTCGGCGTCGGAGAATTGCTTGAGAGGCGACGGATCAACGCAGAGACGCAAATACATAGAGGCGCAGAGGTGGAGCGAGATCGGCGTGCACGCAGGGCCGTGCTCTTGGTTGTTCTCTGGCTGTTGGTCAGCGTCGGGCCGGCGCTGCACGCGGCGCAAGGGCGACTGCCGATCGGCGGGGATCGGGGCGGCTACACCGGCGTCGAGCAAGCGGCGGCGTGGCTGGAAGTGCAGGCCCAGGACGCCCGCCCCGTCGTCTATCACCGCTCGCTCGGTTGGCACCTGCAGTTTCTGCTCTTTGCGCCTCTTCAGGAGGGACGCATCGAGCTGCGCTGGGTTCCGAGCGCAACCCAACTGGCCGACAACGCCGCCAAGACGCCGCACCGCCCGCTTTACTGGGTGGAGGCGGAGTGGGCGCCGGAGGGCAGCCTGGCCATGCACCTGGCCACGCGCAGGCTGGCGCTTCAAGAGCGCCAGCGCGTGGGCCGTTTTACGGTGTACGAAATTCAGCGTCAGGAAGCAGGCGACGCCGCCTGGCGTCTGTGCCGTATGGCGAGACCGCCCGCATGGACGACGATCTTTTCCTCGGCGGCGTCGGCGGAGGTGAATCGATGACGCCACCGCCGCGCCTAGGTTTTCGTTCGTTTCTCGCCCGCCATGGGCCGCCTGCCGCGCTTCTGGCCGGCTTTGTCTTGCTCCTCTATGGCAGGCTGCTCTTCACCAATCGCGTGCTGGCCGGCGGCGATATTCAACTCTATTTTTACGCCTACTGGGACTATGTCGGCGCAACGCTGCGCGAGGGAAGGATTCCGTTTTGGAATCCCTATCTTTTCCTCGGTGCGCCGTTGCTGGCGAATCCACAGGCCGCCGTGCTCTATCCGCTGCACTGGCCCTTGTTTGCCGCAGGCGGGGACGCGTTTCCGGTCACCAAACAGCTCTACTGGAGCGCCGCCTTGCACACCTGGCTGTTGGGGCTTGGGGCCTATGCGCTGATGCGCTTCTGGGGCTATGCCACCGCCCCGGCGCTGGTGAGCGGGCTGACGCTGGCCGGCAGCGGTTTCGTCGGCGGTCTGATCGGCCACATCAACCAGCTGAACGCCTCCGCCTGGCTGCCGTGGGCTGCGCTCTGCCTGGCCTGGGCGCGGTCTCACGCATCTGGAGAGATCAACTGGCGCATCAGCCTGCGCGCCGCCGCAGTTTTCGGGCTTCTAACTGCGCTGATGCTCCTGGCCGGACACACGCAGAGCGTCTTCATCAACCTCTTTACGCTCGGCGTGTGGAGCCTGTGGCCGCACAGGATAGAGCGTCATGACTTAGAAGCGCAGAGCGCCTTCTCGGCGCCCAAATGCAAACGGTTCTCCGCCCCCCGCCTGTATTTGCGCTCCGTCTCTCCTCTGCTTCTGGTCTACTTTCTGGGAATCCTGCTTGCAGTTCTGCTGGCCGCGCCGCAACTTTTGCCCACGTTGGAGCTGAGCCGTCTGGGGCTGCGCAGCGGCGGCCTCACCTTCGCCGAGGCGACCAGTTTCAGCCTCCAGCCGTTGGCGCTGGGTTGGACGCTGCTGCCATCCTACGGCCTGGTCGATCTCGGCGCCGCGTTCGATTCTCCGGGATACACCGAGTTCGTGGCCTACGTCGGCCTGCCGGGCCTGGCGCTGGCGATCCTGGCAGCGTGGAAAGGGAGCGGGCCGGCGCGCAGCTTTGGACTGTTCTTTGCAGCGCTAGGGCTTTTTCTGGCGGTAGGACGCTGGAATCCTGTGTATTTTCTGCTCTATCATGGGGTTCCCGGCTTCGATCTCTTTCGCGCGCCGGCGCGCTGGATGATGTTGTACACCTTCGGGGCTGCGATGCTAACCGGAGCAGGGTTCGCCCTTCTGACGCAGCAGCGTCCTCGCCTGGCTTCCTCTGCGCCGACGACGGTTCTGATCGGGCTGATTGCGGTCGATCTGCTGCTGGCCGCGCGCAGCCTTCCCCATGCGCATCCGACTGCGCCGCAGGCCGTCTTTGAAGTGCGCACTGCGCCTGCGCATCTGCTCACCGACCCTGCGCGCCTCTCCTCCGAGCCGGCGGCGGCGCCTCGCTTCCTGGGCATGAGCACGATCACCTACGATCCCGGCGACATGGTGGACTATCGCCGGGCGTTTCTGGAAAGCGACCCGCCTCAACTCGACGCGCGCACTTTTCATGATCTGGTGATCGCGCAAAAGGTGCAGGAATTGCTCGTTCCGAATCTGCCGCTTTTCTGGCGCATTCCGGCGGTGGATGGCTTCGACGGCGGCGTGTTGCCGCTGCAGCGCTACATTCGCTTCGCCGAACTGCTCATTCCGCCGGAGCGCCTGGTGCCCGATGGCCGGCTGCGCGAGCAGATCGAGACGATGCCGGACAGCCGCCTGCTCGCAATGCTCAACGTCGCCTACGTCATCACCGACAAGGTGCGCGACCTCTGGTTCGAGGACGTTTTCTATGACCGCCAGATCGGCGCCGACCTGCGCCGGGTGAACGGGGCGTTGACGATCGAAGCCCCCCTGCCCTTTGAGGCGACGCACGTGGACCTGATCGGCTACGTCGCAGGCGACGCGACGGCGCTGGCCGGCGCGCTGCGCACGGTCGCCTGGCTTGACGTCGTCGCTCGAGACGGGGACATGCAGCGCATTGCGCTCACCGCCGGCGACGTCGAGGGCGCGCACTTCGCCGATGCGAGGCTGGACAGCCCACTGGCGGCGCGCAGCCGCGCCGTCGTCGCCTATCGAGACGTCGAAGGGGGGCGCCAGGAATATCGGGCGCGGCTGCCGCTGGCGACGCCCACCGAGGTCGAGGCGCTGCGCGTCGAGCCGGTCGCCGGCCCGGTCAGCCTGGTGGTGCAGGCGGCGACGCTCTATGACACCCGCACGCGCATGTTCACGCCGCTGCTGCCGAGCGATCGTGGACGCTTCCGGTTGGAGCACAGCGGGGACGTCAAGGTGTACCGCAATCTGGACGCGTTGCCGCGCACCTATCTTGCCGGCGAGATGATGGCGGTGGACAATTTCGAGGCTGCGCTCGCTGCGCTGCGCAACCTTGCCGGTCGCGTCGCCGTGGTCGAAGGGACGCTCGACGGCGCCCAACCCGCCGGCGCGCAGGATCGCGCCGAGATTGTCGAATACACGCCCGAACGCGTGCGCATCCGCACACAGAGCGCGCAACCGGCGTTGCTTGTGCTGAGCGACAGCTTCTATCCTGGCTGGTCGGCGACGGTGGACGGCCGGCCGGCGTCGATCAAAGCGGTGAACGGCCTCTTCCGCGGGGTGGTTGCGCCGGCGGGCGTGCATGAAGTTGTCTTCACCTACGAGCCGACCGGCTGGCGGTTGGGGCTGGGGTTGGCGATGGTCGGCGCTGCGCTGCTGGCGATGTTGCTGGGAGGGTCGGCGCTTGTTCGCAGCCGCGAGGTGTAAGCTTCGCCGTTTTGCAACCGTCAGCGCTCAGCCGCCAACGCCGTGCGAGGATCGCCGCTTCGACGCGGCGTTCGAGGCGCGATATAATCCGGCCTGGGGTCGGAGAAACCGAAAGGGCTATCGACATGAATGCATTGAACCGACTCGTCGCCACTCTGCTCTGGCTGACGCTGCTGCTGGCGATTTGGGCCGCCGCCATCGCCCCTTTGGAGATCATCGCCTGGCTGCAGCGCGGCCTGAGCGAGCTGGCGGCCTGGCTCACCGCCGTGCAAATGGAGAATCCGGTCTATTTCATCGTCGGGCAGGCGGCGGTCGGCGTCGGCGCCCTCCTGATCCTGGGCTCATTGCTCTTCTTTGAAGTGATGACGCTGCGCAGGCGCGGGGTGCGCATCCGCACGCCCGATGGAGGCGTCGCTGAGCTGGACACCCTGAGCGTGGCGCGCAGGCTGCAATGGAGCCTCGATGGCCTTGCCGACGTGATCACCGTGGCGCCTTCGGTGCGGCCGCGCGGCAACGCCGTCGACATCCGTCTGGAGATCGAAACGGCGCCCGACGTCGACATCCCCATGAAGACCGACGAGGTGGTCGAAGCGACGCGCGCCATCGTCGAGCAAGACATGGGGCTGCGCCTGGGCAAGCTTGACGTGCACATCCGCTGCGCGCCGTTCGAGACAGAGTAGCGTGGAGATGGAAACAGGGAGTGTGGAAATTCAGGCCGCCGCGCGGCTGCAGTCGCAGGAAGCGTTGCAGCCGGCGCTGGACATCGCCGCCAGGACAGCGGAGCGCATCCTCACCGCAGAGAGCGAAAGCGGGGAGCTGCTCGTGCGCGTCGGCGACGTCGCATTGCCGCTGTTGAGCGCGCTGGAAAGCCTGCTCTTCGTCGCCGATGCGCCGGTCGAGGCGGCGCAGCTGGCGCGCGTCGTCAACGCGCCGGTCGAGGTCGTGGAACGTCATTTGCGCGCATTGGGGGAAATGCACCGTGCGCAGCGTCGCGGCCTGCGCATCGCCGAACGCAATGGGCGCTTCCAGATGGTGACCGCGCCTGAGGCGGGGGAGCTGATCGAAACATTTCTCAACCTGGATGCAACGACCCGCCTGAGCGCGCCTGCGCTAGAGACGCTGGCCATCATCGCTTACCGCCAGCCGGTCACGCGCGCCCAGATCGAAGCCGTGCGCGGGGTGGATTGCTCCGGCGTGCTGCGTTCGCTGCTGCAGCGAGGGTTGATCGAAGAAATCGACCGTCTCGATGCGCCCGGCCGCCCGGTTCGCTATGGCGTGACCGACCTCTTTCTGCAGCATTTTGGCCTGACCAGCCTGCAAGAGCTTCCTCCGCTAGAGCCCCAAGAAGCTGAACAGATCGACGCCGCCATCGCAGCGATGCAGAGAAGCGCGTCGACGTCGTGAGCGGCGCTTTCCGCTTGTCCTCCTGGAATTGCCTTGCGCTTTCCCAAAGCCACCGGCACAGTTGTTCTCCGCCAGACGGCCATCGGTCAAATGATTGGGTGTCAGCTTCTTTGTTGGTACAATGTAAGTCAATGCGATCGGTGGTACACTCTTTGTTAAAGGAGAAGAGAGCGCATCAAGATCGCGTAAATAGAAGTTCCATAGTTCGGTGAAGTTTTCTCATAGAATACAACTCTCAGGAAAGCTGGCTGGAATTGACAGTTGGTATTGAATTGTCCGCAAGATTGCTATACAAATAGACCCTTGGAGGGAAGACAAGATGCGCGCCCAGTATCGCTGGATTTGGCTGCTGTTGACGGCGCTTCTGTTCAGCATTTGGTTTGTTGCGCCAACCTCGCCGGCCAGCGCCGCCGAGAAGAGCATCGTCTGGGAACGGTTCGACGTGGACATTCAGGTCAACGAAGACGGCTCCTTCGACGTAGCCGAGCATCAGCGCATTCGCTTCATCGGCGGGACGTTTCGAGAGGGATACCGGGAAATTCCCAGACGCAACTTCGGTTACCTCTCGAACTGGTCTGTGACCGACGCCGACGGCAACGTCTACATGCAATCTTCCGGCGGCGAACTTCCGTACACCTTCATCGTCGACGAGCTGGGCAGCCGCTACATGCTGCGCTGGTTCTTTCCACCGACCGACCGAACGCAGACTTTCACGCTGCGCTATCGAGTGCACGAAGGGCTGCGCTACTATCCTGGCGGCGAGCAGCTCTGGTGGAAAGCGGTCTTCGGCGATCGCCAGTTTCCGGTGTTGGAATCGCGCGTGCGCGTCTTCGTTCCTGCTCCGGCCACCATCGACGAATGGGCCGCCTACATCAATGGCGGCGACGCCCGCGAGGCAGTGACGGTGGAGCGGCTGGACGACGATCGCGCCATCGTCTTTACGACGCAGCGCACGCTGAGCGCCGGTGAAGAGCTGGAGGTGCGCGTGCAGTTCACGCACGGCGTCGTGGCCGGTTCGGCGCCTGCCTGGCAGGCCGACGCCGACGCCGAGGCCGCGCGGCTAGAGGCGGAGCAGGCTTTCCGCGATCGGTGGGGGCCGGTGGCGACCGTCATCCTCGGTGTATTCACGCTGGTGTTGCTGTTGGGCGGGCCGGCGCTGGTCTATCTGATGTGGTACAACTACGGCCGCGACAAGCCGGTGGCGCGTATCGCCGACTATCTGCCGGAGCCGCCCGATGACCTGCAGCCGGGGCTGGCCGGCGTCCTGCTCGATGAAAGCGCCGACATGCAGGACATCGTCGCCACCATCGTTGATCTGGCGCGACGCGGGGTGATCAGCATCACCGAAGTCAAAGAAACCGGCTTTTTCCGCATGGGGACGGATTTCATCTATCGGCTGGAGCAAAAAGATGCGCCGTTGGCGCCTTTTGAGCAAAAGCTGGTGGACGCTATCTTTGGGACAAAGAACGAGCGAAAACTCTCTGAACTGAAGAACAAGTTTTACAAAGACATCCCCAAGATCAAAACTGCCATGTACGAGGCGTTGGTTGAACGCGGCTACTATCGCTCCAACCCCGAAAGCGTGCGCACGCAGTTCGGATGTCTGGGCGGCGTTGCGATGGCGGCGGCGATCGGCCTCTCGTTCTTGCTGATAATCTGGTTGATTGATTTGACCCCGGCGGCGCTCTGTCCGGGCATCGGCCTCTTCGCCGTTGCGATCTCGCTGCTGATTGCAGCGCGCTTCATGCCGCGCAAGACCGATGCAGGCGCCGAAGCCGCCGCGCGCTGGAAGGCGTTCAAAGAGTATCTGCAGAACCTTGAAAAATACACCGACGTCGAGGCGCAGAAAGAAATTTGGGATCGCTGGCTGCCTTACGCCATCGCCTTCGGCGTCGATAAGGCGTACATTCGCAAGTTCGAGGCCGTCAACGCGCCGGCGCCCGGCTGGTACATCCCGGCGCCACAGCCCCACCACCCCGACGCCTATGGGCCGCGACCGCCCCGCCCAGTCGTCATCCTGGGCGGCGGGGGAGTCGGCGGTGGCGGCGAGACCGGTTCGCCTGCAGGCGGCTTGGGCGGCGGACTCAGCGAGGCCTCACGCGGGATGGGCGCCAGCTTAGCCTCCATGAGCGCAGGCCTGGGAGCGCTGCTCTCCAGCACCAGCGCCACGTTCACCAGCCGACCGAGCAGCTCCAGCGGCGGAGGCGGCTGGAGCGGCGGCGGCTCATTCGGAGGCGGTGGCGGCGGCGGTGGAGGCGGCGGCTTCCGATAGCGTATGACCTGGCTCGGTGATGGGGGCGTGTTCGTCACGCCCCCATCACCGAAAGGCGTCCAGAGCTTTCGGCCGCTGGATGGTGCACGCAGGCGCCGGAGGGAGCGGCGGAGGCGCATACCCCCGGATCACCACGACCGGGCGCCCCTCGTTGCTCTGCCCCATCAACAGGCTGGCGGCGGCGGCCAGTTCATCGACAATGCACTCCTCGCTGGAGACCAGCTCATAACCGAAGAGATCGCGCAGGCCGCGCTGGTTCCACACCGGCGGCAGGCCGGCGCAGCCGATGGCGACGCCGACCGTGCCGATGCGCCAGGCGCGACCGTGGCTGTCGTTGATGATGACGCCGGGGGCTACGCCGCTCAGCTCGGCCAGGCGACTGCGAATCGCCTCGGCGCTGGCGTCAGCGTCGGCGGGAAGCAGCGCAACCCAATCACTTTCATCATCCGGCTGGATGTTGCTGCGGTCGACGCCGGCATTGGCGCAGACCCAGCCGCTGCGCTGCTCCACCACCAACAGACCGCGACGCACGCGCAGAACCTCCTTGCTGTCGTCCAGCACCACCTGGACGACGCGCGGATCCTTGCCGACGATGGCCGCATATTCGAGCGCCAGCGGCCCCGGCTGCACGTCCGCCAGACGCACCAGCCGGCCCTCCGCCTTGCTGACGATCTTCTGCGCAATGACGAGAATGTCGCCCGGTTGCAGCGACTCGCCCATCGCCGCCAGGCGATCGACGATCAGCGCCGCCAAGTCGTCGCCGGGGCGGATCGACGGCAGCCCCGCGACGGTGAACAGATGCATGGAGGTCATGGCTTCCCTTTTCGTTGTTGCGCCAGCCACATCAGGATCGCCTCCAGCGCACCCCCGCCGATGGCGAGCGATTTGTCGGAGACGGTGAAACAATAGGCGACCTCGGCGCGCGGGTCGAGGTCGCCGATCTTCATGCCGGCGTGGACAAAGACGTCAGGATGCATCAACCCGCGCAGCACCCCGGAAAACGGCGCCAGGATGGGATGCTCTGCACCCGTCTCATCCCTCACGACGGCCAGCTCAGCGCCTTCCGCAACGCGCTCTCCAATGGTATAACGGCCGATGACATGGCCTGCGGCGGGCGCGCGCAAGACGCGCGAGGCGCGGCGCCCGACGCCTGGCAGTTCGCCCGGCTCCCCCGTGTCCGGCGCCGCGCTCCCCTGCCAGATCACCCGACCCAGATTGTGGCCGCGGTCGGTCTCGATCACGGCGTGACAGTCGACGCCCGCCGTGAAGCCCGGACCTAACGCCACCACAAGCGGGGCATCCTCCCGTCGAGTTCCGGTGTTGCGCTTCGCCATGATGGCGTCGACGACGACAGGCGGCCGCAGGCGGCGGATCGTCTCGCCATGCGGATCGACGACGACCGCAATTTCGTCCTGGGCGATCACCGCCGGCGCCTCCCCGATGAGGCAGCGCCGGCCGGTCACCTCCTCCACCCGGCAGACGCCGTCGAACACAGCCTGCGCAAAGGCCACGGTGCGACGCACCGCCAGCGGCCGTTCGATTTCGGTCATCACCACCGGAAAGCCGCTGCGATGCAGACGGACGGCGACGCCGCTGGCCAGATCGCCGGCCCCGCGGATCACAACCAGAGGAAAATCGCTTCTCATGGCGAAATTCTACCGCAGATGCATCGCCGTCGGGAAGCGACGACGAATTCCAGAAGATAAAAAATGGAAAGACCTGCACCTTGTGATCAACTTGTGAAAAATGTCCCAAACTTCTCAGGACACCTGTCACCTCACCTGCACGCCAATGCACGCTATGCTCTAAGTGTGACTGAATGCAGCGAATCTGACTGAATGCATCGAATGCAGTGAATGCATCTTCAGATGGAGTCAAAGAAAACATGACCGAATTTCTGACGACCCGGCAACTCCAAGAGATTTTGCACGTCGACCGCACGACGATCTACCGGATGGCGGACGATGGGCGCATCCCTGCGGTGAAGGTCGGCAATCAGTGGCGTTTCCCGCGACGCTCCATCGAAGGGTGGCTGAAGACGCAGAGCCCCGTCGGCGCCACGGTGCATGAGCGGACGACGACCGCCGCTTCCGACCTGCGCCACCTGATTCCGGTCGATTGCGTGCAGCGCATCCAGGACGTTTTCGCCGACCTGCTGGGCGTCATGCTCGTGATCACCGACCTGCAGGGCGAGCCGGTGACGGCGCCGAGCCATGCGTGCCCCCTCTTTGCACTGGCCGAGCGTTCACCCACTGCACGCCAGCGGTGTCGGCAGGAGTGGGCGGCGTTGGCCCAGATGCCGGACCTGCAGCCCAGCTTCAGCCGCAGCCATCTCGGCCTGCTGCACGCGCGGGGGCTGATCCGCGTAGGCAGCGAGCTGAAGGCGATGCTGGTCGTCAGCGGCGTCGCGCCCCAGCCGTGGCCGCCGAGCGCAACGGAGATTGCCCGGTTGGCCGAGTATCTGGACGCCTCTGAGGAGGAGGTGCGGAGGGCGATGGCGGCGGCCTTCGTGCTGAACGAGCTGCAGAAACAGCAGGTGTTGACCTACCTGCAGCGCATCGCCGACATCATCGCTCACATTATGACCGAGCGCAACCTGTTGTTCTCGAAACTGCGCACCATCGCAGAATTGACCCAAATCTAGTGAGGACTTGAAAGTGCGGGTAAAACGCCTGTAGCTGATAAGAAACGTCAATCAAAGGAGTTTAATATGAAACGTCTGTTGATTCTTGGCGGCGGCACCGCCGGCACAATGGTCGCCAACCGACTGGTGCATGAGCTGGATATGAACGAGTGGCATATCACGGTCGTGGATCAGGACGAGATTCACTACTACCAGCCGGGATTTCTGTTCATCCCGTTCGGAACTTACGGCAAGGCGGACGTAATGCGCCCGAAGCGCGACTTCCTGCCGCGGGAGGTGGAAGTGATCATCTCCGAGGTGCGCCTGATCGAGCCGGAGAAAAATCTGGTGCACCTGGTCAAAGAAAATCGCACCTTGCGCTACGATTATCTGATCATCGCTACCGGCTCGCGCATTGCGCCGGAGGAAACGCCCGGTTTGATGGAAGACGAATGGCGCAAGTCGATCTTCGACTTCTACACGCCGGATGGCGCGGTGGCGCTGCATCGCTTCCTGCGCACATGGCAGGGCGGCCGCCTGGTGGTCAACGTGGCGGAGATGCCGATCAAGTGCCCGGTGGCGCCGCTGGAGTTCCTCTTCCTGGCCGACGCTTATTTTCACGATCGCGGCATGCGCGATCGCGTCGAAATCGTCTATGCGACGCCGCTTTCGGGCGCCTTCACCAAGCCGATCGCCAGCCAACAGCTCGGCGACCTGCTCGAACAGAAGAACATCCAGCTGATCACCGACTTCAACATCGCCAGCGTCGATGTAGACAAGAAGGCGATCGTCTCCTACGACGACCAACGCGTCGAATTCGACCTGCTGGTCTCCATCCCCACCAACATGGGGTCGGAGGTGATTGCACGCTCCGGCATGGGCGACGATTTGAACTTTGTGCCGACCGATAAGCACACGCTCAAAGCGCGCGACTACGACAACATCTTCGTGCTGGGCGACGCCACCAACCTGCCCAGCTCCAAGGCAGGCTCCGTGGCGCACTTCCAGGTGGATGTCTTCATCGAGAATTTCCTGCGCTACATCGATGGGTTGGAGCTGTTGCCCACCTTCGACGGCCACGCCAACTGCTTCATCGAGTCAGGGCACGGCAAAGGATTCCTGATCGACTTCAACTACGACGTCGAGCCGCTGCCCGGCATGTTCCCGATGCCCGGCATCGGTCCCTTCAGCCTGTTGCGCGAGTCGCGCATCAACCACTGGGGCAAGATGATGTTCCGCTGGGTTTACTGGCACATTCTGCTGAAGGGACGGGAGATGCCTATCCCGGCGCAGATGAGCATGGCCGGCAAGTGGCAACGTTGATGCAGGCGCTCACAATGCATCATCACGCAACAAGGAGGCAGCGATGAGCACAGTGGTTATGGATGCAGACCGGCCGGCGGCGCGCAGCGAACAACTGGCCGAGATCAATCAAAAGCTCGACCTGTTGGCGCAGAGCATCGGCGTGTTGGGCGCTCAGGTCAACTACCTGATGGAGCGGGCCGAGGCGGAGCGACGACGTCAGCAGATGTGGGATGACCTCTTTGCGGATCTGAAGCCGGTGCTCAACGACATGTACGCCGCAACGGAGGAGCAGCTCAGCGAGATGCAGCAGTTCGTCACGCTCGACGACATTCTGGAGCTGGTCAAGCGGTTGGCGCGCAACACGCGCACACTCAACGAAATGCTCGACCTGTTGGAGAGCGCCCACGACTTCGTCAAGGACGCTTCGCCGTTGACCAAAGAGATGGTGACCGAGGCCACGGATCGCCTGGCCGAGCTGGAGCGGAAGGGCTACTTTGGCTTTGCACGTCAGAGTTTCTACGTCATCGATCAAATTGTCACCTCGTTCAGCGAGGAGGATGTCAAACAGCTCGGCGACAACATCGTGCTGATCCTCAACACCGTCAAGGCGTTGACGCAGCCGCAGATGATGACGCTGCTGAACAACCTGACGCAAGGCTTCCACGAGGCCGAGGCAGAAGCGCGGGCAGGCAAACTGGACATCGGTTACCTGGCGCTGCTCCGGAAGATGCGCGATCCAGAAGTGCGCCGCGGCCTCGCCATTACGTTGGAGACGCTGCGCCGAGTTTCGGCGCAATCGCCGAAAGGGTAAGAGTGTAGTGCGTGGCGCGTGTTTCGTAAAGGTGCGCACCACGCCATACGCAACACGAGATAAAGAGCATGCGTTTCAAACCAGTGAATTGATGAAAGGATGGTTGTACTATGGCGACGAAAGAATTGAATGTCTCCCTGGACGCCGAAGGCTTCCTGACGGATCCGAATCAGTGGACGCCCGAAATCGCCGAAGCGATGGCGGAGGAAGAGGGCATTGCGCCGTTGACCGAGCGCCACTGGAAAGTGATCAACTGGGTGCGCGAAGAGGCGGCGCGCACCGGCGAGTTCCCTTCGTTGCGCGCCATCAGCAAGCGCTCGGGCGTGGACACCAAGGAGCTGTACGAGCTCTTCCCGAAGGGGCCGGCGCGCAAGATTGCGCGCTGCGCAGGCTACCCCAAGCCGAAGGGATGCATTTAAGAGAGGGGGAGCGTTGAGCAAGGCCGGGGGGCGGCGGCGATGGCAGACCCGGCCCCCTCGCCTCTCAACGCCCGGCATGAACTGAATTTTTCGCAACTGGATTCAACGCAAGGAGAGCGATTATGTCTGGAGAACGCAAACTAGCGATCATCTGCTCCAAGGGCAGCCTGGACATGGCCTATCCCGGCCTGATTCTCGCCAACGCCGCCCGCATGATGGGCATCGAGGCCGATCTCTTTTTCACCTTCTGGGGCATGGACATCATCACCAAGGACAAGGTCGATCACCTGAAGGTGACGCCGGTGGGCAACCCGGCCATGCACATGCCGCAGTTCGTCGGCGGCCTGCCCGGCATGACCGACATGGCGACGGCAATGATGAAGCGGGAGCTCGAGAAGCTGGACATTCCCCCTGTGCGCGAGTTCCTGCAGATGGTGCACGACGCCGGCTGCGGCATCTACGCCTGCAAGATGGCCGCCGAGATGATGCACCTGAAGCGCGAGGATCTGGTCGACGAGGTCGATGACATCATCGGCGCCATGGAGTTCCTCGAGAAAGCGGAAGGCGCGCAGTTGCTCTTCATCTGAGCTTATCGCGGAGGCCTGAGCGCTTTGGAAAGCAAGTCAGACCTCCGAAGCAAGGCTCCTCTTCTCAGGAGGGAGAAGGATTGACGCCGGAAGATTGAAACGCGTAGCGCAGGGTTCCGTCGGGCAGGGGAGCGTAATGGCCGAAGAAAAAGGGGCCTTCCAGCGCCCGCGGCAACAGTTCAAACAGATCATCGACCAATGGATAATCGGCGAGCGCATCTACGGCCACCCAGGTCAACGTTCCCTCTGCGGACGGCCAAAAGGTGCGCTCGGTCGTTTCGCCTACAAAGACGAACATGAGGATGCCGGGGCGTCTTCCAAACTCATCGAAGCCGGCGTCGATGGTGACGACGCCCCGCAGCGACAACGCCTTGACTTCAAGGCCCGCTTCTTCCCAGACTTCTCGCACTGCGGCGGCGTAGACATCCTCCGTCGGCTCGACGTGGCCGCCCAATCCGTTGTATTTGTTCGCCCATAGTCGTTTGGTCGGCGCGCCTTTCAGCAACAACACCTCGCGCGCGCCGCTTTCCGGATTGACGGAGGTCAGAAAGACCAGCACGCGCGGAACGACGAGATGGCGCGCGCTCGACTCCCTTGCGCCTTGTTCAGCAACGTTCATGCACTCACCTTTTTTCTCTGCGCCTTTCCACTCTGCGTTGCACCGATTTTCATAGCAGGCGATGCTCCGCCAGCGCCTCCACCTTTTCGGTTCTCATGCACCAGTCGTTTTTGACGACCTGCAGCGATGCAAAAGTCGTCTGTCCAAAATGGACATCGCGATGCGCCTGAAGGAGGTCGATCAGGAGCGGCAAGGCGGAAGGAGGACGCTGAAAGCGCATCAACGTCATGTGGGCGGTGACGAGGCGATAGCGCACATCCAGGCCCTGGCCCAAATTGCGGCGATGCAGCGCTTCTCGCAATCGATCTCGCAACGCGTTCAGAGCCTCGTTGCAGGGAAACCCCTGGCAGAGAATTGCGCCCGGCGCGGCTGTGACGCCGCGGAACTCCACTGTAAAACGCTCCGCCTGAGACAACACTTCTGCACAGGCGTCCAGATAGTCGCTCAACCGGGCGAAGTGCGGCTCCCACCGCTCCGTGGCCGTAAAGAGCGACAGAATCGTCACATGCAGATCCGTCGCTCGATAGAAATATTGCTCCGGCTCGACCTCGACCATGCGGCGGATGAACGTCATCAGGCGCTCTCTCACCTCCGGAGACGGACGCGCGATCACCGTCACGCCGAGCCGACGGTCGTTCTGCGGCTCGGCAAGATAGGGATCGATTTCCACGCGACCTTCGGCGTAGTGCGCCATAGCCTGTCGCCAGAGCGCATCGTAAATGGGAGCGATCTCAAGAGCCATTTCGATTCCCAATCGTTGTCACCGGCGGATGGTTCCCGTCCTCTAGAGAAAGAGCGCCGGCTTGCTCATCGACTTTCAGTTTCATGGAGCGTTTCTCGACGTTAGAGCCAATTCCCACCGTTCCGTCGTCACATCGTCCAGATAATCTTCGTCCACGATCGCTCCATGTCCGACGCCCGTCGGCACGGTGAGGGTGCTGTCCGGATTCAGCGTGAACCGATTCCTGACGATGTCGCGTTTGAAATAGCGGTCGTTGGCGCTGATGTCTCCGGGCAGGGTGAAATTGGGCAAACTCGCCAGCGCCACGTTGATGGCGCGGCCGATGCCCGTCTCCAACATTCCGCCGTGCCAGACCGGAATGCCTGCAGCCTGCGCCATGTCGTGGATGCGCTTGGCGTCGCCCAGGCCGCCGATGCGGCTCGGCTTGATGTTGATGACGTCGCACGCCTTCATCTCGATCGCCCAGCGCGCATGGTCCGGCGAAACGATGCTTTCATCCAGGCAGAGCGGCGTCTTGAGCTGCGGCTTGAGTTTGGCGTGGTCGAAAATATCGTCATGCGCCAGCGGCTGCTCGATCAACAACAGGTTAAAGCGGTCGAGTTCGGCGAGGTGAGCGGCGTCCTCCAGGCGATAGATGCTGTTGGCGTCCACCTGCAGACGCAGGTTCGGCCAGGTCTCGCGCACCGCGCGCGTCGGCTCGACGTCCCAGCCCGGCTTGATTTTAAGTTTGATGCGCGTGTAGCCCTCGTTGAGGTACCCTTCGACGACCTTGAGCAGCGTTGGAATATCTTTCTGGATGCCGACGCTGACGCCGACCTCCACGCGCTCGCGCACGCCGCCGAGCAGGCTGGCCAGGCTACGGCCTTCGCGGCGCGCAAACAGGTCCCACACCGCAAACTCCAACCCGGCCTTGGCCATGCGGTTGCCGCGGATGCGCGCAAAGGCCGGCGTCACGTCCCAGGGGCTGGCAAGCTCGGTTTGGAGCAAGATCGGCACCAGATAATCCTGCATGATGATCCAGGCTGTCTTTTGGTTTTCCTCATTGTAAAAGGGATTTTCGCCCACCGGCGATTCCCCCCAGGCGACGAGGCCTTCCGCTTCGATGCGGACGATGATGGCGTGGCTGCCCTGTTCGCGCCATCCGCTTGTTTCAAAGACGGAGACATAGGGGAGAAAAATTTTCCGAAGCTCGATGCGTTCAATGCGCATGATTTACCTTCTTCCAGGAAGCTTGGTGAAATTTATAAAAATAGTTTTGGCAACTCGCAATTGTACAAATTTTACTCAGTTGGAGCGAATCGCCACGGTGGGCGCGCAAGGGCTCTCTTCACCCTGCACACAAGGAGGAATCGATGAAAGCCAGACGCAGCGCCCCGCCAACATGACAGAAGACAGTCAGCGCGACTATAATGCGCATAATTTCTTTTGCAAATTTGCGAACATTCCTGCGAAATCCAAACAACTCAAGGAGCATTTCTTATGGCCATGCGCGCGGATTACATCTGGATGAACGGCAAGATCATCCCGTGGGATGAGGCGAAAGTGCACGTTTTCACGCATGCGCTGCACTACGGCAGCAGCGTCTTCGAGGGCATTCGCGTCTACGAGACGACCAAGGGGCCGGCCATCTTCCGCGGCCGCGAGCACTATGAACGGTTGCTCTACAGCGCCAAGGTGGCGCGCATCCCTTCGCCCTATACGATCGACGATTATATGCAGGCCACCAAGGATGTCGTGCGCGCCAACAATCAGCGCAGCGCTTACGTGCGCCCGTTGCTCTTCCGCGGCTACAACACGCTTGGCGTCGACGGTCGCGGCTGTCCGGTGGAGGCGGTGGTGGCGTCGGTGCCGTGGGGCGCCTATCTGGGCAAAGAAGGGCTGGAGCAGGGCGTGGATGTGCAGGTCAGCTCCTGGCGACGCATGGCGCCGGACACTCTCAACGCGCTCGCCAAGATCGGCGGCCAGTACGTCAACAGCCAAAACATTGTCATGGAAGCGCGCGACAACGGCTTCGCCGAGGGCATTGCGCTCGACATCAACGGCTACGTCTCCGAAGGCAGCGGCGAGAACATCTTCGTGATCGTGAAGGGCAAAATCTACACTCCGCCCCTGTCCAACAGCATCCTCGGCGGCATCACGCGCGACTGCGCCATGAAGATCGCCGCAGAATTAGGCTACACGGTCGTCGAGGCGACCATCCCGCGTGAGATGCTCTACATGGCGGATGAAATTTTCTTCACCGGCACGGCGGCGGAGATTACGCCGGTGCGTTCGGTGGATCGCATGCCTGTTGGCGACGGCAAACGCGGGCCGATCACGGAGCGCATTCAGGCGCGTTTCTTCGGCATCGTCGAGGGCGAGCTGCCCGACACCTACAACTGGCTGACGCCGATCGAGTGACCCGCTTGCCAGGCGACAGTCGCTTGGACAGGGGCTGTCGCCTTTTCCCTTCCCGGAACCTCTCCGACGCCTCCCATCGTTGGACTACTGGAAATCAATACGACCGGCGTATCGGACGAAGGAGGGGAAGCAATGTCGTATCTGGACCGCATTCGCGCTGCACACGCCGATCCTGAGCTGCTTGAGCAGACTTATCGCAGCGCGGTGCAACAAGGAGAACGCGAGGCGTTCATCCGCGCATTAGAAGACGCCTATGCGGCAACGCCGAATCATTTGCTCTACGGAGCCTGGCATTATCGATTGGCCTATGAGCTTGCGCGTCCGGCGCGACGAGTCGTTCCGTGGCTTGCCGCCGTTGCACTTGCTGTGGTCAACGGGTTGGTCCTCTGGTGGCTTTCTTCCGAGCGATTCATGGTGCAAGTGGAAGGGAGCGACTATCTTCCGCTGGTGTTGCTTGTCTGGGCGCCCATCAGCGCCATCTCTGTGCTTGCGTTGTTGTCAAGGAGCGGCGCCGGACAGCCTTGGAGGGCGACCGGCTTAGGCGTCGCTGCGGCAGCAGTGGCCGCCTATCCGCTGTGGGCGTACGCGTTCATCGGAGACGTTGCGCTGCAACGCCACTACCTTGAGCAGATGATCCCTCACCTGGCGCTGCTGGCGTGGGCCTCGGTCGGCCTCTTCGTGTTGCATGGACGCAGCGCTCCGTTGAATCGTTTTGCGTTTCTGATCAAATCGCTGGAAATTTTCATCACAGCGGGATTGTTCGCTATCGCCGGCGGCGTCTTCGTTGCGATTACGGTCGGGCTGTTCGAGGCGCTCTCCATCACCCTGTCCGACGTCGTCATGCGCCTGTTGATCTTCGGTGGCGCCGGCCTGATTCCCGTGTTGGCGACGACGCTCATCTACGACGCAAATATTGCGCCCTCTGCACAGTCATTCGAGGATGGGCTGAGCAGAGTGATCGCAGCGCTGATGCGCGCGCTGCTGCCGCTCACACTGGTGGTGCTCGTCATCTATCTTGGCTTCATTCCTTTTCGTTTTTGGGAGCCTTTCCAAAACCGCGATGTGCTGATCGTCTACAACGCCATGCTCTTCGCCGTCATTGCGCTGTTGGTGGGGGCGACGCCGATCCAGCCTGAGCAATTGGCGCCCGCGCTACGCGTTTGGCTCCGACGCGGCCTGGTTGCGGTTGCAGCGCTCGCCATCGTGGTCAGCCTGTATGCGCTGGCGGCGATTGGGTATCGCACGTGGGAAGGCGGAATTACGCTCAACCGGTTGACAATCATCGGCTGGAACGTGATCAACGTTGGCATCCTGGTTCGACTTCTGCTCCACCAAAGGCGAGCGAACCTTTCGACCTGGGCGCGTGAGATGCAGGCCACCTTCGCTGCAGGGATGCCGGTCTACGCCGTCTGGGCGCTCTTCGTTGTGTTCGCAACGCCCTGGCTGTTCCGTTAGGGCGAATTGTGATTGGAGGGGGATCGGCGCAGTTAAGGCTTGGCGCTCAATTCCAAGGGCGCAACGATTTTTGCACTGCGAGCGCCCCACCCGCCGCCGCCGGGCGTCTCAATGCGCAGGCGATCGCCCGGCTCAAGCCGACGCGTGAATTTAGAAGGCAAGGCGACTTCGTCGCCGTTGCGCGATAGGAGCAGGTTGCGACCCGGCGCGCCCGCTTCGCCGCCGGCAAGTCCCCAGGGCGCAACGGCGCGGCGCTCGCTGATCATCGTGACGGTGACAGGCGCCAGAAACTCATACTCGCGCACGATGCCGTCCCCGCCGCGATGCGCTCCTTCGCCGCCGCTGCCCGCACGCAGGCCATAGCGCCGCACGCGCAACGGGTACGCCATCTCCAGCGCCTCCACTGGCGTGTTGAGGGTGTTGGTCATGTGCACCTGCACGCCGCTCACCCCGTCTCCCTCGGGGCCGGCGCCCATGCCGCCGCCGATGGTTTCATAGTAGGCGAAGGGCCGTCCATCCTCGCGCAGGCCGCCGATGGTCAAGTTGTTCATCGTGCCCTGGCTGGCGGCGGGAATCCGATCCGGCAGCGCCTGCGCCAGGGCGCCGAGCACCACGTCCGTAATGCGCTGCGAGGTCTCGACGTTGCCGGCGGCCACCGCCGCCGGCGGCCCGGCGTTGACAAGTGAATTGTAGGGCGCCACCACGTGCACCGGCGCAAAGCAGCCGGCGTTCATCGGCAGCTCTTCATCCAACAGACAGCGAATGACGTAGTAACAGGCCGACTGCGTGATCGCGATGACGGCGTTCAGCGAACCATGCACTACCGGCGCCGTGCCGGTGAAATCGAAAGTGATCTCGTCTCCGGCAATGGTTGCAGTCACCCGGATCGGCGTCAACGTCAGGCGATCTTCCTCGATCAGCTCGATCACGTCCTCGAAGGCGTAGGCGCCGTCGGGCCAGCGGGCAATGGCGGCGCGCGTGATGCGCTCGCTGTAGCGTTGCAGATGGTCTGCGTAGGCAAGCGCCTCCTCCAACCCATGCCGGGCTGCAAGCTCGCGCAGGCGACGGATGCCGACAGCCGCCGCAGCGCGCTGCGCCGCCAGGTCGCCGCGGCGTTCATCCGGCGTGCGCACGTTGCGCAGAATCAGGCGCAACACATCCTCATTGAGCGCGCCGCCGTGATAAAGCTTCAGCGGCGGAATGATGATGCCTTCCTGAAAAATCTCGGTGGAGAGCGGCAACGAGCCGGGCGTCATGCCGCCCACGTCGGCGTGATGGGCGCGGCTGGCGACAAAAAAGACGGGCGTTGGGGGCTGCGCCTCTCCGTCGACGAACACCGGTGCGATCATCGTAATGTCCGGCAGGTGATTGCCGCCCTCGAACGGATCGTTGACGATGACGACGTCGCCGTCTTGCCAGGTCGGGAAACGATCAAGGATCGTGCGCACGCTGGCCGGCATGGCGCCGAGATGCGCCGGGATGTGCGCCGCCTGCGCCACGAGATTCCCCCGCCCGTCGAAAATGGCGCAGGAGAAATCGAGCCGCTCCTTGATGTTGGGCGAATACGCCGTGCGTCGCAGCGTGACGCCCATCTCTTCGGCGACGCCGGCGAAGCGATGGTGATAGAGCTGAAGCGTGACCGGATCCATGGCATTCTCTTGCTGTTTTTTTGCGTCGCTGCGTCTTTGCGGCTTTGCGTTGCATCTATCTCACACCAGACTCTCGATCTTCTTGGCGAGCGCCACATCGAGGTCGCTGATGCGATTGCCGGCTTCATGGGTGACAAGGTCGATCGTCACGCGGTTCCACACGTTGCACCATTCGGGGTGGTGGTTCATGGTGTTGGCCTCAATGGCGACTTTGGTCATAAAACCAAAGGCGGCGGTGAAGTCGGCGAATTTGAAGGTCTTGTGCAGCTTGCCGTTGACGACCTCCCATCCAGGCAGTTCTGCAAGCGCAGCCTGAAGCTGCGCGTCGGAAAGTGCATTGGCTTTGGACATAGAATGAACTTCTCCTTTCTAAAAAGGCGACGCTCCAGAGGCAGAAAAAGGGGGTTGAAGTCACCGACGGAAACGTCGCTGCCGTCGACTGTCGCCCCCTTCAATTCCAGGGCGGTCGGCCACATCGGGAATCGCCGGCAGCGGCGCGTCGGCGCTCATGCCGCTGCGGATGATGCGCTCCATCTCGGCGACAATGTGCGGGTCAGTCTCCACCGGTCGATAGGCGGCCAGACGACGCTCCACCTCTTCGACGGCGCGCTGCCAGAGGGTCTTCGCCCCGGCGCGCTCCCACCCTTCCCGATTCTTGCGGTCGTAGACCGGGCCAGGCAAATACAGGGAGCGTTCCCAGTGCTTCAGCGTGTGCTCGGCCGTGATCATATGCGCCTCGGCGAGCTGCGCATCGACCAGCGGACGCGTGGGCAGGTCTTCGATCACCTGCAGCGGCTGCACCAGTTGCAAGACCTGCCCGCACACCTCGTTGTCGAAGACCAGCTTGGGCAGGCTGAAGACGAGCACGAAGTCCAGCATCCCAGGCCCGGAGACCGAGTTGACGCCGGCCAGCGCAGCCAGGAGGGCGCTGCCGAAGGTCTCGGCGCCCGCCTGGGCGTCCAGCTCTTTGGCGTCGCTCAACGCCATATACGCCTGCACCGGCAGACCCAGCCGTCTCCCCACCTGGGCGTTGATGGCGTCGAGATGCAGCGCCTTGACGCCCAGCATGGGCGAGGTCGTCTCGCGCATATGGAACTCGGCCGGTGCGCCGCCGTAGAGCACCGCCGCACCTGGACGAAGGATCTGGCTCATCACCACGCCGGCCAGCGTGTCCACCGTGTGAAAGACCGCTGCGCCCACCAGCGTCACCGGCGCCGTCAGCCCCATCAACGTCACCGGCACGATCTCCACCGGAATGCCCGCCTCCACGCAGTCGATAAGGTTCTGGCAGGAGTCCTCGCTGTAACGGAAGTTGCCTGTGGCCGTGATGGTGAAGATCGACATCGGCCGGGCGCTCAGGTCGTTGCGGTCGCGGCGGAAGAGCTGCATCATCTCCGCCATGCGCGGCACGCCGTGTTCGGTGAAGGCGCCGGAGACGACCGGCCGTTTGGAGTGGAGCAGGCAGAGATAGAGCCGCCACGCGTCGGAGACGTTGGCTTCGATGTCGCCGCCCGTGGAAAAGGCGGTGGCGAGATAGCGAATGTGCTCCAGGCCGTCGCACAGCCGCACGTACTCCACAAAGTCGGCGGTGGTCGCCTCGCGCACGAAGCCGGTGCGATGATCCTGCACCTTCAACCCGCTGGAACCGGGCGTGAAGTGCGTATGGTCGCCGCCGATCTCGGCGTGGGGACGGCCGTCGCGGTCGTAGAGGACGAAAGACGAAGGCGCGCTCGCCAGCGCGCGGTCGATGACATCGGCTGGGAAGAGGATGCGACCGGCGGGCGTGGCGGGCAACCCGGCTTCGAGCAGGCGGTTGCGCAGCGCAGGCCCGCGAATCTCCATGCCGACCTCGGCGAGGATGGTGCGCGCTTCGTCGATGATGCGGTCGATCAACGCCGGTTCAGCCACATCAAGTCGAGGACGCAGCATGATCTCACCCCCTGGCGTGCAGCCATTTCAATCTTTTGCATTCGTCTTCCTGGAAGCTCGGCGCCATCTGGAAGAAGGCGGTGCGCATGATTCGCCCAAATGTGAGTCAGGCGATTTTGTTCAACCTGCTTCGAGCAAGTTTTTCACAGCGACGGCTTCCTGCGCCAACGCAACGGCGCCTTGCGCGGCGTCGTTGGTGAAGACCTCGGCAGGGATGCCGCCGGGCAGCCCGTTTGGATAGCGCGTGGGAATATAATAGCTGTCCGGCAAGCTCCAACGCAGCGCCTTTTCTGCAAAGGCAGGCTCATAGTGAGCGGCAGCGGCGCAAAGGCGCTCCACCGAATGTCCAAGCACAATCTCTTCACCCTGCGCATACAGGAAGGCTTTGAGCGCCTTCTCCGCCACCTGTTGGGAGAGAAAGCAGGCCAGATGCCAGGCGCCTTCACGCGCGAGATGATCGGCCCAGCGTAAGTCCACTGCAGCCTGGGCGAGCCATCGCTCAGCCTCCCGCCGCCCGCTCTCTCTCATAAAGCACCTGTCCGGTCGCCAAAATCTGTCGCAGAAACCCTCGGTCCTGCATCTGTGTGAACTCTTCCGGCGTGTAGACCAACAGATCAAGGTCTACGCCGACGTTCAAATCTCGCCGCAGTCTGGCCATCCTCGTCAGAAAATCCTCTGAAGACTCCATCACCACCAGCAGGTCGAGGTCGGTGAAGAGGTCCTTGCGTCCCGCCGCGTAGGAACCGAAGAGGATCACGCGCTCCACTTCCGGCATTCGGCGCAACTGCGTCAGAATGCGCTGCAGCGCCTCCTGCAAGGCTGCAGCATAGGCGGCGCGGCGGGCGGCGAGGTCTCCAGGCTGCGTCATGATTTGGAAAGCGTCTATTTGCGATGCTGCTTCACCATCTCGGCGAAGCGGGCGAAGAGCAGGTCGGCGTCATGCGGCCCTGGGCTGGCCTCCGGATGATATTGGACGCAAAAGACCGGGCGGTCGGTCAGGCGCAGCCCTTCCACCGTGCCGTCGTTGAGGTTGCGATGGGTGACGACGGCGTTGGGGGGCAGCGTTTCCTCATCGACCGCATAGTTGTGATTTTGCGCCGTGATCTGGACGTTGGTGGCGTCGATGTCGCTGACCGGCTGGTTGCCGCCATGGTGGCCAAACTTAAGCTTATAGGTGCGCGCGCCCAACGCCAGCCCGATGATCTGGTGACCAAGGCAGATGCCGAAGGTGGGAATGCCCGTCTCCAGCAGCTCGCGCACGGCGGCGGCGGCATAGGGCACGCCGGCGGGATCGCCGGGGCCGTTGCTGAGAAAGATGCCGTCGGGCTGCATCGCCAACACCTCGCTGGCGGGCGTCGAGGCCGGCACCACGGTCACGCGCAGGCCGTGGCTGGTCAACCGGCGCAGGATGTTCTGCTTGACGCCGAAATCATAGGCCACCACCAGGGGTTTCGTTTCGTCGTCGGCCGCACTTACGGCCTTTTGGGCAGCAGCTGAACCCAGATTGCGCCCCGCAGGCACCGGCGTCCACTCGCTGCGCGTGCCGTCCACCCAGTTGTATGGCTCGGCGCAAGTCACCTCCTGCACGAGATCGCGACCGTCCAACCCTTCCCACGCGCGCGCCAGCTCCAACAACGCCTCTGCGCTGTGGGAGCCATCGGTGCACAGCGCAGCGTGCATGACGCCTTTCTCGCGAATGCGCCGCGTCAGCGCGCGCGTGTCCACCTCACTGATGCCTGGAATGCCATGTCGCGCCAGATATTCGTGCAATGTGGCGTTGGCGCGCCAGTTCGAGACCACCGGACTCACCTCGCGCACGATGAAAGCCGTCACCTGCGGCTGGTCGCTCTCGACGTCCTCGGCGTTGACGCCGGTGTTGCCGACGTGCGCCAGCGTCATGCACACCATCTGCCCTCGATAGGAGGGGTCGGTGATGATCTCCTGATAGCCGGTCAGGCTGGTGTTGAAAACTACCTCGCCGACGACAGTCTTCGCCGCGCCAAACGCCTCGCCCTCGTAGATGGAGCCATCCTCTAAAACCAGTAGCGCCTTCACGTGTTTTTCGCCCTCTTCAAACTGCCTTCAATTCTTCGATTCGTCTCAAAACAATCTCGAGCACCGTGCATCCGCCTCCCATGCGGCGGACGCCCTCTTATTTTATAGTGAAGCGCAACAAAGATGAAAGCCTACACAAAGCCTCGCAGAGTTTTCCGCTTGACAAAAAACACAAGGTCGCAAGCGCCAAGAACATCCAGATCGAATATGCACATATTTTCTAGATCAGGAAAAAACGTGCAAAAACATCTTGACAACGGCTGCAAATCTTGCTAACATGAACAAGTGTCCAGCATTGAGAACAATTGTGCAAATATTCCGTTGTTTAGCAAGCAGAAGGAGTGACCCATGCAAACATCTCGTTTTCACCGCATTGGCGCTTGGGTGAGCCTGTTGCTCATCTTCGCCGTTGTCCTCGCCGCTTGCGGCCCGCAGGCCGCCCCGTCTGCGGCGCCGGCGCAACAGCCGGCTGCGCCTGCTGCGGCGCCGGCGATGGAGGGAGAATGGACGCTCGCCAAAGCCGCTGAGCCGTACAAGGGCGTCTCGATCAACTGCGTCTTTTTGGATCGTCCAGGATACCGCGCTGCGATCGAGCTGCTGCCTGAATTCGAGCAGATCACCGGCATCGACGTCAACTGGGAGATCATGCCCTATGAGAACAGCCGCGAGAAGCAGGTGCTGGACTTCACGGGCATGACCGGCAACTACGACTGCATCCTGATCGACGTCGTGTGGATCGGCGAGTTTGCGGCCTCCGGCTGGGTGGTGCCTCTGGAGCGCTTCTACAACGATCCGGCGCTGGCCGACCCGGAGCTCAACCTGGCGGGCTTCTTCCCCATCTTGCTAGAATCCTTCGGCACGTGGGACAATGTGATCTACGGTCTGCCCTTCGACAACTATTCCGGCGTGCTCTTCTATAACCGTTGCATGTTGGAGGAGGCCGGCTTCGACGGCCCGCCGCAGACCTGGATGGAGCTGAAGGATGTCTACGGCCCGGCGTTGACAAAGGACGGCAAGTACGCCTTCGCGTTGCAGTCGCGGCGCGGCGAGACGCAGTCGGCGGACTCGTTCATGCGCATGATCTGGCCCTTCGGCGGTTCGTTGTTGGATGAAAATTTTGAGCCGAACCTGACTTCGGAAGGCTCCCTCGCCGGCCTCCGCTTCCGGCAGGACCTGATGAAGTACATGCCGCCGGACATCGTCGAGTGGGATCACGACGAGACGGTGCAGGGGCTGGCGCAGGGCAACGTCGCCATGATCACCGAGTGGAGCGCCTTCAACGCCTATTTCACCGACCCGCAGACCTCTCGCATCGTTGACTGCATCGACTATGCGGTGGAGCCGGCCGGTCCGGTGGGGCCGCGGCCTGCGCTGGGCGGCTTCTCGCTGGGCGTCAGCGCCAACAGCTCGCCCGAAAAGCAGGCGGCGACCTGGCTCTTCATCCAGTGGATCACCTCGGAAGCCAAGGCCAAGGATTACATCCGCGCCGGCGGCGTCTCCGGCCGCATGAGCGCCTACGAGGACCCGGAGCTGCAGGCGCAGTATCCGTACTTCGAGCCGCTGGTCATCTCCTGGAAGGAGTACGGCAACCCGGTCTTCCGCCCGCGCTTCCCCGAATGGCCGGCCATCTCTGAGCTGATCGCGCAGACCGGCACGGAGATGATGCTGGGCAGCATTTCGGTCGAGGACGGCGCCAAATTGTTGAACGATCAGATTCGCCAGATTCTGGATCAGGCCGGCTACTATTCCGGTCAGAAGCCCAAGTTGCAGTAAGGGAAACGATGTATGAGCGGCGCAGACTTTCATGCAATGGCTGCGCAGGCGATCCGTGAGGTGGGGGCGGTGCTGGCCGCCCTCTCCTCCGACGACGCCGAGCGCATGTGCGACGAAATCCTGCGCGCCCGGCGCATCGCCTGTTACGGCGTCGGACGCGAGGGGTTGATGATGAAGGCGCTCTGCATGCGACTGATGCATTTGGGCCTCGACGCCCACGTTGTCGGCGACATGACGACGCCGCCGATCGGTCCAGGCGACCTGTTGATCGTCAGCGCCGGGCCGGGGGCCTTCTCCACCGTGCTGGCGCTGATGGGCGTGGCGCAGGAGAGCGGCAGCCGCACGATGGTCGTCACAGCGCAGCCGCAGGGCAAGGCGGCGCAACAGGCGGACGTCGTCATCCATCTGCCTGCACAGACCATGGCGAACGACCAGACGGCGCCGAGCAGCATCCTGCCGATGGGCAGCCTGTACGAAGCGGCGCAGTTGATCTTCTTCGATCTGATCTCCATCCTGTTGCGCGAGAAGACCGGTCAGACCCCAGAGGAGATGCGGAGCCGTCACACGAATCTGGAATAGGCGAACCCATGTCGAAATCAAGAGTTAACTGGCCTGCTGTAGCGCTGATTGCGCCGGCCGTCATCATTCTGCTGGCGGTCGGCATCTATCCTTTGCTCTTTGCGCTGGACGTCAGCTTTCGCCAATACCAATTGACCAAACTCTATCTGGGAACCGACTACGTCGGTTTTCAGAACTACGTCGCCGTCTTCAACGACGCGCTTTTCTGGCAGTCGCTCGGGCGCACCGCTCAGTTTTTCGTGTTGACCGTGCCTGCGCAGATTGTATTCGGCGTGTTGATCGCGCTCTTCATCGACGGCATGCGCTGGAAGGCGCTCTCCTTCCTCATGCGCGTATTGCTCGTCATCCCGATCGCCATCACGCCGACCGTCGTGGGGTTGGTGGGCCGGCTCCTGTTCAACCGCGATTTTGGCTTCATCAACTACCTGTTGAGCCTGGTCGGTGTTCCGCCGGTCTCCTGGCTGGGCGAGCCGCTGCCGGCGATGGTGACGATTGCGCTGGTGGACATCTGGCAGTGGACGCCCTTCGTTGCGCTGGTGATGATCTCCGGGCTGTCGCTCATCTCCCAGGAGGTGTTGGAGTCCGGCAAGCTCGACGCCGGCGGCGGCTGGAATCTCTTCTGGCATGTGCAGGCGCCGTATCTGCTGCCGGGGTTGACCGCAGTGCTGATTCTGCGCACGGCGGACATCCTCAAACTCTTCGACATGGTCTTTGTCTTGACGCGCGGGGGGCCAGGCGTTTCCACCGAGCTGGTGAGCGTCTACATCCAGCGCGTCGGGTTTCGCATCTTCGACATGGGCGTGGCCTCGGCGCAGGCGATCCTGTTGCTGATCCTCTGCATCGTGCTTGCGCGCGGCTATATCCGCCTGTTTTACCGGGAGGTGGAAGCATGAGCGTTGCTCCACAGGCGCGCAGCGTCAGACGCACGCGCTTCAACCGCCATCTGTTCACCCATCTCTGGCAGGGCGCCGTGGCGCTGCTGTTGATCGTGGCTTTTCTGTTGCCGGTCTACTGGATGGTCACCACCGCGCTGAAAACGACCGCCGACACCTTCGCCGTGCCGCCGGTGCTGCTCTTTCAGCCGACGTTCGAGCATTTCCGCATCGTCTACGAGGAGGGGTCGGTCGCCAAGAGTCTGGTCAACAGCCTGATCGTGGCGACGTCGGCGACGCTGCTTTCCGTATTGATCGGCGCGCCTGCGGCCTACGTGCTGGCCCGCTTTCAATTCCGCGGCAAGGCCGACCTGTGGTTCTGGATCATCACCAACCGCTTCATCTCGCCGATCGTCGTGGCGCTGCCCTTTTTCCTGATCGCGCGCGACCTGCGCCTCCTCGACAAGCACATCGCCCTGATCCTGGTCTACCTGACCTTCGGCATCCCGCTGGTGGTGTGGCTGTGCGTTGACCAATTCCGCGCCGTGCCGCGCGAGGTCGATGAGGCGGCCACGGTGGACGGCGCCAACCTCTGGCAGGTCTTCTTCCGCATCAATCTGCCGCTGGCCATGCCGGGCATCGTCGTCTCGGCGATCCTCGCCTTCATCGCCAGTTGGAACGAGCTGATGTTTGCGCTGGTGCTGACGCGCGCCGAGGCGCGCACGGCGCCGGTGGAGGCCGCCAACTTCATGACCGGCTTCGGCATTCGCTGGGGGCCGATGATGGCGACCGGCACGCTGATCGTCCTGCCCGTGTTGATCTTTGCCCTGCTTGTCTCGCGCAACCTCGTGCGCGGATTAACGATGGGAGCCGTCAAATGAGCAACTTTCAATTCGGCGTCAACCTTGGTTTCGCCACCAAGCGCTGGCCGGAGCCGGAGGCGTGGACGGCGCTGGTGCGGGAGACGCTCGATCTACGCCTTGTGCAGTTCACCTTTGACCTGCTCGACCCCTGGTGGCCGGAGGCGGATCGCCGCCTGTTGGCGCAGAAGACGCGTCGCGCGGCTGAAGCCGCCGGCGTCACAATTCACAGCGCCTTCGTGGGGCTGGCCTCGTACACCTACAACGGATTGTTGCATCCAGAGCCGGCCGGCCATCGCACCGGCCTGGAATGGTGGCGCCGCGCCGTCGAGACGGCGGCGGAGCTGGGCGCCACTGCGGTCGGCGGCCCGCTCGGCGGCATGAGCGTGCGCAGCTTCCAAAACGAAGAACGAGACCGACTCTATCCGCGGCTGCTGGAGGACGTCTGCAGCATCAGCGAGTGGGCTGCGGCGGCTGGATTGCAAGAACTGCTGATCGAGCCGACGCCGCTTGTGCGCGAAATTCCGCATCAGGTCGACGACTCGCTGCAGCTGCTCGCCGACCTGAAAGACAAGACGGCCACGCCGGTGCGCTACGTGCTTGACGTCGGCCACGCCCTCTATCGGCCGCTCTACGGCGCCGACGCTGCGCTCGACCCCTGGTTGGAGGCGCTCGGCGAACACATCGGCCTCTTTCACCTCCAGAACACCGATTTTCAGAGCGACTCTCACTGGGGGTGGCCGGACCCGCGCGGCTGCTTCGATGTGGCCGCCTTTGCCCAGACGCTGCGGCGTCATCGCCTGACCGATCGGCCGATCTTTCTGGAGGTTTTCTATCCCTTCGAGCTGGCGGACGCAGCGCTGCTGGAGAACATCACGCAGTCGGTTGAGCATTGCCGAAGGCTGCTCGGGTGATGCGCACCAGGGCCGCCAGTGGCGCGACGGCGTCTACGCAAGCTCGTCGTCTGCATTTTCTGACCTTGCCTGCTGCGCCTCCGTCAGTGCGCGCAACAAGCCATCGATGACGGTCGCCTGCGCACGATACCTGGCAGTCGCCGCTGCGTTGGGGGTGCAGAGGGTTTGCGGCGGGTTGAGCGTCTGCATCAACGCGTTGAGGTCTGTGGCATATCCTAGCGCTGTGAACGCAACGCCCGCTGCGCCGAGCAAACTGGCCTCGGTGCAGCGGGGGCGCACTGTGCGCAAGCCGGCGGCGTGCGCCAGCAGCTGCGTCAACAGGTCGCTCTGTGCGCCGCCGCCGGCGACGCACACCTCGCGCAGAGGAACATCCATCGGATTCAGGCGACGAAAGATGCGCGCCGCCTGGATCGCCAGCCCTTCGTAAACGGCGCGCAAATAATGCGTGCGCTGGTGACGCTCCTGCACGCCCAGGAAGCCGGCGCCCAAGACGCCGGGCGCTTCTTCGCTGCGCTCGTCTGCGGCTGAAAGGTAGGGCAAGTAGATCAGGCCATCGGCGCCGGGAGGCAGCTGCTCCAACGCCGACTCCAGCGCCGTCCACCGGGCGCCGGTTTCGACCTCCGGATAGAGCAGCCGCCGCCAGTAGTCGAGATTGACCATGCCGGCGCCGGTGGCGACAAAACGCAGCCAACGGCCCGGCTGTTGGGGATGGGAGACAAGATAGCCGATCTCCGACGGAGCAAACGAAGTCACCCAGCGCTGATGGATGGCCGCCGTGCCCCAGATGGAGGACGCCTGCGTGGGCAGGACGGCGCCTGCGCCGAGCGCAGCCGCAAGCACATCGAAAGGGCCAACGTAGACCGGCAGGCCGGCCTTTACACCGATGCGGTGGGCGACATCGGGGAGGAGCGTCCCGCGCGGTTGCAGCGGCGAGGTCGGCTCTAACAGCAGCGGCTGCATCCACTCGAGGTCAAGGAGTTGCAACACCTGCGCTGCGCTGTGCGCAAAGTCGTGGTGCGGTGGATGTGCGTGGCCATAGGTGTGCTCGAAGTTAGCGATGCTCACGCCGACCCGGCCGGTTAACACGCATCCGATCCAATCTTCGGCAAAGCCGAGATAGCGCACATGCGCCAGACGTTCAGGCAGATGCGCTTTCAGCCAGGCCATCTGCGTGGTCTGGTGCGCCGAGGTCGGATAGGTGCCGGTCATCTGGGCCACGGCGGCGAGCCTGCCCTCGCTGCGCCAACGTCGCAAGACCTCGTTGCTGCGACCATCGCGCCAGATCAGCGCCGGCCCGGCCGGACGCTGCATGCGATCCAGCGGCCAGGCGCCGTCGCCTTGCGCCGTAACGGCAACGGCGACGATGGACGCCGCGTCTTCGTCGGCGCTGCATTCCTGCAAAACTTGCAGCGTTGCAGCCGCCAACGCATCCATATCGACCTCGAACGCGGGCGGCTGCGCCAGGCGATAGGGCGTGGGGTGCTGGCGCAGAGCGCCGATGCGGCCATCCGTTGAGACTACGCCCGCTTTGATCGAGGTCGTGCCGACGTCAACGGCCAGGATTAAGGGAGCAAGGTATTTGTTCGTCACTGTGCAGTCACCATAGAATTAGGTTTGACCTGACAGCGGGGCGATCGACAGGCCCCCTAGCTTTTTACACGAATGCAAAAGCATGATGGTTCATCGACACACGGGCGACGACGCAATCGACAATCTCGATCTCTTGATTGAGGTCGCCGAAAAATATTATGTTGATCAATTGACGCAGGCGCAGATCGCCGAACTCTATCATATCTCGCGGAGCACCGTCTCCCGCTTGCTCAGCAAGGCGCGCGAGGAGGGAATCGTGCGCATTCAGATTGTCCGCCCGAAGGTTCGCCAGAGCCATCTTGAACGCAGGTTGCGCGAACAATTTGGGCTGCAAGAGGCCATTGTCATCGACGTCCAACAGTATCCGAACCAGGCGGAGGAGCTGCGTCGTCTGGTGGGCGTTGAGGCGGCGCCCTTCGTCGACCCCTTGATCAAGCCGAACATGCTGGTCGGCGTCGGACGGGGGCGCACGCTGGCGGAGCTGGCCTATGGACTTTCCAAGCTCGCCACCCCGCGCAACATCACTCTGGTGCAGTTGCTCGGCGACATCGACATCAAGCACTCTCTGGCGCGCGGGGCGGAAATCACGCGCATCCTGTGCGAAGGCTACGCCGGCGCCGGCTATTTCTTGAACGCGCCTGCGCTCGTGCCCGACCGACAACTCGCTCAACTTTTGTTGCAATCTTCCAATATCCAACAGGTGAGCGCCTTCTACGATCGGCTCGACCTGGCGCTCGTCGGCATCGGCGCCCTGCACAATTCGCCGCTCGTGTTGGCCGGGCTGCTCGACGAGCCGGAGATCACGCGGCTGGCCGAGGCGGGCGCCGTCGGCGACATCTGCGGCCATTTCTACACGGTGCAGGGCGAGCTGGTCGACGACGCCTATCCCGGCGTCTCTATCGGCATCCGCTGGGAGCAGTTGCTGGCCTGTCCGCAGCTCGTCGTCATCGCCACCGGCCCGGAAAAGGTGGCGCCGATTCTAGGCCTGCTGCGCATTCAGATGATCGACGTGCTCATCACCGACGCCTGGACGGCCGAGCAGGTGTTGCACGCCGCTCAGGAGATGTGAGTCCGGCGCTTCACGCCGTCGCCGACTGAGTCAAGAGCACAGGCTGCATTTCCTCCTCGTGCACGCCGCCCTGTTCATCCTTCCATAGCCGCCATCCGCGCGCCGCCGGTCGCGAGGCCACCACCTGATGCAACGCCCCGTCGATGAAATGGAACGCTGCTCCGTCGTCCGCCGCGTAGCCAGGTTGGATGCGTCCTTCCGCCAACAGGCGATGAAAGGCCGGACGCCGCGTCGCTTCGCCGTCGTAATGTGGGCAGAAGCTGCCAGGCAAAAAGCCCAGGCAGGCCATCACATCCGGCTGCGGGGCGATGGAGTCGGTGACCCCCTGCTCGAACCAGCAGTTGGCGCCGGCGCTGACGCCCGCAAGCACGATCCCCTGTGCATACGCCTCGCGCAGGATGGAAGGCAATCCCCACGCCTCCCACAGCGCCAACATGCTCTTCGTATTGCCGCCGCCGACGTAGATGATGTCCTGGGCCAGCAGCACGCCCCTCGCATCTTCCGGCGGCGCAGCGAAGAGCGAAAGATGCGTCGGGCGGCAACCCAATCGGCTGAACGCCCGGTAAAAGTTGAGCGTATATTCCAAACTCTCGCCGCTGGCCTGCGCCAGAAAACACACCTTCGGCGTCGCCTTCCCACACTGGCGAATCACGTACTCGTCAAGCGCCGGGTTCTCCGGCTCCATAGAGAAGCCGCCGCCGCCCATGGCGATGATCTGTCGCATCGTTTCCACCTTCCGTTGTTGAATCTCTCGATAAGCATATCATAATCGAGCGCGTGGATGGAGCCGCGCCCCCAACAGTCGCAAGCAATCCAGAATCACGCGCATAGTTTGACGCAACCCACTCCATGCAGTAGGATCAAACTGTTTCGCAAACGCATCGCAGGGAGAATGGATGCAGCGCCCGCCGCGACCTGATGCGAGGCGCTCTCATTTCAGAGTGGAGAAACCATGACGACAGAGACCACCCTTCAAGATAAGATCGAGCTGTGTCCTCCAGCGCTGCAGGCGATCATCGAAGAATTCCGTGAAGCGTCTCCGCGCGACCGCATGGAATATCTGCTGGAGTACGCCATGAACCTGCCGCCGTTGCCCGAACGCTATGTGGCGCAGCGCGACAGCATGGAGCAGGTGCACGAATGCCAGACGCCGGTCTTCCTCGCCACCGAAATCGACGGAGACGGCGTGCACTTTTATCTGGACATCCCGCCGGAGTCGCCGACGGTGCGCGGCTATGCTGCGATTCTGGCGGAAGGGTTGAACGGCGCCAGGCCGGAGGAGGTGCTGGCGACTCCGGAAGACGTCTACATGCTCTTGGGGCTGCATGAAGTGATCACGCCGCAGCGCGTGCGCGGTTTGCACGCCCTGTTGCTCTACATGAAAAAACAGGTGAAAAATCGCCTATGACTTCCAGGTCTTCTTTTGTGCGGTGCCCCTATTGTCGGCGCAAATTGGATCGAGAACCGAAACGAAAGACCAGTTGCCCTCATTGCGGGCAGCCCATCTACGTGCGCGGCGGGAAACTGGTGCGTGAAGACCAGCTTGCGGAGGCCAAGACGAAACCAAATTCAAGAAAGCCAACTTCCGGGGGCAGCGTCGTTGCATCGACCAGCGCTAAAAAGCCGGCGCACCCGAAGCCAAAGCTTCAAGGACAGCTCGCCGCCGACATGAAGAAGCGCAAGGAAACCTACAGCCAGAAAGACCTGATGGCCGGACTTCAACTGCTGTTGCAAATTGCGGGCGTCCTGATCGCAGGGGGCGGACTGGGCAAGATGCTCTCGAGCTTCCTCGGAGGAGACAACAGCGCGGTGCGCAGCGAAGCAGGCGTCGCCGGCATGTTGGAAGGCGTTGATGTCAATCAGCTGCTCCAGTCCGTCTCCGAGGCGTACACCTCGCTCAATGAAGAAGAGCAATTCCAGATGCGCGCAGTGGCGACCTGGCTTCAAAACGGATTCCAGCTGCCGGCGGAGCGCAGAGCAGAAGCATAGGGAGCGAACATGAACCCGGTCGACATCATCGTCAAAAAGCGCGACGGCGGTGAACTCTCCAAAGAAGAAATTGACTTCTTCATCGACGGCGTCGTCAACGGCGCCATCCCCGACTATCAGATCGCCGCCTGGCTGATGGCCGTCTACTTTCGCGGCATGACGGACCGGGAGACCACCGACCTGACGTTGGCGATGGCCGCCTCCGGCGACCAACTTGACCTGCACGACGTCTTGCCGGGGGCGGTGATCGTAGACAAGCATTCCTCAGGCGGCGTCGGAGACAAAACCACGCTGGCGGTCGCCCCGATTGCGGCGGCCTGCGGCTTGCCCGTGGGAAAAATGAGCGGTCGCGGCCTGAGCTTTTCCGGCGGCACTATCGACAAGCTGGAAAGCATTCGCGGCTGGACCGCCGAAATTTCACAGGAGCACTTCCGCCGTCAGTTGCGCTCAATTGGGCTGGTGATTGCGGCGCAGACCGCCAACCTTGCGCCTGCAGACAAGATTCTCTACGCGCTGCGCGACGTGACCGGCACCGTGCCCAGTCTCCCCTTGATCGCCGCCAGCATCATGAGCAAAAAGCTGGCGGCCGGCGCCGACGCCATCGTGCTGGACGTGAAATGCGGGCGCGGCGCATTTATGGAGACGCTGGACGATGCGCGTGCGTTGGCGCAGCGCATGGTCGCCATCGGGCGCCTGGCCGGGCGCAAAGTGACGGCGCTCATTACGCAGATGCAGCAGCCGCTTGGGCTGGCGGTGGGCAATGCGTTGGAAGTGAAAGAGGCCATCGCCACACTGCACAACGCCAGCCCCGCCGATTTTCACGAGCTGGTCGAAACCGTGGCGGGGGAAATGCTGTTGATCGCCGGAGCAGCGGAAGACATGAACCAGGCACGCGCTGCGGTGCGCAAAGTCATCGCCGACGGCAGCGCATTCGAGAAATTCCGCGCTTTCGTCGCAGCGCAGGGAGGCGACGCGTCGCTGGTCGACCATCCAGAACGGCTGCCCACAGCGCCGGTTCAGCTTCCTGTGCCAGCGCCGGTCGACGGTTACGTTCACGCCATTGATGCCCGAGAAGTCGGCCTGGTGACCGTGGACCTGGGCGGAGGACGCCACAAAAAAGGCGACCCGATTGACCCTGCGGTGGGCGTCGTTTTGTCCGCAAAAGTGGGGGCAAAAGTGCAGAGCGGTGAAACGCTCTGCACCGTCCATGCAGCCACTGAACAGAGCGCCATGGCAGCAGCAAAACGTCTTCAAGCAGCCTACGCGATCGCAGACGCGCCGATGAGGCCGCTGGAAATTGTGCTCGACCGCGTCGCATAAGCAGGGAGGGTGCGTGTTGCGTGTTCCGTTACGCAACACGCAACACATTCTACCAATCCGTGTTTTTGCGCTCCTCCACCACGCGCTGGTAGAGGAGCGCCGTCTGTCTGGCGATGTTGTCCCAGCTATAGCGCTCCTCCACTTCGCGCAGGGCGCGGCGACGCCGTTCGGCGGCGGCCTCCGGCTCGGTGAAGAGTTTGTTCACCGCCCAGGCGATGCTCAGCGGATCGTTGGGATAGACGGTGAGGCCGGTCTCCAGATGGCGCACCACTTCCGCCAGGCCGCCGACGCTCGAGGCAATCACGTTCGTTCCGGCCGCCATCGCCTCCAACGCCACAATGCCAAAAGGCTCATACAGGCTGGGGAAAATGGCGGCGTCCACAATGCCGTAGAGGCAATCGCGCTCTTCGTCGCTGACGTAGCCCAAAAAGCTGATCGCCCGCTCCACCCCTAACTCATAGGCCAGAGGCCAATACTTTTCACTGTTCTTGCCGGCCACCAGAAGCCGGGTGTTCGGATGTTCGGCCAGGATGCGCGGCATCGCCCGAATCAACACATGGAGTCCCTTTTCGTAGACGATGCGCCCCACGAAGAGCAACAACCGCTCGTCATTCGGGGCGTAGCGCTGACGCAGCAGCGCCCGCCGCTCTTCCGAACAGCGCATCACAGCCTCGATGTTGATGCCGTTGGGGATGATGATCGTCTTGTCCTCCGGGATGCCGAAATAATGCTGCAACTCGTTGCGCATGAACTGACTGCAGGCGATAATGCTCCAAGCCTCGAAGCAGCACTGCCACTCCATGCGGTCGATCTGCGAGCTGGTTTCACTGGGGATGTGTCCTTGATGGCGCCCTCGCTCGGTGGCGTGCATCGTGGTGATCAGCGGAACTTTCCATCGATGTTTCAATGCGATGCCGGCCTTAGCGACCAACCAGTCATGAATATGGATGAGGTCATAGGGCTGCCGTTGCGCAAGCTCTTCTGCGCGCTCCACCAGGTGCTGATTGTTCTGAATTACGCTGTTGTAGTGATCGACCGGGTCGATCGGCGGAGCGTCCACCCGATAAATGCGCAGAAATTCGTTGACCTGCTCCTCCTGCGGCCCGCCGCTGTAGCGCGTCGTGAGGACATCGACGGAGACGCGATCTTCGTCCTCTGCGCCGTCGATCCTTTGGCCGCTCAGGAAAGGCGTCAATTCGGCGACATGTTTGCCCATGCCGCCCACAACGTAGGGAGGATACTCCCAGGAGATTAAAAGAACATGCATAATGCCACACCGCCTTTATTCATCCAGGGTGAAAGGACGACTCACCCCATTCTCCAGTACAAACATAGCAACACGCCAGGGTCGTGCAGGAACCGTCTCGGTTCGCATCGCAGCATCCAACGCCGCCCGTGTGGCTTCATAGGTCAAAAGAGCAGCAGGCGCCATCGGATCCCGACCCATCACGCGATCAGTATAGTGGGAATTCGACCACGTCAACCAATACAATTTCCTGTCAGTTTCGAGCCGTTCCGTCAGCACCGGGTCGCCGCCGACCGGTCCCAGCCAGAATGGAGCGCCGGCGCCTGCCGAAGGCGTCGCATTCAAGAAAGCCGCAGCTTCATCTGCAGCGCCCAGCCAAAAAATTGCTTCATCCGGCCTGAGGGAAGCGACGTCATCGTGGAGGAAACGCGTGGGCAGACCCGCAATCGCCGACCCGCGCGCTTCATCCCAGGCGGGCCAACCGCTGGGGTCGCCGGCCAGCGCCAGCGAGGCGGCTCCCTGCCGCCGGACGGCCGCCCCCACCGCCGCAAGCAAGTCGTCCGCCCAGGCTATGGAATGAAGCGCAGAGGCAAAGCCGCCTTCCGGCTCCACTGCGTAGGGAACGAACCAGGGGACGCCGGCGTCGCTCAAGACGTCGGCGACGGCGGCGGTCAACGCGGGCGCAAGCGGCCCCACGATGGAGCGCACCTGAGGATCGACCAGCAGCTTCTGGGCAGCACGTCGTGCGCGTTCCGGGGTTGCGCTGTCATCGAGCGCCAAGGGCACAACTGCCATTTCGCGCGACGGCGTCTCGGCGATGGCCTGGCGCATCGCCGTCAAGGCCTCGTAACCGGTGCGGCGATACAGCCCCTCAAACGGAGCAATCAGCCCGATCTTGACGACCGGCCGCACGTCCCGGCACGCCGCCGACAAAATGGCTATGGCGAAGAGCAGAAGGATCGCACTTCGCCATAGGATTTGCGTCAAAAAGGTGCGTCTATCGGCGTCCAAAACACCTTTACTTCGGATTATATCCGTAAATCTGCAGGTTTTGCTGCTGCTCCGCTAAAGTTTGCACGAAGACGTGTCTGCCATCTTCGCCGGTGGCGACGAAGAAGCAGTAGCCGGTGCGCGCCGGGTTGCGCGTCGCTTCGATGGCGCTCAACCCTGGGTTGGAGATTGGACCTGGCGGCAACCCAGGATAGAGATAGGTGTTGTAGGGGCTTTGCACCAGCTTGTACTCTTCGATCGACTGCGGTTTCCACCACCAGTTGCCCACCGTGCCGCGCGCATATTGCACCGTGGGGTCGGCCTGCAGGTAGGGGCCGCCCACCTCCGGGCATTTGTTGTTCAGGCGGTTGAGATAGACGCCGGCGATGATCGGTCGCTCGTCCGCCAGAACAGCCTCTCGCTCCACGATGCTGGCCAGGGTGATGAGGTCGCGACCGCTCAGGCCGCTGGCGCCGCCCGTCAAACCTTTGGAGCCGACCCGTCGCTCAAAATTGTCCAGAAACGGGCGGATCACCTGTTCAGGGGTGGCCGCCAGCACCGGGAAGCGGTAGGTGTCCGGGAAGAGGAAGCCTTCGAGCGAGGCGTCCGGCGGCAGGCTCTGCAGGAAATCATAGCGGTCGAAGATGGTGAGACTACGCGGGTTGCGCACCGCCGCCAGGAAGCGATCCGCCTCGATGACATTGGCGGCTGCAAGTCGCTCGGCGATCTCCTCCGAGCGCATCCCCTCGGGGATGGTCACCAGCGCCTCTTCAAACAGCGCGTGTTGGAGGGCTTCGGCGATTTCCGGCATGGTCATTGTTTCGGCCAGCATGAAGTTGCCGGCCTCGATTTTGCGTTCAAGGCCGGTGACGCGCAGGTAGAGGTTGAAGAGGTCCGGATCGGTGATGAAGCCTTGCGCGGCCAGCCGTGCAGCAATGAAGCGCGCTGCTTCGCCAGGAGCCACCGTGAAGGGGCGCGGCCGGGGGTTGTCGCCCGCGGGGATGTAAAGCTCATCCTCGCGCAGGCGCAGGCTAATCGCCAGAATTTGCCGCTCGATCGTGTCCGGGTCGAGCGAAAACTGGTTGGCGGTCGGATCGAGCAGGCCGGCGGTGCGCTGGGGTGCGGCGAGCAATTGTTCATGCAGATGCGCACTGCTGACCACCCAGCTTCCACCCAGCACGGCGATCACGATCGACAACGTGCCAATTTTCAGCAGGTTCCACAGCAGCGCCGCTCCACGCCATTGCTGACGCCAGTCGGACTGTCGTCGCGCCAGTTGCGTGCGGCGATAGAGCACCTGCTGTTCGCGTTCACGAAAAGTCATACGCCCTCAAATCTCAATGCGACCGTAGTCGATCCTGTTCTCGACGCCCGCCTGGGCTGCTTTATGGGCGTCCAGGTAACTCTGCAAGATGACGGCGGCTGCCACTGCGTCATCGGCGCTCTGGGGGCTTCGTCCTTTGCGCCGCCGGCCTTTGTCTCGCCCCCCTTTGAAGCGCGCCGGAAAGGCGATCGTCGCCTCGTTCTCCGCTGTCGGTGAATGTGCAGCCAGTATCGACTGCGCTTCGTAGCTGCTCAGGCGCTCATCCCAGAAGAGAATGGGAGGCGCAGCGCCCAGAATTTGGCGCAACGCCTGCGCAAGCCGCTGCGCCCAACGACGCACCGATTTCGCCTGGGCGCCCTCGCTGCCGTCCATGTGGAGCGGCAGCCCGCAGATGATCGCCTGCGCCTCCTCCTGCTGCACCAGCCGGGCGAGGGCGGCGAAATCTTCTTCTCGGCTGCGGCGTCGGATCACGGTCAGCGGTCGCGCAGCCAGATGCAACGGGTCGCAGACGGCCACGCCGATGCGCGCCTGTCCGACGTCCAGGCTCATCAGCTTGCCGGCGGGCGCCTTCTGCTGATTCAATTTGTTCACCGCATCGGCGTCGGTTGGCATCATCGTCATGGCCCAAAATCGATGCGCACCTGCATGCGGTTGATCAACGAGGGAAGCACCCCGCGCCACGCCGGGTCGAGATAGATGTCCGGCTCGCCTTCGATCAACCACTGCTCGCGGATCGTGCGCTTCGCCTCTTCCGGCGTCATGCCTGCAACTGCGCGGCGCAGCTCGTCCGGGTCGATCGGCGTCGTATAGTCGGCTGAGACGGTCATCGTGAAGGTGACGCTGGTGGTCGTCGCTTCGCTTCCCGGTTGGCGCTGGGCGCGGATGCTGTCGAGCACCAGCCTGCCGCGCTCGGGCACTTGCGCCTCTAATTTTTTCAAGATCAGGTCGGTGGCCTGCTGTTCATTGACGGCCAAGCCCTGCACCAGCACGCGAATGGACCCGCTCAACTGTTGCGCCGGTTCGTCGTTATACTGGTCGAACGACTGCGCCAGCACAAAGGTTTGCACCGATTCGGGCGGGAGCCATTCGCCTGTTTGCAGCTCCTCGCGCAGCCGATCGTACGCCTTGGATCGGGCCGAATCCAGCAGAATTTCCACCAGTCGGTCGCGGTCCGCCTGAGAAACCACCGACACCAGCTCAGCGCCGCCGCCGGCGGTGGGATTGGGGTTGTTGACGCGCAGTCGGAAGCCGAGCGCGCCGACGACGGTGTTGATGGTGTTGGCGCGCACGTTGCCGATGATGCCCGGCTCCACCGCTTCGACGGGCACGCTGACGCGTTGGCCGGCGCCGCCCTCAACGGTGGCCTCGCGCAAGGTGCGGAACTCGACCGGGATGCCGGCGCTCGTGCTCACGCGCGTGTTTTCCGGAATGGTCACAGGAACGGCGCCCAGGTTGGTGAAGACGACCTCGCCCACGGCGCGCGTGGTCGGCTTTTGGGCGGTTCCGCTGGTGGGAACTGCTCCCTGCTCGGTCAGCTCGACTTTCACCAACCGCGCAGGCAAGAGCGCTTCTTCAGCGTCAACGGCGTCGATGCCGATCAGCGCCGTCATCCGCAGATCGGTCTGCAACGGCAGTCGCCCCGGTTTGACGGTGATGGTGGCGGCGGGCAAGACGTAGAAGGTGAAGCCGGCCAGTGCAGCGACGATCAACGCGCTCATGATGAGGTTGCCGGCCAGCCGCATCCACATCGGCGTCGGTTTGCGGTAGGCGGTCTCGCTTTCGATGCGGCGCTGCCGCGCCTGTCGTTGCGTGGGCAGGGTCTGTCGCGCCACGATCTCCTCGCGGCGCCAGGGGGGAGGCTCCGGCAGCCCCGCCGCCGGGTTGCGCGGGTCGATGAGCGGCAGCAGCGGCTTCATCCGCCAGCGGTCGTTGGCCGCCTGCTCCATGTGGTTGAAGACCGGCACGCCCACCTGTTTAGCGGCCAGGCGCGTCGCCGGCTCACGCGTGATCAGCGCAATCTCGTTTTTCTGAATCTGGGCCTGGCGCTGCAAGAGCCGCATGCGCGCCACGTTGTTCAGTTCGAGCCAGCCTTCAGGCAATTCGAGCGCAATCCGCTTGTTGCGCCATTGCCCCACCGCGCGACGCACGGATTCCAGGCTGGCGTCCGGTGGAACTTGATAAAATTCAGTCATAGTTGCATTCGTGTTGCGCAGTGCGTGATTCGTGTTGCGTGATTCGTGTTGCGTGAAATTACGATCTTGGAAGAAACACGCAACACGGAACATGAACCACGCCCTGCGCCTCTCACTTCAAGTTCGTCTTCACCCATTGGGCGATGCTCTGCAGCGCCTCTTCCAGTTTGGCGCTGTCGCGTCCGCCGGCCTGGGCGAGCGTCGGGCGTCCGCCGCCGCCGCCACCCATCAATTTGGCGGCGTCGCGCACCAAATTGCCTGCATGCATCCCGCGACGGACCAGATCTTCGGTCACAGCGGCGACGATCAACGGCTTGTCGTCGATCACGGCGCCGACCGCCACGACGCTGCTGCCTAGCTTGTCGCGGAACCAGTCGGTCATCTGCCGCAAAGTCTCCACGTCTTCGGCCGGGACGCGCACGGCCAGCACCGAGAACCCATCCACGCGTTCGGCGCGCTGGAGAAGCGCCTCGGCCTCCTGTCGCGCCAGCTTCTGGCGCAGTTGCGCGACCTCCTTCTGCAACGCATGATGGCGGGCGATCAGTTCCCGCACCGCCTCAGCCGCTTCAGCGGGCTTAGTGTGCAACATTTCGGCGATGGCGTCGAGCGCAGCCAGCCGCTCTTCGATCAGCGCCTCCGCCGCACGGCCGGTGACGGCCTCGATGCGCCGCACGCCCGCGGCGACGCTCCCCTCGCTGACGATGCGGAAGGGGCCGACTTCGGCGGTGCTGTCGACGTGGGTGCCGCCGCACAATTCGGCGCTGACGCCCTCCTCTTCGCCGAAGGAGACGACGCGCACCTCGTCGCCGTATTTTTCGGTGAACAGCGCAGTCACGCCCTCGCTGATGGCCTGGTTGTAGGTCGTCCAGCGCGTGTTGACCGGGTAGTTCTGCAAGACGATCTCGTTGGCGCGACGTTCAATGGCGGCGATGTCTTCGTCGCTCAGCGGCTGACCGTAGGTGAAGTCAAAGCGCAGTCGATCCGGCGCCACCAGCGAGCCGGCCTGATGCACGTGTTTGCCCAGCCGTTCGCGCAGCGCGGCGTGCAAAATGTGCGTCGCCGTGTGATTGCGCATGATGTCCCAGCGACGCTCGGTGTCGATGACCGCCGCGGCCGGGTCGCCGACCTTGACCGTGCCGCTGGTCACCTTGCCGACGTGCAGGATCAGCCCGGGGATCGGACGTCGCATGTCGGTCACCTGGATCGACCAGACCGGTTCGGGCAGATTTTCGGGCCAGTAGTAAATTTCGCCCGTGTCGCTGACCTGACCGCCCGCCTCGACGTAAAAGACCGTCTCCGGCAACAAAACTTCGACTTCTTGCCCGACGCTTGCCTCTTCGACCGGCTCGCCATTGACGAAAAGCGCCGCCACGGTGGTGTCCACCTCAGCGAGGTCTTCATAGATGCGGTGACGCACGCCTGCAGGGTCGATCACGCCCTGCTCCTGGAGCTTGCGGAAGTGCTCCACATAGGGCTTGACGTCCAGGGCGACCTTTTCAACGGCGGTGGCGCGGCTCTTTTCTTTTTGTTCGGCCAGCGCCTTTCTGAAACCTTCCTCGTCTACGGTGAAGCCGTTGTCCTTCGCAATGTCGCGCGTCAGGTCGATCGGGAAACCGAAGGTGTCCCACAGGAAGAAGGCCTCCTGTCCAGAGATCTGCGTGCGCCCTTCGGCGCGCATGCGATCCATGACCTCATCCAGGATGCGCAGGCCGTTGTTGAGCGTGCGATGGAAGCGCTCCTCTTCGTCGGTGATGGTCTGCATGATGTAGTCGCGCTTGGGAATCAGATCGGTGTAATGGCCGCCCATCTCTTGAATGACGGCGTCGGCCACCTGCGCCAGGAAAGGGCGTTCAAAGCCGATGATCTTGCCGAAGCGCGCGGCGCGGCGCAGGATCATGCGCAGCACGTACTGGCGTCCTTCGTTGCCGGGCAGCACGCCGTCGCCGATCAGAAATGTGCAGGCGCGCGCATGGTCGGCAATGGCGCGGTAACGGAAGAGATGCTCCTGGCGCTGCGCGTCGCTATGCCCCGCCAGCTGCTGGATGCGGTTCATGATCGGCGCAAACGCGTCGGTGTCGTAGTTGTTGTCTTTGCCCTGGAGAATGCTGGCGAGGCGCTCCAGCCCGGCGCCGGTGTCCACGCTGGGCGCCGGCAGGGGAACGAGACGTCCATCCGGCTGCGCGTCATATTGCATGAAGACCAGGTTCCAGATCTCCAGATATTCGTCGCTGTTGTTGACGCCTGCGGCGCTTTGTTTTTCCAGATCGCCCCAGTAGTAATGAATCTCCGAGCAAGGGCCGCAGGGGCCGACGTCGCCCATCGACCACCAGTTGTCGCTTTTGCCAAAGCGCAGGACGCGCGAGGGGTCGGCGCCGGTTTCGATCCAGAGGCGCTCGGCCTCGTCGTCCTCTTCGTAGACGGTGAACCAGAGCCGCTCGAGCGGAAGCTCCAGCTCGTCCACCAGTAACTCCCAGGCGAAGCGAATGGCGTCCTTCTTGAAGTAGTCGCCGAAAGAGAAGTTGCCCAGCATCTCAAAAAAGGTGTGATGCCGCGGGCTAGGGCCGACGTTCTCCAGATCGTTATGTTTGCCGCTGACGCGCATGCACTTTTGCACGGTGGCCGCGCGCTTGTATGGGCGTTTTTCCAGGCCGAGGAAGACGTCCTTGAACTGGTTCATGCCGGCGTTGGTGAGCAGCAACGTCGGGTCGTTCTCCGGCACCAGGCTGCTGCTGGGGACGATCTCATGGCCGCGCTGATGAAAGAAATCCAAAAAGTACTGGCGGATCTGGTTGGTCGTCAGGTATTTCATAACCTCTATCCTGTGCATTCACCGGTTCTGCATGCGCACTATATCCTTGCGATTGTAGGGCAAAGCCAAGAGGGTGTCAAAAGATCGTGGAGATTGCGTCACAGCTCGCCGCAGCGATCCAGCGTGATGGCCACGGCCGCCAGGGCTGCGGTTTCGGCGCGCAGGATGCGGCTGCCCAGGGTGACGATGCGCCAGCCGCGCGCCGCAAGGCGCTCCACCTCGTCTGGCGTAAGCCCGCCTTCGGGGCCGATCAGCAGCGCCAGCGGAGGGAGAGGCGGCGCGCCGGTTGTGCACAAGGTCGCCACCGCCTGACCAAGGGTGGGGGCGTCTTCGCCCGCTTCCTCCCACGCCAGAAAGCCCAAAGTTCCTTCCGGCAGCTCGATTGCGCTCAGTTCGATGGCCTCCAGCAGGACGGGGGGGCGGGTGCGACCGCACTGTTCGGTCGCCTCGCGAAGGATGACGCTCCAGCGCGTGCGTTTGGCCGCCAGCGCGGCCAAGGGACGCACGACGCTGCGCCGGCTGAGAACCGGCGCAATGCGCGTCACACCCAGTTCCGTCGCTTTTTGCAAAACCCATTCAAACTTGTCCTGCTTGAGGGAGCACAAATAGAGCGTCAGGTCGATCTTCGGATCGGCGTTCGTCGCGCGTCTTTCCCGCACCTGACCGGCTGCGCGTCGCGAGGAGAGTTCGGTGAGCGTCGTGAGATATTCATAGCCGTCGCCGTTGATGAGCGTGATGGCGTCGCCGGCTTTCAAGCGCAACACGACGGCGAGCTGATGCGCCAAGGCGTCGAAGCGATGGGTTTCTCCAACCGCAAGGGGCGTCTCGACAAAGAAACGATGGCGCGCAAGCCGCTTCTCGCCGCTCATGCCTCACGCTTTGCGCACGACCAACGCCACCCAGTCGCCTTCCTGTTTGCGGTCGATCAGGGTGCAGCCATGACGCCGCGCGGCTTCGACCACCATCTCCGCGCGTTCTTCGATAATGCCGGCCAGAATCAATGCGCCGCCCGGCTTGAGCGGCTCGGCGAGCGGCGGGTAGCTGTATTCGCCGTCGAAGAGCTTAACGAGCACCTCGGCCAGGATGTTGGCGACGATCACATCGAAACGGTTGGCCATACCCTCCGGCACACTGCCTGCTTGAACGGTGACGCCCGGCGTTGCGTCGAGGGGGACGCCGTTGCGCAGGGCGTTTTCCCGGGCCACGTTCACTGCGATCGGGTCGATGTCGGTCGCTAGCACGGAGGCAGCGCCCAGCTTGTAAGCGGCGATGGCGAGCACGCCGCTGCCGGTGCCCAGGTCCAGCACGGCGTCGCCGGGGCGGACATGCTCCTCCAGCGCCGCAATGCACAACCGCGTGCTCGGGTGCAGGCCGGTGCCGAAGGCCATGCCGGGGTCCAGCTCGATCACGATGTCCTCGGGCGCAGCCTCCACGGACTCCCAGCTGGGCTTCAACAGGATGCGTCCACCGACGCGCAGCGGCTTGTAGAAGCGCTTCCAGGCGTGCGCCCAATCTTCTTCATGGAGGGTGCGAATTTGCGGCTCCGGGATCGGATAGATGCGCGAGAGGAACCACAGACCCTCTTCGATCTGACGACGGATCTGTTCCCCGCGCGCACCGGGCTTGATGTACGTCTTGACGACGATGCGAAATTGCCCATCGATCGGTTCGCCGAAGTCGTCGTAGCCGGTGGTCTCGATCACGGCGCCGCCGCCGCTGGCTTCGCCTGCTTCGCTGTCGGCGTCGTAGTCGCCGCCGTTGAAACGATTAAACAGCTCGCTGACCGCTTCGGCGGCTTCGGCGTCGCATTCGACGGCGATTTCCAGGATAGCGCTGCCTGCCATATCCGCCTCTTCTCAGTCCGCGCCGAACAGACGGTCGAAAAAACCCTTTGGCTCTTCACGGGTGGTCTCATCGCCGAAGGTGCGCGCCAGTTGTCGGAAGAGCTCCTTCTGTTCGGCGGTCAGCTTGGTCGGGATTTCCACGCGCACCGTGATCAGCATATCCCCGCGCCCGCTGCGCTGGAGATGCGGAGCGCCGAGGCCGCGTTTGCGAAATTGGGCGCCGGTCTGCGTGCCCGGAGGAATTTCGAGCGTGTCATAGCCGCCTTCGAGCGTGGGGATTTTGACCGTCGCGCCGAGAGCGGCCTGCGCCACGTTGATAGGCAGTTCGAGCAAGATGTCGCTGCCGTTGCGCACGAAAAACTTGTGCGGCTCGACGGAAACCACGACGTACAGGTTGCCCGGAGGCCCGCCCAATTGCCCGGATTCGCCTTCGCCCGCCAGCCGAATGCGCATGCCGTCGTCGACGCCAGCAGGAATTTTGACGTTGATCTTGCGGGTGACGCGCACGACTTTGCGCCCCTGACATTTCTGGCAGGGAGATGGGATCACCTCGCCGCTGCCGTTGCAGTTTGGGCAGGTGGAGGCGGTGACGATGGTGCCGAACAGCGGGCTTTGCTGTCGACGTTTCACTTCGCCGGAGCCGTTGCACATGGCGCAGACGACCGGCGAGGTGGGCGGTTCGGCGCCGGTCCCATGACAGCGGTCGCACGTCTCCATGCGCGGAATTTCGATTTCGCGCTCCGTTCCGAAGACGGCCTCCTCAAATTTCAGCCGAATATCGACGCGCAGATCGGCGCCGCGGCGCGGCTGCTGTCGCCTCGATTGGCTGCTGCGACCAAAGCCAAACAGCTCCTCGAAAATGCTGCCCAGGTCGCTGAAGCCCGCCATGTCGTCGTACCCTGGGCTGGCTGCGCCCTGCAGCCCGGCGTGGCCGAAGCGATCGTACACAGCGCGTTTTTCATCGTCGGAAAGCACCTGATAGGCTTCGTTGATCTCTTTGAAGCGCGCCTCTGCGTCCACAGACTTGTTGACGTCCGGATGATATTGTTGCGCCAGTTTGCGAAAGGCGCGCTTAATTTGTTCCTTAGAAGCGTCGCGCGGAACGCCCAACACTTCGTAATAATCGCGTCTATCCATAGTCGTTTAAACTATTCCCAGTTGATAATCCACGCGCAAAGTCCGGCGAGCGCTACGGTGGCCCCGATCAAGGCAAGCCATTGCATCGGCTCAAAGCCGACGTGACGGGCGCTAAAGTAGAGAATGACCACCATGCCGACCGCCAAAATCGCCCAGTTCGAGAGAACGGGATGTTCGAACCAGAACCGCTTTAATGCATTCATACCTTTTGACCCTCGCTTGCGTTCCAATCAACAGCGGAGTTCACCACTTCACGCCAGAGGCGATCCAGCTGTTCATACAATTGCTCAAGAGAGCCGCTGTTGTCGATGACGCGCGTTGCGCGTTTGACTTTCTCCTCCTGGGGCGACTGGGCGGCCATCCGTCGGCGAGCCTCCGCTTCGCTCATGCCGCGCCCCTGCATCAGGCGACGCAGCTGAGAGTCTTCATCCGCAGTCACGACCCACACCTCGTCGCACAATTTGAGAAGGCGCCCGGATTCCAGCAATTTGATCGCCTCGATCACGATGACGGGCGCAGCAGTCTCATGCAACATGCGCTGCGCCAGTTCAAAGACCGCCGGGTGAACGATGGCTTCCAGTTGCGCCAGCTTCGCCGGGTCGGCAAAAACGATGGCGCCCAACGCTTTGCGGTCAATCGAACCATCCGGCGCCAGAATTTGCGTCCCAAAGAGGTCGAGCACCGCCTGATAGGCCGGTCCTCCAGGGGCGATCGCCTGATGCGCCAGCGCGTCGGCGTCGATCACGGCGGCGCCGCGTTCCGCCAGATACCTGAGCACCGTGCTCTTGCCGGTTCCGATATTGCCCGTCAATCCAATCGTCTTCGGTCGAGTCATAAGCTGTCATTATAACACAGCTCTTTTTCTTCGACGAGCAGTGCAAAATGCGCAAACGCGATATTTTTTGTTGGAAATTATCCCGATTGACAAATCCTGGGACCTCTCCTATAATCCGTCCCGCCGAGCAGCATCAGTCCAATCCTTTGCCTTAATTTTGCACTCTTCCTGGAAGATTTTGCAACAGCGCCCGATTTTGTCTTGTGAATCGCGCCCAACCCTGTTCATTCTTGGCGGTGCGGAAGGCCGCAGATGAACGGAGTGAACCTCGCAAACTGCGTCTGTACAAGCTACATCTGTAATTGTCGGAGCTATTCGTTTGTTCATTTGCAATTGCTGAGGGGTTGAAGGTTGCTTGTGCTAGACGACCATTTGCGTCGTTTACAATCCTGCAGGTCTGAATCATTTTTTTCAACACAAGGAGAAAGCTGGCTATGCGCAAATTGAATTTGTTCCTGGCATTGTTGCTTGTTCTGGCCATGGTGGTTTCCGCCTGTGCGCCGGCGCCCCAGCCGGCCGCCCCTGCCGGACAACCGGCCGCTCCCGCCGAACAACCGGCGGCGCCGGCCGCCCCGGCAGCCGGCAACGTCATCCGGGTTGCGACGCAGTCCCCGTTGAGCGGCCCCCAGTCGGTGCTGGGCACCGCCATCAAGAACGGCGCCCAGTTGGCGCTGGAGCAGAAGAGCGGAAAGCTGCAGGAGATGGGCTTCACCGTCGAGCTGGCGCCGTATGACGACCAGGCCACCCCGGACATCGGCGTCGCCAACGCCAAGCAGATCGTCGCCGATCCGGCGGTGCTGTGCGTGGTGGGTCACCTGAACAGCGGCGTTGCGATTCCCAGCTCCGAGGAGTACCACAACGCACAGTTGGCGATGGTCTCGCCGGCCAACACCAACCCCTTGGTGACGACGCGCGGCTACCCGGAGGTCAACCGCATCGTAGGCCGCGACGATGTGCAAGGCGTGGTGGGCGCTGAATTCGCCTTCGGCGAAATGGGCGTCAAGAGCGTGTACATCCTGCACGACAAGACGGCCTATGGTCAAGGCATCGCCGAATTCTTCCGCCAAAAGGCCGAAGAGCTAGGCATGGCCGTGCTCGGCTTTGAAGGCACCGAGGAGCAGGCTAACTTCGACAGCGTGTTGACGCCGATCCTGGCCGCCAATCCCGATCTGGTTTACTTCGGCGGCATCTACAGCCAGGGAGGCTTGATCCTCAAGCAGATGCGTGAGAAGGGCATCGACGCTCAGTTCCTTGGCCCGGATGGCCTGGACAGCTCCGAGATGGCGAATCTGGCCGGCGAGTATGTCGTGGATATGTACTTCACGACGACGGCGGGGCCGCTGAGCCTCTTCCCCAAGGCGCAGCAATTCATCGCCGACTATGAGGCGCGCTTTGGCGAGCAAGTCCAGCCCTATGCTGCGGAAGGATACGACGCCATGAGCATCTGCCTCCTGGGCATCGAAAAAGCGATCGAGGAGAACGGCGGCGCCATGCCGACGCGGGCCCAGGTCGCTGCGGCGGTGCGCGCCACGAAGGATTACGATGGCATCACCGGCGTGAAGACCTTCAATGAGATCGGCGACTTGACCGTGGCGCAGTACTTTGTGAAGCAGGTGAAATCTGCAGACCCGGCGAAATGGGGCGAGGCGGAAGTCGTAAAAGTGCTCGACATCCCGGCGCCGACCACCAACTGAATCGCCCATTGTGCATGAAAAACGGTGCAGGTTGTGGTGTTCAAGCTCCGGCAGCCTGCACCGTTTTCCTATTCGCCGACGCCGGTTAGGTGGTTTCTTACCCATCACGCGACCTGCCTTCACATACGCCTGTGAGGAGACGTCATGCGTTTGCGTAGAGTCAATCCCATCAAAGAAATCTTGCGCCCTCTGGGTCAACTGCTAATTTTCGTCATCGGAAGCGCAGTGATCATTTCGGCGTTCGTGCTGTTGCTGGCCTTGTTGTTGCGCCCCACCCGCACCGATATCGACATCTTTCAAGTTTCCCTGATTTTATTGCCGCAGGTGTTGATCGATGGCATTACACTGGGCTTCATGTATGCCATTATTGCAATGGGATACACCATGGTTTACGGCGTGTTGGAATTTATCAATTTTGCGCATGGAGAATTCGTGATGTTCGGCGCCTTTGCAGGCGTCGAATTACTTATCTGGCTCAACGCGCAAGGTGTTTTGAGAACCTCTGAAATGTGGCTGGCGCTGCTCTGGCTCGTTCTGGCCGTTCTGCTTGGGATGAGCGTGGGGGGCGCGCTGGCGGTCAGCGCCGAACGCTTCGCCTATCGACCGCTGCGAGGAACGCCGCGATTGGTGCCGCTGATCGCCGCAATTGGAGTTTCGTTTCTGCTGCAAGACACCATGCGCTTTCTTCAAAGCGCAATCAACGGCGATTTTTATCGCACCTTCCCAGAGTTCGGCCCTTTCGCCCAACGGCTGACGCTCTTCTCTCTGTCCATTGACGAGCGCCCGATCAATATTGCGGTTCAGTACAAGGCCATTCTGCTCATCTCCTTTGCGATCATTATGCTGGTGGCGTTGAATTACCTTGTCAACGCCACGCGGCTAGGCAAGGCGATTCGGTCGGTGGCGCAAGACCAGCGCACCGCTTCCTTGATGGGCATCGACGTCAACCGCATCATCGCCTTGACCTTCCTGATCGGCGGCGCAATGGGGGGCGCGGCCGGTGTGCTCTGGACGTTTCGCTTTACCCGCGCGGATCCGTATATGGGATTTATTCCCGGCCTCAAAGCGTTCACCGCCGCCGTGCTCGGCGGCATCGGCAGCATTGTCGGCGCCATGCTGGGCGGGATGGTGCTCGGGTTGTTGGAGTCTTTCGCCGCCTCCTACTTCAGCATCTTCTCGCGCGGGGCGTTCGGGGCCGAATATAAGGATATCTTCGCCTTTGGCATCCTGATTTTGGTTCTGATTTTCCGGCCGCAAGGTCTGCTAGGCGGCAAAACGACGCAAAAGGCCTGAGGAGGAATCTGATGAGCACACAGATCGCACCCACCCATCGCTTTAGGCAACTCTTCCGCGGACCGCTCGGCGTTCTGTTGACGCTTGCTTACATCGGCGCGATCACGGCGTTGTTGATACTGGAGCCGCGTTCGCTGCTTTGGCGCCTATTGTTGTTCACCGCGCTGGCGTTGATCTATTTCATTCCGCAACGCCCCGCCGTTAAAGTGATTTTAAGTGTTTTGCTTTTGGCGATCGTCGTGCCGACGGTTGGGCTGCGAAACCCTTTCCTGCTGGAGATCGGCTTTCAAGTCGCCGTCTTTGCCACATTGGCGCTAGGATTGAACGTCGTCGTAGGGTTCGCCGGCCTGCTCGATCTGGGATACATTGCGTTTTTTGCGGTGGGCGCCTATTTATGGGCCTTCTTTGGCTCGCAGCAGCTCTGGCATCTGAATGATCCGCCCGGCACCTTTTCGATCTATCCGACCTTTCCTCTTGCCGCCTGGTGGTTTTGGATTTTCATTCCCCTGGCGATTCTCGCCGCCACTGCCACAGGGATTTTGCTGGGCTTTCCTGTGCTGCGATTGCGCGGGGACTATCTGGCGATCGTGACGCTCGGCTTCGGCGAAGTAATTCGCGTGCTTGCCAACAATCTCGACAAGCCGATCAATCTCACCAACGGTCCCCAGGGCATCACGCCCATCCAAAGGCCGCCGTTGCCGCCTTTTCTAACCTCTCCAGAGGTGCTTGCGACGCTTTCCGGGTGGGCGGGCCGGCCGATTGGCCTGAATGACGTCTACGGATTTTTCTTCTACTTCATGGGGTTGATCGTCCTGATCGTGACCATCATCATCGCCCGCCGACTGGAACACTCCAAACTAGGACGCTCCTGGACGGCGATTCGCGAAGACGACGTCGCCGCCGTCGCAATGGGCGTGCCGCTTCGCCGCACCAAGCTGACTGCTTTCGCCATCGGCGCGGCCTTCTCCGGCGCAATGGGCGTCCTCTACGCCTCGAACCGCACCTTCGTCAGCCCAGAGACCTTCTCGCTCACGGCGTCGATCAGCATTCTGGTGATGGTCATTCTCGGCGGGCTGGGCAGCATCCCCGGCGTGGTGCTCGGCGCAGCGGTTGTCACCTTACTCAACATCGACATTCTCCAGACGCTTTCACTGCTGTTGAGCAGTCTGCGCCAGGGCAACGAGGTGATCCCGCTGCTCGGGGTGCCATGGAAAAACCTGCCAACCCAGTTGGACCCGGCGCGCTATCAGCGCTTTGTCTTCGGCCTCCTGCTGATCTTTATGATGATCTTCCGTCCGGAGGGGATGGTGCCCGCCGAACGCGCACGCCTTGAATTGCACGAGAGCGAAGAGGAATTTTCCCCAGAAGTCAAGCTTGAGGGCGATGCAATGCCAGAGGAACAGCCGGTCGATTGAACAACGCGAGCGCAAGCCTTGGGGAGATCAAGCTATGAGCGCAATGCTGGAGTTAGAGAAAGTCACCAAACGATTCGGCGGTCTTGTGGCCGTCAATGCGGTGGATCTGCGTTTTGAGAAAGGGAGCATTTCCAGCGTGATCGGGCCAAACGGCGCGGGCAAAACCACGATCTTCAACATCATCACCGGCATCTATCGACCAGACGAGGGAAATGTCCGCTTTGAGGGTCGCTCCATCGTTGGAAAGCGACCCGATCAGATCACCGAGTTAGGCCTGTGTCGAACCTTTCAAAATATTCGTCTTTTCAACAATATGACCGTGCTCGAAAATATCCTGGTGGGCGCCCATACGCGCACGCCGAGCACAGCGTGGGGAGCTGTGCTGCGCACACGCCATTTCAAAGAGGCGGAAGAGGCAGCGCGGCAAGAGGCGCTGCAGCTTCTGCGTTTTGTGGGGCTGCCGCGCGGGTTGGGCGATCAACTTGCGCGCAATCTGCCCTATGGGCAACAACGCCGCGTCGAAATCGCCAGGGCGCTGGCCTCAAAACCTCGACTGCTGCTGCTCGACGAGCCGACCGCCGGCATGAACCCTCAGGAGACGGAGTCGGCCATGCGGCTTTTCCGCAGGCTGCGCGACGAACTGGGGATCACGGTGGTGTTGATCGAGCACGACATGAAAGTGGTCATGGGCATTTCAGAACGCGTCTCCGTTATCGACTATGGCCAAAAAATCGCCGAAGGCACGCCCGAAGAAGTGCGGAAAGATCAACGCGTCATTGAGGCATATTTGGGACGCAGCGCCATGGTGGAAACCGCTGCTGTCGAAAGGAGTCGACCATGAGCGCGCCGGTTCTTGAACTCATCAACGTCAACACCTATTACGGCAAAATTCACGCACTCAAAGGCGTCTCCCTCACCGTCGAACAAGGCGAGATCGTCACCCTGATCGGCAGCAACGGCGCCGGCAAGACGACGACGCTGCGCACCATCTCCGGCTTGCTGCGCCCGCGACAAGGCGACATCCGGTTAAACGGCGTCTCCACCCTGACTTTGCCGCCGCACAAAATTGTGGAGAAAGGCGTCGGTCATGTGCCTGAAGGCCGGGGCATCTTTCCAGCTTTGACCGTGCTGGAAAATCTGGAGATGGGCGCCTTTCTGGTGCGCGACAGCGCCGAAATCGATCGACGACTCGCCCTGGTCTTCTCGATTTTTCCACGTCTGCAAGAACGGATGCATCAACGCGGCGGCACCCTCTCCGGCGGCGAGCAGCAGATGCTGGCCATCGGCCGCGCCCTGATGCAACTGCCCGCTATCCTGCTGCTCGATGAGCCGTCGATGGGGTTGGCGCCTCTCCTGGTGGAGGAGATTTTTAACATCATTCGCAAGCTGAACAGCGAGCAGGGCACGACGATCCTGCTCGTCGAACAGAACGCACAGGCGGCGCTCCAGATCGCCAATCGAGCCTACGTCCTCGAAACCGGTCGCATCCTCATGAGCGGCCCGGCGCAAGAGCTGCTGCACGATCCAAGGATCATCGAAGCATATCTCGGCTTGTAGAGGAGTTCTCTCTTCGTCGGCTGGATACAGTCATCACCAGATCGTGATGATGCGCTCCTGCTGCTGGCGCAGTTTTTCCCGATTGGGACGCAAAGCGATCAGCACCGCGGCCAGCACCATCACCCCGTAAATGGCAAAGGGCCAGGGCGTGATCTGATCGACGGCGAGAATGAGAAAAAGGGCAAACGAGGAGACCGCCACGGCGAACGTGCCGATCGAGGCGATGCGCGACCACCAGATCAGGAAGGCGCCGATGATGACGACGACGCCTCCTACGAGCGGCGAAAGCGCCACGGTCGTCGCCGCCGTGGTGATGCCGCCGGCGCCGCCTTTGAAGCCGTTCAGAAACGACCAGTTGTGGCCGACGACCGCCAAGCCGCCGGCCAGCGCCAGCGCCAGGTTGAGCGCGTCGGTGCGGGCGACGGCCTCGCTGACCGACATGGCGGCCGGTTCAGGGAAGACCAGGAAGAAGAGCCAGCGCACCAGCATCACCGCAATCGCACCTTTGAGCGCGTCGCCGAGCACCGTAGGGATCGCCGCCTTCAGCCCGGCCGCGCGCCATGCGTTGGTGCCGCCGATGCGTCCGCTGCCGACGGTGCGGATGTCCACCCCATACAGGCGACAGACCCACAGACCGACCGGAATCGACCCCAAAATGTAGCCGATCAAAGCGCCGACGAGTGCAAATGCCCACATCATAGATGATTCTCCTCTCCTGCAACGCGCTCAGCATGGGGTGTGAAACGCCCATCGCCCACGCGCATGGGTCGATGTCGCCAGGCTGCATCTGCGCCGTTGCATTTGCGTCCGTCGCATCTGGATCGATAGATGCGCCGCACCGTGCGGAGAGCACAGATCAAGCGTCAATTTGCATCCCTATCGACGCGCAAGCCTGGATACTCCGGAATTCATGGTAGTATTGTAAACATCGTCGGCTCAATTGTTCAAACCTCGCCAGAACAGAACGAAGAGGAAGAGGATGCGCCATGGCATGGATGCGCGCCGGTCTGACCACTGAAACCTACGATCGAGGATACACCAATCGAGAGCTGTTGGCGCGTTTGGCCGGATATTTTCGCCCCCAGGGTAGACGATTGCTCGTGGTCATGACGCTGGTGAGCCTGATGTCGCTCACAGGCGCCCTCTTGCCGGTGCTGATGGCGCAGGGCGTCAACGTGGTGGGAGGCGTCGCCGGAAACCGAGAAGCCATCGCCGCCCTGCTCGTTGCGCTCGTGCTTGTCATCGGCGTGGCCAACTGGGCAATCAACTGGGTGCGGCGCATCCTGACGGCGAAGCTGCTCAGCGACATCGTGCTGTCCTTGCGCATCGACGCCTTCCGCGCCGTCATGAACCACGATATGAGCTTCTTCGATCGCAATCAGTCCGGCCGCATCGTCAGCCGCATCACCACCGACACCGACGAATTCAGCCGCGTCGCCGTGCTGGTGACCGAGGTCGGTTCGCAGCTGCTGCTGGTCGTCATTCTGCTCACCTATCTGTTCACGATCAACTGGCAACTGACGCTCCTGTTGATGTTGCTGGCGCCGGTGGCGGTGATCGTGGCTTCCAGCTTCCAACGCTGGGCGCGACGCGCCACGCGCACCAGCCAACAGGCCGTGGCCGACGTCAACGCCAGCATCCAGGAGGCGGTGACCGGCATCCGCGTGGCCAAAAATTTCCGCCGAGAACGGGGCATCTACGACGAATTTCTCGCCGTCAATGAACGCAGCTATGCGGTGCACGTGCATCGCGGCTTCGTGCTGGCGTTGATCTTCCCCACCTTGCAGCTGTTCGCCGGCCTGGGCACGGCGGCGTTGCTCTACGCTGGCGGCTACGCCACCTACATAGGCGCCATCAGCGCCGGCGCCTGGTTTCTTTTCATGAACAGCGTCAGCCTGTTCTGGTTTCCGATGATCAATCTCTCCGCCTTCTGGAGCCAGTTTCAGGGCGCTCTGAGCGCCACCGAGCGCATCTTCGCCCTGATCGACGCCGAGCCGGCCGTTGTTCAAATCGACAACCGTCCGACGCCGCCCCTGCGCGGGGACATTCGTTTCGAGCGCGTCGATTTTCGTTACAACGAAAAAGAACAGGTGTTGCAGGACTTTTCGCTCCACATTCGGCCCGGCGAGAGCGTGGCGCTTGTCGGACATACGGGCGCCGGCAAGTCAAGCATCATCAAACTGGTCACCCGTTTTTACGAATTTCAAGGCGGCCGCATCCTGATCGACGGCATGGACATCCGCACCCTGGACCTACACCAGTATCGTCGTCAGCTCGGCATTGTCAGTCAGACGCCCTTTCTTTTCTCCGGCACGGTGGCCGACAACATTCGATACGCCACGCCGACGCTCGACGACGCAGCCGTGGAGCGCATCGCCCGCCAGATCGGCGGCGGCGAATGGCTCGAGACCTTGCCTGAAGGGCTGCAGACCGACGTCGGCGAGCGCGGCAGCCGCCTGAGCATGGGGCAGCGCCAGTTGGTCGTGCTGGCGCGCATGCTGGCGCAAAATCCGGCAATCTTCATTCTGGACGAAGCGACGGCCAGCGTTGACCCCTTCACGGAAAGCCAGATTCAGGCCGCCTTGCAGATGATCCTGAAAAACCGCACCTCGATCGTCATCGCCCATCGCCTTTCGACGGTCAAAGCCGCCGACCGCATTCTCGTGCTCCAAAGAGGCCGCATCATCGAGGAAGGCAGCCACGAGGCGTTGATGGCGAAGGGCGGCCATTACGCAGAGCTGTATCAGACGTATTTCCGTCATCAGTCGCTGGAGTATCTGGAAACGCGCCGCTCGGCTCGGACGCCTGAGAGGTGACGACGCCGATAAAAATCAGAGCGCCCTTTCCTTTAAATGATTTTTGAAGAAGTTTTGCTAATGATATACTTTTGGTTGACACTTTAGCAGCGCCGCTCGGATTGTCATTGAGCCCTGAAGCGATAAGAATAGCAGCGAATCTTTCTAATGCTGCTCCGTCTGGAATTCGTGATTCCTGGCTTCTGTCCGTCTATCCAAACCACACCTGTTCGTCGGGAGAAAACCATCATGCTGCGTCACTTCTATGCGATAGTTATTACGAGCCTCATTCTATTCGCTTTCGCCGCTTGCGCGCCTCCAGCAGGAAGCCCGGCGCCGACGGTCGGCGAAGGTCAGGAGGGGACTTCGGGCCCCAGAACGGGTGGAGTGCTGACGGTGGCGCTCGATGGAGAAATTGATACGATCGATCCGCATAAATCTGTCACCATCGTCGGCGCACAGGTCTGGCCCAATATCTTTGAAAGTCTGGTGAAGCAGACGCCAAACCTCGACAGCGTCGAGCCTCTGCTGGCGGAGTCATGGGAGCAGGCGGATGATGTGACCTATATTTTTAAACTGCGACAAGGGGTCAAATTTCACAACGGCAAGGACTTCAAGGCAGAAGATGTGAAATTTAGTTTCGACCGCGTCATGGACGAAGCGACCGGCGCCTCACGACGTCCAGATTTTTTGCCTGTCGCATCGGTTGAGGTGGTCGACGACTATACGGTCAAGTTTGTCATGAACGCTCCTTACGGTCCGTTCTTGTCCAAACTGGAAAATCTGGCGATTTTGCCCTCCAATCAGACCACCGATCCGGCGCAGGATCCAATCGGAACCGGACCTTTCATTTTCAAGGAATGGATCACCGGACAGAGCATCACGCTGGAGCGAAATCCAGATTACTGGCAACCCGGGTTGCCTTATCTAGATGGCATCGTCTACCGCCCGATCGTAGAGCCGTCCACCCGCATTGTTGAGCTTCAAACAGGAAATGTGGATGTCCTCAACGCCGTGCCTGCGAAGGATGTGGCAACCCTCCAGGCCGACCCGAACGTCACCGTGCATCGCAATGCCGGCGTCACGCGTGACCATGTCGGTTTCAACATGGAAAATCCGCTGTTTAAGGACAACCCCAATTTGCGCAAGGCGATCGCGTGGTCGATCGACCGACAGACGATCGCCGATACGATCCTCTACGGCCTCGCCTCGCCGGCGCAGGTGGCCATCCCTACGAGCCACTGGGCCTACAATCCGGCTGTCGAGGGTGCATATGGGTTCGATCTAGAGAAGGCGAAAGAATTCTACGCTCTGGCGGATCCGAAACCGACCGAGATCACTGTGAAAGTCAGCCCCACCTATCCTGACCAGATCAAAATGGCGGAGCTGTTGCAGGCTGCTCTGAAGGAAGTCGGAATCAACCTCAAGATCGAACAACTCGAATGGTCCACGTGGATAGACACGGTGGTCGTGAGGGGCGACTACGAGATGGAGATCGTCCTGATTTCGGGAGGAAGCGACCCAGATGACTTCTTCTATCAATGGCATCATACGGGTGAGGTCTTCAATATCTGGCGATATTCGGACCCCGAAATGGACGCCTTGTTAGAGGAGGGACGCACCACGGTGGATCAGGAAAAGCGCAAGCAGATTTATTACAAGATTCAGGAAAAGCTGATCGAGGACATCCCCCTGGTGCACATCATCTATCGCGACCAGGTGATGGCGACAAACGCCGCCGTTCAGAACTTTCCCATGCGTTTGGACTCTGTGTTGAGATTCAACGAAACCTGGCTCAACCGCTAGGGTTGGAGGGGATCAACCTCCACCGCCCTTTCTCGGGCAAGGGGTTGACCCCTTCAGGAATTGCGCCTTTGCAGGCAAGGTCTCATGCGTCGATACATTGTGCTGCGCGGAGCGCAGATGATCCTCGTCATGATCGGCGTCACTGTGCTCTGTTTTTTCATGCTCAAGGTCACGCCCGGAGATCCGGCGACGGCTATTCTAGGAGTGCAGGCGTCGCCTCAGGAAGTTGAGCGCCTTCGTCGTTCGCTGGGGCTCGACCAGCCCTGGTTTGTTCAACTGGGCATTTGGGCTGGCAACGTAATGCGCGGCGATCTGGGGATTTCCTACATCTCCAAGAAACCTGTCAGCGAACTCATCTTGACGCGACTGCCTGTCACGCTTGAACTGACGATTTTTTCGATGTTGCTTGCCATCCTGATCGCTATTCCGGCGGGCATCATCTCGGCGGTGAAACGAAACACCTGGATCGATTATTTCTTCACCGGCTTTTCCCTTTTCGGGGTGAGCATGCCGTCGTTCTGGTTTGGCATTTTGCTGATTTTGGTGTTTTCGTTATGGCTGGGCTGGTTGCCTGCATCGGGCTATGTCCCATTGCAACGAGGGATCTGGCCTCATTTTCGTTCCTTGATTCTTCCCGGGCTGGCGCTTGGACTCTTCCTGGCCGGCGTCCTTGTACGTTTTAGCCGCGCATCGATGGTTGAAACGCTGGTGCAGGATTACATTCGCACAGCCCGCGCCAAAGGGCTGTCAAACCGCCATATATTGCTCGGTCATGCATTGCGCAACGCCCTGATTCCAACGGTTACGATAGTGGGCATCCAATTTGGCGCTCTGCTCGGAGGCGCGGTCATCATCGAAACCGTGTTTGCCTTTCCCGGGGTTGGCACCATGCTGTTAACAGCAGTCAACCAACGGGATTACCCGGTGGTCATGGGAGTGACGCTCGTGATTGCACTCTTATACACGATAACCAATTTGTTGGTCGATTTTATTTACATGTGGCTGAATCCACGCATTCGATTCGGTTGATCTTCTCTTCTTAAGGCGCAGATGCAACGACTTTTGACGACTCTGATTGAAAATCAAGTTTTATTCAAAACCGAGCCGCGGTTGGCTCGATTGTTTGATTCGACACTCCTATGACGGCGCAAGCAGTTCGCTCCGCTTCGATAGAACACAAGGCCTCAAAGACGCGTGGGGGGGAAACGCCGTGGCGACGCACGCTACGACGGTTTGGCCGACATCGAGCGGCTGTCATCGCTCTCTTCTTTTTGCTCCTTCTGCTCCTATGCGCAATTGCGCCTCAGTGGATTGCGCCTTATGATCCATTGGCGATCAACATGCAGATGCGTCTTCATCCTCCTTCTGCGGTGCATCTTTTGGGCACCGACGATTTTGGTCGAGACATTCTTTCACGACTCATCTATGGCTCGCGCATCTCATTGCAGGTTGGCCTGATCTCCGTCGCAATTTCGGCGATTTTCGGCGTCGTGATCGGAATCCTTGCCGGCTATTTTGGAGGCTTCGTCGACGCCCTTCTGATGTTGTTCATGGACATTCTGTTTGCTTTTCCGGCCATCTTGCTGGCGATCGCCATCATGGCAATCCTGGGCGCATCCACCGTGAATGTAATGATTGCTGTAGGCATTGTTTACATTCCGGTCTTTGCCCGCATCGTGCGCAGCGTGACGCTGGAGCTGCGCGTCCAAGATTACGTCGATGCGGCCCGCGCCATCGGCGCAAAGCCGCACAGAATTCTGCTCCGCCACATTCTGCCTGGCACATTTGGAACGCTCACCGTTCAAATTACGCTTTCCCTCGCCTTTGCAATTCTGGCCGAAGCTGCGCTATCTTTTCTAGGATTGGGCGTTCAGCCGCCGGAGCCTTCGTGGGGCAGCATGCTCAGTTTCGGCCGCGAATGGGTGCGCGAAGCGCCGTGGTTCTCTTTTTTCCCCGGCCTTGCGATTTTTATGACCGTGCTCAGCCTGAATCTGGTGGGGGACGGTTGGCGCGATGCGCTCGATCCTCGCCTGTAGAACAAGTTCAATGATCGTCGGATGATTTTTTATTGACTCCATAAAGTGCACGGAGGGTTTACGATGACATTTTCGATTGTGGCCTGGGATGAAGCCACGGGACAAACCGGCGTCGCCGTTTCGACGAAATTTCTTGCAGTGGGTTCGCTCTGTCCTTTCGCCAAAGCCGGGGTGGGCGCCGTGGCTACACAAGCGTTTGTCAATCCCACCTTCGGCCCGCGCGGCCTGCGTCTTCTCGAAGAGGGAATTGCTCCAGAAGACGTCGTTGCGCTCCTGATTAAAAGCGACGAGGGGCGAGAGCATCGTCAGCTTCATCTGGTCGACCGCTACGGACGCACAGCCGCTTTCACCGGCAGCGAAACGGTGGAGTGGGCGGGTCACAAGACCTTCCCTTACTTTTCAGTCGCCGGCAATATGTTATCGAACGCCCAAGTGCTCGAAGCGATGGCCGAGGCCTATCAGGCCAACATGGATCAACCGTTCGCAGAAAGGCTGATCCGAGCCCTGGAAGCCGGCCAACTTGCAGGCGGGGATAAACGCGGGCGGCAATCGGCGGCGCTGTACATCATGAGCACAGAGGTGTACCCTAAACTCGATCTGCGCGTAGACGATCACCCCGATCCGGTGGCGGAGCTGCGTCGCCTCTACGAAGAAGCAAAGAAAGAATTTATTCCATTTCAACAATTTCTCCCTACAGCCGCGCAGCCGGCAGGCGTCTATGATCGTGCAATTATCGATAGAATCATTGCGCAACAGGCGGAGAACGATCGGCTTCGCAGGTAAATCGCTTTCCAACCTCGTTATGATATTGTGATGCTTGGCGATTGACGTGTTTGGAGGATAGCGTTTTTCTTTTACACTCAACTCGATAGTGTGAACGGAAAATATCTCCTGCACGCTGACTGGCGAGGCTCAAAGGTGGAAGCAACCACCGGGAAAGTGTGCGAGGAAGATCGGGCGCCCATCGTTCGCCTGGGTCGGGCAGCCGGACCGTGCGTCTGGCTGCCCGTTTTTGTATTTGAGCACATGGAAGGAGCATCGACATGACATCGTTTCGCGCATTGCTTTCGGTTTCAGACAAGACCGGCCTGGAGGCGTTTGCGCAAAAACTGGCGGCGGCCGGCGGCGAGCTGATCGCCAGCGGCGGCACGGCGCGCAGGCTGATGGAGGCCGGCGTGCCTGTCCTCCAGGTGGAGGATGTGACCGGCTTCCCGGAGATTTTGGGCGGCCGGGTGAAGACGCTGCACCCGGCGATCCACGGCGGCATTCTGGCGCGGCGCACGACGCAGCACCTGGAAGAGCTGGCGCAGCACAACATTCGCCCGATCGATCTGGTCGTGGTGAACCTCTATCCCTTCCAGAAGACGGTTGCGCAACCCAACGTTTCATTGGCCACCGCCATCGAGGAGATCGACATCGGCGGCGTGGCGCTGCTGCGCGCCGCCGCCAAGAATCACGAGTCGGTGACGGTCGTCTGCGACCCTGCAGACTACGACGCCGTGGCCGAAGCCATTGCGTCGGGCGGCGTCAGCTCTCGGCTGCGACGCAAGCTGGCGGTCAAGGCCTTCCAGCACACCGCCGCCTACGACGCCGCCATCGCCGCATATCTGGCCGAACAGATCGGCGAAGAGCCACCGCAGGCGGCGGCTGAACCCTCTGCACTTCCTGCAGAGCTTCATCTCGATCTCACGCTCGTTCAGCGCAATCGCTACGGCGAAAATCCGCATCAGCAAGGCGGCCTGTACGGATATAAGGGCGATGCGCCGGCCTTCGAGGTGCTGCACGGCAAAGAGATGAGCTACAACAACTGGCTGGACCTGGACGCAGCGTGGATGGCGGCGCAGGATTTTTCTGAGCCCACGGCTGCAATTATCAAACACGGCAATCCTTGCGGCCTCGCCAGCGCCGAAACGCTCGAAGCAGCCTACGTCAAGGCGCTGGCCTCCGACCCGGTCAGCGCCTTTGGCGGCATTCTGGCCGTCAATCGAACGCTCGATGCGGCCACTGCGCAGCGCGCCGCCGAGCTTTTCCTGGAAGTCGTGGCCGCTCCCGCCTACGAGCCGGAGGCGCTGGCCATCTTGCAAAAAAAGAAAAATGTGCGCCTTCTCCTCCACACCGGCGCCGCCGCGCGCCCGTTGAGCCTGCGCAGCATCGTCGGCGGCGTACTGGTGCAGGAGCTCGACCGCAGCGAGGACGACATGAACCCTGCCAACTGGCGCGTGGTGACGCACCGCCAGCCGACGCTGGCCCAATTGGCGGACCTGGCCTTTGCCTGGCGCGTGGCGCGACACGTCAAAAGCAACGCGATCGTCTACGCGCGCGAGCGAGCCACCGTCGGCATCGGCGCCGGACAGATGAGCCGCATCGACTCGGTGATGATGGCGGGGCACAAAGCGGGCGACCGCAGCCGCGGCGCCGTGATGGCCTCCGACGCTTTCTTCCCCTTCCCCGACGGCATCGAAGCTGCGGCCAAACACGGCATCACCGCCGTCGTGCAGCCGGGCGGCTCGGTGCGCGATGAGGAGGTCATCGCCACGGCCGACCAGCTCGGCCTCGTCATGTGCTTCACCAGCGTGCGTCACTTCCGCCATTGATCTGAAGGCCAACGCCCCTTGGAACATGGGACGATCGTCCCATGTTCCAAGGAGATGGATTCGGTATGCTGAAGGGTAAGCAAATCCCGGGTCTCAGACGAGCGTAGCAGGCTTCACCGGCCGTGAAACAGGAGAACCTATATGAAAATCATCATGGATCGAGGCTATTGTGATGCTGCGCTTCCATTTTGCGCCCGCTGTTCTGCGGCGTTTTTCCAAAAGCCGCTGGGCACCGACCGTCCCTGCATCGTCGACATCATCGACGACGGCAACGACGAGGTGCTTCACTTCGAGGTGCGCACCGATGGCCGCACGTTAGAGTTTGACCTGACGCAAGAGTTGCAGGAAGGTCTGGCCACAGAGGGCTGGGAATTTCTCGCCAACTTCGATCCGGCGCTCTTCCGCCGCGGGGCTGCGGAGCGCTGGCGAGCGCTGCGCGAGTTGCCAGCCCAACACGGCGCTGCATAAGCCCGGCCTCTCCCCTTGGTTTTGCGCCCTTCGCGGCTGCGAGTCAACGCCGATGGCGTCGGGGCGCCCTCAATCGTTCACTCCAACCTCCCTGCTGCAAGGATGGCGCAGCAGTTGGGAGATTCAAGCTGCGCCGTGGTATCCTCCTCTCAATTTCAGAATCGTCCACACGACCTTGTTGCGTAGTGCGTAGTTGCATAGGGCGCGGCGCCTATCTGCACGGAGCACGCGCCACGTGACACACTTGATTGCAAGCGATGAATGACGCTCCATCCGGTTTCGACGCCTTCTGTGCATATTTGCAAGGGAAAGCGGCGCAGGCGCCTCCCGGCTGGCCTGGAACAGCATGGTTTGTGCTCGCCATCAGCGAAGAGTGTGCAGGGATTTTCACCCAATACATTTTTGTCGATCCGTTGCGATTTTTGCAGCTTGCCGCCAACGCGCCGCCTCTCCAATTCGGGACAGAAGGTTTTGCCCCATCCTTGATTGATGACCGGAATCCGGCGCGCCATTATGTGGCGTTCGTTTTCATCGGCTTCTGGCTGCCGAAATTTCTGGCGGTCGTTTTTTTATATCTTTGGGAAATCGCCGGTTTTGTTCGTTATAAAGGCCATTGGAGTTCTAAAGACATCGTCTGCGGACGCATCGGGATCGCTCATGGGGAGTGGGTGCGACGCTCAGGCCCTACAGTCCTGCCCGCTCTGGCTGCAGCGGAGCTGGCGGACCGCCGGCGAATCCATCTCTCCGCCGCGCAGTTTGACAAGAACAGGGCAAGAGGATATACTCAGCCCTAAATTTGGGAGCGATGTTTACCCAATCCTTGTTCATTTCGATAGAAATTCAACAGAAAAATTTGCAATGAAACGACTTTGTTGGCTTTCCATCAACTGCATCGCCGGAGGAGCAGCCGGAAAGGCGGCCGCCGCTCAATGCGCGCCCCGGCGAAGGTGATGTGAACGCCGACGCCGTGGCGCTGACCGACCACGGCGTGTCTGATGGGAGCAACGGTCCTGCCCGACGTCGTGGAGCCTTCAGCCACGACGTTTTTTTGTTGCAACTTCGGTGCAAAGGAAAACGTTTATGCATTTGACCAGCGATGACGTGCGCCACGTAGCCGATCTGGCCCGGCTGCATCTGACGGATGAAGAGGTGCGTCTCTATACACAACAGTTGTCGGCGATTCTGGACTATGCGGAGCGATTGCAAGAGGTCGATACAAGCGGCGTTCCTCCGACGCCCTACGTGCTGCCGCTGCAAAACGTGATGGCGGAGGACATCCCCCAGCCGTCGCTGCCCAACGAAGTCGCCCTGGCCAATGCGCCGGACAAGGCCAACGGTTTCTTCCGCGTGCGCGCGGTCTTCGAGGAGTGAACATGAGCAAGGCGCTGTATGAACTGACGATCCACGAAGCGCTGGAGGGCATGCGACGCAAAGAGTTTAGCGCCGTGGAGCTGACCCGTTCCCTGCTCGAACGCATCGAGCAGGTGGAAGACCAGGTGAAGGCCTACCTGACCGTGACGGCGGACCTGGCGCTTGAACAGGCGGCGGCCGCCGATGCGCGGCGTCGCGCCGGCGAAGAAGCGGCGCTGCTGGGCATCCCGATGGGAATCAAAGACGTGCTGTGCACTGCGGGCGTGCGCACGACCTGCGGCAGTCGCATCCTGGAGAATTTTATTCCGCCCTACACAGCCACGGCGGTGCAACGCCTGCTGGACGCCGGCATGGTGCTGCTGGGCAAGACCAACACCGATGAATTCGCTATGGGGTCCAGCACGGAGAACAGCGCCTACTTCCCCACGCGCAACCCCTGGGCGCTCGACCGTGTCCCGGGCGGCAGCAGCGGCGGCTCGGCTGCGGCGGTGGCGGCGCAGGAGGCGATGGCGGCGCTCGGCACCGACACAGGTGGAAGCGTGCGTCTGCCTGCCTCCTATTGCGGCGTCGTCGGTTTGAAACCTTCCTACGGTCGCGTCAGCCGCTACGGCCTGGTCGCCTACGGCAGCAGCCTCGACCAGATCGGCGTGCTGGCCAAAGATGTGCGCGACGCAGCGCTGGTGCTCACCGTGATGGCCGGCCACGACCCGCACGACAGCACTTCGATGCCTGCGCCGACGCCCGACTACCGGGCTGCGTTGACCGGCGACGTGCGCGGGCTGCGCATCGGCCTGCCGGAGGAGTACTTCATCGCCGGCGTGCAGCCGGAGGTGGAGGCCGCCGTGCGACGAGCCCTCGACGTGCTCGTCGATTTGGGCGCCGAAGTGCGGCCGGTCTCGTTGCCCAACACCGACAAGGCGCTGCCCGTCTATTATTTGGTGGCGACCGCCGAAGCCAGCGCCAACCTGGCGCGCTTCGACGGAGTGCGCTACGGCTACAGCGCCGGCGCCGACAGCATCCTGGAAAATTATCGTCTGTCGCGCGGGCGAGGCTTCGGCGCCGAGGTCAAGCGACGCATCATGTTGGGAACTTATGCGCTCAGCGCCGGCTATTACGATGCGTATTACTTGAAGGCGCAACAGGTGCGCACGCTGATCAAACAAGACTTCGAGCGGGCGTTCGAGCAAGTCGACGTCATCGCCAGCCCGGTGGCGCCGACGACGGCCTTCCGCCTGGGCGAAAAGACCGACGATCCGTTGGCCATGTATCTGAGCGACGTCTTTACGATCACGCTCAACCTGGCCGGCATGTGCGGCGTCAGCGTGCCCTGCGGCTTCGACCAACAGGGGCTGCCCATCGGGCTGCAGATCATGGGGCCGCATCTTGGGGAAGAGATTGTGCTGCGGGTGGCGCACGCCTATGAACAGGCGACGGATTGGCGCCGCCGGCAGGCTCCACTTTCGATTGAGGCGTAGGATGGTTGTCATGTGCTATCCGATCGGCGCTGGCGTAGGAGGACTGGCCACAGCTTACCGCCGGCAACCTGCGGCGTAGGCCGGGTTGCAGGTTGTGAGCGGCGCTCACCGGCTCTTGGCTGTGGGGCTGTGGATGGCGAGCATCTGCAGCTCGTAGGAGTCCTTGACCAGTCTCTACAAATCTCGAATTAGAAAAGGCGTCGATCCAATGAAAACGTTCTCTGTTTTTCCCAAAACCGATTCTGCCCCGTCTACTTCTTCGCATTCCAGTTCTTCGCATTCCAGCGGGCGTCACGAAGCGCTCACAAACGGTCATCACGCTGCTCCGATGCGTCCTCTGGCAAGCCGCCTGAGCCAGCGCGTGCTTGCCGTGCCCCCCTCGGGGATTCGGAAATACTTTGACATCGCCGCCACGATGGAGGACGTCGTCAGCCTGGGGATCGGCGAGCCGGATTTCGTCACGCCGCCGCCGATCCTGCAGGCCGGCATCCAGAGCCTGCAGCGCGGGCGCACTTCATACACATCCAATTCCGGCCTTTACGAGCTGCGCAGGGCGGTGGTGGAAAACTTGCAACAACGCTACGGCGCCGCTGCATATGATCCGGAAAAAGAAGCGCTGATCACGGTGGGCGTCAGCGAGGCGATGTACCTGGCCATGCAGGCGATCCTCGATCCAGGGGATGAGGTGATTGTTCCGCAACCCTGCTTTGTCAGCTATACGGCGAGCGTCATCCTGGCGGGCGGAACCGTCGTGGACCTGCCCACCTACGCAGAAGATAACTTCGAGGTGCGCCCCGAGGCGATTCGCGCCGCCATCACCCCGCGCACCAAGGCGCTGCTGATCGGCTTTCCCTGCAATCCCACCGGCGCCGTGATGGATCGGGCGGGATTGCTGGAGATTGCCCGCATCGCCGAGGAGCACGACCTGATCGTCATTTCCGACGAAATCTACGATCGCCTCGTCTACGGCGGACACCAGCATGTCATGTTTGCGTCGCTGCCGGGCATGGCGGCGCGCACCATCCACCTGGGCGGCATGAGCAAAGACTACGCCATGACCGGTTGGCGCATCGGCTACGCGGTGGGGCCGGCGGACCTGATCGGCGCCATGCGCAAGATTCATCAATACCTCATCATGTCGGCGCCGACGACCGGACAGGAAGCGGCGCTGGCGGCTTTCAACGACCCGGCGACCGAGGAGTATGTTCAGCAGATGGTCGAGAGCTACGACCGTCGCCGACGTCTGATTCACCAGGGGCTGAACGAAATCGGGCTGGAGTGCTTTGAACCAAAGGGCGCTTTTTACGTCTTTCCGAGCATTCAATCGACGGGCATGAACGAGCATGAGTTCTGCGAGCGCCTCCTGCTGGAAGAGCACGTCGCCGTGATTCCGGGCAGCGCTTTTGGGCGCGGGGGGGAAGGTCACATTCGCTGCGCCTACGCCGCCAGCATCGAGCACATCGAAACGGCCCTGGAGCGGATGTATCGATTCGTGCGCAGGCACAGCTAGAGGGGAAGATGACGTCTTCCAGGAAACCGCCTGGAAATGAAAAGCCACTCCGGCGATCTGCAGGCGCTGCTATGAGCAGCGCCTGTCTTTTTTATTGATTCACGTCATGCAATTGGCTTTGTTTCGTTTCCGGGAAGCTCCAGCTTTTTAACAAAATCATCTGACAATGCCGGTGAGTGCGGCTCCTAAGCGCACGCTCTCGATGGCTCGCAAGGTCTTGGGGAATTCAAGGAAGCGCAGCTACGAGCTGCGCCTGCTCAGGCGTTTTCCTCTCGATTCTCTCGTTCCGCCCGCCGGATTTCATCGGCCAGGCGCAGCTTGAAGATTTCGAGAAAAAGGGCGGGCTGCTTGAAATTCTGAATTTCGATGCGGCGATTCAGCGCTGCGATCTCTTCTTCCCATGCGACGAGCTGACGCTGCCATCGTTGTTCGAGTGCGGCCTGGGCGGCGTTTGTCCTGGCAGCGGCCAGGGCAGTGCGATGCTCCACCATCGTTCTGCGCACTTTGCTGCGAAAACGCTCAATTTCGGCCAGCACCTGGTTGCGCTCACTGATCCAGGCCGGCGCCAGGCCATTGTTCTTCAACAGGGAGTTGGCCATCTGCATGTCGGCGGGCACATACGGCTGCGGCGTGAGGTCGAGCGGCTTGCCTTTGCCCGGCAGGTTGTCGAACTTGCCCTCGCGCATGGCCTCCTCGATGCGCTGGCTGATCAGATCGCGCCATTGCTCTGGGGTGCGATGGCCGGAGGACTTCTGCGGCTCCTCCTGGACAGTTTCTTCTCGCCGCCGTCGATACTCTTCGGCGCGCTGTTTGGGATTCGACGCTTCTTTGCTCATTGGATAAGACCTTCCTTGCGCCATTGATTGTATGTCCGGAGCTGCAACTGCGCAAGCGAGGCTCTCCCAATGCGCCTCTGGAAGAACATGATGTGCTATCGGCGCCAACCTCGAAGAATTTCAGAACAAGCTCTTTATTCCTTTACATAGGCCTTGCCCAAAGCTGCTGGCGCCGTGCTGCGGCTATCGCCTCGCAGCAGCACCAGCAGCGTCAGAACATAGGGCAGCATCAGTAATAATTCGTAGGGAATGGCTCCCAAATTGAGCGCCTGAATGCGGAACTGGAGCGCAGTGGCGATGCCAAAAAGGAAGGCGCCGGCAAAAGCCCGCTCTGGTCGCCAGCGAGCAAAGATGACCAGTGCCACCGCGATCCACCCGCGGCCGGCGGTGATGCCCTCGTTGAAGATACCCAATTGCGCTACGGTCAACACAGCGCCGCCCAGCCCGGTCAGAGCCGCGCCCAGCAGCACCGCCGCATAGCGGACAACCGCCACATTCACCCCGGATGTCTCTGCCGCTCCCGGATGCTCTCCTACGGCTCGAATGTTCAACCCCCAGGTGGTCTGATATAAAAAGAAAAGAGAAGCCAATAGCAGAAACAGGCTGCCGTAAGTCACTGGGTCAAGGTTGAAAAATATCGGCCCAACGAGGGGCAACTCTGCAAACCCTGGGATAGGCATGGACGGCATGGTTGTAACGCGGGCTGTCAGAGAGCCAAACTGCTGGCGGTAGACGTATGTGGTAATTCCTTGCCCGAGGATCACCAACATGATGCCGGTCACGACCTGGTCGGTCTGTAAGGAAACTGCGAAGACGGCCATGATGAGCCCCATGAGGGCGCCGGCTAGCAAGCCTGCTGCGAGGCCTAGCCAGGGCGCTAATCCCACCAGCCATGGGGTGGCGCTCTGCTCAACGGCGTAGGCCGTCATGAATCCCGCGAGCGCGCCGACCAGCATAATCCCCTCTAATCCCAGGTTTAAAACGCCTCCCCGTTCGGTGATGATCTCGCCCAGCGCCGCCAGGAAAATCGGAATGGCGAGCCGGATGCCGGAGATGAGCAATGTGGTCAAGAACGCCAGCGTTAAGAGAGAGCTCCAGTCCGCCATCATTCCCTCAATTTTCCGTCATCTAGTCCCAATCCAACGTCGAGTCAGCGCGTCCGCGGCTAACACAAAGAGCACCACCAGCCCTTGAATCACCTGAGCGAGGGCCATAGGCAAGCCGTAGAGGCTGTGCATGGTCTGGGCGCCGATGGTGAGCGCAGCGAAGAAGAGGGAAGCCATCAACACACCTGCAGGATGAAGCCGGCCCAGGAGGGCCACCAGAATTCCACTGAAGCCATAGCCGCCCAGGATTCCTGCCTTGAGCCGGGTATGGAGCGCACTGACCTCCATGATCCCGGTCAAACCGGCCAGTGCACCGCTGAAAAGCAAGGCGAAGACGATGCCCCGGCTTACGTTCATTCCGGCGTAACGGGCCACCGTCTGGCTGGCGCCGATGGCCCGGATGCGAAAGCCTAAAGGCGTCTTCCAGAGGAGCAGATAGACCAGGGGCGCCAGTCCTAGCGCAATGAGAAAGCCTATGTGAATGCGGGTGTCCCCCAGGGTAGGCAAACGCACCGACCGAACCAACTGGATGCTCTGCGGCAGGAAGCTGTCCGGATCTTTGAGGGGAACCCGCACCAGATAGAGCAGCCAGTATTCGGCGATGTAATTGAGCATTAAAGTGGAAATAATCTCGTTAATTTGAAAGCGCAGCTTGAGGAAAGCCGCCACTGCAGCCCAGAGTGCGCCGCCCACCAGGCCTCCCATCAACATCAGAGGGATCACCAGCGCAGGCGGCGCGATGGCCTGCAAGCTCAGGCCAATCCCTGCGCCGACCAAGGCGCCCATCAGATACTGACCCTCTCCGCCGATATTCCAGACCTGAGCGCGGAAGGCTACGGTCAGCCCCAGGCCCATCAGCAGCAAAGGCGCTGTCTTGAGCAACGTTTCCGTCAAGGCCCTTTGACTGCCAAAAGCGCCCTGGAACATGGCTAAATAGGCCGCCGCCGGGTCGGCGCCGGAGAGGAAGATCAGGATGGCGCCGGCCAATAATCCTACGACAACACCGGCGAGGGCGGCCAGCAACGGTATGACCTGCCGGAGCCGGGCGGTCCGCCAGTCTGGAGAAAAGTCACCTGCTGTCGCCGGTTCAGACCGGACGGTGACCGGAGAGGAGGGAACCGAATCGCTCACAGCCAGGTCCTTTACAAGGCGTGAGAGGGCGTCCCCCCCATCATCAGCCCCAGCGCTTCCACACTCACTCCTTCAGCCGGACACTCCCCTACAATCCTCCCCTGGTAGAGCACTACAATGCGGTCGCTCAGAGTCAGGATTTCATCTAGCTCGGTGGAGATAAGCAGAATAGCCATGCCCTCATCTCGTCGGCGCACCAACTCCCGGTGCACATACTCGATGGCGCCCACGTCCACCCCTCGGGTAGGCTGCGCCACCAACAACACTCGAGGGCCATGGGCGATTTCTCGGGCCAGAACCACCTTTTGGGCATTGCCGCCAGAGAGGGCGGCGACCCGAACATCCACCGACGGCGTGCGCACGTCAAAGGCCTGGACCAGTTGGCGCGCACGGGAGCGCATAACGGCCATGTCCAACAGGCCGCGGCGAGTGAAAGGCGGCCGATCCACGGTGACCAGGGCCAGATTCTCCGCCACGCTGAAATCCCGCAACAGCCCTGTCCGATAGCGGTCCGAAGGAACGTGCCCCAGGCCGGCATCGATGATATCGCGGGGCGCGCGACCGGTCACGTCCCGGCCACAAAGTTCGATACGCCCGGCTGAGACGGGGCGCAGCCCCCGCAGCGTCTCTTCCAGCTCTCGTTGGCCGTTGCCTTCCACCCCGGCGACTCCCACGATCTCGCCAGCCCGCACCGTCAGATTCACCCCGCGCAGGGCGGGCAGCCCGCGGTCGTCCTTGGCGTGAAGGTTCTGAATGCGCAGAAGCACTTCCCCAGGCGTGGCCGGCGCTTTGTCCACGCGAAGCATCACCTCCCGGCCCACCATCATACGACTCAGGGCCTGGGTGGTGGTCTGAGCGGTCAACACCACATCCACCAGGCGCCCATCCCGCATGACCGCAATGCGGTCGCAGACTTCCATCACTTCCCGGAGCTTGTGACTGATGAAGATGATGGAACGTCCGTCAGTGGCCAAATTGCGCAGAATGGTCAGCAGTTCGTCCACTTCTTGAGGCGTAAGCACGGCAGTGGGCTCATCCAGGATGAGGATCTCAGCGCCCCGATAAAGGGTCTTGAGAATTTCCACCCGCTGCTCTTGACCCACTGAAAGCTGCCAGACCGGCGCGTGCGGATCGACCTGCAACCCGTACTGGGCCGAAAGATCTAAGATTCGCTGAGCTACAGCCCGACGGTCGGCCAGCAAAGGGGCTCGAGGGGAGGGCTGCCCCAGCATCAGGTTTTCCGCCACGGTGAATTTAGGCACCAGCATGAAATGCTGGTGCACCATGCCCAGACCGTGGGCAATAGCATCGTGGGGCGAATGAAAGTGCACCGGCGCGCCTCGCAGACGAATTTCTCCCTCATCTGGCCGATAGAGACCGTAGAGGATGTTCATAAGCGTAGTCTTGCCGGCGCCGTTTTCGCCCAATAGCCCCAATATCTCACCCTGCCTCAGGTCTAAACTGACCCGGTCGTTGGCCAGCACACCGCCGGGAAAGCGCTTGGTGATATTGCGCAGTTCAACAATGGGTGTAGATTTCATCGCATAGGATGCCCATTTACTCAGGAATGAAGGGCACTTCCAAGTCGCCAGCCACGATGGCTTGTCGGGCAGCCTCCAGGGCCTCAATCGCCTCCGCCGGCACCCGGTCGGCCAGATTGGGGTTGATAACCACGTCCAACGCCCCTTCTGCAACCCCGAAGCGATAGAATGGGCCATCAAAGGCGCCGGCGGCCGTTGCATCGGAGATGGCCTGAAAGATAGGCGTCATGTTCCAGACAATGCTGGACAGCACCACGTCGGGCGCCAACCTCGACATGTCACCCACGTATCCGGTGGCGTAGGCGCCGGCCTCACGGGCCGCCTCAATCGACCCCAGGGTTGGCCCCTCGCCGCACCCCAGGAAAAAGTCCACACCGGCAGTATCCACCTGGGCCAGGGCGGCTTCCTTGGCTGCAGAAACATCACCCCAACTTCCGACGGCGGTCGTGGTCAAGGTCGCGTCCGGATTGACCGTTTTAGCGCCGGCCAGCATGGCCTCGCCCATGGCATGGCAGACAGGGATGTTAAAACCATAAAGCGCTCCCAGGCTGCCTGTCTGGGAGAGGTGTCCGGCCAGGATGCCCACCAGGTACGAAGGCTCATAGAAGGGCTGATCGTAGTCCGCCACGTTGGGCGCAGTGCGGTTAATGCCGCCTGCCCAGGCGAAGTTCACATTGGGATATTCCTCGGCCACCTCAAAAACGGCATCCTGATAGCTGAAGCTGTGCGCAATGATAATGTCAAAGCCATCCTCCGCGTACCCGCGCATCACTCGAGCCACATCCGCATCTGCTACAGATTCGGAGTAGGCCGTGCGCGCGCCGCGTTCGGCTTGCACCTGCAGGGCGTTGTAAGCCGCCTCGGCCCAGGAGTTGTCGTCTTTGGGGCCGATCAGAACCAGAGCAATGCTCGGGGGCGACTCCACTTCTTGGGCGTCCGCCTGAGCAGCCGCCTGCTCTTCAACGGCCGGCGGGGTTGCCGGCGTGGCCACTTGGGCGCAACCGACCAGGAGGATTGTCAACAAGACCAAGATCAACCGCTGGGATATCCGTGTGTGCATGGGTGTCTCCTTGGGGTCAGTTTGGTTCATTCACATTATTCAGGCGTTTTAGATCGATTCATGAACGATTCCCAACCTATACGGTGACAAGCGGCCAAATGATCGAGTGGCCTGTAGGGGCAACCATCGGTCGCCTTGTTATCCGGTCGCCTTGTTATGCAGTGCCAAAGGATAGCCCCAACTGATTCAGCCAGGTGCGATAGGCAATGGCCAGGCGGTCCGAACGCAAGTGTAGCTCCGCCTGTAAATCAAGGGGTAGAAGCTCTGGCCGTTGCGATTCCAAAATGGGACGATCCTGGCTGAAGATGGTGTCCTGCCAGGAGCGCAGTTTCTCCTCAGGGATGTCATGGCCGTAGTTCATGGTCATCCACATCCAGGCGGTGCTTTCAGTAGCCGCGTGGGGAGTGATCGTCAACAGGATAGAAAATCGTGGGCCGTCGGCTTCTTTCAAAAGATAGGCCGTCAGCGGGCGCAAGGCCTTATAAGTGTATGAAACGGTGTCTCCTTTGCCGGTGCCGTACGGATCGGGTTGGTAGACGCGCACCCCTTGGGCCACAACGCCCTCGGAGGTGATCTCGGCCCGATAGTCGGAAATTTCGGGGTGGGCCTTGTCGCCCAGGATTCCCTCATGCACGAAGGGGAAATGGGCTATGTCCAGGAAATTCTCCACGATGCGAGGACCACTGGCGCGAACGGCGTAGGGGCCGCACAAGATTTTGCGGAAGGCCGGATCTTCCCATTCCGGGAACGGAGGCACATCCCCGCTGGGCTCGCCCAGGCAGACCCAGATCAGCCCGTATCGCACTTGGGCATGGTAGGGTTTTACTCGAGCCTTTGCCGGGGGAATCTGGTCAGGATGGGCCGGAATGTGAACGCAGCGCCCACTGACGTCATAAGACCAGCCATGGTAAGGGCAGACAAGCGCGCCGTCCTCCACTTTGCCCAGGGAAAGACGGGTGCCCCGATGAATGCAGAGGTCTTGCCAGGCCAGAACCTGATCGTCGATCCGCCATAGTACGATGTCTTCTTCCAACAAGCGCACGCCCAATATCTGACGCTCTCTGAGCGACTCCATCGTCGCCACTGGATGCCAGTCATTCAACAAAACGGCATCGTCGATCATGGCAACTCCTTTACCAGGCCGTAATGAACGGTCTTCATCTCACCAGGAAATTTATAGCTCGAACTGAGGTCATTTTCAATCTTTCAACTTGCACAATAAATCATAGCCAAGTTGCCAAGCTGCATCGGTTGATGCTCTCAGCCATCCTAAACGACGTTTATATTTTGAGATCAAAGTCTGTGGAGTTTTTCACCTATCATAAATTCCCATTCTTGTCAACGACAAGTAAACTGCCAAAAATTGGCCCAGATCGGCACGCGCGCTCTCGCTTTGCAACTTCTTTGCATGAATCTATTCAACGGCGCCTCCTGCGTTGGCGCCTCCAGCTTTAGCGGCGTCAATAGCAACGATGGGAAAATCTTAACAAACGCCACAGGCGCTCTCTGGTCTTTGACTCTTCGTGATTTTACTCGAGTGAAAGGGTTGGGGAAACAGCAAGCCATCAAGTACAATAGCGGGCGTGTTGCTTTCAGTCGCTCAAATGTGCATGCGAGGCGCGTTGTGAAGGGCGTATCGGTGCGGACGGTTTTGACTGCTCAAGATGGACGGCTGCGCGCCGGATATCGCGTCACCCTGTTCTTCCTCCTGTGGGGCTATGGCCCCGCCGTCGTCCATAGCCTCCTCGAATCCACCGTGTTGGCGCTGTTTTCAGTGGATCGCGCCTGGCTTCAGTCGATCTTCTTGAACAGCGTGCGTCTCGTCACCATCTTGATCGCCGGCTGGTGGGTGGCGCGCTTCATCGACCGGCGCCCCTTCGCAGATTACGGTTTTCACTTTTCCACCGCATGGTGGCTCGACTTCTGTTTTGGTCTGCTGTTGGGCGCAGCGTTGATGGGGGCGGTTTTTCTGATTCAGTGGCAGGCTGGCTGGGTGACCGTGACGGATGTATGGCGCAGCGATCCGCCGTGGCTAGCGTTCAGCGCAGCTTTTTTGGCCCCGTTGATGCTCCATCTGGTCGTCTCGATTGCAGAGGAGCTCTTGACGCGCGGCAACCAGATTCTCAATCTCACAGAGGGCGCCGGTCGGCTAGGCTATTTGCCGGCGGTCATGGTTGCCTGGCTGCTGTCGTCGATCATCTTCGGCCTGCTGCATATCTTCAACCCTCACGTCACGCTGGTCAGCATCGTCAACCTCAGCCTGATGGGCTTCATGTTTGGCCTCGGCTACGTGCTGACGGGGGAGCTGGGGCTGCCGATCGGGTTGCATCTCACCTGGAATCTGGTGCAAGGCAACGTGTATGGCTTCCCGGTCAGCGGCAAGACGCCGTTTGCGACCACCGTCATCGCCATCGAGCAAGGCGGACCCGACGTCTGGACAGGCGGCGCCTTCGGCCCCGAGGGGGGATTGCTGGGCATTCTGGTGACGGTGATCGGCATGTTCGCTATCATCGGCTGGGTGCGCTGGCGCTACGGCGACCTTTCGCTGCGGCGCTTGCACGTGATGTGTAAAGCGTAGCAAACGTCATAGGAGGCAAGACGTGACCAAGAAGCTGTGGGGAGGTCGTTTTACAGGCAAGACCGACCCGTTGATGGAGGAATTCAACGCCTCGATTCACTTCGACCGGCGCCTCTGGGCGGCGGACATTCGCGGCAGTCAGGCCTATGCGCGCGCGCTGCAGCGCGCCGGGCTGCTGACGGAGGCGGAGTGCAAAGCCATCGTCGACGGGTTAGAGCAGGTGGCCCAGGAGTGGATGCATGGTCAATTCGTCATCCACCCTGAGGACGAAGACATCCACACCGCCAATGAACGACGCCTGACCGAGCTGATCGGTCCGACGGCGGGAAAACTGCACACCGGACGCAGCCGCAACGACCAGGTCGCCACGGACGTGCGGCTGTGGCTGCTCGCCGAGATCGAACACCTGCGGCGACATCTCGACCAACTGATTGCGGTCGCCGTGGAGCGCGCCGGCGATGAGATCGACCTCCTCATGCCCGGCTACACCCATCTGCAACCGGCGCAACCGGTGCGCTGGAGCCACTGGTTGCTAAGCCATGCGTGGGCCTGGCAGCGCGACGCGCAGCGGCTGGAGGAAGTGGCGGCGCGCACCAACGTCATGCCGTTGGGCAGCGGCGCGCTGGCGGGCAACCCCTTCGCCATCGACCGTCAGGCGCTGGCGGAGGAGCTTGGCTTCGCCGACATCACGCGCAACAGCATGGACGCGGTCAGCGACCGTGACTTCATCGTCGAGTTTCTCTCCTGGGCGACGCTCACGATGGTGCATTTGAGCCGCTTTGCGGAGGATTTAATCATCTATTCCAGCCGTGAGTTTGGCTACGTCACCCTGGCGGACGCTTACAGCACGGGCAGCAGCCTCATGCCGCAGAAGAAAAACCCCGACGCGCTGGAGCTGCTGCGCGGCAAATCCGGGCGACTCGGCGGTCATCTTGCCGGCCTGGTGATGACGCTCAAGGGGCTGCCCAGCACCTACAACAAAGACCTGCAGGAGGATAAGGAGCCGCTGTTCGACGCGGTGACGAATGTGAGCGGCGCGCTGCAGATCGCCTGCGGCGTGCTTTCCACGTTGCAGACCAACCCGGCCGCCATGCGGGCTGCGCTCTCGCCGGAAATGCTCGCCACCGATCTCGCCGATTACCTGGTGCGCAAGGGCGTGCCTTTCCGAGAGGCGCATCACGTGGCGGGTGCGGCGGTGCAAATGGCGGAGTTGCAGGGCGCGCCGCTTTCGCAATTGACGCTGGAAGATTTGCAAAAACTGCACAGCGCGTTCGACGCAGATGTGGAAACGGTCTGGAGTTTCGAGGCGAGCGTCGAGCGTCGCGACGTCGAGGGAGGCACGAGCCGCCGGGCCGTGCTGGCGCAGATCGCCCAACTGCGCGCCTGGCTCGCCGCCCGCGTTGATGCGTCCGCTTGAAAATCTGTTTGACAACAAAGGTAATCTTTGCTACGCTTTTGCACGATGTAGACCCGAATGCAGCCGCAACAGGCTGAAATTGAACGGCCGCCGCTCCTGACCTGTGACGCCAGAGTGAAGTCTGGTGGTGGAGCAGGACCTGGAATCTTCAATTGCTCAGTATTATCACCTGCGAAATTACCTGCGGAGACTGCCTGAATGCCAAAGTTGCTTGAGGTGAGGAACTTGAAGACTCAGTTCTTCACACAAGATGGCGTGGTGCACGCTGTCAACGGAATCAGCTACCACGTCGACGCCGGAGAGACGGTGGCGATCGTAGGAGAGTCTGGCTCCGGCAAAAGCGTGGGCGTGATGTCGCTGATCCGTCTCATCCCACAACCTCCGGGCAAAATCGTCGACGGCGAGGTCATCTTCGATGGCCAGGACCTGCTAAAGCTCAAAGAAGATGAGCTGCGCCAGATCCGCGGCAACCGCATCGCCATGATCTTTCAAGATCCGATGACCTCGCTCAACCCCGTGCTGACGATCGGGCGGCAGATCACCGAGGCGATCGAGCTGCATCTGAATATGAACAAAGAGCAGGCGCGCAAGCGGGCGATTCAGCTGCTCGAGATGGTCGGCATCCCCGGCGCAGCCTCTCGCCTGGACGACTATCCCCATCAGTTTTCGGGCGGCATGCGCCAGCGCGTGATGATCGCGATGGGGTTGAGCTGCGACCCGCAGCTTCTGATCGCCGATGAGCCGACGACGGCGCTCGACGTCACGATTCAGGCGCAGATTATCGACCTTGTTCAGCGGTTGCAGGACGAGCTGGGCATGGCCATCATCTGGATCACGCATGATCTCGGCGTGGTGGCAGGCATGGCCGATCGCGTGCTTGTGATGTACGCCGGCTTTATCGTCGAGGAAGCCAGCGTCAACGAGATCTACGCCAGACCTCGCCACCCCTACACACTCGGTCTGCTGCGCTCGATCCCCCGGCTAGACCTGGGGCGACAGAAACGCTTGATCCCGATCGACGGTTTGCCGCCCGATTTGTTGGAGCCGCCGACGCATTGCCCGTTTGCCCCGCGCTGCAGCTTTGTGCAGGAGCGCTGCTGGCAAGAGAATCCGCCGCTAGTCGAAGTGTCGCCCGGTCATAAAGCTGCGTGTTGGGTCGACATTTCCGGCGTGAGCGTGCATCCGGCGGCGGAGGGAGCAGTGTCATGAGCGGCGCAAACGGCAATTCCACCACAAACGGCAACGCAACGAAAAACGCAACGAAAGACGTGTTGGTGGAAGTGCGTGACTTGAAAATGCACTTCCCGATCACAAAAGGCATCATTTTTCAGCGACAGGTGGGCTCGATCAAGGCGGTGGACGGGCTCAATTTTTCGCTCTATCGCGGCGAAACGCTGGGCCTGGTCGGCGAGTCGGGCTGCGGCAAGTCGACGACGGGTCGCGCCATTTTACAGCTTTATCGTCCCACCGGCGGCGAGGTCATCTTCGAGGGCAAAGACCTGACCAAGACCAAGGGCGAAGAGCTGCGCAAGATGCGTCGGCGCATGCAGATGATCTTCCAAGACCCCTACGCCTCGCTCAACCCCCGCATGACCGTCGGCAGCATCATCGGCGAACCGCTTGAGGTGCATGGCATCGGCAAGAGCAAAAAAGAGCGGCAGGAGCGCGTGCAAGAGCTGCTCAAGATTGTTGGCTTGAACCCCTACTTCATCAACCGCTACCCACACGAGTTTTCCGGCGGCCAGCGCCAACGCATCGGCATTGCGCGCGCGTTGGCGGTCAACCCCTCGTTCATCGTCTGCGATGAGCCAATCTCGGCGCTGGACGTGTCGATTCAGGCGCAGATCATCAACCTGCTTGAAGACCTGCAGGAAGAGTTTGGCCTGACCTATCTCTTCATCGCCCATGATCTCTCGGTGGTGCGCCACATTTCAGACCGCATCGCCGTGATGTATCTCGGCAAGATCGTCGAGCTGGCGGAGCGCGACGAGCTTTATCAAAATCCGATGCATCCCTACACGCAGGCGTTGCTCTCCGCCGTGCCGATCCCAGACCCGGTGATCGAAAGCCAACGCAAGCGCATCATCCTGGAGGGTGACGTCCCGAGCCCGGCCAATCCGCCGAAGGGTTGTCGCTTTTCGACGCGCTGCCCGAAGGTGATGGACCTCTGTCGCCAGGAAGAGCCGCATTTCAAGGATTACGGCGGCGGGCACTATGTGGCGTGTTTTCTGTATGAAGAGGGAAATCGCTAGTTAAGCTTGAAGTTCAGAAAAGATCGGAAGGAGGTGCGTTTATCGAAAAATTGTGAAGTCCGAGCGTGTAGGTGGCGTCTTCCCGCTTATTGCATCGGCGCAGTGAGCGGGTGAGATGAGGCATATACTTTATTCACTATTTTCAGAAGGAGACATTATGAAAACAAAGAAGTTTCTACCCTTGTTCCTCCTGCTTCTGTTTGTGTTGATCCTCGGTGCGTGCGCTCCAGGCGCTCCCGCCGCTCTACCTTCGGTCGCCCCGGGTGAAGCTCCAAGCGCAGTGGAAGACTACACCACTCCTCACCCCATTCTCAGCGACGTGCGTGTGCGCCGGGCCATCGCTCACTGCATCGACCGCGACGCTCTGATCGCCTCGGTGTACCCCTACGTCGAAGACCCATCGGCGCTCTTGATGGACAGCTTCCTGCCCAAGACGCACTGGGCCTATAAGGGGCCTTATGACTTCCCGTGGTACGACCCGGAGGCGGGCAAAGCGTTGCTCGAGGAGGCAGGCTGGGTCCAGGGAGATGGCCCGGTGCGCACGAATGCGAACGGCGAGGCATTGTCACTCAAATTCACGACCACGAGCGCAGCGTTCCGCCAAACCTGGTCGCAGGTCATGATTCAGAACCTCGCCCAATGCGGCATTCAGATCATCCCCACCTATGCGCCGGCTTCCTGGTGGTTCGGCGACACGACTGGCCTGAGCCGCCGCGACTTTGAGTTGGGCGCCTTCGCCTGGGTGGGTCAGGCCGATCCGGCTGGCCGCACGCTCTACGCCTGTGACCAGATTCCGCTGCCTTCTAACAACTGGGAAGGCCAGAACTACATGGGCTGGTGCAACCCGGTCGCCAGCGACGCGATCATCCGCGCCAACAACACGCTGATTCGCGAGGAGCGCATCGCCGCCTATGACATCGTGCAACGCGAGTTCGCCAAGGATGTGGTCTCGATCCCGGTCTTCCAACGCGCCGAAGCGCAGGCTTGGAGTTCTAGCCTCAGCGGCGTGCGCCCCGACCCGACCGAGTACGCCACCGCCAACCTGCACGAGTGGGAGCTGGCGGACGGCGGCGACACCATCGTGATCGGCATGACGCAGGAGCCGGACAGCATGTGGGCGCTGGTTTCCAGCATGGCGGCGCAGCGTCTGGTGGATCGCCCCGGCGTAGGCATGCTCTACACGCAGTACAGCTATGACTTCCAGCCCGCCCTGCAAGACCCGCTGTCCACGCTCGAGAGCGGCCTCGCGACCAACGATGTCGTTGAGGTCTCCGCCGGCGACAAAGTCTACGACGCCACCGGCGCCCCTGTGGAGTTGGCCGCAGGCGTACGCGTGATCGACAGCGAGGGCAACGAGGTGGAGTACAGCGGCGAGGGCACGGTGCAGATGAACCAGCTCACCGTCACCTATAAGCTCAAACCCGCCACCTGGAGCGACGGCACGCCGGTCTCGGTCGAAGACATGAAGCTGGGCGTCAAGATCGACTGCGACCCGAACTCCGGCGCCACAACCTTCGACCTGTGCAACCGCATCGGCGACCTGGAGAACGACATCACCTACTCCGACAGCGAGCTAGCGATGACGATCAAGTACCTGCCGGGCAATCAGTATCCGCTGTACTTCCTCTATCCGTTCGGCATCTACCCGAGCCAGCGCGTGCTCAGCGACGGCCGCGTCCTCGCCGACGTGTCGGCCGCCGAGTGGGCCACCCTGCCCGAGGTGGCGGAGCGCCCGCTCTCCGTTGGTCCTTACTACGTGAAGGAATGGAACAAGGGCCAGAGCATCGTGTTGGAGCGCAACCCCTACTACGAGGGTGAGGTCAAGACGCCGAACGTGATCTTCGTCTTCGTGGCCGACACCAACCAGGCCGTGGCGCAGCTCCTCAACGGCGACGTCGACTTCCTCGATCCGTCGACGTTGGGCGCCGGCGCCGAGGTGCAGACGGTGATCGACGCAGCGGAGAGCACCGGCAACGTTCAGTACTACATCTCCGGCAGCCCCACTTGGGAGCACATCGACATCAATCTCTACACCAAGTAAGCGGTTGAGTGCAAGGGTCGGGTTTCTCCAAAAGCCTGACCCTTTCCCAAATTATGTCTGAACGACCAAACGGGCGGGTTTGCTCTGCGCTGGCCCGCCCGTTTGGCGTAGGAGTAAGAACGGAACCTCTGCACCATGACAGCCTATTTAATTCGCCGCCTTTTTCAGATGGTGGTTGTCGTCTTTGTCGTCTCGCTCTTCATGTTCTTCCTCTTCAATATTGCGCCCGGCGGCCCGCTGACAGGACTTCAGCAACAGCAGCGCCGCATCACCCCGGAGGAGCGCGCTCGCATTCGCGCCCAGTATGAGCTCGACCTGTACTGGCCGATCCGCTATACGCGTTGGCTGATCGGCTGGCCTCAGGGTCCGATCGTCGTCGGCGGACAGGAACTGTTCGCCAACATCCCGGTCGGCTGCTACATCGAGGCGACTCCGGAAGAAGGAGGCGGCTGCCATCAATACGTCTATCTGGCGGATATGCCGCAGCTGCACCCGCCGGCGCGCAGCAGTCAGGGCATTCTCTTCGGCGACTTTGGCAGGTCGACGGTGGTCCAGGCCGGACGTCCGGTTTGGGACCTCCTGATGAGTCGATTGTGGGCAACGGTGGAGTTGCAAGTGATTTCTTTGGCGCTGTCTCTGTTGATCGCAGTGCCGCTGGGGATTTACAGCGCCGTGCATCAATATTCCAAATTCGATTACACCTTTACGACGGCTGCATTTGTCGGCTCTTCGATGCCGACCTTTTTCTTCGGTTTGCTTTTTATCCTGATGTTCACAATTCTAGCCGGTCGGATTCAGGAAATTTTGCCATGGTGGCCGGTTTTACCGCCCGGATTGCGCGAGGCAGTGCGCCCCTATGATGTGGCGAGTTGGTTAACGCGAATACAGCCCGGCTCGGCGCTCGACCGCTTTTTGCATCTGTTGATGCCGGTCGGCGTGCTGACGATCGTCAGCGTGGCGGCGTGGAGTCGTTTCCTGCGTTCGTCCATGCTGGAGGTGTTGCGCCAGGATTATGTGCGCACCGCGCGAGCCAAAGGTCTGCCTGAGCGGATTGTCATCAATAAACACGCGCTGCGCAACGCTTTGATTCCCTTCGTCACCGTTCTGGTGCTGCAGATTCCTCTCTTCTTCGCCGGCGCCATCGTGACGGAGACCATCTTTGCCTGGCCCGGAATGGGGCGTCTATACTTCGACGCGCTCAACCGCTCCGACTACAATATCGCTCTGGCGTTTATTTATGTGACCACGATCTTGACCGTCTTCGCCACACTGCTTGGCGACATTCTCTATGCGGTCATCGATCCGAGGATTCGCTATTCGTAACCGAGGCGTATCATGACTGCTACTGCTCAACCGATTGCACTGGACAAAATTCCTCGCGAAGGCCGCGAGGAAAGCCAGCTTCAGATTGTGATGCGGCGTTTTCTGCGCCATCGCCTGGCGGTCGCCAGCCTGATCTTTATCATCATCATGTTTATTGCAGCCCTGCTAGCGCCGGTCATTGCTCCCTTCCCGCGCGATGCGATCGACATCGCCGTCACCGCGCGCCCTGGCCCGCCCGGCACCGTCGGCAGCGAAGGGCAGCTGCATCCTCTCGGCGTCGATCATCTCGGCCGCGATCTCTTCACCCGGCTCTTGTATGGCGCTCGCGTATCCCTCTCTATTGCGTTCATTGTGGTCTTGCTTTCCGAGATGATGGGCGTAATCTTAGGCGCAATCGCCGGGTTTCTCGGCGGCTGGTTCGACACCATCATCTCTCGCACAGTCGAGTTTTTGCTCTCGATCCCGACCTTACCCATTCTGTTGATTACGGCGTCCATCCTGATCCGCACCGACGCCCAGATACCGGCGCCGGCCTTTGTGACGAACGGCGTGGCGTGGATGTTGGCGGCGCCGACGCAGGAAGCCAACAAAGTGATCGTTTTGATGTTCATCCTGATTGTGCTGGGATGGACAGGCGCCGCGCGCCTGATGCGCGGCATGGCGCTGACGCTGCGCAACCAGGACTTCGTCGAGGCGTTGCGGGCGGTGGGCGCCTCCAACGCCCGCATCATGTTCCGCCATATCATTCCCAACGGCCTGGCGCCGATTCTGGTCAACGCCAGCCTCGGGTTGGCGGGCATCGTCATCGCCGAGGCGACGCTCAGCTTTCTAGGCGTCGGCGTGCAGGAGCCAACGCCTTCGTGGGGCAATATGCTCTCGGCAGCGCAGAGCTACATGTTCCAGCATCCCTGGCTGCCGCTCGTGCCGGGCATCCCGCTCTGTCTGGTGACCATTTCGTTCAATTTCATCGGTGATGGCCTACGCGATGCGTTGGATCCGCGCTTGAAGCGGTAGGAGAGACGTGCAGGATGATAAACTCAGATGGAGCCAGAAGCACCCAAAAACCGCTCTTGCAGGTCAAAGGGCTAAAAACATATTTCTACACCGAAGACGGCGTCGTACAGGCGATCAACGGCGTCGATTTCTCGATCATGCCGGGCGAGGTCATGGGGCTGGTCGGCGAGTCGGGCAGCGGCAAAAGCGTGACGTCGCTCTCGATCATGCGGCTCTTGCCGGCTTCAGGCAAGATCGTGGAAGGGGAAGTCTGGTTTGGCGGAGAAGATCTGACCAAACTCAGCGAAAAGCGCATGCTCGAGATCCGCGGCAACGAGATCTCGATGATCTTTCAACAACCAACGAGCTGCCTGAACCCGGTCTTTCGCATCGGCGACCAGATCGCCGAGGCAATCCTGGCGCACAGGAAGGTCACGAAAGAAGAAGCGATGCGCCAAGCCATTGAGATGTTGCGCATCGTCGGCATCCCCGACCCGGAGAAGCGCGCCCGCGCCTACCCCCACGAAATTTCCGGCGGTCAGGCGCAACGCGTGATGATCGCCATGGCGCTTGCCACCCGGCCGAAGCTCCTGATTGCAGATGAGCCGACGACGGCGCTGGATGTGACGATTCAGGCGCAGATTCTCGACCTCATGCGCAAGCTGCGCGAGGAAACCGGAACGTCCATCCTGTTGATTACGCACGACATGGGCGTCATCGCCGAGATGTGCGACAAAGTGGCGGTGATGTACGCCGGTCAGATTGTCGAATACACCGATGTGTACTCGCTTTTCGACGAGCAGCTGCATCCCTATGCAGAAGGGTTGCTGGCGGCCATTCCGGTGTTAGGCGTTGTGCAGGAGCATCTGGCGGTGATCCCCGGCTCGGTGCCGAATTTGATCGACCTGCCGCCCGGCTGTAAATTCGCCCCGCGCTGTCCTTACGCCAAAGAACTTTGCACGCAACGCGAACCAAGGCTGGTCGAAGCCAAACCCGGCCACTGGTCGCGCTGCTTTATGCGCGACCCGGAGACGGCTGCGCAGTGGGAAGGCGTCGGCAAGGCGACCTGGAATTTTGATGGTTCTGTCGAAACGCATGAGCCGGCGTCGACGGCGCTGCCGACGCCTTGACCTGCTTGCGTTTTGCGGCATCCAATGACAGGAAGCGAGCTGCCTCTTTCGAGGATTTTTTGCGAAAGAAACACTTATGACGATATCGGTTGCGATTGAAAAAAAAGATATCCTCGTTGTGCAAAATCTGAAAACCTACTTTCCCGTTCGCAGCGGCGTATTTCAGCGCGTCACTGCCTGGGTGAAAGCCGTCGATGACGTCAGCTTCACCGTCAAAGAAGGTGAAACCTTCGGACTAGTGGGTGAATCTGGCTGCGGCAAGACCACCGTCTCTCGCTCAATTTTGCGCTTGATTCCGGCGAATGGGGGCTCGGTCTTTTTCGATGGTCAGGATGTCTTCAACCTGCGCGGGGCGGAGCTGAAGGCGTTGCGCCGCAACATGCAGATCGTCTTTCAGGACCCCTATTCCTCGCTCGATCCTCGCATGCCGGTCGGAGACATCATTGCGGAAAGCCTGCTGATCCACGGCATGAAAGACCGCAGGCAGCGCAACGCCATCGTGCAGGAGATGCTGGCCAAGGTCGGGCTGAACCCCTACCACGCCCACCGCTACCCGCACGAGTTCTCCGGCGGACAGCGCCAGCGCATCGGCATTGCGCGCGCGCTGGCCCTCAATCCTCGCTTTATCGTCTGCGACGAGCCGGTCTCTGCGCTCGACGTCTCGATTCAGTCGCAGATTTTGAACCTGCTCAAAGACCTGCAGCGTGAGTACGGCTTTTCATATCTCTTCGTCGCCCATGACCTCAGCGTAGTCGAGCACATCAGCGACCGCGTGGGCGTGATGTATCTGGGCAAGCTGGTGGAGATGGCTTCGCGGCAGCAGCTCTTCTCAGAGCCGCTGCACCCCTACACGAAGGCCTTGATGTCCGCCATCCCGATCCCCGATCCGCGGCGCAAACGCGAGCGCATCGTGCTCAGGGGAGAGGTGCCGTCGCCGCTCAATCCGCC
>NZ_CAKZMJ010000097.1 GCF_937128415.1 uncultured Caldilinea sp.
TGGAGACGCCGGCGCCGAGAAAACCGCGCACGAGGCCGATCGCCTCATCCGCCCCCTGCACGCGTACGGCGCCGCTCTGGCAGGCGCTCAAGACCACCAGCCTCGCCCGCAGCGGCAACCGGTAAATCGTGCGAACATCGAGCCAACCGTCCGCCAGTTTCAGCGCCGAAAAGAAAGGGTTGTCGGGGCGGAACAGCCCATGCGTGGCAAAATGCAATACATCGCAGGCGGCGGCGTTTTGAAGTTGGCTTAACGTGGCCTCAGCATCGATGAACACGCGGGCTTCCTCGAAATAACGAGCGGCCGATTGCACTTCGTTCTCGGTCTGCGGGATCGACGGCTCGCGCAGCGCAAAGCCGGCGAGCGAATGGAAGCCATTGCTTTCGTTGCGCCGCCGACGCTGCACTTCGACGCTGGCGCTCGGTGCATAGGACACTTCAAAGCGCTCCAAAAGATAGCGCTTGCCGTCCCAAAGCGCATGAAAGGGCGTCAGGTGCAGGTCTCCGTATGGAATGATCAGCAGACGTTCGGCCTCCAGCAGATGGACGAGCGGCGCAACGAGCAGCGCATAAACGCGCTGAAGGGCCGTCCCTGCTCCGCGCAGCAAGCGTTCGTGATGGCGCGTCAGGTAATCGGCGCCGATCTCAATGCGACCCAGTTGGAAGCGAAGGTCCGCCAGAGCTGCGTCAAGGGAGGCGTGTCTGCACAGGCGACGCACGATCTGCGCCGATCTGCGGTCGACGACAAAGGCCATCCACTCATCGCCGGCTTTGTAGTAGATGAGCGCCTGCTCGCACGGCTCGAGCGCCGCCTGCAGCGCGCTCAACGGTTCGGGTTCAACCTCGACCAATTCGGCGGCAAGACGTCGCTCGATTTGCGCTAACGTTGCTTCGTGTTGGCGAATGGTTTCGGAGAGGCGTTGGCCGGCGCCGCGGCTATCGGGATTGTCGCTCAGGAGTTGATTGTAGAGCCAGGTGAGCTGTTGACGAAGGGCGGCGCTACGTTCGGCGGCGGCCATTTCCTGCTGGCCCGCTGCGTGGGCTTCAACAGCGCTCAAGAGGCGCTCCAGGAGCACGCGTGCACGGGCGCGTTCGATGACGGCGAACGCATCCGCCAGCGCCTGCTCCGTTGGCGCCGGCTCATCGAGCAGGGCGAGCGTCAGATCGGCGTAGAGGGTCGCCTTGTCGTCGAGAAAGGCTGTGCGAAATTCTTCAAGGGGCAGCAGGGCGCGCTGCCGCTCCACCGTTTCCACCGCCTGCTGAAAGAAGCGACGCGCAGCAACAAGATCGCCTCCGCGGCGCGCCAGCAAGCCGCGCGCGTGCAGAATTTGCAGCGCAAGGTGCGGGTAGAGGAGCGCCGGCTCGGCGGGCGCCGCGGCCTCCGCCAGCCATCGTTCAGCCAGAGAAAGTTGCTCGTTTGCCGCATCGACCTCGTTGCGACGCAGGGCGAGGCGACAGGACAACAGCGCCGCTTCACAGCGCGCGAGCACGTCCCATGTCAGCGCCCGCGCCTGGTCAGGGAGGCTTGCCTCTCGCACCAGTGCGTCGAGCGTCGCCGCCGCGTCTGCTTCCAAGCCTTCCAGCAGCGCGGCATGCGCCTGTGCAATACGCACGCGGTTGAGCCAGTAGCGATTGGCGAGGCTGTCGAAAATCTCCGCCGCCGCAGAGAGCGCAGCACGCGCCGCATCGAGCGCCTCCTCGCGCAGCGCCAGCAATCCCCGGTAATAATGCGCCTGCGCCAGCTCATACCGTTTGCCGGTTTGCTCAAACAGTGCAGCGGCGCGCGCCAGATCGGCGGCGGCTTCAGGCAGCAGGTTGAGTGAGAGATGGGCGAGCCCCTGCTCTAGAAAGAGGACGTCGGCGAGCCGCCAGCGTTCTGGCTGTTGATCGGGCTCCGCGTCTCCGACCAGGTCGCCCAGGGCAGCCTCGAACGCAGCCAGCGCACTGGCCCACTGCCCGGTGCGCGTGTAAAGGTGCCCCAAATTGGTGTATGCGCGCCCGCGCTCGATGGAGGCGCCCGCCGCCGTCAACTGTTCGATGGCGCTCTGCAGCACGGCGATTGCCTCCTGGGGGCGGTCGAGATAGCCGTAGCAGAGAGCGAGATCGACGCCGGTTTCACCGAGCAACGCCGTTAGATGAAGCCGAAGATCGGCGTCGGCGCTCGCGGCCAGCGCGGACTCCACTTCAGCTCGGAGGGCGTGCAGCACCTCCAGCGCCTCGCGGTGGCGCTCCTGATAGGAAAGCACCGTGGCCAGATTTTGACGGGCGGCGAAGCGCACCAGACGTGCCTCGATTTCGTCCATCGCCAGGGCGTCCAGCGTCTGGATGGCCGTCAGAATTGCCGTTTCTGCGTCGGCGAAGCGCCCCTGCATGGTCAGCACCTGCGTCAGGCCGAGGCTGCTGCGCGCTTGCAGGAAAGATTCGCCTGACGTCTCCCACGCTTCGCGCGCGGCCAGCAGATTTGTCTCGGCGGCGTCGAGATCGCCGGCCAGGACGTTGAGTCTCGCCTGCGCATAGTGAAGCCACGGCGTCACAGCGTCAACAGCGCCCGTCTCTCGATGCACCGCCTGCGCCAGCTCCAGGAGACGCAAGGCGTTTGGAGGGTCGTCCGCTGCGATTTCCAGGCAGTGACGGGCAAGTTGGCCGACTGCCTCCGCCTGGAGGCGACCGGCATTCTGTAGTTGCGCCAGCGCTTCCGCACTGGGAAGCCCGGCCAGCGCAAGGGCCTCGTCAAGCGACAGCGCCATCTACGCAATCTCCAGCGGATCGATCTCGACGATGGCGCCATCGGGGCGCGTGATGACTGCCCGATAGGGGCCGGGCGCGACCCGCTCCAAATGGAAGCGATCTTCAAATTCCACCGCATGGAGGACGGCGCCGCCGGGGTCGATCAACTCGAGCAACGTCGGGCTGGATTCCATCGGCTCGCTGAGCACTTCGCCTTCCACGCGGCGCAGCCGGCCTGTGCGCTCCACCATCAGTTCGATCTCGATGTCTCCGGCCCAATAGACTTGACGATAGCTGTTTTGCTCAAATCCGCGCATGCCCTGGAGCGTTGGCTGGAGGCGACTGTCCCAGGTCAGCGCTGCGCGGATTCGCTCGAGGACGCGCTGCAGCGGGGATGGTTGCGCCTGCACGTGTTTGAACAGCGCCCGATAGGCGTCGAGGGCCGCCGAATCGGGCGCGCTGCGCCGGGCGATTTCTAGCTCGCTCGCCAGACCCCGCAAGGTAGCCAGCTCTTGCCGACAGTGTGCACAGGCGGCTAGATGTTGAACTGCCTCAGGAGATGTTGCGCCATCGAACGCCAGGGCGTACAGATCGTCTAGGGCAATATGTTCACTCATGTGCACGCGTCCTTTTGCTTCCTTTTTTGCGTCGATGCATCCTGGGTCTGTTTGCGGGTTGGCGAAATGTCCATTCAATCGCCTTCCATCTATTTAGTGTTCGTAGGCAATTCGTATGATACATGAAATTTTTGACACAAAGTGTGCAAAGCGATAGCCTCTAAGCGAGACGTCTTGGAATTTCAGAAAGGATGGGTGATCCCTATCCCTTCCAGAAGAGTGCGCAGACGTTGCAGGCAGCGGTTGCGCGTTGGGCCGATGCTGCCTTTGGGAATATCCAGACGCTTGCTGATCTCGTCATAGTCGGGTTGGCGTTCATCCAGGAAGAGCAAATGAAGGAGTTCCTGACAACGCGTCGGCAGATGGCGAAGCGCCTGCGCCAGCGCCTCCTGGCGAGACCAGCCGCTCAGCAGCTCCTCTAGCGCGAAACTAGAGACGGAGCTCGGATCGGTCGAGGCGGGCGGGTCTGCGTCGTCAGGATGCTCGATGGGCTGTTCGCGGCGTCGGCGTTGGAGTGCGCGCCAGGTGAAACGACGCGTGGTGGTCGCCAGCCAGCCGGAGAGCCGCTCCGGGTCTTCGATCTCGTGCAGGCTTTGCGCCAGCGCCAGAAACACTTCCTGGGCGACGTCATCGACTTCGTCGGCCGTCAGCCCATAACGCACCGGCACAGAGCGCACCAGTCTGGCGTAGCGCTCCACAAGCAGCGACCAGGCGTCCATTTCGCCCTGCAGGCAACGATGAATGAGGAAGGTCGTGCTAGGTTCATCCCGTATGGCGTCCATGGGCATTCCAAAGCTGAAAGGCTGTTTCACCGCCGAGACGCAGGATGCGCAGACGCTTATAAAGAGCTCCCGTGTTCCCAGCGTCTCTAGGGCGAGTTTTTGGAGGGAGTAGAATAGCGATTGTTTCAGCCATCTCTCTTATTGTACTTGAAAAAGACGGCGGCGTTGTCCGCTTATTGATCGTCTTTTGCTCTGCGCTTTTTGTTCGGAGGGAAGGCTTGCATCCCATCGAATACGCCTATGTCTGGCGGTCGTTGAATTTACACCGTTTATTTCGATCCCGAAAAAACAAGAATCTGAGTTTCGTCTCCAACCGGCGCCATGGAAAGGGGAGAGCTATGCCGGACTCGCAACGAATCGCCGTCATTGATCTGGGCTCCAACACGGCGCGGCTGATTGTCATGAACGCCGTGCCCGGCTATCGCTACCGGCTTGAAGATGAAATTCGCGAGGTGGTGCGGCTGCGCCAGGGGATGGACGCGCAGGGGTTGAGCGAAGAGGCGATGAATCGCGCCTTCGTGACGCTGCGCCTTTTCAAGCGCTTTTGCGACAGCACCTACGTCGATGAAATCATCGCCACCGCCACCAGCGCCGTGCGCGACGCCGCCAATGGCCGCGCCTTCGTCGAACGCGTCCGGCAGGAACTGGGTCTCGACCTGCGCATCCTCGACGGCGAGCGTGAAGCCTATTACGGAGCGATCGGCGCGCTCAACGATGTGGCGCTGCGCAACGGCGCCGTAGTCGACATCGGCGGCGGCAGCGTGCAGATCAGCCAGGTGGCGGATCGCCGCTATGTGCAAGGGTGGTCCGGGCCGCTTGGCTGTCTGGCCTTGACCGAACGCTTCGTGCGCAGCGACCCGATCGGTGACGGCGAGCTGAAAGCGCTGGAGCGAGAGATTCAGCGCACACTCCACGAAGTGAAATGGCTGCATGAGCTTCCCGGCGAGCTGGTGGCGCTCGGCGGCGCCATTCGCAACCTGGCGCGCATGGACGCGCGGCGCTGCGGCTATCCGCTGACCACGCTGCACGGCTACACACTTTCTCTGACGGCGCTCGAGCAGCTGATCGAACAACTGCGCACCCTTCCTCTGGCCAAACGCATCAAGCTGCCCGGCCTGCGCAGCGACCGCGCCGACATTATCCTGCCCGGCGCGCTGGTGGCGCGCGCCATCATGCAAGTGATGGGGGTGCGCGCGCTGACGGTCTCGGTCAACGGCCTGCGCGAGGGGCTCTTCTTCGAGCACTTCTGGCGGCACTGGGACGAACCGATCATCGCCGACATCCGCAGCTTCGGCGTGCTTAACCTGGCGCGCATCTATCACTATCAAAAGAAGCACGCCAACCATGTGCGCTTTCTCGCCGGCCGCGTCTTCGAGCAGCTGACGCCGCTGCATGGCTACGGCGCACCCGAACGCGAGCTGCTGGACGCCGCCGCCCTGCTGCACGACATCGGCGCCATCATTGCGTATGAAAACCACGACGTGCACTCCCAGACCCTGATCGTCACCAACGGTTTGCCCGGCTTCACCCCGCGTGAAATTGCGTTGATCGGGCTGTTGACCCGCTATCATCGCAGGGGAACGCCGGACCTGGGAGAGTGCGCTCCTCTCATGCTGCCCGGCGACGACCTGCTCCTGTGGCGCCTGGCCGCAATCCTGCGCCTGGCCGAGTACCTGGAGCGAGGGCGCTCCTCGGCCGTCGATGACGTCGTCGTGAGCTGGAGTGCCTCGACCCTGCGGCTGACGTTGATTGCGGACGAGTACCCGGCGGTGGAGATCTGGGACACGCAACGCAATGCCCTCGATCTGATGCGACGCGCCTTCGAGCGGGAGGTGTTGCTCGACAGCACGGTTGCGCCGAGCCCGCTTGCGTAGGAAGCGCCGCTCACTTTTCTGCAAGGGCGAACAGCACCCGGTGACGTCGGTCAGGTTGGTCGGCCTGAAGCGGAGTCAATTCGTGGAAAGGGTCGGCCAGGCGCATCGAAGCGGGCAACAAGGGCGGCAGCGGGGTGAGCGTCCCGTAGCCGAGGCGCTTCAGCGCCCGCGTCAACAGGTTGTCGCTGCGGAAGACGCCGACGCCGAGCAGCAGACGGCGCACGCGCGCCCGCGCTGCGCCCCATGGCGAGAGCATGCGATCGACCGGCAATGAGCCGTACAACGCCACGCTTTGAAACCCGGCCTCCTGCAACAGGCGCGCCAGCTCCGGCGCCGTCGGATAGTGGACGCTGAGCGCGCCCGGCGCAAAAAAAGGCCATTCCGGATTGCTGGTGGAGAGCAGCAGCCGGCCTCCCGTCGCCAACAGGCGATGACATTCGCTCAGGAACGCGGCGGGCTGCGGCAGGTAGTAGATGGCCTCGAAGGAGACGATCAGGTCGAAAGCGCCCGCTGCATATGGTAGATGCTGGGCGTCGGCGGCGGCCAGGAGAACCTGCGCTCCCGTCGACTGTTGCGCCAGCGCCAGCGCCGCCGTCGAATAGTCGCACGCCGCCAGCGAACGGGCGACGCCGCGCAGCAGCCCCAGACCGACGCCGGCGCCGCACGCCACCTCCAGCACGCGACGGCCACCCGCCAGCTCGGCCGCCAGGCTATAGCGCAGCGCCATGCGGCCGAGCTGTTCACGGTTGAGCAAAGCGCCCGGCGTCTCGGTGATGGAGAGAAAATCCGTCATGCGTCGCCGGTGTGGAATTCGTCGTTTTCGACGCGGCGAAGCCAGAACCAGGCTGAGCGCCAAGGCGGCTGGTCGCCCACCTGCGTCTGACCATATTCGACCCGCTCCAGGGTGAAGCCTGCAGCGAAGATCGCGCGCATCTGCGCTTCGTCGAGCCAGCGCCGGCGCTCCGGCGTTGCGTCCTCCTCGTTGAGATGGGCGAACCAGAGGAAGACGGCGCCGGGGCGCAGCAGGCGCACCAACCCTGCATGATAACGGCGCAGTTGCTGCGGCGTGAAGGCATGCGCACAGCCGACGTCGAGCGCGAAATCGTAGGGGCCTTCGAGAAAGTCGAGCTGCTCGACCGGCGCCAGGTGAAAATGGATCTTCTCGGCGAGGCCGGCCTGCTGCGCGCGTCGCTGCGCCTCCTCGATGGCCAGAGGGATGAAGTCAATGGCGTCCACTTCCCAGCCGAGCCTCGCCAGAAACAGCGCCCCGCGGCCAAAGCCGCATCCCAGGTCGAGGGCGCGACCGACCGGCAAAGTCGGCGCATAGACGAGCACCTCCGGCGGCGGATCGGCGTGATCCCACGGCGCCTGGCCGGACTGATAGCAGCTGAGAATGCGCTCGTAGTGCTCCCGATCGGCCGGCTCGTAGCCGCAAAGTTTTTCCACAGATGAAATGTGTTCAGCATCGCCCATACAACATCGCCTCCAATCGCGCTTTAACGGTGGGCCACTCATAGTCTAACATGCGGAACCAGGCGGTGTCTCGGCTCCGCCCTTTGACGATCATGTGCTGCTCCTGGACGCCCTCGAAGGTGAAGCCGATGCGCAGCGCCGCCCGCCGCGAGCGTTCGTTGCGGCTGTCGCACTTCCATTCGACGCGACGATAGCCGAGCGCAAAGCAATGGCCGAGCATCAGGTAGGCGCTCTCCAGGTTCGCCTGCGTGCGTTGCACGACCGGGCTGAACCAGATGCCGCCCAGCTCGATGCGCAAATGCATGGGCGCGTTGCTCATCAGGTTGACGACGCCGACGGGCTGGTCGCTCGCCTGGTCGATCACGCAGAGCGCCAGGCGGTCGGCGCCGCAGATCAACTCGTCGATGTAGCGCTCGAAGCCGGCGAAGTCCGCAAACGGGCCGACGAACAGATAGCGCCAGATCAGCTCGTCCGGGTCATAGGCGGGGAAGCTTCGCCCCGCCAGCTCGATGGGTGAGCCGTCGGAATGGCGGTGAAGGGCAGGCGCATGCGATCGGGAAAGCGGCTCCAGCCGCACGAAGCGGCCGACGAGCGTCACCGCAGCGGGTTTGAGCGGCAGGTTGTTGCGCCGTGCCAGCACTTCTTCCGGCAACATCGGGAAACTCCATGAAAATTCATAAATTCTTCTAAAATTTGTGGGCGTCCAAACCCTGTGACCTGTTAAGAATGTGCGGCTGGGGGCCGCACCGGCGTCGTAAAAGGCGCTTACGTAGATCATCGTCTCGGGCGTGGCATGGCTGTAAACTGCGGCTGAGAGCCGCAGCTACGAGAATCGCCGGAGTGTCCGCAAGGACGTTCGCTCATAAGATCGTTTTCAGGACGTCGAGGTCGATGTTGGCGCCGCAGAGCACGATGGCGACGTTCCGTCCCCGCCCGCGCTGCGCATCTTTCAGGTAGGCGGCGACGGCGACGCCGGCTGCGCCTTCGACCATCAGATGATGCGTTCTGGCGATCAGGCGCACGGCGTCTGCGATTTCAGCCTCCGTCACCAGCATCCAGTCGTCGACCAGCCGCTGGCAGAGCGCGAAGGTGATGGCGTCTTCCTCAATGCCGCCGGCGCTGCCGTCCGACAAAGTCGGCAGCGACTCCATCTGCACGATGCGGCCGGCGCGCACCGATTCGTACATCACCGGCGAGTGGGCGGGCAGACAGCCGACGATGCGCACCGATCTTCCTGCGTCCAGGGCTTTGATGTAACCTGCGATCCCGCCGATCAACCCGCCGCCGCCCACGGTGACGTAGAGGGTCTCCACGTCGGGAAGCTCCTCGAGCACTTCAAGCCCGATCGTGCCTTGGCCCGCCACGATCTCCCAGTCATTGTACGGTGAAATATAGGCTCGTCCGCTTTGGGCGGCGAAGGTGCGGGCTTGTTGCTCGGCTTCGACGCTGTCCATGCCCCAGCGTCGCACCTCCGCGCCGTAGCGTTGAATGGCTTCGACTTTCGTCGCCGCTGCGCACTCCGGGACGAAGACGACGCCTTTCGCTTCCAATCGCCGCAGCGCATAGGCGACGGCTGCGCCATGGTTGCCGGAGGAGGCGGCCACTACGCCGCGCGCCAACGTTTCCGGCGAAAGGCTCAGCAGCTTGTTGGTCGCCCCGCGCAGTTTGAAAGAGCCGGTGTATTGCAGATTCTCCAGCTTAAGAAAAACCCGATCGCCGCCCATCTCGCTGAGCGCAATCGATTCATCAAGCGGGGTCCGCCGCACATAGGGGCGGATGCGCCGCTCCGCTTCAAGGATGGCTTGTTTCAGCGCAACCATCGCCTCTTCTCTCCTATTCCTCCTCGCTCATCCTCTTCACCAACACTTTATCGACGCGGCGGCCATCCATATCGACCACTTCGATGCGGTAGCCGTCGATTTGCACCTGGCTTCCAATCGTGGGAATCTCGCCCAGGAGCGCCATCACCATGCCGCCGACCGTCTGATAGTCAAGCTCCTCGCGCAGCGGCAGGTGGGACAGGCCAAAATGCTCTTGAAAGGCGTCGACCGACCACAGGCCGTTGACGAGCCAGGAACCGTCCTCGCGCGGCACGATGTCCGGCTCTTCGTCCATTCTGGCTTCCTCGATGGCGCCGAGGATCGCCTCGACGACGTCCGTGATGGTCACCAACCCTTCCACGCCGCCGTACTCGTTGATGATGAGGGCGACGGGCGTGCGTTTTTTGCGCATTTGTTCGACCAAATCGAGCGCCGACATGTTTTCCGGCACGAAGAGGGCGGGTTTCGCCAGGCTGCGCAAGTCGATGCTTTCGGCGGTCAGACGTTGCACGAGCAGATCGCGCGCGTACACAACGCCGATCACGTGGTCCAGCGAGTCCTCCGCCAGCGGGAAGCGCGAATGGGGTGAGGAGACGATGAGGTTGCGAATTTCCTCTGGGCTTTGGTTGACGTCGATCCAGACGATTTCGGTGCGCGGGGTCATGATGGCGCTGGCGCGCCGATCGCTCAGACGAAAGAGCTGGGCGACGATCTCCTCTTCGATCGGCTTAAAGACGCCTAGCTGCGCCCCTTGTCGCAAAAGAACGCGCACTTCATCGTCGGTGACGGCGGGGGCGTTGTCGCTGCGCACGCCGAACAGACGCGAGAGCGCGCCGCTGGAGCGGTCGAGCAGCGAGACCAGCGGCCGCGCCGGCCTGGAGAGACTGTCTAACACCGGCGCAACCAGGCAGGCGATCGTCTCCGGCCTGCTGAGGGCAAGGCGTTTCGGGGTCAGCTCCGCCACCACCAGCGCCAGATAGGTGGTGGCGAGCACGACGGCGAAGATGGCGATCTGCGTTGCATAAGGCGCCAGGAATCCAACTCGTCGCAACTGATCGGCGAGCGGTGTGGCGAGCGTGGCGCCGCCGAAGGCGCCTGCGAAGATGCCGATCAGCGTGATGCCGATCTGCACGGTGGAGAGAAAGTCCCCTGGATTTTGGAGCAGCTTCAGCGCGGTGGCGGCGCCCGGCTTGCCGGCGGCGGCCATCGCCTGCAAGCGCGAAGGGCGAGAGGAGACGATCGACATTTCGGCCATCGCAAGGAAACCGTTGGCGAGCAGCAAGATAACAAGAAAAAACAGATCAATCGCAATACGCATACGCGCCTGTCCACCGCTTTGCGATCAGACCAGCCCGACGACTTTGAGCAGGAACGCGTACTCAAAGGCCGTTTCGCGCAGAGCCTCGTATCGTCCAGAGGCGCCGCCATGCCCCGCCGCCATATTCGTCTTCAGCAGCGCAACGTTATCGTCGGTTTTGATGCAGCGCAATTTCGCCACAAATTTGGCAGGCTCCCAGTATGAAACCCGCGGATCGTTGAGGCCGGCCGTCGCCAAAATGGGAGGATAGGCTTTCGGTTCGATGTTGTCATACGGCGAATACGTGCGCATATATGCATAATACTCCGGATCGGCCGGATCGCCCCATTCTTCATACTCGATGACGGTCAAAGGGAGCGTGGGGTCGAGCATGGTGTTGAGGACGTCGACGAACGGGACTTCAGCGATGACGCCGGCGAAGAGGTCGGGCCGCATGTTCACAACGGCGCCCATCAGCAGGCCGCCGGCGCTGCGTCCCAGGATCGTCAGCCGTTCTGGAGAGGTGTAGCCTTGGGCGATCAGCGTTTCGGCGGCGGCGATAAAATCGGTGAAGGTGTTTTTCTTGTGCAGCAACTTGCCGTTGAGATACCAGGCGCGGCCTTTCTCGCTGCCGCCGCGCACATGGGCGATCGCAAACAGAAAACCGCGTTCGAGCAGGCTCAGCCGGTTGGCGCGGAAAGAAGGTTCGCTGCTTGCGCCGTAGGCGCCATAGCCGTAAAGGAGACAGGGATGACCGCCGTCCAGGGCAATCCCTTTGCGGTGAACGAGCGAGATCGGAACCTGTTCGCCGTCGGGAGCAGTCGCCCACAAGCGCTGCGTCTCGTATGCGTCGGGATCGTAGCCTTTGATCTCCTCCTGTTTGAGCATCTGCAGGGTGCGCTGCGCCATGTCATAGGCGTAGATGGTCTCAGGCGTCTTGAGAGAAGAGTAGCGCAGGCGCAGCACGGTCGTGTCAAAGATCGGATTTTCATCAGGATCGACGGCGTAGCTCTCCTCGCCGAAGGCGACGACGTGGGCGTCCACCACTTCTGGCTGCGCCGGCGCAAGCTGCACCACGCGCACGCGCTTGCCGCCGTTGGCCCACTCGAAGAGCGCCAGATGATCCTGGAAAAGTTCGATGCGCTCGATCCAAACGCCGGGCGTCTCGGGAATCAGCTCGCGCCAGGCGGCCATGTCGGGCGTCTCCACAGGCGCAGTCAGCACGCGAAAGTCTTGAGCGCCATCGTTGCTCAGCACATAGAAGCGGTCTCCGCGATGTTCGACAAAGTACTCGTGACCGCGTCGCCGCGGTTCGATCAGGCGCAGCGAAGCATCGGGCGCATCGGCGTCGAGCACGCGCGCCTCGCTCGTCATATTGCTGTGCAGGTGTAAGACGATGAAGCGTCTGCTGCGCGTCTTATAGAGGTTGACGAAGAAGCGCTCATCCGGCTCGCGCCAGAGCAGGACGTCGTTCGCCTGCGCGCTGCCGAGGCGATGGCGCCAGAGCGCGTCCGGGCGGTGAGCGTGGTCGAGCGTCGTATAGAAGATCGTGGCGTTGTCGTTGCCCCATTCCAACCCGTAATAGGCGCCTTCGATCCGATCGGGCAACAGCTCGCCGGTGCGCAGATCCTTGACGAAGATCGTGAACGCTTCGTCGCCTTTGCGGTCCAGCGCGTAGGCGAGCAGGGAGTGGTCCGGGCTGACGGCGAATTCGCCGACTTCGCAGAACGCATGGCCTGCCGCCAGTTCGTTGACGTCCAGCAAAATCTCCTCTTCTCCCTCCAGGCTGTGGGCGCGACGACAGTAAATCGGATAGTCCAGCCCGGCCACAGTGCGTCGATAGTACCAGTAGCCGCCGTCCTGAACCGGCGCCGTGCTGTCGGTCTCCTGGATGCGCCCGCGCATTTCCTGAAAGAGAGCCTCTTGCAACGGCTCGGCGTCGCGCATCACCTCGGCGGCGTAGGCGTTCTCCGCCTCGAGATAGGCGATCACCTGCGGGTCCTCGCGATTGCGCAGCCAGTGATAGTCGTCGATGCGCACATCGCCATGCAGAATGCGCCGGATAGGGCGTCGCGTCGGCGCAGGCGGTTGCGCGGCGGTGAAGCGAAAAGGCATTCCATCCTCCTGAAAAAGATCTCTTTCAAAAAATTGGCGGGGTGATGGCGGACAGAAAGATCGTCTCTTCCTCGACGGCGCTGATCTCACGCAGCAGCCGACCATGAATGTAGATGCTGTCGCCTTCGCTCAGCACGTACTCCTGCTCGTTGAGCACCACGCGCACCTTCCCCTTGAGCACGAAAAGGCATTCCTCCGTCTCCAATGGAGGCGGCCGCGCAATGTTGCCCGCCGAAGGCTTCACGTGCGTGATGAAGACCTCTAGCCGATTGCGCAGGTTGGGCACAAGCAGCTCACTGGTGACGTCGCCTGGAGGGAAGGTGATCTTGATGCGCTGATCGGCGCGCACGACCGGGTTCTGCAGCGTCGGCGGCGCCGGCTCGGCCTCCTGCGAAAAATAGAAGGGCGGAACGCCCAACGCCTCGGCGATGTGGCGCAACGACTCCAGCGAGGGATTGCTCATGTCGCGCTCGACCAGGCTCAGAAAGCTGGCGGTCAACCCGGTGCGCTGCGCCAGCTCCTCCAGGCTTAATCCCAGCTCCCTACGTCGCGCCCGAATGCGGCTCCCAAAGGAGTCGGGCTGTTCACCGTTGCCTGGAGCCAAATGGTTGATTTGTTCTCTCGTGGGCATATTCAGAGTGTACAATGCGCACTTTGAGAAGTCAAGAGGATTTGAGCCCTACTTAAAATTTTTAAGCGGCGCTTGACAGCAGGTCTCGAATATGCTACTTTAATAGCGTCCCGGTAAACGTTTCGACAAACAGGGGTTACATGGTTGCGAGTTTTCTCGTGGCTGTGGAATACGACCTTTCAGAAAGCTTCAATTTGTAGATGCGGCATCCGGCCGCACGTTTTAATGATGATAGTAGGTGCGGCTCCCAGCCGCACGTTCGCAACGGGCCGCAGGTCTTGGGGGAATGCGAGGTTGCATTCTACGAGAAGGTTTCACCAAACTGCGCAACATCTATAAGGTAAAATAGGTTGGAGCAAACGTTTCCCGTAAGTCAACGTGGACAGAGGAAGAGCTCCTCGTGTTCAACGACAGCGCTTCCGGGCATTGTTCTGCATCGATGCCCCAATTCTCCAACCTATCAGAAAGGGAGGTCCTATGCCTGCACACATTCAAGCGTATCAACGTCCGCCGACGCCGGAACAGGCGTTGGCGCTGTTGAGCCAGGCCGCCGGGCAAGCGGCGCCGTTGATTCCTCAGCCGCGCATGCCGGATGAAGTCTTTCCACCGACGCCGACCGTCGTCGATCTACAGGCGTTGCCCTGGGTGTACATCAGCCGCGAGCCGACGACGCTGCGCCTCGGCGCCAACACGCCGCTGCAGACGCTGGTGGACAACGCCGCAGTCGCTGCGGTGGCCGACGGCATCCTTCAGCAATCCGCCGAGCTGGCCGCCCCGCGAACGCTGCGCAACTTGGCGACGCTGGCCGGGGCCGTCGAAGGTGCAGCGGAGGGCCCGCCGGAGCTGCTGCTTGCGCTCCTGGCCCTGAACGCAACGGCGACCGTTCAATCCGCTGCAGGGGCGGAGCAACTTCCCTTGCGCAACTATCACTCGGCCCCTGGTGCATTGCTGGTCGAGGTCGCCATTGACCTGGAAGCTGCGCCACATGGCGCGTTGGCGCGTGTGGCGCGCACGCCCATGGATCGGGCGATCGTGGCTGCGGTCGCTGTGGTGGACGCCCGGCAGGCGCGCATAGCGGTCGCCGGCGCAGCGCCGCAGCCGATCGTCGCCGAAACGAAGCTCAGCGATGCATCCCTGAACGCAGCGATCGATGCGCTGGTCGAGGCTGTGGTTGCACAGTCTGCGCCGGTGGGCGACTATCGCGGAAGCGCCGAATACCGTCGCGCCATGGCCGGCGTGTTGACGCGACGCGCGCTGGAGAACGCCATTCCGCAAAGGAGGAGCGCATGAACATTCATCTGACGTTGAACGGCGTCTCGCGCACCCTTGCGTGCGAGCCGGGCGAAACCTTGCTTTCCGTGTTGCGCCGCAACGGCGTGTGGAGCGTCAAACACGGCTGTGAGACCGGCGAGTGCGGCGCCTGCTCCGTGCTGCTCGACGGCAAACTGACGCCGACCTGCGTGATGCTGGCGGCTCAGGCGGACGGCCACGCCCTTGAGACGGTGGAGGCGCTCGACCGCGGCCCCGGCGCGCCGTTGCATCCCATCCAGCAGGCGTTCGCCGAGACGGGCGCCATCCAGTGCGGCTATTGCACGCCGGCGATGGTGCTGGCCGCTAAAGAGCTGCTCTCCAGGACACCTACGCCCACCGAAGCGGAGATTCGCGACGCGCTGGGCGGCGTGCTTTGTCGCTGCACCGGCTACGTCAAGCCGGTCGAGGCGGTGCAGCGCGCAGCCGCCATCTTGCGCGGGGAGGCCGTTCCGCCCATCGATGCAGCGGGCGGCGTTCCGCTCGAAGGCTTCTTTGACGCCGTGCGTCGGCCCATGGAGCCCGACCTGCCCGGCCCCGGCGACAACGTGCTCACCCAGCCCAAAGTCGCCCTCTTCACCTTCCCCACCGTAGACCTCCAGGGCGCCACCGAGGTGGTGGGCAAGCCGGAGGTGAAGGTGGACGCCGTCAAGCTGGTCAAGGGCAAGCCCGCCTTCGCCGATGATTTTGATCTACCCGGCATGTTGCATGCGGCCATGCTCACCAGCCCGCACGCCCACGCCCGCATCAAGCGCATCGACGCCTCCAAAGCGCGCGCGCTGCCGGGGGTTCACGCCGTGTTGACCTATCAGGATGTGCCGCGCGTTATTTACGCGTCCGGCGGGCAGAGCTGGCCGAACCCGCACCCGTGGGATCAGGTCTCGCTCGACAGCAAGGTGCGCCATGTGGGCGATCGCGTCGCCGTCGTCGCCGCCGAAACGCCGGAGATCGCCCGGGAGGCGCTCAAGCTGATTGAGGTCGAGTATGAAGTGCTGCCGGCGGTCTTCGACCCGCTGGAGACGATGAAGCCCGGCGCGCCGATCATCCACGATGAGCCGGACGCCGTAGGCATCGCCGACGCCGAACACAACATCGCCGTCAAAATTCATGCAGCGGTCGGCGACGTGGAAAAGGCGCTGGCCGAGTCCGACTATGTCTTTGAGCGCACCTATCGCGTGCATCAGGTGCAGCAGGCGTCGATCGAGCCGCATGTCGTCGTCACCTACTGGGACGAGGACGAGCGGTTGGTGATCCGCACGAGCACGCAGGTGCCTTTCCATGTGCGCCGCATGATCGCGCCGTTGATCGGGCTGCCGGTCAAGCGCATCCGTGTGATCAAGCCGCGCATCGGCGGCGGCTTCGGCGGCAAGCAGGAGATGCTGATCGAAGACCTCTGCGCACACCTCACCATCGCCACCGGCCGTCCGGTGCGCTTTGAATACACGCGCGCACAGGAGTTCACCAGCGCGCGCTCTCGCCACCCGATGGTGATCACCTTCCGCGCCGGCGTCATGCGCGATGGGACGTTGCATGCGCTCGACATGCACACGGTCTCCAACACGGGCGCCTATGGCACGCACGGGCTGACCGTCTGCAGCGTGGCCGGGCTGCGCGGGCTGGCGACCTATCGTTGCAACAACCTGCGCTTCGACGCCCAGGTCGTCTACACCAACATTCCCACGCCCGGCGCCTTCCGCGGCTACGGCGCGCCGCAGGGCGAATTTGCGCTCGAAAGCCTGATGGAGGAGATCGCCGAGGCGTTGAATCTGGACCCGGTGGAGTTCCGCCTTAAGAACGCCGTGCGCTCCGGAGATCCGATCCCGATCACCGCAGCCTTGGGCGAAGGCGAGGCCGGCCGACAGCCACAGATCGTGCAGAGCTGCGGGCTGGAGCAGTGCGTGACGCAGGGCGCAGCCGCCATCGCCTGGGATCGCCGCGGCGACCCGGCCTGGCGCGTCGACCCGAAGCGACCGTACATCCGCCGCGGGTTGGGCATGGCCGTCTGCATGCACGGCACCGCCATCCCCGGCCTGGACATGGGCGCGGCCAGCGTCAAGATGAACGACGACGGCAGCTTCAACGTGCTTGTCGGCGGCACGGACCTGGGCACCGGCTCCGACACGGTGCTGGCGCAGATCGCCGCCGAGACGCTGGGCGTTCCGCTTAACGACATCATCATCTACTCCTCGGACACCGACTTCACGCCCTTCGACACCGGCGCATACGCCTCCTCGACGACGTACATCTCCGGCGGCGCGGTCAAAAAAGCGGCCGAACAGGTGCGCGAGCAGATTCTGGAGCGAGCAAAGATGATGTTGAAGCTGGAGACGACCGAAGGACTGCACCTGCGCGACCGCTGCGTTGTTGCGCCGGATGGCCGCAGCGTGACGCTCGCCGACATTGCGCTGAACAGCCTGCATGTCGCCGACCAGAAGCAGATCATGGCGACCGCCTCGCACATGTCGCTGCATTCGCCGCCTCCTTTCGGCGCCCAGTACGCCGAGGTCGAGGTGGACACGCAGACTGGCCAGGTGACGGTGACCAAGCTGGTGATGGCGGTGGACTGCGGCACGGCCATCAATCCCCGCACTGCGCAGGGACAGATCGAAGGCGGGTTGGTGCAGGCGTTGGGCTACGCCGTCAGCGAGGAGATGGCCTATGACGAGCAGGGCTGCGTGCTCACGACGCGCTTTGGCGACTATCGCATCTTCCAGGCCAACGAAGTGCCTGAGATCGAGGCCATCCTCGTGCCGACCTACGAGCCGAGCGGCCCGTACGGCGCCAAGGCGGTGGCCGAGATTCCCATGGACGGCGTCGCGCCGGCGGTCGCCAATGCCGTCTACGACGCAGTCGGCGTGCGCATTCGCGACCTGCCGCTCACGCCGGAGAAAGTCTGGCGCGCGCTGCAAAATCTGTAGTTTCTCTCCTCTTCACCTGAAAGGGGGAGATTGGACATGATCGAGATGGGGAGTGCACCTTATGGCATTAGACATCGAAACGCTGGTTGACCTTTACCGCGACATGTGGCTGATCCGCGCCTTTGAATTCGGCCTGGAGCGCGAGTTCAAGAAAGGCAACGTGCCCGGCATGTTGCACACCGGCGTAGGACAGGAAGCGACGCAGGCGGCGCTGGCTGCGCATCTCCAGGCCACCGATGCATTTTTCCCCGACCATCGCTGCCACGGCATCAACGCATTGGCGGAGGAAAAGCACCAGGGCGACGGCGAGCGCATCATGGCCGAACTTTTTGGTCGCGCCACCGGCGTTTGCAGCGGCAAAGGGGGCAGCCTGCACAGCGCCAACCCGAAGGTCGGCAACTTCGGCGACAACGCGGTCGAAGGCTCCTACATGGCGACGGTGTTGGGCGTGGCCCTGGCCTTTCAGATGCGCGGGCAGCCGAACGTCGCCTGCTGCATCATCGGCGACGGCACGGTCGGCCGCGGCGAGTTCCACGAGAGCCTGAACATGGCGGCGATCTGGAAGCTGCCGGTGCTCTACGCCTGCGTCAACAACGGCTACGCCATCTCGACGCCGGTCGGCAAGGCGCACGCCTCGGCGGACATCGTCGATCTGGCGCGCGGCTACGGCTTTCCTTGCGAGCAGGTGGACGGCAACGACATCGAGGCGGCCTACGAGGCTGTGCAAAAGGCGGTCGAGCATATCCGCGCCGGCAAAGGCCCCTATTTCCTGGAGTTCAAAACCTGGCGCTGGCAAGGCATCTTCTCCGGTGAATTTCGGCCGCCCGAAGAGGTGCGCTACTGGAAAGAGGAGCGCGACCCGATCAAGTTGGCGCGGCGGAAGATTTTGGAGCGGGGCAGCCTGAGCGCTGCAGACCTCGACCGCATCGAGGCGGAGGCGAAGGCGCAGATCGAAGAATGGATCGAGTTCGCCAAATCCAGCCCGCCGCCCGACCCGGCCAAGGCGACGGCGGATGTGTATGTTGGATGGTAGCCAGTGTAATCATGAGGCGGTGTCTATGACGCAAACTACTGTGCGTACGCGCACCTTCGTCCAGGCGCTCAACGAGGCGCTGGACCTTGCGATGGAGCGCGACCCCAACGTCTATCTGATCGGCGAAGACATCGGAGAGATGGGCGGCGACTTTGGCGTCACGCGCGGGCTGTGGGCCAAATACGGCGAGGCGCGCGTGCGCGATACGCCGCTGTCCGAGGCCGCCATCATCGGCACGGCGGTCGGCTCGGCGATGATGGGCTTTCGACCGGTGGCCGAGATCATGTTCGCCGACTTTCTCGGCGAGTGTTATGACCAGTTGGTCAACAACGCCGCCAAGATGCACTACATGTTCGACGGCCAGTTCAAAGCGCCGATTGTCGTGCGCACCGCATGTGGGGGCGGTTTCGGCGGCGGCCCCCATCATTCGCAGTCGGTCGAAGGATGGTTCCTCAACGTGCCGGGCCTTGTGATCGTCGCCCCTTCGACGCCCGCCGACGCCAAGGGCCTGCTGCTGGCCTCGATCGAGAATGACAACCCGATCCTTTTTCTGGAGCACAAGGCGCTCTATCGCATCAAGGGCGAGGTGCCGGAAGGCTATTACACAACGCCGTTGCGCAAGGCCGCAGTCGTGCGCGAAGGGAAGGACGTCACCATCGTCGCCACGATGAAGATGGTGCACGAGGCGCTGGCCGCCGCGGCCGAACTGGAGCAAGAGGGCGTCAGCGTCGAAGTGATCGACCTGCGCACCATCCGCCCCTACGACGCCGAGACGGTGCTGGAGTCGGTGCGCAAGACCGGACGCGCCGTCGTCGTCAACGAAGCGCCCAAGATCGGCGGGCTGGCCTCGGAACTGAGCGCCGTCATCGGCGAAGAGTGTTTCTACAACCTCAAAGCGCCGGTCGTGCGCGTCGCCGGCCTGGATGCGCCGATCCCTTTCTCGCTGGCGTTGGAGAAGATCATCCTACCCGGCAAGGAGCAGGTGATTGCGGGGATTCGCAGCGTGATGAAGTAGAGCGTGTTGCGTGGTGCGTGTTCCATGGCTCGTGTTGCGTATTGCGTGATGCGTATTGCGTGAATTGTCACGAAACACGCAACACGCCTAAAACTGATTCAACAAGGAACCGAGAAGCATGGCCGTCGAAGTGATTCTTCCCAAATGGGGATTGACGATGGAGGAAGGCACGGTCTCCGAGTGGCGCAAGCAGGAAGGGGACGCCGTTGCGGCGGACGAAATCATCGCCGACGTGGAGACCGACAAGATCACCAACGAGCTTCCTGCGCCGGCGTCAGGCATCCTGGCCAGAATTCTGGTGCAGGCTGGCGAGACGGTCGAAGTGGGCAGGGTGTTGGCCCTGATCGCAGAGAGCGAAGAGGAAGCGGCGCGCATTCGGAGTGAGGGGTAAGGGTGCAGGAGAGCGGGAGAATGAGGCGTCGTCCAACGTCCATGCAGCCTTCCATCTCCACGCTATTGGTGTACGGAGTACACGCATATGACGAACGACATTCACCGGGGAATTCCCGTTAGACAGCGAACGCCTCTCACCCGCGTGCGGCGGATGATGGTGCAGAGCATGGAGGAGTCGGTGCGCCGCGCTGCGCTCAGCCAGGTGACGCGGGAAATGGACCTTTCCGCCGTCCAGGCGGCGCGGGCGGCGGCCGGCGATCGGCGCCGCTCGGTCAACACCTACATCATGGCGGCCGTGGCGCGTGCGCTGCCGAGTCATCCTTTGCTCAACGCCGAGCTGGTGGAGAACGCCGTCGTCACCTTCGAGGCCGTTAACCTCGGCATGGCCGTGGCCACGCCCGACGGCCTGGTGGTGACGGTGATCCGCGACGCCGATCAGAAGTCGCTCGATGAGCTGGAGGCCGCCGCCAACGACCTGGCGACGCGCGCTCGCGCCGGCAAGCTGAAGCTCCCCGACATCGAGGGCGGAACGTTCACCGTCAGCAACCTGGGCATGTACGGCATCGACGGCGGCTTTCCGCTGCCGCGCCCGCCGGAGGGCGCCATTCTGCTGGTCGGGAGAATGCGCGACCAGCTTGCGGTCGTGAACGGACAGCTCACCCAACGGCCGATGGCGTGGTTCAGCCTTGCCTTCGACCATCGCTTCATCGACGGCGCAGCTGCGGCGGCGTTTTTGCAGGACGTGCAGGAGCGGTTGGAGAGCGTCTGCGCAAATGCGTCGGATTTACCGTAGCTGCGGCTCGCAGGCGGTGGGCCCTCGCCCCCTGCCCCCTCTCCCAAGGCTGGGAGAGGGGGAGAGGAAGGCGTCGGATTCATCGTAGCTGCGGCTCGCAGGCGGTGGGCCCCTCACCCCCTGGCCCCCTCTCCCAAGGCTGGGAGAGGGGGAGGAAGGAGCGCCGTCGCTGCGGCTCGCAGCCGCAGGCTCTGCTTTACGCAAATGAATTGAAGGTCGCTTGATTATGGGGAATTACGCTTTTGACTTCACCGATCACACCGTGCTCATCACCGGCGCCTCGCGCGGCATCGGCGCAGCGACGGCGAAGCTCTTCGCCCGCAGCGGCGCGCGCGTCGTCGTCAACTACCGCGAAGATCGGGCGGGCGCCGAGCAGGTGGCCGCCGAGATTGCAGCAGCCGACGGCCAGGCGATGGTCGTGCAGGGCGACGCCGGCGACGAAAGTGACGTGCGGCGCATGATGGAGGCCGTCGCCGCGCAATGGGGGCCGGTGCGCGTGCTCGTGCACAATGCCTCGGCCATCAACCGCTCCTATTTTCTCGACGCCACGCTCGGCGACTTCGACCTCATGTTCGGGGCCAACGTGCGCGGGCCGTATCTCATGAGTCAGCTCGCCGCGCAGCAGATGATTGCGGCGGGCGTCGGCGGCAGCATTCTCTTCATCAGCTCCATCCTGGCGCGCCAGACCATCCCCAACCGCACGCTGTACGCGGCCACCAAAGGCGCGCTCGAGTCGTTGACGCGCGCCCTGGCGCTCGACCTGGCGCGTCACCATATTCGCGTCAATGCAGTGGCGCCGGGGCTGATCTACACCAAGGCGCTGCGCGACGGCATTGCGGCGCTGGGTGAAGAAAATTTCACGAAATACATTCCCTTCGAACGCTTTGGTCAGCCGGAGGAGATCGCCAGTGTCGTGGCCTTTCTGGCTTCGGACGCGGCGAGCTACATCACCGGCGCACTGATTCCGGTGGACGGCGGACTGGGCGTGGTGGAGGCGGGGCCGAAGTAAGAACCGCGATCAATAAGGATGACCATGATGAGCATGATTAGCGTCAATCGGGAAGCGATGAAGATTGTGCGTCGGATTTTGGAAGCGCCGGAGCCGCTCGGCGTGTTCGTCGAGCGACTGGCGTGCGGCGCGACGGTGATCGACATGGGGCAGAAGGCGCCAGGCGGTTGGGTGGCGGGCAAATATTACACGCTGATCACGCTCGGCGGGCTGGCGGAGGTGAGCTACGAGCCGTTTCCCATCGGTGCGCGCGTGCTCTCCGCCGTGCGCGTGATGATCGACCATCCGCAACTGGCCTGCATCGCGTCGCAGATCGCCGGCTGGCGGCTCGAGGGTGCGCGGGAAGGCGCGCCGATCCTGGCCGGGCCGGCGCGGGCGCTCAACCGCGACAACCCCGACCACTACTTTGACCTGATCGACTATCGCGATCAGGCCGAGGAAGGCGTCATCGCCATTCAGACCGCCGAGCCGGTGACCGACGATTGGGCGACGACGATCGCAGCGGCGTGCAGGCTCAGGCCGGAAAATCTCTACATCCTGGTGGCGCCCAACTCCAGCCTGGTCTGCGCCATTCAGGTGGCGGCGCGCATCGTCGAGCAATCGTTGCATCGGCTGGCCGAAGAAGGCTTCAATGTGAAGACGGTGCGCCATGCGTACGGCTTCGGCGTCATTCCGCCGCTCATCCGCGACGAAGTGATCGCCATGGGGCGCATCAACGACTCGCTGCTCTACGGCGGCGTCTCCACGCTTTACGTCGACGCCGAAGACGAGGCCATCGCTGCGGTTATCGACAAGGTGGTCTCTGTCGCTTCGCGTGCATATGGTCGCCCCTTCGTGGAAATCTACGAGGAGGCCGGTCGCGACTTCTATCAGATTCCGCTCGACCTGCACTCGCCGGCCGTACTGCATATCAACAACCTGAAGAGTGGCCGCACCTTCAGCGCAGGCGAGATCAATTACGCTGTGTTGCGGAAGTCGTTTTGGGGAGAATAGGTGCAGCACATGAATTATATCCTGGCCTTTCTAGACTCCTCGAACGTTCTCTATAATGATCGTCCTGCGATCTGTGACAGACGTCCCGGTTGCGGGCGTGATAAAAGACCTTTTTAGGCGGGACACACGCCCTCCGAACAGAGGTCAAAACTCTCTCTTCCATTTTTTGAAAATTGCGTCATAATGATTGTGTCTCCACTAGGAGACACAGTTATAAACGGCTTTGAAACTTTAGAAATCTTAGGAGGAGAGAGATGACCGGTCTAAGTTCCCACAATCCCCTGATCTTGATCCTGGGCCTGGTTGCGGCTGCGGGCGTCACCGGCGCCGTGTACCTGCTGTACGTCGCCCGCGGCAAGGAGACGCCGGAAATCCGCAAACAGTTCGGCGCTCTGTTCTTTATCATCGGCCTCTTTTCGTTAGGCGGCTTTGTTCAGTTAATCTGGTCCGACTGGGCCGGTTTTCCTGCGGGCCATTATACGGAGCTCTTCGGCGTGACGACGGGGTTGTTCGCCTTCATGTTGCTGAGCGCAGGCTTTTTCCTCTACACCGGCCTGGGGCTGCACGCCTTGGCCTGGCCTTCGGTGCTGCTCGGCTTGTATCTGATTCAGGGCGCGCGCGCCGTGCTGGAGTTCAACCTCACGCGCAACCCGCCGATGACCTTTGTCCTCTGGTTGGCCGCCGGCTTGGCCAGCATCGGCATCCTGCCCTACGTGTACGCCAGTGAATCCAATCGACAGAAGCTGGCCTATGCAGGCGCCGTCGTGCTGGCTGTGATGGCGCTGGCTGCATTCATCACCGGTTTCTTCGGCTTCTATGGGCACATCGAATCGGTGATTCGAGGGCAATAAGTCTGTCAACACCTTAAAGGAGCAGTGTATTGGCTCGCTGAGGAGAACGTCCTCTTCAGCGAGCTTTTATATGTGGATGGAAATACGGACGGATTTATCGGACAAATCCGTTGAATTTTATCACATCGTCGCACGTCGAAGGTTGTTTTCAAAAATTTCCTACTATCCTTCGAATATCTTCCCCCAGCCTACGCCAGTTGTCCGATCACATCATAACTGAGAAAAATATAGAATAATTCAGAAAGTTTTGGCGTCGTGAGATGCGCACTTCTCGTCGCCAGGAGCCTCTCAGCGAACTTCCATTGGTTGAAAAGCGTTATCGTGCACACCCTGTAGAATTTGTTGAAGAAGCTGCGCAGTTGAACCCGGAATCGATAGAGCGGATTGAATAAACGGGCGGCGATGGCGCCAGAGGCGGCTCCCGGCAGCACGTTCTCGGGAGGGCGCAAGGTTTTGGATGAATCAAGGAAGCGCTGCGGCGAGCAGCGCCTACGAGTTTGCCAGAATCCTCTGTGAAATTCCATCCGAGGTTTTATAGAGAAAGAGCGAAAGAAGCCTTATGGTCTCTCCTTATCTATACATTTATCTGAGCGGCGCGCTGATCACCGGCATGGCGGCCGGCTACGCCTGGCATCGTCGCCGCGCACCCGGCGGAGTCCCACTGGCGATCTTGCTCACGGTTTCGATGGTTTCGATGGTGATCGCCGCCTTGATTCTGGCTGCGCCGGACATCGAGAGCAAACTGCGCTGGGAAAAGCTGAACGTGGCGACGTCGCTTTCTCTATCTTTGCCGGCGCTGCTCTTCGTTTTGCAGTTTACGGGTCGCGCAACCACGTTGAAGCCCTCAATGCTCGGGCTGCTGTCCTTTCCTATCCTCATCTCGATTGCACTGGCGTGGACGAACGAATATCACGGCCTTTTCTGGCGCAGCGTAGCCGTAGACGCGCACGGGGCGTTAATTCTGGAGCCGGGGCTGTGGAACTGGATCGGAGCGATCTTCTACGGGTATCTCATCATTGGGGTCACGCTCTATCTGGCGGCGCGCGCGGCCTGGACGGCTTCTCCGCCCTATCGTAAGCAGTTCGTCGCCGTAGTGGTGGGCGGGTTGATTCCGGTTGCAGCCAGCGTCCTTTACTTCTCCGGCCTCAACCCTTGGCCTGGATTGGAGCTGATTCGGGTGGGCGTCGCTGCAACCGGCTTGATCTGCCTGTGGGCTTTCACCCACTTTCACCTGCTCGACCTGTTGCCGCCTGTGCACAGTCTGTTGACGGCGACGTTGCCCGACGGCGTGATTGCGCTCGACGCCGAACGCCGCATCGTCGACTTCAATCCGGCGGCGCGCACGCTGCTCGGCCTTACGGACGAGTGCATCGGGCGCCGGCTCGAGGAAGCTTCCGGTCTCGCCGCCGGGATCGTCGAACGGTTGCAAGAAGCAAAATCTGACCTGAAAGCCGAGGGCGAGGGCGTCCAGGTGCAACTCGGCGAGCGCACCGTGCAGGCGCTTTGCCGGGAAATCCAATCCGGAGGACGGTCTGCGCAGGGGTGGTTGGTGCTCTTGCGCGATGTGACGCAGCTTGCACAGGCGGAGGCGCGCTATCGCGACCTCTACACCATGCTGCGCCTGATGTGCGACAACGCGCCGGACATGATCTGGGCGAAAGACACGCAGAAACGCTTCCTCTTCGCCAACCGGGCCATCTGCGAAAAGCTGTTGCACGCCAAAGATACGGACGAGCCGATCGGCAAGACCGACCTCTACTTCGCCGAGCGCGAGCGCGCCGCCCGCCCGGACGACCCCAACTGGCACACCTTCGGCGAGATTTGCGTGGACTCCGATCAGGTGGTGCTCGACACCTTGCAGGCGCAACGCTTCGACGAGTTCGGCTTCGTGCGCGGCGAATTTTTGCGGCTGGACGTGTACAAAGCGCCGTTTTGGGGCGCCGACGGGACGTTGATCGGCACGGTGGGCTGTGGCCGCGACGTCACGCGTGAAAAGGCGATGGAGGAGGAGCTGCGCCGTCGCGACGCCATCTATCGGGCTGTGGTCGAGGTGCATCCCGACATGATCTGTCGCTGGCGTCCGGATCGCACGCTCACGTTCGTCAATCCCGCCTTCTGCGCTCACTTTCGCTGCACGCCGGAAGAGGCGGTCGGCCGCGATTTCGTCGAGCTTTTTCCGGCGCATGAGCGTCCTCAGATTATCCAGAGCGTGGCGCAGGGACTCAGGCGTCTGACGCCGGAGCAGCCGACGCATACGCTCGTCCAGCGTGCGCAAGATGAACAGGGCCGCGTCTTCTGGCTCGAATGGACCGATTGCGGGATCTTCGACCCCGAAGGAAATCTGGTCGAGGTGCAGTCGGTCGGCCGCGACGTCACCGAGCGGGTGCAAGTAGAGCAAGCGTTGCGTCGCAGCCAGCAACAGCTGGAAGAAGCGCAGCGCATCGCCCATGTCGGCAGTTGGGAAAACGACTTTCATCTAAACCGCCTGGAATGGTCTGAAGAGACGCGCTGCATTTTCGGCTGGCCGGCCGATCAACCGGTCACCTACGAAGCTTTTATGCGTTGCGTCCACCCCGACGACGTAGAGCGGCTGCGTGCAGCGCAGCAGGCGGTTCTCGCCGGCCTGGAGCCGCTGCAGATCGAATATCGCATCGTGCGGCCCGACGGCGAGGTGCGCTATCTGGCCGAGCGCGGGGAGCTGATCCGCGACGAGGAGGGCCGACCGATGCGCATTGCGGGAATCGTGCAGGACATCACCGAACGCAAACGCATCGAGGAAACGCTCGCCAATGAGCGTCAGCTTCTGCGCACCTTCATCGACACCGTGCCGGAAGTGCTCTACGCCAAAGATCGCGAGAGCCGCTTTGTCTTGGTGAATGCTGCGACACTGGCGCAGCTCGGTGCAACTTCGGAGGAGGAAGTCATCGGCAAGAGCGATTTCGACTTTCATCCGCTGCATTTGGCGAAAGAATATCGCAAGCGCGAGCTCGCCCTGCTGGAAAAGGGCGAAATTTTGAACATTGAAGAGCCGGTCGTCCATCCATCCACAGGTGAGCTGCGTTGGTACGCCAGCGTCAAGGTGCCGTGGCGCAACGCCAACGGCGAGATCATCGGTTTGGTGGGGATCGGCCGCGACATCACGGAGTCGAAACAGATGCATGAGGCGCTGCGTCAGCGGGAGCAGTTGCTCCAGGCTGTCGCCGAAGCGCTCTCTGTGTTGTTGGCGCCCAAACCACTGCCGGAGACGATCCAGTCGGCGCTGGCGATCCTGGGGCAGACGCTCAAAGTGGATCGGGTCTACATTTTTGAAAACTCGCAAGACCCGGAAACCGGCGCCCACTTCACCAGCCAGCGCTTCGAGTGGTGCTCCCCGTTGGCCACGCCGCAGATCGACAATCCCAGCCTGCAAAATATCCCCTACGCAGAGTTTGTGCCGCGCTGGTACGAAGTGCTCTCGCGCGGGGAGCCGATCGTCGGGCTGGTGCGCACCTTTCCAGCGGAAGAGCGCGCCATCCTCGAGCCTCAGGAGATTCAGTCGATCCTGGTCATCCCGATCCTGGTCGAGGAGCGCTTCTGGGGTTTCATCGGCTTCGACGACTGTCACTCCGAGCGCGTCTGGAGCGCGAGCGAGGAAAACATCCTCACCGCCGCTGCGGCGGCCATCGGCGGCGCGCTGATGCGCGACCACATGGAGCGGGAGCTGCAATGGTCGCAGCAGGAGCTGGCCGAAGCGTTGCATCGCGCCGAGCAGCTTGCGATTGAAGCGCAGGCCGCCAGCCGCGCCAAGAGTGAATTTCTGTCGGTGATGAGCCATGAAATCCGCACGCCGCTCAACGGCGTGATCGGCATGACCGGGCTGCTGCTCGACACGCCGCTGAACAACGAGCAACGCCAGTACGCCGAAATTGCGCGCACCAGCGGCGAAACGCTGCTGGCGCTGATCAACGATATCCTGGACTTTTCCAAAATCGAGGCGCGCAAGCTGGAGCTGGAGCGCCTTCGCTTCGACCTGCGCGCCATGGTCGAAGATGCGGTCGATATTCTCGCCGGCCGCGCGCAGGCCAAAGGATTGGAGCTGGTCTGTTTTGTGGAGCCGGAGGCGCCAACCTACGTCATCGGCGACCCCGGCCGACTGCGACAAATTGTGCTGAACCTGGCCGGCAACGCCATCAAATTCACGGAACAGGGCGAAGTGGTCATTCGCGTCGGTGTGGCCTCCGAGAGCGAAACGCACATCACCCTTCGCTTTGCAATCAAGGACACCGGCATCGGCATCCCTCCCGATCGACTGCACCGTCTTTTCCAGCCCTTCAGCCAGGTGGACAGCTCGACGACGCGGCGCTTCGGCGGCACCGGCCTCGGCCTGGTCATCTCCAAACAGCTTGCCGAGCTGATGGGCGGCGAGATCGGCGTGCAGAGTGAGCCGGGCGTCGGCTCCACCTTCTGGTTCACGGCGACGCTGGAGAAATGCAAAGAGACGGACAGCCCGGCGGAGAACGAGTTGGACCTACGCAACGCCCATCTGCTCGTCGTCGACGACAACGAGGCCAATCGGCTGCTGGTGCGCACGCTGGTGACGCAGTGGCGTGGGCGCTGCGATGAAGCCGTTGACGCCCACCAGGCGATTGCAATGTTGCGCAGCGCAGCCGCGCAGGGCGATCGCTATGACCTGGCGTTGCTCGATATGCAGATGCCCGACGCCGATGGCCTCGCCCTTGCGCGTTGGATTCGAGAAGACCTGGCGCTGGCGCAGACGCCGCTGATTTTGATCACCTCGTTAGGGTATCAGAGCGCAGCCAATCATGACGGACTTTTTATCGCTCAGATCGCCAAACCGTTGCGCCAGTCGCAGCTACGCGAGCAGATCGCATTGGCGCTGGGTCAGCGCGCACAGCCGCCCACGCCGACGTCCCATTCCCCGGTGGAAGCGCCGTCTCCGGCGCGGCCGCTGCGCATCCTGCTGGCCGAAGACAACGTCGTCAATCAAAAGGTGGCGCTGACAATGCTCAAGAAGCTCGGCTACAGCGCCGACGCCGTGGCGAACGGCCGGGAAGCGCTCGCCGCCCTGGCGGAGATCAACTATGACCTGGTGCTGATGGACTGTGAAATGCCGGAAATGGACGGCTTCGAGGCGACGACGCACATTCGCAGCGGCGAGGCGGGCGTGCTCAATCCGTCGGTGCCGATCATCGCCATGACCGCCCACGCCATGCAAGGCGACCGCGAGCGCTGCCTGGCGGTGGGGATGAACGACTATGTCTCGAAGCCGGTTCAGCTTGCGACGCTCAGCGCCGCCCTGGAGCGCTGGCTGTCGCCTGAACCGCAGACGAAAGCGCCGCAACCGTAAACGATATTCAACGGAACATTCGCCTCCTCCTGAGCGTCCCCGTTATGGTTGCACAGCCAGAGCAAAAGGGCTATGATGGCTGTGCAGGCCACGAGAATACGCCCTCAATCAGGAGGAGGTCCCATGAAAACGTCTTCGGGCTTATCCCGGCTGCTGCTGTCCCTCATTAGTCTTATCGTCATTCTTTCAATCGTGATAGGAGCTGTCTGGCCGGTGGGCGCCGCTGTGCGCGTGGAAAGTCGCCCTGCCGCCGGCGTGTTTTCCCCCATTGCTCAGGAGGGAATGCCTGTGTCCACCAGCGAACCGACGCCCGCCGCCCTGAACGGCCTGGAGGTGCTGCTCGAGGAAGGCGCCGCACAACCCCAGCCGCCGACGCCCCTCGCACGGCCGCCTGCGCAGCCGCTCGATGCAGAGGCCGTGCAGCCGATTCTCGACCGCCTTCCTCCTCTTGAAACAGCGCCCACCGACGTCGAAGCTTTCAAGCTGCCGCCGCAGTCGCTCCCCCCTGTGCGGGCGAGCGAGATTGTGACGCAGAGCTTCCCCCCGCCGGAGAGCGAGCTGACGGCGCCGGAAGTTCCCGCCGGGCCGCTGGAAGTGCTGCGCTACGCGCCCGAGGGCGACGTTCCGCTGGCTTCTTTTATCAACGTCACGTTCAACCAACCGATGGTCCCGCTCGATACGCTGGAGGCGCTTTCTGCCGCCGAGGTTCCGGTCAAGGTGACGCCGGAGCTGCCCGGCGTTTGGAAGTGGCTGGGAGCGCGCACGCTTTCTTTTGAATATCGAGGGGAGGGCCTGAATCGCTTCCCGATGGCGACCGAATACGTCGTTGAAATCCCGGCCGGAACGACGTCGCTGAGCGGCGGCGTCCTGGAGCAGACGGTGCGCTGGACTTTCCGCACGCCGCCGCCTACGGTCGTGCGCACCTATCCAGGCGTCAGCCCACAGCCGCTCGAGCCCTTGCTCTTTGTCGCCTTTGACCAGCGCATCGACCGGCAGGCGATGCTTAACGCCATCCAGGCGTTCGCCGGCGGGAGAAGTTACTCCTTGCGCCTGGCCACTGCCGAAGAGATCGCGGCGAACAAAGAGGTGAACGGGTACGCGCAGCAGTTCCCCGCCGAGCGCTGGCTTGCGTTTCGCGCCGAAGAGCCATTCCCACCCGCAACGACGGTGACCATCAACATCGGGCCGGGCGCGCCTTCCGCCGAAGGGCCGCTGACCACGACGCAGGTGCAGTCTTTCAGCTTCCAGACCTACGCACCGCTGCGCGTGGTCGATCAAAATTGTAAATCGCCTCAAGATAGTTGCTATCCAGGGCAGCCGTTTTACGTGCGCTTCAACAACCCGCTGAAGGTGGAGGCGATCACCAATGACGTCGTGACCGTGGAGCCGGCCATCTCAGACATGGTGGTGAGCGCTGCTTACGACGGGCTTTCGATCGCTGGCGTCATGGCCGGGCGCACGACCTACAAGGTGACGCTCAAGACCGACATCGAGGACATCTTTGGCCAGCGCCTGGCCGAGCCGGTGACGCTGACCTTCTACACCGGCGACATGGGCGCGTATCTTTCGGGACCAAGCGGCCCACTGGTGACGCTCGATCCTACGGCGCCGACGCCGGCCTTCCCGATCTACACGGTCAACATCAGCAAGGTGCGCGTGCGCGCCTATCAGGTTTCGCCGGAGGACTGGCCCGCCTTTGTCCGATACCAAACCGCCTACTACAACGAACCGAGACCTGACCCGCCAGGCCGCGAGGTGTTGAACACAACGATCGACATCGACGCGCCGCGCGATACGCTGACCGAAACCCATATCGACCTATCGTCCGCTCTGGGCGGCCGTTACGGCCACCTGGTCGTCATCGTCGATACGCCGCCCTCCTTGCTCGAGATGCTCTTCCCCAACCGCTACGCCCCGGTCGTTCGGACATGGGTGCAGGTCACCAAGATCGGGTTGGACGCCTTCTACGACGCCGATGCGCTGGTCGCATGGGCGACGGCGCTCGACGACGGCGCTCCGCTCGAGGGCGCGATGGTGAGGCTGCATCCGGACGGCGTGCAAAAAGTCACCGACGCCAACGGCATGGCGCGCTTCGAGCTGACGCAGTCGCCGCAGATGCTGCTCATCGCCCAGCAGGGAGACGACGTCGCCTTCTTGGTTTCCCCCAGGAGTTACTGGGGCGAGGACGGCTGGCGGAGGGAGACGTTGAGCGACAGCGTCCGCTGGTTCGTCTTCGACGACCGCCAGATGTATCGACCTGGCGAGGAGGTGCACCTCAAAGGCTGGGTGCGCACCCTCGGCGCCGGACCGCAGGGCGACGTTCGCCTCGATCCCGCGCCGAACGGGGCGGTGGACTACACGGTCTTCGATCCCTTCGGCAACCAGCTTGCGCAAGGTTCGGCGCCGTTGACGGCGTTAGGCGGCTTCGACCTGAGCTTCGCGATCCCAGAAAACAGCAACCTCGGCTACGCCAGCGTGCAACTCAACACGCGCAACACGCCGGTCTTCGGCAGCTACACCCATAGCTTCCAGATTCAAGAGTTTCGTCGGCCCGAATTTGAGGTGACGGCGCGCAACGAGACCACCGGCCCCTACTTCCTGGGCGGCGAGGCGATCGTCGCCGTCTCCGCGCAGTATTACGCCGGCGGTCCCCTCCCCGGCGCAGAGACCACCTGGACGATCAGCGCCCAGCCCACCACCTACACGCCGCCCAATTGGTCGGACTTCGTCTTCGGCGAGTGGACGCCCTGGTGGTGGGGCGCACGCGGGGCCTATGTTGACTTTTATCCGACGCCCTTTGGGCCAAGCAGCGCAGGCGGCCAGACCTATGCGGCGCGAACCGATTCCACCGGCCATCACTACTTGAGAATGACCTTTGTCTCGGCGGAAAAGCCGCAGCCTTACAGCGTCAACGCCGCAGCCGCCGTCATGGATGTCAACCGGCAGACCTGGGCTGCCCAGACCAGCTTGCTCGTGCATCCCGCAAAGCTCTACGTCGGCCTGCGCGGGAAGGGCTATTTTGTCCAGAAGGGCGACCCGCTCGAGTACCAGGTGATCGTCGTCGACGTCGACGGCGCGGCGATCGCTGACGTCCCTGTCGCCGTGCGCAGCGTGCGGCTGGCGTGGGCGTTTGAGAACGGTCAGTGGGTGGAAAAGGAAGTGGACGAACAGCGCTGCGACCTGATCTCCGCCGGGGAGCCGGTGACGTGCGCGCTGCCCACCACCGAAGGGGGGCAATATCGCATCACCGCCGAAGTGCGCGATGACGCCGAACGGCTCAACCGCACCGTGGTCACGGCGTGGGTCAGCGGCGGCCTGACGCAACCCTCGCGCACGCTGGAGCAGCAGGAGCTGGTGCTCGTGCCCGACAAGCAGCAGTACGAGCCAGGCGACGTAGCGCGCATCCTGGTGCAGGCGCCCTTCGCCGAAGGCAGCGGATTGCTCACCGTGGCGCGCAGCGGCGTCCTGTACACGCAGAATTTCACGCTCGACGGCGGAACGGCCACCCTGGAAATCCCTATCGAGGAGGTGCACATCCCCAATCTGCACATCCAGGTCGATGTGAACGGCGCAGCGCCCCGCCTCGATGACAAAGGGAATGTGCTTGCGGGCGCGCCCGATCGGCCCGCCTACGCCACCGGCAGTTTGCAGCTCGATGTGCCTCCGCTGAGCCGCGCGCTCTCGGTCGAAATCGAGCCTGACGCCGTGAAACTCGATCCAGGCGCCGAGACCGGCGTGCGGGTCAAGGTGCGCGACGCCCAGGGCGAACCGGTTGCCAACGCCGAGTTGGCCATCGTCGTCGTCGATGAGGCGGTGTTGGCGCTCTCCAATTACCGGCTGGCCGACCCGCTGGCGATTTTCTATGCGGCGCGAGAAAGCGGCGTCGAGAGCGTGTATGGTCGCCGGTCGCTGCTGCTGGCCGCCCCGGACTTGCTGATCGCACAGGCGCGGGGCGGCGGCCCAGAGGCGGCGCCGACGCGCGGCGCTGCGATGGCGGACATGATGCTGGCCATGCCGGCGGCTGCACCGGCCATGCCAGAGGCGGCTGCGGAGGCGCCCGCCCCTGGCGCACCGAGGATCGCCGTGCGCACCGACTTTAACCCGTTGGCGCTCTTCGCCCCGGCTGAACGCACGGACGCTCAGGGCGAGGTGTACGTCGCCTACAAGCTGCCCGACAATCTCACCCGCTATCGCCTGATGGTGGTGGCCGCCACCGAAAAACAATTTGGCGCTGCGGAGAGCAACATCACGGCGCGGCTGCCTCTGATGGTGCGCCCCTCGGCCCCGCGCTTCCTCAACTTCGGCGACCGCTTCGAGTTGCCCGTTGTCATCCAAAACCAGACGGACGAATCGCTGACGGTGGATGTGGCCATCGAGGCCGCCAACCTGAAGCTGGATGGAGCGACAGGGCAGCGCGTCGAGGTTCCGGCCAACGAGCGCGTCGAAGTGCGCTTCCCGGCCTCGACCGAGAACGTCGGGACTGCGCGCGTGCAGATCGCCGCAGTGGCGGGCGAGTACGCCGACGCTGCAACCGTGCAGATGCCCGTCTACACGCCGGCGACGACCGAGGCCTTCGCCACGTACGGCGTGCTCGACGAAGGCGCAGTGGCCCAGCCGATCGCTTCGCCCCAGAATGTCTTCCCGCAGTTCGGCGGGTTGGAGCTGAGCACCTCTTCGACTGCGCTGGCGACGCTCACCGACGCCTTTCTCTACCTTCAAGCGTATCCTTTTGAGTGCTCCGAGCAGCTGGCCGCGCGCATCCTGAGCGTGGCCTCCCTGCGCGATGTGCTCACGGCCTTCCAGTCGCCTGAGCTGCCCGCAGACGAAGAGATCGTCGCCGCCATGCAGCGGGACATCGAGCGGCTGCGCCAGATGCAAAACTGGGATGGCGGCTTCCCCTACTGGACCAAAGGCGACGACTCCATCCCGTACAACTCGGTCTTTGCGACGCACGCGCTGGCGGTCGCCCGCAACAAGGACTACGTCGTCCCGCAAGAAACGTTGGACGCTGCGCTCGGTTACCTCCGCGCCATCGAAAACGCCTACCCGGCCTGGTATGGACGCAAGGCGCGACACGCCATCAGCAGCTACGCCGTCTATGTGCGCAGCCTGCTCGGCGACTTCGATTACGTCAAAGCGCGCAGCCTGTACAACGAGCTGCCCGTGGACGAACAGTCGCTGGAAGCGCAGGCCTGGCTGTGGCAGACGCTCGCCGGCGATCCGGCTTCGGCGGAGATCGTCGCCGCCATCGAGCGCAACATTCAGAATCGGGCGGTGGAGACCGCCGGCGCCGCCAACTTCATCGTCTCCTACGACGATCAGGAGTGGGTGTTGTTGCATTCCAACCGCCGCACCGACGCCGTAGTGCTCGATGCGCTGATCACGCAGACGCCCGCAAGTGATCTCATTCCGAAAGTCGTGGCCGGGCTGATGAACGGTCGCGTCAAAGGGCGCTGGGCGAACACGCAGGAGAACGTCTTCGTGTTGCTGGCGATGGATCGTTACTTCAACACCTTCGAGGCGACGACGCCTGATTTCGTGGCGCGCATGTGGCTGGGCGAGACCTACGTCGCCGAGCATGCGCACCGAGGCCGCACGACCGAGACGCAACAGACCGTCGTCCCGATGCAGTTCCTCGTCGAGCAGCCGGGTGTGCAGGACCTGGTGATTGCCAAAGAAGGCGATGGCCGACTCTATTATCGGTTGGGCATCCGCTATGCGCCGACCGATCTGGAGCTGGAGCCGATCGACATGGGCTTCGTCGTGGAGCGCACGTACGAGGCTGTGGATGATCCGAGCGATGTGCGCCGCGATGAGGATGGCGTCTGGCATATCAAGGCAGGGGCGCGGGTGCGCGTGCGCCTGTCGATGGTGGCCGTCAGCCGCCGTTACCATGTGGCGCTGGTCGATCGTCTGCCCGCCGGCCTGGAGCCGATCAACCCTGCGCTGGCCGTCTCCGAGCGCGTCCCCGTCGATCCGACCGGTCAGGCGACCAACCGCTTCTACTGGTGGTGGGGCCCGTGGTACGAGCACCAAAACTTGCGCGACGCCGGCGCAGAGGCATTCACGTCGATCCTGTGGGATGGCGTCTACGAATATAGCTACGTGGCGCGGGCGACGACGCCGGGCGAGTTCGTCGTTCCACCGGCCAGGGCGGAGGAGATGTATTCGCCGGAGGTCTTCGGCCGCAGCGCCAGCGACCGGGTGATCGTGGAGTGAGAGGATGGGGAGAGGTGGAGAGGGGGAGAGGTGGAGAGGGGGAGAGGTGGAGAGCGGGAGAGGTGGAGAGCGGGAGAGGTGGAGAGCGGGAGAGGGGGAGAGGGGGAGAGCGGGAGAGCGGGAGCGGAGCCGCGGTTCCGCTCAAACGGCGCGTTCATTCCAGAGGTCGCCATTTCCCTCGTCGTTCTAACAGCCTCTCCGTGCCGGCGCGTTGGGCGAGATGCTGTGCAGCGCGCTGCGCGTCGCGGAGGATTTTCGCTTCATCCAAATGTGTAAAGACGCCGTTCTCCATCAATACGCGGCCATTGACCACCACCATCTCGACGTTGGGCTGGCCTGCGGAGTAGACCAGCGTGGTCACCGGGTCATGCACCGGCGTGGCCTTGGGGGTGAAAGGGTTGACCAGGAAAAAATCCGCCTTTTTGCCCGGCGCCAGGGAGCCGACCTGGTCGGCCAGGCCCATGGCTTCGGCGCCCCCGCGCGTCGCCCAGTCGAGCGCCTGTTGCGCCAGCACGCAGGAGGGATCCTGGCGCCCCACCTTCTGGAGCAGCGCGCCGAATTTCAGCGTCTCCAGCATGTCCTGACAGTTGTTGCTGCCGGAACCGTCGGTGGCGAGGCCGATGCGCAGTCCCCGTCCGGCCAGTTGCACGATCGGCGCAATGCCCGAGCCTAAGTACATGTTGCTCACAGGGTTGTAGGCGACGGCGACATTGTGACGCACGAAAAGCGCAACGTCCTCCTCGGTCATATGGACGCAATGCACGGCGATAAAATCAGGGCCGAGCACGCCGCTCTCGGCCAGCATGGGGATGGTGGCGCGTCCCCAGCGTTGCTGCGCCGCCACATTGTCGAAAGGCGTCTCGTTGACGTGCATGGTGATCGTCATGCCGGTTTCGTCGGCGCAGCGGCGCACGGCGCGCAGCCCCGGCTCGGTGATCGCCCAAATCACGCCGATCGCCAGGCCGATGTCCAGTCGACCATCGCCTGCGCCGTGGAAGCGCTCCTGAAGCGCGCGGGCGTGCGCCAGCGCATCCTCCGCCGGTTGCCGCATGACGTCGGGAATGCCCATCTCTTCGCCGCTGTCGACGACGGTGCGCGTATAGCGCCCGCGCAGCCCGCTGTCGAGCATGGCCTGGATCACCGCCTCGTGCAGGGCTGGATTGTCCAGGCTGTACATGAAATCCATCACCGTGGTGGCGCCGCTGCGTAGATTCTCCAGACAGCTCACCAGCGACAGCAAATACGCTTCTTCGGCGTTGATGGCGCGCGCTGTAGGGAAGGTGACCGCCTGCACCCACTGTTCGACGGGCATATCTTCGCCCAGCCCCTTGACGGCGGACTGAAAGAGGTGGGTGTGAATGTTGAGCAGGCCGGGAAAGAGCGCGCGTCCGTTTGCGTCGATGGTGCGGTCGGCGATGCATTGGGCGTCCAGCTCGGCGGTGGAGCCGACGGCCGCAATGTGTGGGCCTTCGACTGCGATGGCGCCATCTTCCAAAATGCGACGCTGGTCGTCTTGGGTGACGACCAGCGCGTGACGGATGAGAAGATCGACTTTTGACATGGCTCCAGAGTTCATGGAGAGCCGACGACCTGGCTCTGCAATTTTTGCAACGGCGCAACGCCGTGATTGATGGCCACCGGGCGCAGCTCCGCATCGAGCACCACCGTCGTCGGCACGGTCATAATGCCATAAAAATTCGCGAGCGTTTGCTGCTCCAGGGCGTCGATCTGATGCACGGCCACATCGAATTTCGCCTGGAGCTGCGTCAGGATCGGCGTCTGCTGTAGACGACATTGTGCGCACTCGCTGGTGGAAAAGTATAGCACGGTGGGCTTGCCGCCGGCAACGCCGGGGGGCAGATGAACGGGCGCAGTTACGCCTCGCAGTTTTCGCAGGCGACGATGCTGCCAGATGCGCCAAAGCCCGTACAACAACGCCGCCGCCAGCGCTACGGCGAACACGATCAACAGACGCTCCAACACGGCTTATCCTTTCCTGTTCTTCTGGGTTGCATTGACCTGGGTCGAGGCCGTCTGCCAGGAGGGCAGGGACGGTTTCACGCCGAGCCGTCCCAACTGGTAGTAGAGGAAGCAGCCCAGACAGAAACCTAGGAAGAGATTGACTGCAGCCAGCACGATCACAATCGCCGCCAGCGTCCAGCCGACGACCGACGCGTTAAGCCAGAGGGCGATGGCGCTCGCCACCAGAAAGAGGCCGCCCAGCCCTTGGGCAAAGAGGTGTGGGCGGGGATCGTCTTCGATCAGGTGAGGCTTGGGCCAGCCCAACGGCTTGAAGATGCGAGCGTAGATCAGCTTGAACAGGCCGGCTTCCGGCCACACCGTGCCGACCACCATCACAGCCGCCACCAACGCCACCAGCCACACCGAGTTCAGCAGAAACGCCAGCGCCAGCAGCAGGATGATGCTGGCCTGGTTGAATTTCAATGCAGTTTGATCGACCTTCATGGCTTTCCCCCTTGCGCGTTGCGCTTCCACGCCTGAAATGTAGATGTCTGTCTTATCCAAAAAGGCCCAGACTCACATATTTGCTGCCGTCGTCCGGCAGGATGGTCACGATGCAGCCGCTGCGCAGCTCGCGAGCAAGCTCGATGGCGGCGTGCACCGCAGCGCCGGCGCTGATGCCGACAAACAGACCGGCCTTACGGGCAAGCGCGCGCGTCGTCCGCCATGCATCCTCCGCGGCGACGCCCAGGAAGCGATCCACCAGATGGGGGTCATAGATGCCCGGCGTGATGGCCGTCTCCAGATGCTTCAGCCCTTCGATCACCGAAAGTTCGTCCTCCGGTTGCACGGCCACCAGCTCGACGTCGGGGTTGCGCTCCTTCAGATAGCGGCCCGTGCCCATGAAGGTGCCCGTCGTGCCCAGCCCCGCCACGAAATGGGTGACGGCGCCCGCCGTCTGCCGCCAGATTTCCGGGCCGGTGGTGTCGTAGTGCGCCTGCCAGTTGGCCGGATTGTTGTATTGATTGGCGTAGAAATAACGAGAAGGCGCTTCGGCCACGATCTCCCGCACCACTTCGATGGCGCCGTCCGAGCCTTCCAGCGGATCGGATTCGATCAGGTGGGCGCCATAGGCCTTGACCAGCGCTTTGCGCTCGGCGCTCACGTTGGCGGGCATGACCAGATGCACGGTGTAGCCTTTGACCGCGCCGATCAGCGCCAGCGCAATGCCCGTGTTGCCGGAGCTGGAGTCGATGATGATCTTGTCCGGCGTCAGTCGGCCGTCTCGCTCGGCGTCTTCGACCATGCGCAGCGCAGCGCGCGCTTTCACCGAACCGCCTGGATTGGTCCACTCCGCTTTGGCGCGGAGGCTCACCCCCGGCGCAACCCCGCGCGCATGGGCGAACCCGCTCAAGTCCAGCAGCGGCGTGTTGCCGACCAGAGACAGAATATTGCTCGCCTCGGTTCGCCTTCGTTCAATGGTGCGAATCATCCTGGTTAGCTCCCGGAGCCTGGAGCGAGAGAATCCGCTGTCGCTCTGAGCCCCTCTCCCTTCTTCACATCTTTTCGCCTACGCCGCCACCAACTCCGCACTGTGCTCTCGCGCCGGGAACCCGCAGAACTGGTCATAGTCGATCAGTTCGGTCACCGTGGGATGCTCGCCGCAGAGCGGGCAGTTGGGGTCGCGCTGCACTTTGAGCGTGCGGAAGCTCATGTCGAGCGTGTCGATGAGCAAGAGGCGTCCCACCAACGGCTCACCGATGCCGAGGATCAACTTGATCGCCTCGATGGCCTGGATCGAGCCGACGATGCCCGGCAACACGCCCAACACGCCCGCCTCGGCGCAGCTCGGCACCTCGCCCGGCGCCGGCGGTTCGGGGTAGAGGCAGCGGTAGCACGGGCCGCCCACGATGCCCTTTTCGGGAATGTCGGGCATGTAGACCGTCGCCTGTCCCTCAAACATGAAGATGCTGCCGTCCACCAGCGGCTTGCCGAGCATGTGGCATGCGTCGTTGACCAGATAGCGCGTCGGGAAGTTGTCCGAGCCGTTGAGCACGATGTCGTATTGCCGGATGATGTCGAGCGCGTTCTCGCTGGTCAACGGCGTGTTGTGCGGGATCACCTTGACGTCCGGGTTGATGTCGCGGATGCGATCTGCGGCCGATTCGACCTTAGGCCGGCCGACGTCTTTGTTGCCGTGCAGGAGCTGGCGTTGCAGGTTGGAAAGATCGACCACGTCGAAATCGACGATGCCCAGCGTGCCGACGCCCGCCGCCGCCAGATACATGGCCGCCGGGCTGCCTAACCCACCTGCGCCGATCAGGAGCACTTTGGCTTCCAAAAGTTTGATCTGGCCGGCCTCGCCCACCTCTTTCAGCAACGTGTGGCGCGAGTAGCGGATGCGCTGCTCTTCGGTCAGCACGCGAGGCACGGTGAATTTGAAGCCGGCGTTCTTCCAGCCGGTGAAGCCGCCGATCATCGAACTGACGTTCGCGTAGCCCATCTCCTTCAGGCTGCGCGCCGCCAACAAAGAGCGCACGCCGCCTGCACAGTAGACCACGATCGGCGCATTGCGGTCGGGGACGTACTGCTCGATCTGCAGCTCCAGATAGCCGCGCGGGATGAAGAGCGCGCCGGGAAGATGCCCCTGCACAAATTCGTCGCGCTCGCGCACGTCGATTACCGTCACCGGCGCCCGCCGGTCGAGCAGCTCTTTGACCTCCTGCGCCGTCACTTCGGGCACTTCGCGGCGGGCAAGCTCCAGCAATTGATCACGGTTCAGTTGCGGCATCATTCACTCCTGTCCACCCGCCATAGCCGGGACGATCGAGACCTTGTCGTTTTCGCCCACGGGCGTATGCAAACCTTGCAATCCGCGAATTTCGGCGTCGTTGACGAAAACGTTGATGAATCGTTTGATATTGCCGTCGTCGTCGAGTAGACGGTCGGCCACGCCCGGATATTGGGCGTCGATGGCCTGGATGATCGAGCCGACGTCGCTGCCCGTCACTTCCACCTTCGCCTGACCGCCGGTCAATCGGCGCAACGGCGTTGGCACATATACAGTCGCCATAAGGTCAAACACCCTCCTTGATTGCTTTGCTACATTGACATCAAAAAATCACATCAAAGAAAACGCCGGGTCATTCAACGATGAACCCGGCGCAGACCAAACTATTTGCATGAACGGCGCAGAAGGAAGGTCAAGAAAATTGCGAACTTCTCATTCTGCTGAAATTGTTGGAGTTTTGCTCAGGCTCATCGCTTGCAATCGGAAACAGCGGGAGACCACCAGCGCCATGCTGGCTGTTCCCGCTATCGACACAAGCAAGTCAGTTGATTCGCCGAAAAGCAAAACTCTCGTTGCATACGATTGTTGTAGAAAGCTATCTTCAGCGCACTTTCATTCTGTGCGCCCAAGTATACTCGACAATGCTTTCTTGTCAAACCTCTAATGAAAATAGCGCACAATTCGGCTGCGATCCGTATCTGCGCTTACGTTGGCTCCTCTTGAGAATTAGCGTACAATCCCTCCATAGTTCTTGTTGCATGGCAGTGCCAAAAGAGTTGAACCCAGAAAGCGACCAAACGATGAGCTCTTATCCGCTTCAATCCTTGCTTGCTGCGCGTCAGTTTGTTTCGCCCCAGCGCGTCGGGGACAGGCTGTACTTCATCAGCGACATGTCGGGACGTTTAAGCCTGTACTCGATGCGGGTCGGCGGCAGTGTGCCGGAGCCGTTGATTCCGCCGGACATTGCGCTGCCCAATCCGCATCATTTGGGCGACGCTGTTGCGTACCGGGTGTTGCCTTCGTTGGGCAAAATCCTGTTGATGCTCGACCGCGACGGCGACGAAAACTACCAACCGGTCTTTGTGCCGATCGAAGGCGGGCTGCCGACCCCAGTCTTCGGCGACCGTTTCGCCGGGCAGCAGGTTTTTTGCGCGGCCTGTGACCCAGAGCGCAACCTGGCGCTTTTCAGCGTCGATCCGCGCACGTCGCCGTACTACGAAAGCTTTCTGGCGGACCTGAATTCGCTGGAACTGACCAGCCTTGGGGTCAGCCTGTATGGCAACCATCCCGTCGCCCACAACGATGACTTCTCCGTGATTCTCCTCGCCGACCAGTACACCTTCGGTGATGTGGTCTGGTGGCTGTGGCGCCAGGGCGAAACGGAGCGCACGCTGCTCTTCGGCCTTCCGCTTGAGCAGCGCCTCGAGGGACAGGCGGTCGCCCCCAACGGCCTGGGCGACGCCATCCTGATTGAGGATGAAGGAGTGCTTTTTGTTTCGGCGCTCTTCAGTGAACACTATGGCCTCGCATATTTCCGGCTCGATGCGCCAGACCAGGTGCAACAAGTGGAGGTGCAGGGGACGATGCATCGCGGCCAGGGAGAGATGACGTCGTTGAAGCGGAGCTTTGGCGATCGCCACCGGCTCACCTACAACATCGACGGCGTTTCGTGGTGTTACGCCGGCGTCTTCGATCGCGCCAATCTGCTCTTTCGGGTCGATCGGGTTCTGGTCGGCGAGGGGGAGCTGAGCAACGGCGTGATCGAGTCGATCAGCGCAGACCCCGTCTCGAAGAGCATGGCGCTTTCCTTCTCCACGGCGACCTCCCCTTCGCAAATTTACATCATCGAATCCGATGATTCACGCCTCCGCCAGACGAACGAGCGCGTGCTTGGCATCCCCGCCGACTTGCTCTCGCCTGGAGAAGACTATCCATACACATCCCATGACGGCCTGCGCATCTCTGCACGGCTCTACCTGCCTGCAGCAGAGCTTGGCTACGCAGGGCCAAGGCCGGTCATCTTTTACATCCACGGCGGCCCGCAGAGCCAGGAGCGTCCCGATTTCACCTGGTTTTCGATGCCGCTGATCCAGTTTTTTACGCTCAACGGATTCGCCGTCTGGGTTCCCAACGTGCGCGGCAGCACCGGCTACGGCATCTCCTACATGAAGCGCGTCGATCGCGACTGGGGCGGCGCCGACCGTCTCGACCATATCGCCGCCTATGAGCTGCTGCGCAAGGATGAGCGGCTGGACATGACGCGCGTCGGCGTGATGGGGCGTTCCTACGGCGGCTATATGACGCTCACGCTGGCAGGGCGCCACCCCGAGCTCTGGAAGGCAGCGTGCGATATGTTCGGTCCCTACAATCTGCTCACCTTCATGGAGCGCATTCCCGCAACGTGGAAGACGTACTTTTACACCGCCGTCGGTCACCCGGAGAAGGATCGAGAGTTTTTGATCGAGCGCTCGCCGAGCACCTATCTGCATCAGCTCGCCTGCCCGCTGCTTGTGATCCAGGGCGCCAACGACCCGCGCGTCGTCGAGCGCGAGTCGCGTGACCTCGTCGAGCACCTGCGCAGCCAGGGCAAAACGGTGGAGTATGTCGTCTACGAGGACGAAGGTCACGATGTCATCAAATATCCGAACAAGGTCGATTGCTACAGCCGGATCACCGAATTTTTCAAACGACATTTGAATCCTTGAAATGAATGATGCGCGCAGAGCGGTGAAGAGAATGGAGAGTGAATTTGTGTTTCTTTACGTCGCTTTGTAAAGTAGGATGACCGGAGTGGAAGGCTATGTTTACGACGTTGATCTCTACAGCCGAGCTGGCGGCGCATCTGGAGGACCCCGGCTGGGCGATTGTGGATTGCCGTTTTGCGCTGGCGGACCCAGGCAAAGGACGCCGCGACTACCTGGCGGCGCATATTCCCGGTGCCGTATATGCGCATCTCGACGAAGACCTCTCCGGCCCGGTCCTTCCGGGCCAGACCGGACGGCATCCGTTGCCTTCAGTGGAAACATTTGCGGCGACGCTCTCGAGGTGGGGGATTGATGAGCGAGTGCAAGTTGTCGTCTACGATGACCAGAGCGGCGTCTTCGCCGGTCGGCTGTGGTGGATGCTGCGCTGGCTGGGCCACGACGCCGTTGCGCTGCTGGACGGCGACTGGCGGCTCTGGCAGGCGGAGGGGCGCCCCACCCGCAGCGGGGTGGAGACGCGTCCGCCGCGTCCTTTCACCCCCCGCCCCCGCCCTTCGTTGCAGGCGACCACCGACGAAATCGTTCAGCGCCTCCAGGAATCCTCCTTGCGTCTTTTCGACGCGCGCTCGCCGGATCGCTATCGAGGCGAAAACGAAACCATCGATCCGGCGGCGGGGCACATTCCCGGCGCCATCAACGCGCCCTACGCCATGAATCTTGACGCCGATGGCCGTTTTCTTTCCCCCGGCGAACTGCGGGAGCGCTACGAGGCGCTGCTTGGCGACGCCTCTCCTCAGGAGGTGATCTTTTACTGCGGCTCCGGCGTCAGCGCCGTGCATGACCTGATCGCCATGGAGATCGCAGGCCTGGGCATGGGGCGACTCTACGTCGGCTCGTGGAGCGAATGGATCGCAGACTCTCGACGTCCGATCGCGGTGGGAGAACAGCCATGAACGCTCAGCAGCACCCTGCCTTGGAGCTTTTCGTCGATCTGCTGGCGCATCCTTCCCCGTCGAGCATGGAGCGCAAACTGGCGGATCGCGTCTGCCAGCATCTCCAGCAATGGGGCTATGCGCCACAGCGCGACGGCTGCGGCAACGTCTGGGTGCGCCTGGAAGGGCGGACGGGGGACGGCCCCCTGGTCTGCTACGCAGCGCACATGGACGAGATCGGGCTGGCGGTGCACGCAATTGAGCCGGATGGCCGGCTGCGCGTGAGCCGTTCCGGGGGACTTTTCCCGTGGAAGCTGGGGGAAACGCCCGTGGAAATTCTGGGCGACCATGCCACTGTCATCGGCGTGCTCTCGATGGGCGCGGGCCACGGCGCGTCGGGGCAGGCGATCGATTGGGCCAACGTGCGCGTGCTCACCGGTCTGACGCCGGCCCAACTTGCCGAGGCCGGCGTGCGTCCTGGCTCGTTGGGCGTTCCTCTGCGCTCCCACTGCGGCCCCGTGCTGTTCGGCGACCCGACTGATCCATTGGTCGCAGCCTGGACCTTTGACGACCGCATGGGCGTCGTGACGTTGTTGCGATTGTTGAAGACGCTGGCGGAGGAGCGACGTCGGCCGCATTGTCCGGCGCTCGTCGCCTTCACCGTGCAGGAGGAGGTTGGCGGCATGGGCGCCAAAGTTTTGGCGCAACGCGAACGGCCCGACGTCTTTATCGCCATCGACGGGTGTCCGATCACGCCCGGCGCGCCGCTGGAACTGGATGGCCGCCCCGGCGTCTGGACGCGCGACCGCGTGGCGCCCTACGATCCACGGTTGATCGCAGATTTGTGCGCGGCGGCCAATGCCGTAGGCGCGGCGCTGCAGCCGGTCGCCTATGACGTCAGCGCCAGCGACGCCAGCATGGTCTTTGAGGTGGGGGCGGCGCAGCGCATCGCTTGCTTTGGCCAGGTGCGAGAGAACAGCCACGGCTATGAAGTGGCGCGGCTGGCCGTCTTCGACAACATGCTGCGCACGTTGTTGTATTTCGCCGAGCACTGGGAGGGGTAGTCGGTCGAACGTCTATTGAGGAATCCCGATGCTCCTGTGCAGACATCGCCTGAGTTGCGCCTGGCGCAGGCAATCCTGTTTTTACCTGTTGTTGGCCGGGGTGCTCCTATGGACGTTCTCCGCCTGTTCGATGCCCCAGCTCCGAACAACGTCCCCGCTCCCTCCTGCTACGGCCGACCTTGCGACGCCTCCGGGTTTCACCGTCGAATTGATTGTCGCCGGCCTGAATGGCCCCACCCAGATGATCGTCGGCCCGGATGGTCGCCTATGGGTGGCGCAGCTCAACGGCGGCGAAAATGAGGGAAAAGGGCAGGTGCTCGCCGTTGAGCTCGAGACCGGAGGCCGTCGCGTCCTGCTGGAGAACTTGTTCAAGCCCACCGGCGTCGCCGTGCATGCGGGGCGACTTTGGATCGCGTCCGGCCGCGATCTGCTGACGGCGCCGATCGGCTCCGACGCGTCCGTCGGCCCGCCGGAGCCGGTGTTCACCGATCTGCCTTTTAACGGTCGCTCCAACGGAACGCTTACAGTCACGCCCCATGGGGAAATTCTGTACGCCACCACCGGCGCGCGGCTGGGAGGCGCAGCCGCGCCCGGCTCGGCGACGCTTTGGGCGTTGACGCCGCAGCAGCCGAGCCATCCCAGGGCGCTGGCCACCGGCTTGAAGGGCGCCTACGCTCACGCGATAGATCCCCAGGGGCGCATCTGGACGACGGAGATCGGCGACGATCCGATCGGCAATGGTTTCCCGCCGGACGAACTGAATCTCGTGGTCGTCGGGGCAGATTATGGCTGGCCTCAGTGTGCAGGCGACCGCGAGCCGGTGCAGCGCTACGGCGGCGCAGTCGAACGGTGCGCCGCTACGCAAGCGCCTGTCGCCCTCTTCCCGCCGGGCGCCACGCCGACGAGCGTGACGGTTGCGCCGTGGGACGAGACGGTCTTGCTCGTGGCGCTGTGGAACCGCGGGGAGGTCGTGCAGGTGAAGGCGACGCTCGAAGGCGACCATGCACGCGGGGAAGTGGCGCCTTTTTTAAGCGGATTGCGCAATCCGCAGCACCTGCTCGTGTGGCGCGATGGCAGCCTGTTGGTCAGCGATTTTGCATCCGGCGCCGTCTATCGATTAAAACGTGATAGATAAGCCTCCGTCCACCACGAGCGTGTGGCCGGTGATGTAGCTGGCGCGCGGGGAAGCCAGAAAGCAGACCGCCTCGGCGATCTCTGCAGGCTGCGCTGCGCGAGCGAGAGGGATGCGTCGCCGCCTGACGTAAAACTCCTGAAATTCGGGCGTCTCCAGCTCGTTGACGCCGTTGACGATCGACATCGGCGTGTCCACGAAGCCGGGCGCTACGCTGTTGACCAGGATGCCGTAGGGCGCCCACTCGACGGCCAGACAGCGCGTGAGCTGATCGACGGCGCCCTTGGCGGCGTTGTAGTGGCTGGACTGCGCCATGCCCAAGAACGCGTTCACCGACGAGACGTTGACGATGCGCCCCCCTTGCCTCTGCTCGACCATGACGCGAGCTGCGGCGCGGCTGCAGTGAAATGTCCCGTAGAAAATCACGTCCACGGCTTTCAGCCACTCCTCAAACGGGATAGTCAGGGCGTCGGCGTTGTAAAAGACGCCGGCGTTGTTCACCAAAATATCGAGGCGGTCAAAGGCGGCCACCGTCGCCGCCACCATCGCCTCGGCGTCGCGCGTCACATCCCCTTGTACAAAGGCGACCTGCCCTCCATTTGCGCGCAATTCGGCTGCGGTCGCCTCGCCTGCGTCCGACAACAAGTCGGCGATCATCACGGCCGCGCCTTCGCGCACAAACGCCTCCGCCACGGCCCGTCCGATGCCGCGGGCGGCGCCGGTCACCAACGCCACTTTGCCGGTTAACTCTCCCATCTCCGCTCCTCCTCCTCCGATCTTGTTCGCAAGCTCTCATGAGTTCTTCATCTTACTTCGCCATCCGGAGAGATCTCCGTCACCGACGCTCGCCCGGGATAGAGCACGGCGGTCACGGTGGTCTCGACGCTGGCGCCCGCGGCAAGCCGGCTGGCCGTCCCTTGCGCCACCGCTTGCTCCAACCGATAGGGATAGGCCGTGCACGGCTCCAGGATGGTGACGTAGTGTCCACGCCAGCCGCCGTATGCACCGAAGACCCAGACGCTGCGAAAGATCGTCGGGTCAAAGGCCAGCCCAAAGCCATAGCCGGCCTGCGCATCGGTCAGGGCGCACCAGCCCGCCGCCAGATCGGTGGCGTAGTAAAAATCGCAGGTGGCGGCTTCAGGAGGAGGGACGATGCGCATGTCCACCGCTTCACCGCGGGGGCTGCGCGCCGTTGGCCAGGCGAAGGAACGCCCGTCCAGCCTGTCGTTGAAGCCGGCCTCCGGCAGCACGGTGCAGGCGGGCAGGTCGATGCGGGCATGGGGCGAAATCGCCAGCGCCGGGTGCAGCTTCCAGAGGAAGTCCAGCGGCTGCGGTCCGGCGTTGTGGAGGCGATAATGGATGGAAAACCCTGGCTGCCCTGCCCGCACCGTGATCTGGCGTTCGATCGTCGTGTTGGTCACCACGCCGTAGCGCCAGCAGCGCACGGTGACCTCTTCTGGCCGTTGCGCAACGATCTCCCATTCGAAGGGCATCGCCCACCATTCGCCGTGGTCTGGATAGACATCGCCTGTGAACGTCGTCGGCGCATCGTTGGGGAAGAGTTCATCCCAACCGCCGCAGAACCAGTCGTCGTAGGCGGCGCCGTAGGGGGCCGGCCGCGGAGCCATGCGCGGATTGTGCCAGAAGACCTCGCGGTCCACCGGCTTGTAGACCAGCGACCAGAGCTTGCCGCCCAGTTCGGGCAGGAGCACCAGGCGCAGCAGGTTGTTTTCGATCACCACTGCGCGCAAGTCGTGATAGCGCCAGTTGGCGTCGATGTGAACAGAAGAGGGCATAGGTTCCGTCGCTTTCTATCGAGTAGTTCTTGCGATTTGTTTTCGAGCGTGTGGAGGGCCGCTGCTCAGCCGGCCCCTCCCTTCAGAGCACCATCCCCGCCACGCGCATCAGCGTTTCCCCGAGCACCGGCGTGCGCAGGGCCAGCACCAACGCGCGATAGAACAGGCCGGGCACAATGACCACCCGGCCGTTGCCGAGCGCATCCAACGATTGGCGCACGACTTCCTCCGCCGACATCCAGAGAAAGTCGGGATACTGCCGGGCCTGGCGCTTTTTGAACTCCTCGGTGTGATGAAACTCGGTGCGCGTGAAGCCGGGACAGAGCGCCTGCACATGCACGCCGCTGCTGCGCAGTTCGATCTGCAGCCCCTCGGAAAAGGCGACCAGATAGGCTTTGGTGGCGGCGTAGTTGACATTGCCCACAAAGCGCCAGTACGCTGCGACGGAGGCCACGTTGATGATCGCCCCATGACGCCGTTCCATCATGCCGGGCAGGGCGGCCTGCGTCAACCGCATCGGCGCCATGACGTGCAGGTAGATCATCTCCTGCTGCCGCCCGGGGTCGACGTTCACCAGCCGGCCAATCGTGCCGAAGCCGGCGTTGTTGACGAGGATGGCGAGGGCGTCCATGGCGCGGATGCGCGCCTCGACAAGTGAGACGCCCTCGTCGTGCGCGAGGTCGGCGGCGATGACTTCGCAGTGGACGCCGTGGGCGGCTGTCAGCGACCGGGCAAGTTCGTATAGGCGATCGGCGCGTCGGGCCACCAGCGCCAGGTCAAAACCGCGCGCCGCCAGTTGACGCGCATACTCGGCGCCGATGCCGGCCGATGCGCCGGTGATCAAAGCCACGGGGCGCGGCGTTGCGTTGCGCAGGGGCCAGGAAAAGCGCCCGCGCGGCGTGTGCAAGAGCGCCCACGCCGCCGCCGAGGTGGCAAGACCGGTGAAAAGCAGCCGTCTGTTCATTCGCAAATGCTCTCCGAAGATTTTTTGGGCGTTCAGAGGGTTGTTTCTGTTCGCTCCAAAGGGTACAATAAGGTCGTCGCCAGGGCAATTTTGATTCTGAGCCAGTTGCGCGCTTCATGACAGGAGCGCTTCTGGTTGATGCGCTGCGCCAGGGACGCAATCATAATCAAAAGTCTTGATTTCGACTTGCTCTATGCAACTTTTCGTCGAGGGCGACGTATGTGAGGAGTGTAGTTGATGGCGATCTGAGTCAGAGGAGAAACTCTCATGGAAACGAATCAGCCGACCCCCCAAAATCCCGAATCGACGTCATCTCAAGCGGAGAGCGGCGCCGAAGCCAACCCCAAGCGGACCACCCAAGAACTGCTGGATGAGCTCGCCGAGGCGGCCAATCGCCTCGCTTCGCTCGGCAAATCCTGGTGGAACAGCGAACAGCGCAAACAGCTCGAGGAAAATTTGCGCACCGGCGCCGAAACGATCGTCTCTACGCTGGAAAGCTCGTTTCAGAAGGTCGCCTCTTCGCAAGAGGCGAAGGAATTGCAGGCCAAAGCCGGCGAAGTCGGCGAGAAGGTGGCTTCCAGCAAAGTGGTCAATGAATTGTTGGAGGCGCTGACCAAGGGGCTTCATACTTTGAGCGAACAGCTCGAAAAAGCGGCTCAAGAATTGGAGGCCAAAAAGAAGGTGGAGCCCTCTACGACGGAGACCGCCGGAGAGGAGCCGGCGTCTCAGGAGATCCCGGTCGATAAGGCGTAAATCGCCGCAATTTTTCAGAAGAACGCGTCCGCCGATTGGAAATCCGGCGTCTGGGAGGAGAAACCGGCTCGAGTCGGCCGACGTCTTCACCGCCGCGTTGCAGCGCAGCTTCTCCTTCCAGACGCAGAATTCATTTGGCGTCTGCCCTTAGAAAAACCACTTCGCCAGCGCCAGCGCTCCCTGCTTCCACGGCGTGCGGTGCGACACACCGGACTTGCCCTCGAACTCGTGCAGATGGTCGATGTACCACTGATAGTTGCGGATCAACGCCTCTTTGTTGGAGTATTTGGGCCGGAAGCCGAGCACCCGCTCCGCTTTTTCGATCGAAACAAAAGAATCTTCGGTGACCGTTTCGTACACCCACTTGTACAGGGGCGACAGGTTCACCTTCTCCAGCATGCGCAACAGCCAGATGGCCGGGCCCGCCGGGATCGGGATGATTTTTCCGCCCTTGCCTGCGTAGTCGAGCACCGCCTGATAGTCCTCCTTGATCGTGCCGAACTCCTTGGCGCCGATATTGAAGACGTCGTTGACTTTGTCGCAGGGCAGCGTGGCGGTCAGATAAATGGCGTCGCACAGGTCTTCAACGTCGAGCAGCTGATAGCGATTGTTGCCGGAGCCGAGCACCGGGAAATTCTTGCCGTCCTTCGCCCAGTCGTAGAGCAAGGCAAACACGCCCAGTCGCTCCGGCCCGACGAAAGATTTGGGGCGAATGATCGGAATGCACATGCCCTTCTCTCGATACTGCTGGCATAACTCCTCCACCAACACTTTGGCCTCGCCATAGGGGCCGACTCCCTGCAGTTTATCGGTTTCGTACAGCGGATGGTGGTCGGGGATGCCGTAGACGGCGGTCGAGGAGATGTGGATCAACCGTTCGACCCGATGTTCGTACGCCGACTGGAGCACGTTGCGGCTGCCGTCGATGTCCGTCGTGTAGATGTCCTCCGGCGCATAGAGCGGAAGCGCCGCCGCCGTGTGCACGACGATGTCGACGCCCTTCATGGCTCGATCCACGGCGCTCTTGTCGCGAATGTCGCCCTTGATCTCCGTGATTTGATCACGCTCCGGATAGTCGAAATCGGCAATGTCCAGGCTGACGACCTTGTGGCCACGCGCCAGCAGATAGCGCGTCAAATTGATGCCCAAAAAGCCGGCGCCGCCCGTGATCAAAAACGTCTTGACGCCGATCGACGGCGCACTCGCCGACCGGGGCGTGGACGCCGTTTCTACAATCGCTTCTGTCATCGCCGCCTCAGACGATGTCGTCATTGTGAACCTCCTATGCCAGAATCAAATTTGCGCCTCCAGCGCGCCAACAACGCTTTGGTGGAATCGAACGCCAGCGCTGTCGGCAGCTCGTCGACGGAAAACCAGCGCGCCTGGTCAACGTCGTCGCAGGCGGTCGGCTCGCCGGCGTCGGCATGCGGACGCGCGTGATACGCCAGCACAATGCCGAGGCTGACGCCGCCGCTGTTGACCATCGGAAAGATGTCCAGAAGTTCGCCCACGTCGATCAGGATGCCGACTTCTTCCTGCACCTCGCGCTGCAGGGCGTCTTTGGGCATTTCGCCTGCATCCATATAGCCGCCGGGCAACGCCCAAAGCCCGCGCGCCGGATCGACGGCGCGACGAATGAGCAGAACGCGCTCCGCCTGCTCGATCAAGGCCACGACGGCCACTTTGGGATCTGGGAAATAGATGAAGTTGCAGGCCGGACACACCCGCCGCAGTTTGCCCTCGACCAGCCGGTCTTCGAGCGCATGTGCACATTGCGGGCAATAGCGATAGCGTTGCTGGCTCATGTCCCCTCTCGTGCAATACAGCACAAACGTGCATTATACGCTGCGCTGCACGAGCCGCCAAAGAGGGCTCCTGCGGAACGCGCTTTGTGCGCTTCTACCTTTCTGCCGCCCGATTTTCTGAAAGAAGCGTGCGATATAGATGCATCGGCTGTCCATACAGCGAGAACGTTTGTACGTAGGTGAACCCATGACGCACATAAAAGCGCTGCGCGCCCCGATTGGCGGCGGCGACCGTCACGTCGAGCGCAGCCACGCCTCGCCGCCGGCATTCGGCCTTGAGCGCAGCAACGAGCAGCCCGCCGACGCCCAGGCTGCGCAGCTCCGGCCTCACCATGATCGAAAGCAGCTCGCCCGTCGGCGATGGAGCGTCGGACGTCTCATGCAGGAAAGGATAGAGGACGGTCTCTGTCGCGCGCAGCGCCAGCGTCGGCTCCTGAACGAAGCGCCGCGCCAGGGCCGGCGCAAAGTCCGGAAAGCGGCGCAGCCCCATTTCCAGGAACAACGCGGCCACACCGGTCGTCGCACTGACGAAGCCCAACAGCTTCTGCGGCTGCAGCGGGTCTACGGCGGCGAAGCCAAACCCAACCCTGGACTGCGGCAGAACGCGGTACAGGACGGTGAGCACCTCGTCGCCGAGAGCGGTCAAAAAAGAGCCTGGCTGCCCCACCGTGTGCAGCCAGGCGGCGTCTGCGGCGTGTTGCGGCGTCAGCGATGTCAGGGTGAGACGTTCAACAGGCGGGCGCATCATGCGAACGCATGCTCCGGCCAGCGTTTGAAGCGCTCCCACGCCTTTTTTTCCAGCTCCTCGCGATGGTCCGGATGCGCAATGTCGATCAGAGCGCGGGCGCGCTGGCGCAAGTTCTTGCCGTACAGATAGGCGATGCCGTATTCGGTGACGACGTAATGGACATGGGCGCGGGTCGTCACCACGCCGGAGCCGAGGCGCAGATACGGCGTGATGCGCGAAATGCCGGAGCTGGTCGTCGATGGCAGCGCAATGATCGGCTTGCCGCCTTCGGAAAGCGAAGCCCCGCGCACAAAGTCCATCTGCCCGCCGACGCCGGAGTACTGGCGCGTGCCGATCGAGTCGGCGCCGACCTGACCGGTCAGATCCACCTCGATGGCGCTGTTGATCGCCGTCACTTTGGGGTTGCGGCGAATCACGGCCGTATCGTTGACGTAGGCGACGTCGAGCAGCACCACCTGAGGATTGTCGTCGATAAAGTCATAGAGCCGCCGCGTGCCCATGGCGAAGGCGCCGACGACTTTGCCGGGGTGGATGCGTTTCTTTTCATTGTTGACGACCCCGCGTTCGATCAGGTCGATGGCGCCGTCGGAGAACATTTCGGTGTGGATGCCGAGGTCGCGGTGGTTGCGCAGCGCATAGAGCACGGCGTTGGGGATGGCGCCGATGCCCATCTGCAGGGTGGCGCCGTCTTCGATCAGCTCGGCGACATAGCGTCCGATGGCGGTCTCGATCGGCCCGGGTTCTCCTGGCGCGACCTCCGGCAGCGGATCGTCCACCACCACGGCGCTGTCGATGTTGCTGATGTGGATCAGCCCGTCGCCATGCGTGCGCGGCATGTTGGGGTTGATCTGTGCAATCACATGGCGGGCCACCTGCACGGCGGCGCGCGCCACATCCACCGAGACGCCCAGCGAGCAAAAGCCGTGCCGGTCCGGCGGAGAGACCTGCACGAGCGCTACGTCGAGCGGCATGACGCCCTTGCGAAAGAGCCCGGGCACCTCGCTCAAAAAGACCGGCACGTAGTCCGCCACGCCTTCGTTCACCGCCTCGCGCACGTTGGCGCCGACGAAAAGGCAGTTGGTGCGAAAGCTGTCGACATGTTCCGGGGAAGCGTAGGGCGCCGGGCCTTCTGTGTGCAGATGGACGATTTCGACGTTGCGCAGCTCGGGCGCGCGCGCCGTCATGGCCAGCACGAGCTGCGCCGGCGTCGCCGCGCCGCCGTGAATGAACACCCTGTCGCCTGATTTGATGACCTGAACGGCCTCTTCAGCAGTTGTGATTCGCATAAAAATAATCGTTTCTGTGCTTGGAACAACGTCTATGTTGATTTCAGCGCATCGCTCACGATCTGCTGCGCCTCCTCCTGAATTTGCCGCAGATGATCTTCGCTGATGAAACTTTCGGCGTAAATTTTGTAGACATCTTCGGTTCCAGAGGGCCGCGCGGCAAACCAGCCGTTTTCGGTGACGATCTTCAGGCCGCCGATGGGCTCCTGGTTGTAGGGCGCGCGCGTCAGGCGGGCGCGGATCGGTTCGCCGGCCAGCGTTTCCGCTTTGACCTGTTCAGGCGTCAGGTTGGCGAGCCGCGCCTTTTGCTCGCGGGTGGCCGGCGCATCGATGCGGGCGTAGAAGGCGCGGCCAAAGCGCTCCTCCAGCGCTCGATAATGCTCGCCGGGGTCCTTGCCCGTCGCCGCCGTGATTTCAGCCGCCAGCAGCCCCAGGATGACGCCGTCTTTGTCGGTGGTCCACACCGTGCCGCGGCGACGCAGGAACGAGGCGCCGGCGCTCTCCTCGCCGCCGAAACCGAAGTCGCCCTTGAGCAGCCCTTCCACGAAGTACTTGAAACCCACCGGCACTTCGGCCAGCGTGCGCCCCAGGCTTTGCGCCACACGGTCGATCATGGAGCTGGAGACCAGCGTCTTGCCCACGGCGGCGTCGCTGCGCCAGCCAGGGCGATGTTGGAAGAGGTAATGCACGGCGACGGCCAGGTAATGGTTGGGGTTCATCAGGCCTACGCTGCGCGTGACGATGCCGTGGCGGTCTACGTCCGGGTCATTGCCAAAGGCGATGTCGAAGCGATCTTTGAGCTGAATCAGGCTCGCCATGGCGTAGGGCGAGGAACAGTCCATGCGAATCTTGCCGTCGTGATCGACCGTCATGAAGCTGAAGGTGGGATCGACGACATCGTTGACGACGGTTAAGTTGAGGCCATAGGTTGCCGCAATCGGCTCCCAGTAGGCGACCGCCGCGCCGCCCATCGGGTCGACGCCGATGCGCAGACCTGCGGCCGCAATGGCCTCGAAATCGATCACATCCTTGAGATCGTTGACATAATCTGCAATGAAGTCATATTCATGCGTGCACGGCGAAGTTTTGGCTCTGCTCCAGGGAAGGCGCTTGACCGAGCGGAGCCCCTCGCGCAGCAGCTCGTTGGCGCGACGCTCGATGCGTTTGGTCACCGCCGTGTCTGCAGGGCCGCCGCTGGGGGGGTTGTATTTGAAGCCGCCGTCCTCCGGCGGGTTGTGCGAAGGCGTGATCACGATGCCGTCGGCGAAGTGCGCCTGTCGGTTGCGGTTGTAGGTCAGGATGGCGTGAGAGATGACCGGCGTCGGCGTATAGCCCAGTCCGGCCTGGATGACGAGCTCGACGTCATTGGCGGCCAGCACCTCGACCGCCGTCCTCATGGCGGGTTCGGAGAGGGCGTGCGTGTCCATGCCCAAAAAGAGCGGCCCGTCGATGCCCTCCTCGCGGCGATAGTCGCAGATCGCCTGGCTGATGGCGAGGATGTGATGTTCGTTGAACGAATTGCGCAAGGAGGAGCCGCGATGGCCTGACGTGCCAAACGCCACCTGGTGCGCCGGGTTGTCAGGATCGGGAAGGTGTGTGTAATACGCTGCGATCAGTCGAGGAATGTTCACCAGTAGACTCCGCGGCGCCGGTTTCCCGGCCAGTTCACTCGTCATACGACCTCCTTCCCTCTTTCTGAATGATACGGTGAGATGGGTTGTTTTCACGTGACAGGTGTCCTCTCTTCCGAGCCGTCTGTCACGAGTTTGAACGGAGTTTCCGGCAATGGGCGCGTTGGGCATTGCGGATGTCTATGCGGCAACGCGGCCCAGCAAGTAGCGATGGTGCGCCCAGATCGCCTTGATTTGCCACGGCAGAGGCGCATGGTCGAGCCAGGCGTACTTCATCACGCGCTCGCGCAGGTCCGGCTCCTGGTTGAGGTAGTAGGCCATCGTGCTCCAGCGCCAGCCGTCGCCGGTGAACCGCTCCTCCAGCGCTTTACTGCGCACGCCAAGCCGTTTGAGCACTTCGCTGGCCGGCATCACCGTGTCGGGCCACGGCGGCGTATCCAGCACGCCCTCTTCGATGATCTCCACCCCTTCCGCCTCCAGAATGCGTCGGATGCGGCCGATGTCGGTCCATGTTTCGTCGTGGGTGGCGAAGAACTCGCGGTCGATCACCAGTTTGCGCATCCAATAGCCAACCTGGATGTTGTTCGGCATGGCGACGAAGACCAATTTACGGCTCGTGCGCGCCAGCTCGCGCAGCAAACCGGCCGGGTCGGCGATGTACCAGAGGCCGGCCCACTGCCAGGTGAGATCGAACGAGCGGGCGGCGAAGGGCAGGCGCCCCCAGGTGTCCGGCGAGATGCAGACCAGATTGACGGGAAGCCGCAGGTCTTCCTCCCAGATGCGCTGCACCCCGCGAATGCGCTCCGGCGCGTCGTCCACCATGGTGACCTCCACGCCGGCCTGCGCCAGCGTCACGTCGTTGATGCCGCTGACGCCCGCCATGCCGTAGAGCGGCGCCTCCAGCACGGAGCGAAGGTCAAACGCACGGCGCAGGCGCTCTAGAAAGTCGTTGAGCACGAAGCGTTCATAGACCAGACCGAGCCCTTCGTTGTAATCGGTCAGATATTTTTGCCAGGTGTTGCTCATTCCAGGCCTTTCGCAGTTGTCAAGCGGGCGTCGGCTCAGCCTAGCATCAACGCCCCGCCTTTCACTTGGGCCACTTCGGACAGCATCTCTTCCACCGAGCGGCGGCCCGCCTCGCTCTGCGCACCGAGCATCGCCATCAATTCCTCGATGCGTTCGGCGGGGCTGAGCGTGCGCACGACCGTGTGGGTGCGCTCTTCGCCATTTTCCAGGATAACCTGTTTGCTGACGGTGTAGTGATGGTCGCCAAAGGCGGCGAGCTGCGGCAGATGGGTGATGCAGAGCACCTGATGCGCCACAGGATTGTCGCCGTTGGCGGCGGCGCCGGTCAGTCGCCACAGCTTCTGCCCGACGATGGCGCCGACGCGGCCGCCGATGCCCTGGTCGATTTCGTCGAAAATCAAGGTGGGCGTGGCGTCGGCGTGGGCGAGCGTGCTCTTGAGCGCCAGCATCAAGCGCGCGGTTTCGCCGCCCGAAGCCACGCGCGCCATCGGCTTGAGCGGCTCGCCCGGGTTGGCGCTGATCAAAAACTCGACGCGATCGATCCCCGCGCCGTCGAAGGCGACGCGACGCCCGTCGGGCAAGTAGGCGCCATCGGCCTGCTCGACCTGCTCGATCGAGACGCCGAAACGCGCCCGCACCATGCGCAGATCGGCCAGCTCCTGTTCGACCTGCCGCGCCAGCGCTTCGCCCGCGGCCTTGCGTTTTTCGCTCAGCTCCGCCGCCAGCGCCCCGACTTCTCGCAGCAGCGTCTCTTCGCGATGCTCCAGGTCGGCGGTGCGCGCTTCCCAGTTGTTCAGTTCTTCCAGCTCCTGCTGCGCTTTGATCGCATAGGCAAGGATCTGCTCGATGGTGTCCCCATATTTGCGCTTCAGATTGGCGATCAGCTCGAGCCGTTCTTCGACCTCGGCCAGTCGCTCCGGGTTGAACTCCAGCGCCTCGGCGTAGTCGCGCAGCGTGCGCGCCAGCTCGCTCAACTGTTCGAGCAGCGCCTGCCCCTCATCGGCGCGCGGCGCCATGTCGGGATCGATGCGCGCCAGCTTTTCGATGCGGCCGACGGCCTCGCTCACCATGTCGATGGCGCCCGGCAGCTCGCCGTCTCCCTGCTCCAGGATGCCCACCGCCGTCAGCGCCAGATTGTTGAGCGCCTCGGCGTTGCCCAGCCGTCGGCGCTCCGATTCGAGTTCGGCGTCTTCGCCGGGGCGCAGGTGTGCAGCGGCGATCTCCTCGACCTGAAAACTGAGGAGATCGAGGCGCTGCGCCACGGTGCGCGCATCCTGGCGAAGTCGTTGCAGCTCGCTGCGCACGCGGCGCAGCTCGGCGACGCGTGCCGCCACCTGTGCGCGCAACCCCAGCAAGCCCGCATAGCGATCGAGCAGATGAATGTGCGTGCGCGGACGCAACAGCCCCAGGTGCTCTCCCTGGCCGTGCACATCGACCAGGAGACCGGCTACATCGGCGAGAAGCTGCAGATTGACGCTGCGCCCGTTGATGCGGCAGAGATTGCGTCCGTTCAGTCGCACCTCTCGGCTCAAGACCACCCAGTCGGGATTGTCGGGGTCGTCCAGCCCTTCGGCTTCAAGCAATGAACGGATCTCGGCGGCGCGCTCCGGATCGGTGGGCAAGGTGAACGTCGCCTCGATGCGCGCCAGCTCGGCGCCGGCGCGCACCCACTCTCCAGCCGCACGGTCGCCCAACAGCAGTCCGACGGCGTCGATGATGATCGACTTGCCTGCGCCGGTCTCGCCGGTCAAAATATTTAAACCCGGCCCAAATTCCAGCCGGAGTTCATCGATAATGGCGAAATTTTGGATGCGCAATTCCGTCAACATAGCAGCATCTATTCTAGCATATGCACGTCTTTCTCGTCGTGAGAATGAAGCGCGCCGCCCCAAAAAGCATCCTGATTGAACTTGCGTCCTCCCTCTCTCATGTTATAATGGCCGGGAGAGTTGCACAAGCCTTGCCGCGTCTAATAGGCTCAGGCGCCGCAGTGGAAATTTCGTGCTTCGGTCGTCGGACGAGTTCATTGTTACTCTGCTCGACTGCACTTCTGCGATGAGCGCACGGCAATGATCGGCGTCCGCCAGAGTCGTAAGGAGATAGATTCTCATGCCATTCAACCTGGGACCCGTTGAGCTGCTTCTCATCTTGGTAATCGTCGCCATGCTCTTTGGCGTCGGCAAGCTGCCGGAAGTGTTTGGCGCCGTCGGCAAAGGGCTCCGCGAATTTCGCAAAGAGGCGGGGATGGAAGGCGACAAGAAAACTCAGGCGCCAAAATCGAGCGAGCAGTCGGGTGTATCCGGCGATTCCTCTGCTCCGCAGGCGTAATTGTTTTGTCACGGAACACCGTTTGACATCGGACGCCGTCCGATAGCCGTCAGTGGATGCTGAGTCACGGCTGTTAAAATCCTTGGTGAAAAGACAAGGCGAATTTGGCGTTTATTCAGATGCTTGCTATACTACGCCTTCGTGTATAGTGAGCGGCTCTTGTGCAGAGCGCCTTGCGCGTAGCGCGTAAGTGAGCATAGATCACAGAAGATCACATACCGTCAGAATTGCCTGCGGCGGCGCAAAGGAATGAGATTTCAATGAACATCGTCACTTTTATGATGATCGCAATGAATATCGTTGCGATTGCCCTCATTGCAGTCATCGTGATTCAGGGGCAGACCGGCGCCGGTTTGGGCGCCGTGTTCGGGGGCGGTGATATTTACCGCACGCGGCGCGGCATTGAAAAGACGCTCTGGCAGTTGACCTTTGTGCTCACCGGCGTCTTCTTGCTGCTCTGTCTTGTCACTGTGATGATCAGCTGAGCGATCTGACGTCGATCGCAATGAAGCGGAGCCATCCGTTTCATTGCTTTCACCATCTCGTCAGCTTGTTTTCCACATGCACTCTCCACCTCCATTTCACACCGCCTCTTCAGAAATTGCTTCGCCGGTTGAGTCCCTGGGCCATCATATGCGATGGCTCGTTTTTGTCGCGCTTGCGGGAATCGGGGCGCTTGTCGTAACGCTGGGATTCGCCGTGTATTCTGTGCCGACGGTGCTCGTGCCCGACCGCGGCGGAGTTTTTCGCGAAGGCGTCGCCGGCGCGCCGCAATTTCTGCATCCGGTCTGGTGTCAAAACGATTTTGGGGTTGACAGCGACCTGTGTGCGCTTGTCCACCGCGGCCTGATGCGCTTCGACAAAAACGGGCGCGTCGTGCCGGACCTGGCGGAGAGTTGGAGCCTCATTGACGGTCGCATCCACCAGTTTCGCTTGAAGCCCAATCTCTTCTGGCACGACGGCAGACCGATCACCGCCGATGACGCCTATTTCACATTCACTACGCTGCAAGACCCCTCTCTGGTCGACATCCCGGGATTGTCGGGGCTGTGGCGGAATGTCACCGTGGAGAAACTCGACGATCGCACGATTCAGATGACCTTGCCGCAACCCTTTGCGCCGTTCATCGATCTCATGACGGTCGGCCTTCTGCCCCAGCACATTTACCGAGATGTTCCCGCCAAAGAGTTGTTGACGAAACCGCTGGTCGCCAACCCCATCGGCTCTGGGCCGATGCGAATCGCAAGAATTTTGCCCGATGCTGTCCGGTTGGAGCCTTCCCCCTTCGGCGGCGGACCGACGCCTTACATCCTGGCCATGGAGTTCTATTCTTTTCCCGATTACGCCAGCATGCTCGCAGCGTTCGATGAACAGCGCATCGATGCGCTCAGCACAATTCTGCCGACGGACGTGAGGCGCATGGCGGAGCGGGACGACATTCAACTGTTTTCGTCGATCGATTCGAGCTATGAGAATATCCTGCTCAACCTGAACAATCCCAACGTTCCATTTTTCCAGGATCAAAATGTGCGTCAGGCGTTGCTCTACGCCATCGATCGCGAAAAATTGATTGCGGAAGCGTTGGCGGGACAGGGCGTCGTGGCGCACAGCTTACTCTCACCGAACCATTGGGCCTTCCACGAAGACGTGAAGACCTATCCATTTGATCCGGCTCGCGCGCAATCCTTGCTCGATGAGGCGGGCTGGGTCGACGCCAATGGAGATGGCGTGCGCGAGAAGGATGGCCGGCCGCTTGCCTTTATCCTGCTCGTCAAGGATGACTTACGGCACCAGGCGATCGGCGCCAGGTTGGCTTCCGACTGGGCGCAGATCGGTGTGCGCGCAAGCCTGCAACCGGTGACGTTCAGCGGACTGGTGACGGATTTCCTGGCCCCGCGCGCCTTTGAAGCCGCCCTCACCGACTGGAAACAGGTCGGCGATCCAGACCCGTTTCCTCAGTGGCACAGCAGCCAGATCGACGCCACCGGTCAGAACTACACAGGATGGCAAAACGCCGAGGCGGATCAATTGATGGAAACGGCGCGTCAGAACGCCGATGAAGCCGAACGCAAGGCGCTGTACGCTCGTTTTCAAGAAATTTTTGCGGAGGAATTGCCCGCTTTGCCGCTCTTTCATCCGTTATACACCTACGGCGTAAGCACGCGCGTGAACAATGTGCAGGTCGGCGCGCTGAACACCCCTTCTGAGCGTTTCGCCACCTTCCCAACCTGGTACATCGACTCGCGGCGTGTGCCGGTCAGTCAGGCGCCGCAGGCTCCACCGACTCCCCCGGGCGCCGCCCCTTAGATTTGCTCTCCCCTGAATTTGACACAAGGCGGTCTTCATGTTATTCTTTTTACGTAAGCCGCAGTGGCGGAACTGGCAGACGCGCTACGTTCAGGGCGTAGTGGGCATAGAGCTCGTGGGGGTTCAAGTCCCTCCTGCGGCACAGAAGAGGCTCATTTGAGCCTCTTTTTTTATTATCTCACCTTACGCAATTGACTTTTTCCGGGAAGCTCTAGAGGGCCCTCACCCCCCCGGCCCCTCTCCCAATGCCGGGAGAGGGGGAGAAAGGAGCACCGTAGGTGCGGCTCCCAGCCGCACGCCCTCGACGGCCCGCAAGATCTTGGGAATCCAGGGAAGCGCTGCTGCGAGCCGCGCCTACGAGAAATATCCCGGGCTCATCGTAGGTGCGGCTCCCAGCCGCACGTCCTCGACGGCCCGCAAGGCCTTGGGAGTCCAGGGAAG
>NZ_CAKZMJ010000098.1 GCF_937128415.1 uncultured Caldilinea sp.
GCATCACCGCCAGCAGCAGCGGAAAATCGTCAATCCGTTCGGTGGTTATCATCTGCTCTGTGTTCATCCCCAGAGCGTACCAATAAATTCATGTTTTCACCAGTTTTTTCAGCGAATGGACAGTAGCTAGTTGTCTTCCGAGCATCTGTTGAGGCCCTTAGGAGATGAAAGTAAAGGACTTCACAAATTTCCATGCAACCCCTTTTAAGTTTCAACCTATGCTTTCATGTGGATTGTGTATAATGAAATAAAGCGACGCACGTCATGTATTATTTTTCATGACGCTGTACTTTTAGGGCGTTAAGCAACTTGCACAAGGTGCAAATGTAAAATTAATTTTTCGATCACTGGTTGTTTCGCTCGGATTGCGAAAGCAGATTGATTTGCACAGAACGCAGACGCGAAAATTATTTTTATTAATTTGATAGGAGAGCAGGATAGACTATACAATGCCCACCATGCATGATGTGGCCCGCCGCGCCAATGTATCGCTTAGCACTGTCTCTTACGCCATCAACGGCACGCGGCCGATTTCCGAGGAAACGCGACAACGAATTTTCACTGCCATGAGAGAGCTTGGCTATCAGCCCCATGCTCTAGCACGTGGACTGGCCAGCAAACGCAGTCGCATTTTGGCGCTCCTCTTCCCAACTTCGGAGCGTGGATTAGGCAACACAGATTTAGAATTTATCATTGGAGCCGTCGACGCCGCCCGTGAATTGGGTTATCATCTTATCCTGTGGACTTCCGGCGTCGATGATGTCGTGGAGCTAGGTCAGTTGATTCAACAGGGACTTGTTGATGGTGTAGTTTTAATGGAAGTGCATCTCCACGATAAACGAGTCGAATATTTGCGCGAAATTGAATTCCCTTTCAGCGTCATTGGCCGTTGCGCCGATGTGGCAGAGTTGCCTTACACTGACATCGACTTTGAACAAACCGTGCGTGAGGCTATCTCACATCTAGTGGAGCTTGGTCATGCAGACATCGGCTTTTTCAATTATGCCCTGGAAGTTTTCGAGGCGGGCTATGGCCCTGCCGTCCGTGTCGCTCAGGCTTTCGAGCGCATCACCCAGGAGATGGGTGTTCGCGGGGTTGCTCGCTTCTGCCATGCTTATGCTCAGGCTGGGTATGAAGCCTTCAATGCTCTGCTCGATGAACATCCTGAAATCACCGCCATTGCTGTGATGAATGAGCGCAGCGTGCCAGGAATTCTGCAGGCAATCGACGATCGCGGCTGGTGTGTCCCTGACGATATTTCACTCATTTTGCTCGTGTCATCGCGGCAGGTGGCGGAAATGAGTATGCCGCCGTTGACGACATTAGCGCCCCCGGCGGCGGAACTAGGTAAGCTTGGCGTTGAACTATTAGTTCAGCAATTAGATGGTCGGTCAGTTAGCGCTAGTCAAACGTTATTGCCCTGCCATCTTGTGGTGGGTGAAAGCACCGGAGTGCGGCGTCAACATCTCCATGAGCAAAACCCTTTGCTCCGGTGAAATTCTCCCCCTCACGCGTCGAAAATCCTCGCCTTCATCCACTCATTGCTGTTGTGAAAATCGGCGACGGCCGTCCCCGGGTGCACCAGCGCGTCGAAGCGGGGGCGGTCTTCGTCGGCCAGCTTCATGTCGAGCAAGGGCAACGCATCCTCCAGGTGCGCCATGGTGCGCGGGCCGATGATCGGCGAGGTCACGCCGGGCTGATCCATCACCCACAGCAAGGCCAGCTGGGAGGCCGTCAGGCCCCGTTCCTTCGCCATCTCGCCGACGGCCTGGGCCACCTCGATGCCCCGCCGCGTGATGCGGTTGCGGAAGAGCTCGTTGGCGCGTTCGGCGCGCGAGCCGGCGGGGAAGGCGTCCTTGCTCGCATAGCGCCCGGCCAGGATGCCGCCGGCCAGCGGCGACCAGGGTAAAATCGCCAACCCATAGGCCTGCGCCAGCGGAATCAGCTCGTTCTCGATGCGACGGTCGAGCAAGTTGTAGGGCGGCTGCTCGCTGATGTAGCGCGCCAGGTTGTAGCGCTCGCTGGTCGCCAGCGCCTCCATCACCTTCCACGCCGGGAAGGTCGAGCAGCCGATGTAGCGCACCTTGCCCGCGCGTACCAGGTCGTCGAAGGCGCGCAGCGTCTCGTCCTGCGGCACGGTCAACGAGGGACGATGCAGTTGATACAGGTCGATGTGATCGGTCTGCAACCGGCGCAACGAATCTTCGCACGCCTTGATGATGTGATAGCGGCTGACGCCCTGATCATTGGGGCCGTCGCCCATCTTGCCGTAGACCTTGGTCGCCAACACCACCTGATCGCGGCGGCCGCTCTCCTTCAACGCCTTGCCTACAATGCGTTCGCTTTCGCCGGCATTGTAGACGTTGGCGGTGTCAATGAAGTTGATGCCGGCGTCCAGCGCACGGTGGATAATGGCGATCGACTCGGCTTCGTCGGTGGGGCCGCCGAAATTCATGGCGCCGAGGCAGAGCGGTGAAACCAGGACGCCGGTGCGCCCAAGGGGTCGGTATTGCATAGTTCTTCTCCTCCGGTGAAGTCGGGCTTGTCGGTGCAAAAACGTTTTTGCCCTGATACGATAAACGATTTTGCCGAGATCGTCCAGAATCGAAGTGAAACGAAAAGCCCATACTTCACCGTAGAGAGCCTCATCTTGGGGAAGCAGACGGGGTGTGGTAAAACCACAGAAGGCGAACCTTTGAACTGCCTGAAGATGGAAAGGAAATGATTGCATGGCTGTCCAATCTGGCGGCGACTATCAACTGCTCGACTCCGGCCATATGCGCAAGTTGGAGCGCATTGGCCCTTATCTGCTGGTGCGCCCTTCGTTGCAGGCGATCTGGCTGCCGAGACGCAGCGAGAGCGAATGGCAACGCGTCGATGGCGTCTATGAGCGTGGGGCGACCGAGGAGGGCGGACGCTGGACTTTCCATCGCAAGGTGCATCGCGAGTTTGAGGTGCTCTTCGGTAATCTGCAATTTCAGGTCAGGCTAACCAACTTCGGCCACATCGGGCTGTTTGCGGAGCAACGGGAGAACTGGGACTGGATGCGCGAGGTGATCCGCGCACGAATGCAACGCACCAACCAGCGCAACCTCTACGTGCTCAACCTCTTCGGCTACACCGGCGGCAGCACGCTGGCCTGCAGCCAGGCCGGCGCGCATTGCGTCCACGTCGACGCCGCCAAAGGAGTCGTGGACTGGGCGCGCAAGAACGCAGCGCTGAGCGGCCTGGAGGATCGCCCGATCCGCTGGCTGGTCGACGATGCGCTCAAGTTTGTCAGGCGCGAGGAGCGCCGCGGCCACACCTATCAGGCCATCATCCTGGACCCGCCCACCTTCGGACGCGGCCCCAAGGGCGAGGTCTTTAAGATCGAACACGATCTGACGCCCCTCTTGGAGGCCTGCCGCTCGCTGTTGGCGGAGGACGCGCTCTTCGTGCTCTACAGTTGTCACACGCCCGGCTTCACGCCGATCACGATGCGCAATCAACTGGACATCGTCGTCGGCGGGCGCAAGGGGGAGGTCGAAGCGGGCGAGATGACGATCCCTGAGCAACAGCCCGACCCGGCGCGCAGCCGCCTGTTGCCCAGCGGCGTCTACGCCCGCTGGCTTGCACCGGAATAGCCATGGCCACCCACCTGACCAGCCCGCACAATCCTCGCGTCAAAAACGCCGTCCGGTTGGAAAAGCGCAGCGAACGCATCAGACAGCGTCTGACGCTTGTCGAAGGCGCGCGGGAGGTGCGACGCGCGCTGGCGGCGGGGATCGCGCCGGTGGAAGCGTTCGTCTGTCCTGAGATTGCGGCGGAGGCGGGCATGGGTGACGTCGTGGACACGCTGGAACGGCTGGATGCGCAGCGGCGCACGCATCTCTACACGGTGACTTCCGCCGTCTTCGCCAGGTTGGCCATGCGCGAGGAGAGCGGCGGCGTGGTGCTGGTGATCCCCTTTCTGGACACCAGATTGGAGCGTCTGCCGCTGCGCGAGCGCCCTTTTTTCGCCGTCATCGACCGCCCTGAAAAGCCGGGCAACCTCGGCGCCATCCTGCGCACCGCCGACGCCGCAGGCGTGGACGGCGTCATCGTCTGCGGCGGGATCGATGTGCACAACCCCAACGTGGTGCGCGCCAGCCTGGGGACGCTCTTCACCGTGCCCGTGGCCGAGGCGACGGCGCAGGAGGCGATCGCGTGGCTCAAAGGCCGGGGGATTCGTCTGGTCGCAGCGACGCCCGACGCCCGTACCCTCTACACATCGGTCGATATGACCGGGCCGGTCGCCGTTGTGATGGGCAGCGAGGCCGAAGGGCTAAGCCAGGAGTGGCTGGCCGCCGCGGACGTGCAGGCGGCGATCCCCATGGCCGGCCAGGCCGACAGCCTGAATCTGGCGACGGCGACTGCGCTGATGCTCTATGAGGTGGTGCGTCAGCGCGGAATGCAGTAGCGCGCCGAAGGTCTTGACGCGCCGGCAACGACGAAACCCAAGCGCTCCCTGTTTTCCTTGACGTCTTTGCCGCTGCGCCTTTGCGTTCAACCGGTTCCGGAGAGGTGGATGCGATGCTGACAGAGAGAGAGCGACGCGCGGAAAAGGACTCGATCTTCGCAGACTTCGCCTGCGAGGCGTTGACAATCCTCCTGATCGCCACCCTGGTATTGGCGTGGGCGTGGACGGGCTACGTCGGCCTCTTCGATGCGCAGCGCGTGGGATACGCGTACACGGTCTTCGCCATCGCCCTTTTCTCAGGCGCAGGGGTCTACTATCTGGCTCAAAAAAGGCTGCGGCCGGCCGTGTTTTTGTATCTCTGTTCGCTGCTGGCGGCCATCACCCTGGTCGTCGTCGCTTACAACGACGCGAGCCTGTTGGCGCTCTATTTGCTGACCGTTTTGATCGCCGCGCCGCTCACGCGCCCGCGTGGACTGGGGGCGGCGACGCTGCTGACGTTGGGAACGCTGTTCGCAGTCGGCGTCTGGCGCGCCATGCCGCCGGCGGAAATGGTGACGCCGGTGATTCTGACGATGCTGGCGGCGTTGACGGCGTGGCTCAGCACGCGACGGCTCTTCACGGCGTTGGAGTGGGCGCTGAATATGACCGCGCACGCCCATCGCAGCGCAGAGGAGGCGCGTGCACATCGCGCGGAGCTGCAGCGCGTGCTGCACAGCCTTGACCTGGCGCTTTCCCGGCTGGAGCGCAGCAATCGCGCCCTCGCCTTCGCCCAGGAGGCGGCCGAACGCGCCTATCGTTTCAAATCGGAGTTCGTCGCCAATGTGAGCCACGAGCTGCGCACGCCCCTGAACCTGATCGTCGGCTTCAGCGAGATGATGACCACGGCGCCGGAGAGCTACGGCGGCAAGCCGCTGCCCGGCGAGTATCGCGGGGATATGCTCGCCATCTACCGCAGCTCCCGTCACCTGCTCGACCTTATTAACGACGTGCTCGACCTCTCTCAGATCGAGTCAGGGCGCATGGCGATTCACAAAGAGCGCGTCTTGATTCAGGATGTGATCCAGGAGGCGGTCGAGATCGTGCGCGGGTTGGCGGAGGCGAGACATCTGCAGCTTGTCGTCGAAGCGCCGGAAACGCCGCTCGCCGTCGAGCTGGACCGGGTGCGCATCCGGCAGGTGCTGCTTAACCTGCTGACCAACGCCATGCGCTACACGGAGCAGGGGTGTGTGTGCGTGCGGGCGTGGAGCGACGAGCAGGAATTGACCGTGCTGGTGCAGGACAGCGGTCGCGGCATTGCGCCGGAAAAGCTGGCGCGGGCGTTTGAAGCGTTCGACCGACTGGACGAGGAGCAGCTGACGCACGGGAGCGGGCTGGGCCTTGCCGTCAGCAAGAAATTCGTCGAGCTGCACGATGGCCGCATGTGGATCGAAAGTGAGCTGGGACGCGGCACGACGGTCGGCTTCACGCTGCCCCTGCCCACCCAGAACAGACAGCCTGTGCGCTCCACCCTGCGCACCTCTCGTCCCTTGCCGCAGGAAAATCGCCAACCGCTGGCGCTGTTGATCCACAACGACACGCGCGCGTTGGCGCTTTTGCGACGCCATATCGTTAACTGTGAGTTCGTCTTGGCCGAAAACGCCGAAGAGGCGCAGGCGTTGATGAAGGAGCTGGCCCCCGATGCAGTGATCGTCGAAACCGGCTCGATGGGCGAATGGAGGCGGCTGACTGCGAACCATCCGGCTGCACTGGAGACGCCTGCGCTGATCGCGCCGCTGCCCAGCGCGCAGCAGACCGGCGCAGCCTTGGGCGCCAGCTATTATTTGCCCAAGCCGGTCGGGCGCGAAGACATTGCCTTTGTGCTGAAGCGGCTGCCGCGTGCGCCTCGCACTGCTCTGGTGGTGGACGACGACCCGCACATTGTCCGCCTGATCGGACGCATGTTGCGCTCGGCTTTGCCCGAGATTCAGGTGATGGAAGCCTTTGGCGGCGAGGAGGCGTTGGCGCTCGCCCAGGCCAGGCCGCCGGACATTATCTTTGTGGACCTGTATATGCCGGGGATGAACGGCGAAGCGTTTATCCAGGAAGTCCAGCTGGACCCGCGGCTGGCTCGCACCACGATTGTGGTTGTCTCCGTGCGCAGCGTCGAACAGGAGCTGGCGCCCATCCAGGGGGAGCTGTGGATTCGGCGCGAGCATGGGTTCACGCTCAGCGAGCTGCTGCTGCTGATTGAAGCGAACCTGTGCACGCTCACGCAAGCGGGTGCAACGTCCCCAACCAGCGCCGCAGCGCGTCTAGCAACGCTGGTTGACTCACCGGCTTGACCAGGGCGTCGTTGGCGCCGAGCGAGAGCGCCAGCTCATGCTCGCGCAGCACCGAACAGACCAGAATGGGCGTCGTCGGCGCCGCCTCCTTGCGCAGTCGCTGCAGCACCTCCCAGCCGTCCTGATGAGGCATCATCACGTCCAACAGGATCGCCTGGGGGGTGACCTGTTGAACGATCCGCAGCGCCTCGTCGCCTCCCGTCGCCCCAATGACGACCACGCGATGGCCCGCCAGGTAGCGTTGGAAGAGTTCGATCAGGCCTTGATTGTCGTCGATGATGAGAACGGTGGGCGCCTGGGCTGTGGGCAGGGTGATCTCCGCCAGCCACGCACCGGGCGTTTCCTGGAGCGTCAGGCGTCCATTTTGCGCTGCGATCAACGATTCGGCGACGGTCAACGCCACCCCCTCGCGGCGATGCGTGGAAGGAGCATGTGCAGATAGCCGCCCCTCAGATGCACCGGGCAAAGTCTGTTGGCGCAACCGCAGCTGAACCGCCCCCTCGTTTTCGCGCGTCGATAGCCGCAACGCCGTGTGAGGCGGCAACACGTCGATCGCGTAGCTGAGTAAATTGAGCAGCGCCTGCCGCAGCAGCGCGCGGTCGCCTAGCACCGGCGGCGTCGGATGAAGCTCACTCAGGTCAAATTGAAGCCCGCGCGGTTGAAGCCTGGCGTTCAGCAGCGCGCATAGGCTTTCGACCAGCTGGCACAGGTCGAGCGATTCGCTGCGCATCTCTTTGCGTAAGCGGGTCAGCTCCGCCTCGGCCAGCTCGCGCCGCGAGGGGGACGCCTCTGAACCGACTTCCGTCGTCGCCTGCCGGGCAGAGCGGACGCCGCGCGTGCGCAGCAAGTCCTGAAGCTGAGCAGCCACGGCCTCCACGCCTTTGCTGAACTCTCGATAGACCTGCCGTCGACTCAATCCCAGCTTGGGTTCGATCTCCTCGATCGTCAGCCCATCGATGCATCGATAGGTCAACACGGCGTAGACGCGCGCGGCCTCGCCATGTGCAGCCGATTGAGGGCGCAGCCGCTCAATGCAGTCGAGGAGCGTGCGGCGGAGGTCTTGCGCATGCGTCAGCCGATCTCCCGGGCTGTCTCCGGCCCACAGCGCCGTAAGCGGGTGGTTTTGCAGGTAGGCGTTGTCGTAGAGGTGAAGCAACGCGGCGCGCACCATCTGGACGAACGCATCTGCTTCATCCGTAGGTTCGCCTTGCGGCGTATCTTTTTCCGTCATCGTCGAATGCTGAGGCGGGTGTTTCATCACTGGCAAAATCTGGCACAAAACCGGCACAAAAATGCTTGTCAGAAGCGGTTGTCTTCCATACAGTGTAACATGGACTCCGTCATGAAAAAATCGAATGATGGCAGAGCGTCGATGGGGCCTGAGACGGCAACGGGAGAGCCAAGCCGCAGCCGCGTTGCAGCTTCGGACGAGTGATGATCGATTCATATTCAAAGGAGGAAGACAGAGTATGGAGACAAAGACCACGCTTTCGCGACGAGACTTTTTGCGCGCCAGCGCCGGCGCCGCCGGCCTTCTGGCGTTAGCGGCCTGTGCGCCAGGCGCCGCCCCCTCGCCGGCGACAGGAGATGCAGGCGCCGGAACGCCCACTTCGCAACGCATCGAGATTACGTTTATGGGGTGGGGCGGCACCGAAGAGGACGCCGGCGTCAAGGCGGCGATCGCTCAATTTGAATCCGAGCAAGACAGGGTGAAAGTCACCTGGTTGCACACCCCTGAGAATTATTTAGAGACGCTGCTCGTCAACATTGCAGCCGGCACGCCGCCCGACACCGCATTTGTCGGCTCCGGCGACTATCGCACCTTCATCCGGGACGGTTTGTTGCTGGACATCACCGATAAATTGAAGGCCGATCCGCTGTTGGGCGCGCCTGACTACTTCATCGAACCACAGGAAGAACAGCGCTGCACGCATGAAGGGCGTTGGTATGGCATCGGCTCCTGTTGGGTGGCTCCCCATTTCTACTACAACGCCGACATTTTTGAAGAGGAAGGGATCGAGCCGCCCAGCAACGATCCGGAGAAAGCATGGACCTGGGAGCACTTCTTGGAAGTGGCGACCGCGTTGACGCGCGATGTCAACGGCCGCCGGCCGAATGAGCCGGGCTTTGATCCGAATAACGTGGATCGTTATGGCGTTGACTGGCCGCGCTGGAGCATTCCGATCCATTCGGCCATTGTCTGCAACAACGGCTACTGGATCGACCCGAACACCGGCTTGTTGGCGCTCGATCAACCGCCGGCCGTGGAGGCCATCCAAAACCTGGCCGACTTGGTGCTGAAACACAACGTCGCGCCGGCCGGCACAGCGTTGGAAGCGCTTGGCATGACGAACACGCAGATGCTCGAAACCGGCAAACTGGCGATGGCGGTCGACGGTTCGTGGGCGCTGGCGTGGATGCACAAGATCACGCCTAAGCTCGGCACGGGCGTCCTTCCGGGCATGGCGGCGAAGACGGGAACCGACATGCAGGCGCACCTGCACTCCGGCTTCGCCTCCACCCGCCACCCTGAAGAGGCATGGGAGTGGCTGCGCTACCTCGCGACGCCTTTCTATCAGACCCAGTTCTGCCGCATTGGCCTCTGGCTGCCCAGCCAGACGGGTTTGATGACCGAAGAGGGGCTGCGCAGCTGGATCACCGAGGGAGTCCATCCAGAAGGCTATGTAGACATTCCCACCAAATATCTGCCGCGATACGGTCGCGTGCTCTACATGCCGCCGGGCTGGGCGGAAGCGAATCAGATTCTGACGCCGGCCTTTGATAAAATCTGGGTGGGCGACGCTACAGCCGAACAGGCGATGGCCGAAGCGGTGCCGAAGGCGAATCAGGTGTTGCAAGAGGCGGCGGCTGCATAGCATGATAGGGCAAGGATGTTAAGGAGAGGCCGCTGTTCGGCGTGCGCCAGCCGTTCTTTGCAGGCGGCTGGCGGCTACGAGCGGCGCCTTCTCCTCGTATGCAACGACAAGAACCGACGCGATGACCACTACGACAACGACAAGCATTACACCCCATTGGACGCACCGTTTCTGGCCGCGTTCGCTTGCGGCTCGACGCGCAGTGACCGGTTATATCTTTATTTCTCCGTTTATCCTGGGCTTTTTGATTTGGTTCCTGATCCCGGCCGGCGTCGCGCTCTGGCTGACCGTGCATGATTGGAACCTCATCTCGCCCCCCAAATATGTAGGCGCCAAACATCTGACCACCATGTGGGAGGACGAGCGTTTCTGGAAATCGTTGACGGTCACCACCACCTACACGTTGATTTCGGTTCCGATCAGCCTGGTGCTCGGTTTTGTGTTGGCGTTGCTCCTGAATACGAAGATTTGGGGCATTAGCTTTTTCCGCACCGCCTACTATTTGCCCAGCATTGTGCCGGCGGTCGCCAATGCGGTGCTGTGGGCGTGGATTTTCAACACGGAATACGGGCTGGCCAATGTCGCGCTGGGAATGTTCGGATTGCCCAAGATCGCCTGGTTGCAGCGTCCTGAATGGGCGCTGCCGGCGTTGATTATCGTCTCGTTGTGGGGGTTTGGCAGTGGCATGGTGATTTACCTTGCCGGCCTACAAGGGATTCCCCAGGTGTTTTATGAGGCCGCCGAGATCGACGGCGCGGGGCGTTGGGCAAAGCTGCGCCATATCACGATCCCTCTGGTCTCGCCGGTGATCTTCTTTAACCTGATCATCGGGATCATCGGCTCCTTTCAGGTCTTCACCATCGCCCGTCTGGTGACGAACGGAGGCCCGCAAAATGCTACGCTCGTTTATGTGCTGTACATGTATCAGAACGCATTTCAGAATCTGAAGATGGGCTATGCAGCAGCTCTGGCCTGGGTGCTCTTCGTCATTGTGGTCGTTTTGACGTTGTTCGTGTTCAAATATATCGGCAGCCGCGTGCACTACGAAGACGTTCGGTGACAACAAATGAACATGGTTACCCAAGAACAGACAACCGCCCGTCCACTCTCATTGAGCATTCGCAACAGAAGAGCGCTGTGGGAACGGCGTCTGTGGAAAGGGCTGATCGTCGTCATCCTCTCGGTGGGAGCGTTCATCATGTCGCTGCCCTTCATCTGGCTCGTGATCAGCTCGTTCAAGCCGTTAGAGAAAATTTTCATTTTCCCGCCCGAATGGATCCCCAATCCTTTCCGGCCTCAAAACTATGTCGAGGCGCTCGTCTATAAGCCCTTTGGCCTTTACCTGTTCAACACGATGAAAATCGTGGTGCTCAATCTGGTGGCCGTGATTCTGACGGCGTCCTTCTGTGGCTATGGCTTTGCGCGCATCCGTTTCCCCGGCAGGGATTTTTGGTTTGCGCTTGTGCTGGCCACGCTCATGATCCCTTACTTCGTGCTGATGGTGCCGCAATTCATCATGTTCAGCCGCCTGGGATGGATCGACACCTTTTACCCCCTGACGGTGCCGCTTTTCTTCGGCGGCGGCGCGTTCAACATCTTTCTCTTTCGCCAGTTCTTCCGCTCCTTGCCCGAAGAGCTGGCCGACGCCGGTCGCATCGACGGCTGTTCGGAGTTCGGCATCTACTGGCGCATCATGATGCCGCTCTCGAAACCGGCGCTCGCCACCGTCGCCATCTTCACCTTCCTGGCCGCATGGAACGACTATATCGGCCCCTTGCTTTATCTCCGTTCCGACTATAACTTCACGGTGGCGATCGGGCTGGCGACCTTTCGCAGCGTGATGCGCACGGAATGGAATTTGCTGATGGCGGCTTCCACTGCCATGATTTTGCCCGTGATTGTGCTGTTCTTCCTGGCGCAACGCTACTTTGTCGAAGGCATTGTGCTCAGTGGGTTAAAAGGATAAACCTTTCATTCCAAATAAGAAAGCGTCTCGAGAGTTCCAACTATGAACACCCAATCCGTCAAGCGCAAACTGACGCCTGTTCCTTTTTCGCAAGTCACCCTCGACGATCCCTTCTGGGCTCCCCGACAGGAGACCAACCGCCGCGTCTCCATCCCCCATATGTACCAGATGCTGGTAGACACCGGCCGCATCGCCGCCTTTGACCTCAACTTCACGCGGCCGGTGCCCTCGCCGATCGTGCTTATCTTCGGCGACTCCGACCCGGCCAAGTGGCTGGAGGCGGCCTGTTACACCCTGATCACCCATCCTGACCCTCAGCTCGCCGCGCTCGTCGATGAAGTGGCCGACAAAATCATCTCCGCCCAACAGCCCGACGGTTACCTGAACACACATTTCACCGTGGCCCAGCCGGAGATGCGCTGGAAAAATCTGCGCGACTGGCATGAGATGTATTGCGCCGGCCATCTGATGGAGGCGGCGGTGGCCCATTATCAGGCTACGGGCAATCCCAAACTGCTCAACGCGCTGGCGCGCTACGCCGACCACATCGACCGCATGTTCGGTCCCAATCCGGGCCAGCGGCGCGGCTACTGCGGCCATCCGGAGATCGAGCTGGCGCTCGTGCGACTATACCACGCCACCGGCGAGCGCCGCTATCTGGAGCTGGCCAAATTCATGGTGGAAGAGCGCGGCCAGTCCAATCCCCATTACTATGACGTCGAGGCGATCGAGCGGGGCGAAGACCCGCGCGCCTTCTGGGCCAAAACCTACGAATACTGCCAGGCGCATCTGCCCATCCGCCAACAGGACAAGGTCGTCGGTCACGCCGTGCGCGCCATGTACCTGCTCTGCGGCGTGGCCGACCTGGCGCACGAATACGACGATCCAACGCTGCTCGAGACCTGCGAACGACTGTGGGACAATCTGGTCCATCAGCGCATGTACATCACCGGCGGCATCGGCCCCTCCCGCCACAATGAGGGCTTCACCACCGACTACGACCTGCCCGACGAGACAGCCTACGCCGAAACCTGCGCCGCCATTGCGTTGATCCTCTGGAACCATCGCCTGTTGCAGTTCGCCGGCGAAGGCAAATACGCCGACGTGATGGAGCAGACGCTCTACAACGGCTTTATCAGCGGCGTCTCGCTGCGCGGGGACAGCTTCTTCTACGTCAACCCGCTCGCCAGCAATGGCTCGCATCACCGCACGCCCTGGTTTGAATGCCCTTGCTGCCCGCCTAACGTCGGGCGCATTCTCGCCAGCCTGGGCAACTATCTCTACTCGACCGGCGAAGGCGGACTGTGGGTGCACTTCTACGCGCAAAACAGCGCCCACGCCACCGTGGACGGAGCTGAGGTCCGGCTGCGCCTGGAATCCCGCTATCCGTGGGATGGCGCCGTGAAGCTGACCGTTGCGCCCGCTCAGCCGCAACGCTTCACGCTGCACCTGCGCATCCCCGGCTGGTGCGACCGCTGGTCGCTGCGCGTCAACGGCGAGGCGGCGGAGGCCCGCGTCGAACGCGGCTACGCGGCGATCGACCGCGTCTGGCAGCCTGGCGACGTCGTGGCGCTCGATCTGGCGATGCCGGTGCAGACCGTCTTTGCGCACCCCTACGTGCGTCAGATGCAGGGGCGCACGGCGCTCCAACGTGGACCGATCGTCTACTGCCTGGAGGAGGTGGACAACCCGGTGACCCCGCTGGATCGCATCTCGATCGACCCGGCGCAGGCGTCCAATTTCGCCGTCGAGCATCGCCCCGATCTGCTGGGCGGGGTGACGGTGCTGCGCGGTCCGGCGCAAATCATCACCGAAGAGGGCTGGGACGCCCACACGCTCTACCGTCGCAATCGTCCATCCAGCACCACCGGCGCCGAGATCGTCGCCATCCCCTACGCCACCTGGGACAATCGCGCGGCGGGCGAAATGCGCATCTGGCTGCGCGCCGGGTGAACAGGGAGCCATTCCGTCTGGCGCATTCGCCTAAGCGGTTCAACGCAGAGACGCCGGAGAATCAGACATTCTTTCTCCGGCGTCTCTACGTTTTATTGGCTCACGTTACGTAGTCCGGCGACTCGGTCGGCGTCAGCGCTTGCGAATTCCGCATCCCCTCCCTCCGACCGCCGAAGGCGCCGCAAGAGTCCGGGTGAGATGGTTAACCACCAAGGCGCAAAGGACGCTCAAATCTTCGTGTTTCTTAGCGCCTTTGTGGTGATGTCCAGAAGGCTTGTCGCCAGGCCGGTGGCGGAAGAAAAGCAAGGGGCAGGGGAAAAAACAAACTATCGAAAAAAACGTGAATAACGGGTTCTGCGCCGACGAGGAAGAATTGAAGGGCTTAGAATCTGGAGTGGGCGAGGAGGGACTCGAACCCCCGACCTCACGGATGTGAACCGTGCGCTCTAACCAGCTGAGCTACTCACCCAAAAATTCGACGTTTGAGCTTGTTTCAATATATCATTGAACGAGCATTTTGCAAAATCGGATGAAGGATTGACAACAGATCATCGACTGAAAAAGATCATCGACTGAAAAAGATCATCGACGCACATGATAGCGCAACGCAACAATCGATGGATGCTTCGAATCAGCTTTATCGCCGTTCTTCTGATGGGACTGTTGGGCTTTGGATATGCGATTATGGTGTGGCTTCCGATGCTCGACGCCGTTGACCTTTCGGCCTTCGGCGACGCCGCCGATTGGGTGGACGTGGTGGCCGGCATCGGCGAGCAAGGCATTCAGCTTTTCTTAGGCGTCGCCAGTGGACAGTAGCCGATGATCTCCTACACGCCCACTTCGTTTTCACAGGGGCGGATGGATTTCACCTGGGAGGAGCTGAGCGAGGAGGAGCGCGCCCGCGCCTACGCCGACTGGGAGGCGGGCAAAGGGCTGATCGGCGGCGACCCCCGCAAGCGACCCAACGCACATCTGCTTCCTGCCTGGGGACTCAATCTGCCATTTTTCCGCACGCTGGCGCTGGATGATGCCCGCGGGGCGAACGGTGCAGCGCTGCGCAATCTGCTCGCCTCGAATCGGCCCTTGGAAATCGAGATCGGGTTCGGACGCGGCGATTTTTTGCTCGACCGCGCCCGACGCCATCCCGATCGCCTCTTCCTGGGTTATGAGACCAAGACCAAAGCCACGCGGCTGATGTTGGCGCGCATTCAACGCTATCTCCTGACTCACAACAGCGCCCCTGATCGCACCGAAATCGACGCGCTGCTGCGCAGCTGCAACCTCTGGGTCAGCGACGACGACGCGCGCTTCAGCCTGCCCCGTCTGATCGACGATGGCCGCGTGGAAATGATCCATGTGCTCTTCCCCGATCCGTGGTGGAAGCGAGAGCACAAGGTCAAGCGCCTCTTTTCGCCTCCGTTCGTGGACCTGCTCGCCGCCAAGTTGCGCCCGGGCGGTCTGCTGCACTTCAAAAGCGACGTGCACGAATATGGCGAACTGGTGCGCTATCTGGTGGAAGGACATCCCGCCTTCACCCCCCACGACCCGAACCTGGCGGCGCGCATCGGCGAGGCGGCTCCCACCCATCGCGAATACTGGTGTCAGCTTCACGACAAGCCGGTGTGGGCGTATTATTTCATGCGCAAATGAACCGGATCGACCTTCCTCCACCTGCGGCCGGCGGCGTGGTTCTCTCCTGGCCCGGAAAAGCGCCGCCGACTTTTCCTCCGCCCAAAGCGCCGCGCCTGGTCGAGACTTTTGAGCCGCAGCGTCTGGTCACGCTCCAATCTGCTCCGCCGGCGAACAGGCTCTATTACGGCGACAACCTCGATGCGTTGGTTCATCTGCTCGACGCCGGCTATGCAGGTCGTTTTCGTCTGATCTACGCCGACCCGCCCTACGACAGCGGCGTGGAGTGGACGCGCAAGGCGCGGCTGCGCACAACGCTGCCTCGCGAGCTGAACGGCGTCGTAATCGAACAGCCGCAGTACAGCGATGTATGGTCGCCGGGCGCGTACCTCCAGTTCATCTACACTCGCCTGCCCTTGCTGCGCGAGCTGCTGGCGGAGGACGGCAGCCTGTGGCTCCACTGCGACCATCGCCGCGTCCACCATTTACGCTGTTTGCTCGACGAGGTGTTCGGCGCCGAAAACTACCTCAACACCATCACCTGGCGCAGTCAGACCGCGCGCGGGGCTAAGGTCAACGCCTTTTTCTTTCCCCACAGTGCGCACGCAATCCTGGTCTACGCACGCAACCGGGCTGCGCCCACGCGTTGGCGCCCGCAGCGGCGACGCATTGAACTGAGCGAAAACGAGGCGGCCGGCCTCTTCATGCGCGATGAGCGGGGCTTCTTTCGCACGTCCGATCCGGGAACCTATTCCTTCGAGCGGCTGAAGCAACTGCACGCGCAAGGACGACTCTATGCGCCCTACGGAGGGGAAGTGATCGTCGACGAAGCGCAGCGCCGCGTGTACGCCTCCAAAGGCGGCAACCTGGGCGTCAAGTACTATCTCACCAGCCTGGGCGATGGTCGCTATCAAGTCGAGCGCGGGGTGGACAACATCTGGGATGACATCCCCGGTTTGGGCACGACGCCGGGCGAGGACCTTGGCTACCCGACGCAAAAAACCGAGGCGCTGCTCGAACGCATCCTCAACGCAGGCAGCGACGCCGGCGACTGGGTGCTCGACCCCTTCTGCGGCTCCGGCACGACGCCCGCCGTGGCGCAGAAGCTGGGACGCCGCTGGGTCGCCTGCGACGCCAGCTACGGCGCCGTCCAGACGACGGTGCGTCGCCTTCAGGCAGTCTGCCAGCAGTGCAGCGTCTCCGCAAGCGATTCCAGAGGCGATGCCGAAGGACGCCTCTGCGCAAGCCCGGAGGGATTCGCCGTCTACGCCTTCGACGAGATGCGGCCGCCTCAAGAGTCGGTGGGAAAAATCGACCTCGCAATTACCCGAATCGAAGGGCAAGAGGCTACAATAGAGGTTGCTGTGCTCGATGCGGACATCCCGTTCGCTCGATCACTGGCCGCTGTGCACCCTGCGCTCGATTGGCGGGCGGCGGTGGACAGCATCGCCATCGACCCGGCCTACGACGGCCTTGTGTTCCGCGCTGCGATGGCAGACGCCCCGCTCCATAAGCGGGCAACCGTCAGCGGACGTTACTATGTGCGGGCGCCGGCGGCGCCGACAACCCTGGCGGTGCGCATTGTCGACATCGCAGGCGGCGAATCCATGACGACGGTTCGCATCGAGGCGTGACTTGGATGTGAAACAGAATGTGAAAATAGCGTCGACGCCAAAGCGCAAGGATATGGAGGCGCAGCGAAAAGAAAGAAAGCGTCTGTGCGCTTGGGCGACGTTTGCGCCGTGTGCGGCGTCGTCAAGACAGGGCGCCTCTCAGGCGTCCCGCACGGAGAGGCTTCAGCCCCATTGGGAGAGACGAATATCATGCCAACACCCGTTTTGACCGTTCTGGAGGAAGATAAACACGCCTGGTTTGCAGGTCGCACACGCGCCATTTTGAAATTTCTCGACGCCGAACTCGGTCCGACCGGCAGCCTGCAGCGACGCAAGGTGCTCGACGTCGGCGGCGGCGCCGGCAACATGGCGCACCATCTGGCGCACTACGGCGACGTGATCAACCTGGAGTGCAACCCGCGGCCGATCCCTGTCGCACGACGGCGCAACGTGACCACCGTACAGGGGTCTGGCGACCATCTTCCCTTTCCCGATGAAACGTTCGATCTTGTCGCACTGCTCGACACGGTGGAGCATATTCCCGATGAGTTGGGCGTGTTTGCCGAATGCGCCCGCGTCCTCAAGCCGGGCGGCGTGCTGATCGTCACCGTGCCGGCGTATATGTGGCTGTGGAGCTACAACGACGAAATCAACGCGCATCAGCGTCGTTACACCGCCAACGAACTGCGTCTGAAATTGAGCCTCAGCGGGCTGCGCGTCAGCCGCATCAGCTACAACAATTTCTTCCTGTTCCCGGCCGTGGCGGCGATGCGCCTCCTGCGCCCCTACAACCCCAACTTGAAGAGTCCGCACATCCACGACGACGCCGACGTCTATCAGGTGGATATGGAGCCGATCCCGGAGCCGCTGAACACGATCCTGCATGGCGTCTACTGGCTGGAGGCTGAGATTCTGGAGCGCATCTCCTTCCCCTTCGGCGTGAGCATCATTTGCACGGCGCGCAAGTAAGGAGCTGCGACATGCATCGATTTTCCTTGGCTGCGCGCCGTCATCTCTTGGCGCTGGCGGCGTACACGCTTTTGAGCGTGGCCCTGAGCTGGCCTCTGCTTCCGCACATCGCGACCCATGTCCCGGGCGTGCCGCAGTGGGCTTTCGACGAGGCCACCTTCGTCTGGAACATCTGGTATTTCAAACATGCGCTGCTCGAAACCCTGCAATCGCCACTGCACAGCGAGCTGATCTGGTTCCCGCTCGGCATCGATTTGATTCTCTACACGTACAACTTTTATCACGTCCTGGCTGCGCTGCCGCTGGCGTTGGCCGTGAACCTGCCGTTCGCCAGCAACGTCGCCCTGTTGACGAGCACGATCCTGAGCGGCTATGGAACCTGGCTGCTGACGCTCTCTCTGCTGACAAAGCTGGAAAAAGAAAAGGGCCGCACGCCGTCTCGCGAGCTCGGCGCTCCGGTCTTTCTGGCCGCCTTCATCGCCGGCGCCGTGTACGCCTTCGCCTCAAACCGCTCCGTCTACGCGGCGCTGGGCCACTACGACATGACGACGACGCAGTGGATTCCGTTCTACGCGCTGGCGTTGCTGCGCGCCTTCGACCTGAATCTCTCTCCGGCGCGGCGGCACAAGTGGGCCATCCTGGGCGGCCTGTTCTTTGCGCTCACCGGCCTGGCGGAGATGATCAGCGCCCTCTTTTTGGCGATGTTCACGATCATTGCGCTGCTCGTGCGCCTGAGAGAGGGCCAGACCTCGAACGCTCCGGTCGCCCACGCTGCGCAATCCAACCGCCGCCTCACGCTCTCCCGCGCTCGCACGCTCGCCTCTTCGCTTCTTCTCCTCGGCCTTGTCGCCTTCCTCGTCTGGTCTCCGGCGCTAATCCCCATTCTGCGCACCTTTTTCAGCGCCGACTATGACCTGGAGGGATGGGGCGACGCGCTGATGTTAAGCGCCGACCTGTTGGGGTGGTTTACGGCGACGGTCTTTCATCCCATCTTCGGCGGCGACGTCGTGCGCGAGATGCGGCTTGTGCAGCAGCGGGCGATCAACCCGGATCTGACCGGCTTCCGCGACATCAACACCGTCTTTCTCGGCTGGGCGACGCTGGCGCTGGCGCTGGTGGGGGCGTTGACGCACTGGCGCAGGGTGAAACTCTGGGTGTGGACGGCGCTCGTCTTCGGTGTGTTGACATTGGGGCCGCTGCTTCAGATCAACGGGCGGTATCGTTTTGATCTCGACGGCCTGGAGACGACCGTGCCCCTGCCCTTCCTTTTGCTGCACTTCATCCCGATCGTCAAGGCCAACCGGGCGCCCAACCGTAACAGCGTCCTGCTCATGTTGGGGCTTGCCGTGCTGGTCGGCTACGGCCTCTACTGGCTGCTCGACCAGGCGCGCAGACGTCGCCTGACCATGAACAGCGCCTGGCTGCGACCGACGGTGGCCACAGCGCTGACCGCCGCCATCCTGTTCGAGCATCTGGCGCTGCCCCTTCCGCTCACCGACGCGCGCATCCCCGCCGTCTACGAGACAATCGCCGCCGAGCCGGGCGAGTTCAGCATCCTCCAGCTTCCTCTCGGCTGGCGCAACAGCTTCGGCGTCTTCGGCCCCGAAAATACGCTGCTGCAATACTACCAATCCGCCCACGGCAAACCGATGCTGGGTGGCAACATCAGCCGCGCGCCCGCGTTCAAAATGCAATACTTTGAGCGCATCCCCTACTTCAAAGCGTTGACCGACGTCCAATTTGGCCGACCGGTCCCTCCGGAAACGCTGGAGGCGGCGATCGGGCAGGCGGAAGACCTCATGTATCTCTATGATACGCGCTATGTGTTGCTCTTTCCACCCATCCCCGACCGGCCGCCCTACTCCGACACGTGGCAGGACGCCTGGGATTTCGTCAAGCGCACGTTGCCGTTGGAGCCAGCGCCCTTCTGGGCGGAAGATGGCATTGAAGCCTATCGGGTGATCCAGCCGGCGGGCGGCGATCAGTTCTATCTGAACCTGGGTGAGCCGGGCACTTTCGCCTATCGCGGGGAAGGCTGGGACGAGGCGGAAGTGGACGCTCCATACGGCGCAAGCGCGGTTTGGGCGACAGGGCGCAGCAGCCGCCTCTTCATGCCTCTGCGGCGGGTGAATGCGGACGCCGTCTATCGCATTCAGGTGACCGCCCATCCCTTCGCCTATCCCAACAGTCCGCCGCAACAGGTTGCGCTCACGATCAACGGCCATCGCCTCGACGCGCAGCCGCTGCCCGACGGCTGGCATACGCTTGCATGGGCGGCGTCGGGCGCACTGCTGAAAAATGGACTGAACCGCCTGGAGCTGACATGGGGATACGCCGCGGTCCCGCGCCAGGTTATCCCCGGAGAGCGCATGATCGGCGCCACCGGCGTGGAGCTCCCCATCGACGCCGACCTCAAGGCGTTCGCCGAAGGCGGCTTCATTGCGCTCTTCGATGAGGAGGGCCGCCAGATCGACGGCTCCGCCGGCCGCCGCGGGATCAACATCACGGTGCTCGACCGTCGCACCGGCCGCGTGCTCGACAAGGTCGGCTTCGACACCACAGCTTCGGAAGCAGAAAACGAGCGGCTGATCGCCTTCGTAGAGCAAATTCCGGTCGGAGCGCCGACGCTGGTCGTCACTTATGGCGAAGCGACGAACCACCTGAGCGAAGAGGCCCTGAAGGCCTTGGAGAGCGTCGGCGCTGCATTGACGCTTACAGAGGTGCGCGGCCGGCATTTCGCCGTTGTTGGCGTGAAGGGGGCGGCTCCAGGTTCGGCCGCTCAGGCGATCGACGCCGACGAAGCGTTCCTGCGCGTGAGCCTTAACCGAGACCGACGGCCGCTGGCTGCTGCGGTCGATTCCGTACAGATCAGCAGATGAAGCGCAAGATGATCGGTGAGTTAACCGGCGCCGCGGCGGGCGTGATACGTCGCCATGATGCGATCCCAGGGGAGCGCTTGCGTGCGCAGGCGCACGATGGTGTACATGGCTTTGAAGATTTCGCGCCGGTTGATCTTGCTGGAGCCTTGGGTGCGGTTGACGAAGGTGATCGGGGTCTCGCCCACGCGAAAGCCGGCGCGCTCGACGATAAAGGCCATCTCGATCAGAAAGCTATAGCCGCTGCTGAAGATGGCGTCAAGGTCGAGCGCTTCCAGCACGCGGCGGCGATAACAGCGAAAGCCGGCGGTGCAGTCGCGTGCGCTCACGCCGAGCACCGTGTGCGCCAGCGCGTTGGCGGCGAAGCTGATCACTTTGCGCAAAACGGGCCAGCCGACGACGGCGCCGCCGGGCACGTAGCGGCTGCCGATCACAAGATCGTGGCCATCGGCGGCCATGTCGAGGAGATTGGGCAGGCTCTCCGGGCTGTGGCTGAAGTCGGCGTCCATCGTGCAGATGTACTCGTAGCCCTGCTCCAGGCCATAGCGAAAGCCCGCTCTGTAGGCGGTGCCCAACCCCAGCTTGCCGGAACGGTGCAGCACGCGCACGCCGGGATCGTCGGCGGCGAGCGCATCGGCGATGGCGCCGGTGCCGTCAGGCGAGGCGTCGTCGATCACCAATACGTGGACGTCGCCGGGCAGGCCGCGCAGACGTCCGACCAGTTGCGCCAGGTTCTCACGTTCGTTGTAGGTGGGCACAATCACCAGCGCCCGGCCATGCCATGAATCGTCCATCATAGACTGTTGGTAAGCATTCAAAACCAGAACATTATCGGTCAGGGAATGAACACGGTCAAATCCGGCTTGCTTGCACAGCTTCAGCCCATCTCCTCTGCGGACCGGCGCGTCGCCGTCGTGATCGGCGCGCTGGTCGTCGGCCTGCTGGCGCGCGCAACCCCGCTCGACCTGCTGCCCGGGGATGCCGGCGAGTTTCAGTTCGCGGCGTGGAACTTCGGGCTGGCGCACGCCACCGGCTATCCGCTCTACCTGATCATCGGCGGCCTCTGGCAACATCTCTGGGCCTGGTTTGGCGTCTCGCCGGCGGCGTCGCTCAACGTTCTCAGCGCCGTCTTTGCAGCGGCTGCGGCGGGCGCGCTTTACCTGCTGCTCGTGCAGTGGCTGCCCGCTGCGCCGACGACGCGACGCCTGTCCGCAGCGCTGGCCGTCGCTTTTTTCGTCGCCAACCCAACGGTGCGCAGCCAGGCGATCCAGGCCGAGGTCTACACGCTGCACGTCTTGCTGTTGATCGGCATCCTGTGGGCGGCCGGGCGCATCCTGCTCGTCGAGGCGCTGAGCGATGAGGATTTTGCACGGCGTTTCGCTCTGCTGGCCTTTTGCTTCGGACTGGGGCTGACCCATCACGCCACCACCGCGCTGCTGGGGCCTGCGCTGCTGCTCGCCCTGTTTGCGTGGCGCAGAGACTGGTTTCGCAGCCTTCGCGCCTGGCTGTGGGCGATTCCCGCCGGCCTGGCGCCGCTGCTTCTCTATTTGTACATCCCACTGCGCAGCGGGCCGCACGCCTCGCCCTGGTATCATCAGCGGCTGGGCGACGGCGTCCTCACCCTCTTCGACAACACGCCCGCCGCTTTTTTCGATTTTATCACCGGCCGCTCGATCTCCGTCGGTTTTCACGACCTCGGCGCCGCCCTGGCCGCTGCGCCGACGGCCCTGGTGCTCTGGCTGCGCCATTTTGAATGGACCGGTCTGCTGTTGATTGCGCTTGGGCTGTTTGTGTTGGTGCGCCTGCGCGCCTGGCCGCTGCTGACGCTGACCTTGAGCTATTTTGTCTTGCAGCAGGGTTTCAATTTGTTCTACGCCATCGGCGACATCTTCGTCTATTACATCCCACTCTATCTTATCGCCAGCATCTGGATTGCGTTCGCCGGCCTCGGCATTGGAGCCGGCTTTCGCTTCGCCGAGCGGACGCCAACGAACGTTCAGCCTCCGGCGTGGAGCGTTGGCCTGCTGCTTGTCCTGTTCATTTTGCCGCTTCAGCTGTGGATCGCTTATGCACCCCTTTTCGACTCGCTCAAGTCTGAAAGTGTGGCCGCACGCGCCCAGTGGGAGGCGATCCTGGGGGCCGATCCACCCGCCGACGCTATCCTGATCAGCAACGACCGCAACGAGATGGTTCCGCTCTTTTACCTGCAAGTGGTCGAGGGCCGTGGCAAAGGACACACGGGCCTTTTCCCGTTGATTGCGCCCGGCGCGCGCTTTCAGGACATCGGCGCCACCGTGCAGACGGCGCTCGACGAGGGCGGGGCGCAGCCGGTGTATCTGATCAAGGCGATGCCGGGGCTGGAAGCGCGCTTTGCGCTGGAGCCGCGCACGCCGCCGCTGGTGGAAGTGATGGGTTCCCACGCTGTAGAGGCCCCGGCCGTGCGCCTGGATGCGCCCTATGGACCGCTTTTGCTGCTCGGCTACACATGGACGCCCACACCGGAAGGCGTTGAGGTGACGCTGATGTGGCGGGTGAAGACGCCTTTGGCGGATACCTACACGACCACCGTGCAGCTTTTCGACGCCGAAGGCGAAAAAGTCGGCCAAAGCGACCGTCCGCCAGGGGGCGTTTACTATCCGACGTCTCTGTGGAAAACGGACGAGACGCTGGTGGAGCGGCATGAGCTCTTCTTACAGACCGACGCAGAACCAAGGCGTATGCTGGTGGGCATGTATCGCAGCGCAGACGGCGAGCTGCTGGCGGCGCCGTTGGAATTCCTCCTCCCTGAAAGCGAGTAACGCAAGATGACGAGCAGTGAATTCACCGTCGTTCAACCCTGGCGCTCCAATCGCAAGAGCGCAGGCTGGTGGATCTTTTCCCATGTGCGACGCAATTGGCCGATCATCGCCGTCATTCTCGCCGGCGCCATCGGCAACGCAGCGCTGGCGGCGGCCATTCCCATCTTCACTGGTCAGGCGTTTGACGCCGTCACCGGCGGGGCGACGGATCTGCGCGCTTTGGCGATCGCCTGCCTCCTGTTGGTGCTCAGCCAGCTTGTGCGGTCGGGCCTGCAGCTGGCGCGCAACTTCGGCAGCGAAGTGCTCGGACAGCGGCTGGAGCGCGACGCGCGCCGAGAGCTGTACGGCGAGCTGTTGGGCAAGAGCATGGGTTTTCACGACATGCACGCCACCGGCGACGTGATGGCGCGCGCCACCAACGACGTGCGCGAGCTGGCGCTGATGATGGCGCCGGGCCTCAACCTGGTGATCGGCTCGGCGATCTTTCTGGTGATGCCCATCGTCGTCGCCCCGCGCTATCACCCGACGTTGGTCATCGTGCCTGTGCTCTTCGCCATCGGCTACCTGTTGGCGATGTGGCATTACCTGCGCAGTTTGCAGCCGGTCACCGCCGCCGTGCGCCGCGCCTTCGGCCAGATGAACGCACGGCTGACCGAGGCGATCGAAGGCATCGAGACGGTCAAAGGCGCAGCGCAAGAGGAGCGCGAAGTCGCCCTCTTCGAGCGCAACGCCGCCCGCGTGCGCGACGCCGTCGTAGCGCAGGCGCGCGTCGAGGCGCGCTTTCTGCCGTTGCTGCTGCTGGCCGTGGCGACCGGCGTCGCCTTCGGTCAGGCGCTCTACCTCTACTATCAGGGCGTCATCACCGTGGGCGCGGTGGCGGCCTACGTCGGGTTGATTTCACTCTTCGACTTTCCGGTCTTCACCTCGCTCTTTGCCTATTCGCAGGTGGCCTCCGGCCTTTCCAGCGCGCGACGCATCCTGGAGCTGATCCGCGAGCAGGCGGTCGTCGACCAGAACGTCGGCGGGTATGCGGGGCCGATGCGCGGAGCGGTCGCCTTCGAGCGCGTGACCTTCCACTATCCCTATGGCGACGGCGACGCGGCGCAGAACGCCCTGGAGGATGTCTCCTTCTCCATCGAGGCCGGACAGACGCTGGCGCTGGTGGGGCAGACGGGCGCCGGCAAAAGCACCGTCGCCAAGTTGATCAACCGCATCTACGACGTCGACGCCGGCTGCATCGCCATCGACGGCGTCGACGTGCGCAACTGGAACCTGGAGGCGCTGCGGCGTCAGATTTCCATCATCGAGCAAGATATTTTTCTGTTTAGCAGATCGATTGCGGAAAACATTGCTTTTGGCAAACCCGACGCCACGCAGGAGGAGATCGAAGAAGCGGCGCGCGCGGCGCAGGCGCACGATTTCATCATGAGCTTTCCGGAGGGCTACGCCACCGTCGTCGGCGAGCGCGGCATGATGCTCTCCGGCGGTCAGCGGCAGCGCATCGCCCTGGCGCGCGCCTTTCTGACCAATCCCGCCATCTTGATCCTGGACGATTCCACCAGCGCCATCGACAGCGCCACCGAGGACCAGATTCAGCGCGCCATCGAGCGCGCCAGCCAGGGACGCACGACCATCCTCATCACGCATCGTCTTTCGCAAATTCGCTGGGCGGACAAGATCGTCGTGCTGCGCAAGGGCCGCGTCGTTGCGCAAGGGACGCACGCAGAGCTGCTCGAACGTTCGCAAGCCTATCGGGACATCTTTGCGCGGCTGTAACAGCTGTAACATTTGTGCGGCCGCACCACCGATTCTACAAGATCGGCCCGTTGGGGGGGCGGTGCGCCAAGTCGATCTGCTGGCGCAGCTCGGTGCGCGCCGCCAGCAAATTTTCGCGCGCCTTGAAGAAGGCCGCCTCGGTGAACTCCATGGCGCCGCTCTCCAGAATTTCGAGCAACGCATCGACCACGCGCAACACCTTGCCCTCCAGCAGCTCGATGGTGGTCCCGTAGACGGATTCCGGGATGAAGAAGACGGCGACGATGCTCAACAGCCAGCTTCCCATCATGACCGTCGCCAGCTGTTGACTGACCCTGCCCGGCAGCGACAGGGCGAGGAAAAACCAGAGGATCATCATGAGCGCAACGACCTGCCAGCGGGCGATAGGCCGTGCAGCGGAGAGCGTCGCCAGCCGGGGCTGTAAGCGGTCGTAGCGTTTCAGGTGCGCCAGCCACGCGTTGAAGCGATGGCACTGTTGAAGGTTGACGCGATGTTGATCGTAGTTGGCCAGCTCGGTGGCATAGGCGCGACACTCTTCGGCCAGCTCATAGAAGGCCCTGCGGTCCAGCGTCAGGGTGGGAGGGGGCGTTGAACGGTGGAGGACGTTCGGAAAACGGTTCACCCGGGGCGACTGATGAACAAAGCGGCGATGCACAACACGGTCGTCCAGAAGACGGCCTTCAACGCAGCGCTGCGCAGGCGCACAGCCTCTTCCGGCGCCGTGAGATTGCGGCTCACTTCGGAAAAGACGCCCATCGCCAGCGGCAAGGTGGCCAGCCCGACGAGATACCAAAGCGGCAACGGCGTGAGCACGGTGACGGCGAGAATGCTGGCGTAGGCGAGCATCGTGACGACCACGTTCAGGTCGAGAGCGCGCGCCGGGCCCAAGATCACGGCGAGGGTGCGCTTGCCGATCAGCCAGTCGCGGCGCAGCGTCGTCAGATTTTGGCTAAGGACGACCAGAAGGACGAGCAGGGAGATGGGCAGGCCGCCGAGCACAGGCAACCAGCTCAGCGCCCGCGTCTGCGCATAATAGGCGCTCACGAGCGACAGGAGTCCAAAGGCGGTGAACACCCCCAGCTCGCCCATTCCATAGCCCCGGTAGGCGTAACGGACGGGCGAAATCACGGCGCCGAGCTGCAGCAGAAAAGCCAGGGCGCCGAAGAAGAGCACAGGCCAACCGGCGAACAGCGCCAGCCAGAGGCCGCACAGGGCGCTTGCGGTGTACAGCAGGGCGCCCATGTTGAGCAGCAAGGTGGGCGGCAGAATGCCGTTCTGCTGGAGCATGAAGGCGCTATTGGGAAGGTCGGTGGCCGGCCGCGCCTCGCTGCGCAAGCTTTGCTGAAAATCTTGATAGGCGCTCAGCATTTGAAAAGCGAACGCCGAGAGAAGCACGCTGACGATGGCGAAGAGAAAGTTGGGCCACACCAGCGCCCCCTGCCACCAGCCTCCGATGACAGCCGCCATGACGGAGGGCAAAACGAGCGCCATCGTCATGTCCGGACGCAACGCCGACAGCACAGCAATGATCGACGTTTCGGCCATGCGTCGCTCGCCTTCCAGTTGGAGGCGTCTCAGCAATGAAGAGGATTCACTTGCCTGGCCACCTGAGTAATGCGTCATGATCGAAGTCGCTCATCTGCTCAGACCGATTTCTGCTGGACGCCGTATGGATTTGAAATCGAACGGCAGGGAGAAATCTCTGGCGACTGTTCAGCCCCGGACGCTTACGCGTTTACGCAAACACCACCGGCAAAATTGAGGACTGAATGATTAGATTACTCGCTTGCTATCGTAACATCTTGCGCAAGGAAGGTCAAGATGGTTTTTCACCATTTTCACTCTTTTTGCTCGGGCCGCTCGGGTCGGCCCAGTTCGAGATTCTGCCGTAACAGCTCCAGACCGTTTTCCACCTGTCGGCTGATCACATGCAGCTTTTCGGCCAGTTCTTCGAGCACGCTGGCGGCGTAGCGATCCGCTTCGTCGCGACGTCGCTGCGCCGCCAATTGGGAGTCGAGGACGATGCGCTCCGCTTCTCGCTTTGCGGCGGCGACCAGGGCGTCGTGGCTGAGGAGCTCCTGCGCCCGGCGTTTCGCCTGCTCGACGATGGCGGCGGCCTCCGCCTCGGCGGCTTCCAGGATGCGCTCGCGCTCCTGCAACATGCGCTCGCTTTCGATGATCGAGGCCGGCACATTGACGCGCAGACGCTCGATCATCTCCCTGGCGGCGTTGGCGTCCACCATACGCAGCGAGGACATCGGCACGCGTCGGCTGTTTTCGATCAGCGCTTCTAGTTGATCGATGATCTGCAAGATAGCGATGGGACACCTCCTGCAAGCGTTGCGAAGCGCCAAACCGGCGAAACTTCAAGGGCTAACCGATCGGACTGTGCTCAATCGCGATGGACGAGCTTCTCTTCACGACGAAGATAGATTTTAGGAGCGCCGCTGCGCAGCGGGCGATCGAACTTGCGGCTCAGGGCCTCCACGACGTGAGGGGGCGCCCATGCGCTGCATTCTCCGCCCAGATTGGCGACTTCTTTGAGAATGGTGGCGCTCAGATAGGCGTACTCACTGCTGCAGAACAGGCAACAAAGCTCAATCTCCGGCGCCAGTCCGGCGTTCGCCCAGCCGATCTGCTGTTCATATTCAAAGTCGGCCACATTGCGCAGGCCGCGCACGATGACGTCCGCCTTGTGCTGGCGCGCACACTCCACCGTCAGGCCGGAGTAGGAAACAACGCGCAGATTGGGGAGGTGGTCCAGCGCCTGTTGCGCCAATTCCACGCGCTCCTGGGTGCTGAACAGGAGTTTTTTGGGCGGCGCCTCGTAAATCGCCAACACCACCTCGTCAAAGAGCACGCTGGCGCGTACGGCAATATCGATGTGGCCGTTATGGATGGGATCGAACGTTCCTGGATAGAGTGCGCGCACCATAGCGATCGCCTTTTCTTTGTTGCGTTACGCTTCAGGCAAAAACTGGAGAAACACCTGATTGCCGAACAGCACGCCGCGTCTGCTCAGACGAATGCGCTCGGCGTCCAGCGTCAGCAGACCGGCTGCGCTCAACCGCCTCAGTTCATGCTCGAACACCTGAGCCGGAGAGCGCCCATGGAGCGCCGCAAACCGATCCAGGCGTACTCCTTCGCGCACCAACCGCAAACCCAGCATCATGCTTTCTCCCATGGCTAGAGGGGGTGAAATGTCCTCGACGAATTCTGCGAGCGGTTCGCCTTCACATGTGCGTCGAACATAGGTGCGAACCGGTCGCACGTTGCCCCAGCGCTGTTCGATGTATGAGCCATTTCCCGGCATCCGTAGATGGCTATGGGCGCCCGGCCCCACGCCGAGGTAGTCCTCGTTGCGCCAGTAAAGCAAATTATGCCGACAGGCGAAGTGGGGCGTCTCGCTTTCCGAGTCCGTCGAACTTGCACGTCGAGCCCAGTTGGAAATTTCATAATGCAGATAGCCGGCTTGCGCCAATCGCTCCATCGCCATCTCATAAAATGCGGCGGAAAGGTCTTCATCAGGAGCAGCGATCTTGCCGCTGTTCACCCAATGAAAGAATGGCGTATCCGGTTCGACAATCAAACTGTACAGGCTCAAGTGCTCGGGTTGAAGCGCGAGCGCCTCCTCCAGGGTCTGAGCCCAGGCTTCCGCGCTCTGCTGAGGAAGCCCGAAGATAAAATCCAGGTTGATGTTGTCGAAGCCCGCCCGTCTGGCCATGTCATACGCCACGCGTGCGTCTTCGGCCGAATGAATGCGTCCGAGCAGGCGAAGCTCCTCCGCCTGGAAGCTCTGCACTCCCATGCTCAGACGATTCACACCCAAGGCGCGCAGGGCGGCGAATTTTTCCCGATCCACAGCGCCGGGATTGGCCTCGCACGTGATTTCGACGTCCTCACCGACGTGGAACGTGCGATGCACTGCAACAAACAACTGCTCGAGCTGTCTCGGCGACAGCACGGTGGGCGTCCCGCCGCCGACAAAGACGGTCGAAATAGTGCGCCCCGCCAGCGGATCGGCCCAGCGAGCCATCTCGGCGATCAGCGCCTCGACCGTGGCCTGATAGAGCGCCTCCAACCCCGCATAGGTGTTGAAGTCGCAGTAAGGGCACTTTCGTTCACAAAATGGGATGTGGATGTACAACCCCAGGCGGGGCAAGTCGTTCATCGATTTTCCAGACGGAATCCGTGCCCGCGCACGGTAAGGATATAACGAAACTCATTGTCACACTCTTCGATGCGCTCGCGCAAGCGACGCACCAGGGCGTCGATCGCCTGCTCGCTCACCCCTTCACTGGCGGCCTCTGGCCAGACCGCTTCGATGATCTGTTCTCGGGTGATCACGCTGCCGCCGGCGTTCCAAAGCGCTTCCAGCAGCCGGTATTGGTGGAGGCTGAGCGGCGGATCGATCAGGATACCGTTCACCCAGACCTGGCGCGTTTCTTTGTCGATGCGCAGGCCTTGCTTCTCGCTGTCGATCGAAAGCGGCGTCGTTGCGCCGGCGTCGACGAAGGCCAGCTTGAAACGCAAGGCGATCTGTATCTCGTCGCCGTCTTGTAAAGGCTGCGGCGCGTTGGGCAGCACCGCCTGGCCGTTCACATGCGTGCCGTTCTTGCTGCCCAGGTCTTCCACGTAGTAGCGATCCTGGCTCCAGAACACGCGTGCATGGCGTCGGCTCACCTGTCGATCGGGCAGATGGATGTCGCATGCTTCATCGCGACCGATGGTGAGCGGATGCTTGCGATCCAGCGGCCAGCGGCGACCGGCTTCAAGGCCGCGTTGCAAGACAAGCATGGCGTTCTCTTTCGGCCCGCCCTCGTGGACAGACTCGACGCCATTGGTGGATTCGTGGTTCCCTTCAGATGACATTGGCTCTCTCTCCAAGACTGGATGGTCCGTCAGGCGAATGTTCGCGCACGCGCCGTCGAAAACGCACTTAAACGAATTGACAGCGCCTGCTGGGGCGCGCATAATGGAGAACATTGATGAATTTACTCATGGATTTCCCAACGCTCTCCTTCGATGCATCCGTTTGCTCGCCGTTGCATCCTGACTTCCGGATGTGCGTATTATACCAGAGTTGCGAAACGTAAAAAATGATTCAGCCTATTTCTCCTGATACAGATTCGATCGTTGACTAGCATGCACCATATACTGGAAACCGGCAAGGTTCTACGAGGAAGATACGAGATCCAAGAGTTGGTTGGGCAAGGGGGCATGGGCGCCGTCTATCGCGCGGCGGACCTTCGGCTGTCGGGTCGCGTCTGCGCAGTCAAAGAAGTGTTGCCTGCCCTCACCGAAAGCTCCGCCACCAAGGAAGAACTGGAGCAAATTGCAGAGCAATTCCGGACAGAGGCCAGCATCCTGGCCCGGCTCGATCATCCCAATCTTCCCAAAGTTTCGGACTATTTTTCGATCGGCGGTCGAGAATACCTGGTCATGGATTTTGTGGAGGGCAAAGACCTCCAGGAAATCCTTCAAGAGGCGCAGCGCCGCGGGGAGCGACTGTCGGAAGCGCAGGTGCTCACCTACGCCTCCCAACTGCTCGACGCCTTGGAATACATGCACAGCCAGAACCCGCCGGTGGTTCACCGCGACATCAAACCCAGCAACATTAAGGTGACTCCGCGCGGAACGGTGAAGCTGGTTGACTTCGGCCTCGTCAAAATCCTTCGCACCGACGACAGCCGCACCGTCACCGTCGTGCAGGGACGCGGCACGGTGGCCTATACACCCCTGGAGCAATACGGCGGCGACGCCGGCTTCACCGACTGTCGCAGCGACATCTATTCGCTGGCGGCCACGTTGTACCATCTGCTCTGTGGGCAGCCGCCGGCCGACGCCAAGGAGCGTTTTCTGCGCCCTGGCTTGCTGACGCCCATCCGCCAGTTGAATCCCGACGTCTCCCCGCGCGTCGAACGCGCCATCTTTCGCGCCCTCTCCATGCATCCGAGCGAGCGCCCGAGTTCGGCTCGCGAGTTTCGCGAAATGCTGTTTGGGTCTGACCTGCGCACCTATCCTTCGACGCCGTCCACGCTGTTGACGCCGCTGACGCCGTTGGACCCTCCTTCACGCAGTTGGGGGGCGGTTTTTAAAGAGAATAGCCTGCTGATCGCGGTCGCCGCCGTTTTGCTTCTGATTGCGTTCGCGATCAGCGTCATCTAAGAGGAGAAGCGGCGGTGCGTCGAACCGGAAAAGCGACGGTTCGACGCCTGTGAATCTAGGGTTCAGAAGGGAAAGAAGGAAAAGTGCGCCGTCGCTCGGTCAGAGGCGGCTCTGGCTCGGAGAGAGAGGGATGCAAAGCCTCCTGCAACGCAGCTCCCTCCCGTTCTTCTCGCTGTTCGCTATGATGCAGCCCCCAGAATAGCAGCCCCAACGGAATGCAGATCAGCGCTCCGGTGGCGACGCCCCAGACCAGCAAGGCTGCGACGCCGATCAGTTGCGCCTGAAGCTGTCCCGGAAAATCGGGCTGAAACCCGTTCGCCACAAACAGCCCGGAGACGCCCTGGCCTGCAATTCCCAGGTAGGCGTCGACGCCGGTCGCCTGCCAACCCACGCCGCTGACGCCATCGGCGAAGACGCCGGCGAGCAAGAGCCCCACGAGCGCCGGAGCTCCCGCTGTCGCCACCAACCCGGTGGCGTCATCCAGGCGCGCCAGATGGTCGATGGCGTACGTCAAGAACGGTGTGGTGGCGCCCGCCAGAAAGCCGATCATCAAAGCAGGCGTCGGCTGCATAAAGGGCGCCGCTGCAAGCCCGGCCACTGCACCCGCAACCAGACCACGCGCCGCTAACGTGGGATGGCTGTCTCCAGCCACAAACCAGGTGTACAACAGTGGGACGATAGCGCCGGCGGTCATCGACAACAAAATGTTGACGCTGCCGCGCATCATTCCAACCTCGCCGATTGCTTCGACGTGCAGTGGATTCGACCAGAGCCAACCCACTGCGCCGGCCAATACAAAAAGGCTGCCCACCACGGTCAGCAAAGGTCGATAGTCCGGAGGCAGCTGCGACCCATCCTGACGCTCTCGTCGGGGAACCCAGACCATCAGCGCAACGAGGCCGAACGTTGCGGCCAGCAGGTGAACGACGCCTGCGCCGCCGACGTCGACGAAGCCATGCCCCAACGTCAAATTTTGTCCAAGCGCCGCCAACCAACCGCCGCCGTGCACCCAATTGCCCGCCAGCGGATAGACGAAGCCGCCGATCGAAAGCGCAATGAACATCGTCGCCAAGGCCGGCGCTCGACCTCGCAGCGCCATCACCGGCGCCAAGGCGACTGTAAACACCCAGGGAATCTGAGACAAAAAGAGCGCGTACATCAGCGAAGTCACCTCGCGACCGGCCAGGAACCAGCCGCTGAGACCGGCGACGCCCCATCCGACGCCCCAGTTCGGCGGCAGCGGCGTCCACTCCCAGACCAGCATGCGTAGCTCTGGACGCATGTACAGCAGACCGACGCCGCCGAAGTGCAATGCAAATCCCACCGCCCAGTAAGCGATCGCCGCCAGCCCCATGGCGGCCACCGCGCTCAGGGCTGCGCCCCACGCCCGCTCGCGATCCAGCCCGGCCACGCCGATCAGGACAAAGCCGACCGGCATCAGTATGGAAAGCGCCGAGGCCAGCAGCGACCAGGTGAGCAGGGACAAGGGTGCAGGCGCAGATGCGATCTCGCCCTGCGCCTGCACCGCCGTCGGCGCCATCGCAACGGCGAGTAGAGCCAGGATGGAGGCGGACATCAGCGACGCCCTGCGCCGGGGGGGGGTTCGATAGGCCAGTTGAAGTTTCATGATGGAACCATACAAAGCCCTTACGGCATCCTGTGAACCAGAATAATGCGCGCCAATCATACCAAAGGCGAGCATTTCCTCAAAGCGCGGCGGGAATATGGTAGACTGTACAGGATGGCTACTTCATCCACGCATCGCAACGGCGGGCGCCGAAGACTCCCGCACGCCTTGAACAGCGAGGAGCGTCTCGCCGTCCCAAGGCTCTTCCTGGAAAGAGCGACCCCGTGGCTTGTCTTTTTGGCATTTGGGCTGCTGTACAGCGTCACAGCGGCGCCTTCGATCGTTGCTCTGTTCGACGACACGTTGGAATTTCAGCTCGTACTGCCCACCTTTGGCATCGCCCATCCCACCGGCTACCCTCTGTATACGCTGCTCGGCGGGCTGTGGGTTCACCTGGTCCCTATGGGAAACTGGGCGTGGCGCACGAATCTGCTGAGCGCCCTCTTCGCTGCGGCGACGGTGGCTGCGCTGTTCGTCTGCGCACGGCGCATCACGGCGACCGCCCCCGACGGACGCCAGGACAACTGGGCCGGACTGGCCGCCGTCCTCGCCTTTGGGCTAGGTCCGGTCTGGTGGGAGCAGGCGACGGTGGCGGAGGTGTACGCGCTGCACAACCTCTTCGTGATCGCTATCCTCGCGTTGGCGCTTCAACCCTTGCCCCCAGATCGCAAGGCTCTCGAGCGGCGCGTCGCGCTGTTGGCGGCGCTCATCGGCTTCGGGCTGGCGCATCACCGCACCGTCGTGTTTGTCCTGCCGGGATTGTTGGTGTATTTCCTCTGGACAAGGCCAGAAGCGCTGCGGCCGCAGCGTATCTGGCTTATATGGCTGGCGGCGCTTTCGGCGCCGTTGCTGCTTTATCTCTATATTCCTCTGCGTGCGGCCCAGGGCGTAAGCGATCTCAACGGCAGCTATGTCAACACCTGGGCCGGCTTTTGGGACCACGTGCTGGCGCGACGGTATGCGAGCTTTTTCGAGATGAACGAGCTGAGCCGCGTCTACGACGCCTCTGGGTGGTTTATGCTCTGGGTGCGCCAGACGGGCTGGCTCGGCGTCCTCCTGAGCTTGCTGGGCCTGTTCACCCTGCGCAATCCCAAACAGCGACCGGCCTGGGCGTTGATTTTGTCTGTGCTGGCGGTCAATCTGTTGTTCGCGCTCAATTACCGCGTCGGCGATCCGGAGGTCTTCTGGCTGCCGGTCTTTTTGTGCGCCGCTCTCTTCGCAGGCGGCGGGCTGGCCTGGATGCGACGCTCCTTGCCGACGCCCTGGTCAGCCTGGATCGCTCCCATCGTCATCGTCTTGTTGACGGTGGGCTTCGGACGGGGCGCGGCGGTGAATCGCGCTCACGACTGGGCTGCACATGACTACGCCGTTGATATGGCGAAAGTCGCCTTTCCACCTGGCAGCCGCGTGATCGGCCTGGAAGGCGAGATGACGGCGCTGCGCTACATGCAAGAGGCGGAAGGGCTTGGGCGGGCGGCGACCCCGATCGTCGCCAATCCGCCTGCAGCGCGCCGCGCAGCACTGGAGAAGGAGATGGCAAACGGCGCGCCGGTCTATCTAACGCGCGAGCTTGAAGGCGTCGCCGAGCAGTACAGCTTCACCGGCGAAGGGCCGCTCGTGCGCGTGTGGCCGCGCGGCGAGGTGGAGGAATACTCGCCCTCGACGCCTATCTCTCTTTTGTTGCTGGATGGAGCGTTGCAGATCGAAGGCTACGACTTTCAACGGCTGGAATGGGCGGGCGGACCGATGCTGCGCGTCACCCTGTACTGGCGTCCCCTGGCGCCGGTGGAACGCGATCTCAAGGTCTCCTTGCGCATCGTGGACGCCGCCGGAACGCCGCTGGTCGGCAAAGATGGGGCGCCGGCGGTCGTCGACGCCTATCCTCTCCGTCAGGTTGCAGGCGCGCGCACCTGGCCGTCAGGCGTGCAGGTGCGCGATGTCCACGAGGTTCCCCTGCCTGCGCAGCTGTCGGAGGCGCAGGCGCTGATCATTCTCTATGACGCAGAAACGCTCGAGGAAGTGGGCAGAATTCAATTTTCGCTCTCTCACCTTTGATCAGAGCGCATCTTGGATCAGAGATTGACAGAAAACAAAACGGATCGCTTTTGGGGATGAAAGCGCATCGATGGTACACTGTGTGTTTGCGATTGCATTTTTCGCAAGTGAAAAACGAGCATGGGGAGAGGCCGCAACCTGAGACCATACCATGGAGTCGCAACGCTCCATTTCAATCATAATTCTCAATCAAAATTCTTTTTCTAGATCTGAATAGGAGGAAAGCGTGCTGCAGCGCCAAACTCAAACAGCAGCTTTCTGGCGCGACCAGTTCGAGGTCACCGCCGAAGACGTGGAATTTTTATACCAAACGCTGTTAGACAACCAAAAGCCGATGCCGTTGAAAGCGCTGGCGATTGCTTTGATCCAGGAATATCTTCGCCGCGAGAACGCCAGAATTGAGCAAGAGCTGCGAAAAGGAGCGATCTACCTTCCCAAGAACCGATATGAAATCGGGCAGAAGTTGGTCTTTCCGGCGCTGGAATTCGCCGTCGGCGAGGTCATCGACGTGCGCCCTGGACATAACCCAGAGCACGGCGAGTTTGAAGTGATCAAAGTGAAATTCGAGAACGGGCAAAAGGTGCGCGAATTCGCCGCAGCGCTGCAGACGCCCCATCGCCTCAACCTGGAGAACGGCGAACGCCTGCTGCATGACGAGGCTCTGCTCTCGGCAGAAGAGATCTATCAGCTGTATAAAGCAGAAATCGAAGAAAGCCTGCTTTATGCGCTGGAAGAAGGAGAGCGCAGCGCCGAGTTTGTCCAGGTGGATGGCGAGTGGTTGTTGGCGGACATGCTGGCCGAGGTGCACATCGGTCACCTGAACATCGCCGAAGCGCTGATCGAGATGCAGGGCAAACCGCTCTCGACCGAACAACTGCTCACCGAGGTCGAGTTGGATGACAACGTCAGCCTGGACATGCGCATCACCAGCTTGAACCATGCGCTGAGCAAAGATGACCGCTTTGTGCGGCTGCAGTCGAGCCAGGGGCCTCTCTGGTTCTTGCGCCGCCTCCTGCCCCCAGAAGTGCAGGCGATTCCTTTGCTGTTGCGCTACCGTCCGGTCCCCTACAATCGGTCGGTGCTCAGCGTGGAGATGCTGCAACTGGAGTGGGAGCTGGACGACGAATGGGGAGAGAGCAGCCTCAGCACCGAGCTGCCTTCGATCGTGCCTTCCACCAGCCTGACGTTGCTCTATCCGCATCGACGCTATGGCGTCTTGCCTTTGAGCAGCCGCACCCGCAGCTTCTTCCCGCAGCAAAAAAGCGGCATTTCGCCCGTCACCCTGGTGGACGGACGTTGGGGGGTGCGCTATGAAGGTTGGGTGGTGCACGAAGGCCGCTATGTGGCGGGGCTGTCCAAATGGATGGAGGAGCACCAGATTCCGGTCGGCGCTTTTATCACCATCGAACGGTCCGCTTCCTCAGACGAAGTGATCGTCGATTTCCGCACGCGACGTCCCAAGCGCGAGTGGGCGCGCGTGGCCCAGGCCGATCTCGAACACAACGCCTTGCTCTTTGAGATGAATAAGGTGATGGTGGCCTGCGAATATGACGAAACGATGATCGTTGCGGCGCAAGACGTCGAGGCCCTCGACCAATTGGCGCAGCAGATCCAACAACAGGGGATTGACGTCGCGCAGGTCGTCGCCCAGGTGACGCCGGAGCTGATCAAGCTCAATCCGCAGGGAACCGTGCACGCCAAGAGCGTTTACAGCGCCGTCAATATGGTGCTGCGCACCCCGCCCGGCCCTGTGTTCTTCGCCCTGTTAAGCAACCGCCGTTTCCGCGACGTGGGCAACGGCCTGTTCGCCCTGAGCTAGGAGGATTGAAAGATGACTTCCAGCGCATTGGCTGCGCGGTTGAATCGTTTTCGCCCAACCGTAGATACGAAATTTCACATCGATTACGAATGGTGGGAAAAGAGCGGCCAAAATTTCCGCCTCTATCTGCGCGACCAGCTCTGCGACGAATGTCGCGCCCGTTTTGCCGATTACCACGACACCGAAGACGTGGACTGGGTGGACCCCGAAACCGGCGAGGTGCATCGCACCGATGCGCTGCGCGAGTGCCTGCGCACGCGCTGCGCCAACGACCCGGACTATATCAACGAGAGGCTGCCGATTGCTTCGGCCTGTTTCCGCATTTTCCTGGCCAACAATAATACGCCCCTCTCGCCGAAGGAGCTTCATCAGTTGTTGCCGTGGCGCTCGCCTGAGGAAATTTTGCGCACTCTCGGCGGACAGAAAGTCTACCTGGGCATCCGTCCCGTCTAGCGCAACGTTATGAGCGTTCTCCTTCTCGGCGCCCACATGTCGATTGCAGGCGGCGTCAGCTATGCGCTTGACCGGGCCGCGTCGGTTCACAGCAACGCGGTGCAGGTTTTCACCAAAAACAATCGTCAGTGGGTCGGCCCGCCTATCAACGAAGCGGATATCGAACGCTGGCGCGCACAGATGCCGGCGCTGGGCATCGTCTACGCCGTCAGTCACGCCAGCTATCTGATCAACCTCGCCAGCCCCAAGGACGACCTGTGGGAGAAAAGTCGGCTGGCGCATCGAGATGAGCTGGTGCGCGCCCACGCCTACGGCATCCCCCATGTCGTGTTGCACCCGGGCTCGCACACCGGCGCCGGCGAGCAGCTCGGCATCCGGCGCATCGCCGAGGCGCTCAATCGCATTCATGAAGAGACGCCGGAGTGCGCCGACACGCTCACTTGTCTGGAGATCATGGCGGGGCAGGGCAGCGTGCTCGGTCGTAGACTGGAGGAGCTGCGCGCTGTCATCGACCTGGTGGAAGATCGCGCTCGCGTCGGCGTCTGTCTGGACACCTGCCACGCCTATGCGGCAGGCTACGACATCCGCACGCCGGAAGGCTACGCAGCCTTCATACGCGAGGTGGACCGCTGGTTAGGCCTGGAGGCGGTCAAGGTCTGGCATTTTAACGACAGCAAAGGCGCGCTCGGCAGCAACATCGATCGTCACGTGCACATCGGTGAAGGCGAGATCGGCGAAGAAGGTTTCCGGCATATCCTCAACGACCTGCGTTGGGATGGCGTCGCCATGTTGCTGGAGACGCCTAAGGACGACACGCTGGCGGAGGACGCCATGAATCTGGCGCGCCTTTGCGCTCTGGTCGAGGACGTCAACCGCATTCCGCCCGGCCTGCGCAGCGCCCTCAATGGGGGATCGAACGAGAAAACAGATTCATAATCACGACCCCGGCCAGAATCAGGCCCATCCCGATCAGCGCGGGCGCGTCGAGTTCCTGCCCAAAAAAGAAGCGCGCCGAGAGCGTGATCAACACCAGCCCAATTCCCGACCAGATGGCGTACGCAATGCCGATGGGGATCGTACGCAGCGTCAGGGAAAGCAGATAAAAAGAAATGCTGTACCCCACGATCACGATGAGCGTCGGCCCCAGGCGACTCAGACCATCGCTGGCGCGCAGCGCAGTCGTGGCCGTCACCTCTGCGATAATGGCTCCCATCAGAAGCAACCACGCTTTCAAGAACGCACCTCCTGTCCGGAAAGTTTTTTGCCATTATACAAAAAGCAGCGCTGGGGGCCGGAATGAAACTTTCGCAGGTTTTGCAAGAAAAAAGCGGGGCGGATTGCCAAAAAGGAGGAGATCGGCCAAAATACGATCGACAAAGCGCAGCCACCAGGTTGGGGATGACTCATCATGTCTGAAGCGTTGAAGACCCATCAAAGCATTTTTGTAGACCTCGCCGAACTCGAAGGCCGAGATGTCGCCCTCACGTGGCGGCTCATCGTCGAGGACGCCCCGCGTTCGGGCGCCGCCAACATGGCGATCGACCAGGCTATCGCTGAGGCGTGCGCAGCGGAGGAAAGCCCTCCCACCTTGCGCTTTTATCGATGGAATCCGCCGACGGTCAGTCTGGGCCGGCTCCAGCCGATTGCGGACATCGATGAAGCGCGCGTCGCCGCGCTGGGCTATGAGATCGTGCGCAGGCCGACGGGCGGCCGCGCCATTCTTCACACCGATGAGTTCACCTACTCGGTCGCCGCCTCGGTTCACCATCCCCTCATGCGCGGGGGCGTGATGGACGCCTATCTGCGCATCAGCAACGCCCTGATCGCCGGGTTGCGTCTGCTCGGCGTCGCCGCCGATAAGGCGCCGGGCGATGTGCGCGTCGGTCCCGACGTTTCCGCCGTCTGTTTCGAGACGCCTAGCGCCTATGAAATCACCGCCGGCGACGGACGCAAGCTCATGGGCAGCGCCCAGAGCCGCCGCGCCAACTACGTGTTGCAACACGGCAGCCTGCCGCTGGTCGGCGACATTACGCGGCTGATCGACGTGCTGGCGTTGCCGGCGGAAGAAGCGGAACGATTGCGCGCGGAGCTGAGGCGCCGCGCCTGTACGCTGGCGCAGGCGCTCGGCGTCGCCGACGACAGCGAACAGGTCGCCTTCGAGCGCGTGGCGGACGCCATGCGCCGTGGCTTTGAGACGGCGTTGGGATTGAATTTTCAGCCGGGCGGCCTGACGGCCGGCGAGGTGCGCAGGGCGGCTGTATTGATCCGCACGCAGTTCGCCGATGACGCATGGAACCGGTTGCGATGAAATTCATTATGACAGACTCCTATGGCCGTTGCACTGCTGACGCTCGAATTGTATCTGCCGATGAACGACAGCCTTAAAGGGAAACGCGGCATCCTGAAGCCCCTAATTGCGCATCTTCGCAAGGATTTCAACGTCTCGATCTGCGAAGCCGACGCACAGGATGTCCTGACGCGCGCGGTGCTGGAGGTCGTGTGCGTCAGTCAAACCAGTGCGCTGGCGCACCGTCACCTGCAGGATGTCGCCCGTCGCGTCGAGCGCTGGCGCGGCGACGCCCAGCTCATCGACTACACCATCGAGATGTTGGGCTGACCCATATGCACCACGATGATGAAATCCACGCCATCTGCTCTGCTTGACGCCCTGAGCGCCGCGCTGGGCGCCGAGGGCGTGCTGACCGGCGCCGCCGTGCGCGAACGCGCTGCAAGTTGGATCGACCCGACGCCGCTGGAGGCGTTGGCCGTCGTCCGACCCCGCACGACGACGGAAGTTGCGACGGTTCTTCGGCTTTGTCACGCCGCGCGGCAGCCGGTGGTGGTGCGCGGCGGCGCCACCAACCTGGTGCAGGGGACGCGCACTTCGGCGAGCGATCTCGTGTTGTCGCTGGAACGCATGACAGAGGTGACGGCGATCGACCCTGTCAATCAGACCATGGCGGTGCAGGCGGGCGCAGCGCTGCAAGCTGTCCAGGAGACAGCCGCGCGCCATGGTTTGTTCTTTCCCCTCGACCTGACTGCGCGCGGCTCGGCGACGATCGGCGGCTGCATCGCCATGAACGCCGGCGGCGTGCGCGTGCTGCGCTATGGCATGATGCGCGAGTTGACGCTTGGGCTGGAGGTTGCGCTTCCCGACGGCGTCGTGTTGAGTTCTCTCAACGCCATGCTGAAAAACAACGCCGGCTATGACCTCAAACACCTCTTCATCGGCAGCGAAGGCACGTTGGGCGTCGTCACCCAAGCGGTGCTGCGCCTCTTCCCGATGCCGCAGGCATGGTTCACGGCTCTGTTGGCGGTCGCCAGTTTTTCTCAGGTCACGGCGTTGCTGTCGCTTCTGCAACATCTGCTCGGCGCGTCCCTGACTTCTTTTGAGGTGATGTGGAACGATTACTATCGCCTGACCACGACGCCCCCCGCGCTCAGCAAGCCGCCCCTTCGACAGGATTTCACCTATTACGTGTTGGTGGAGGCGATCGGCGGAGACGACAAGCTGGATCGGCGACGATTTGAGGAGGTTCTCGAACGCGCCGCCCGCAACGGCCTCTTCGAGGATGCTGTGCTTGCTCGTACGACGCAACAGCGCGCCGACCTTTGGCGCATCCGTGAGGATTCCGAACAGATCGAGCGTCAATATCACCCGAGCTTTGGCTTTGACGTCAGCCTGCCTTTGAGCGCAATGGAGGCGTACGTCGCCCGCGTGCGCCTGGGAATTGAGCAGCGCTTCGGCAGAGAGGCGCGCTGCTGGATCTATGGCCACCTCGGCGACGGCAACCTCCACATCAACCTTTGGGCGCCATCCTTGCAACCGGAGGACGTGGATGCAGCGGCCCAGCTTGTCTACGCGCCCTTGTCGGCGTTTGGCGGCTCGATTTCTGCAGAACACGGGATTGGCCTTGAAAAGAAGAAATATTTGCCCCTGTCGCGTTCGCCGCAGGAGATTCAGGTCATGCAGCGGCTCAAGCGAGCGTTCGATCCCCACAACATCCTGAATCCAGGCCGAGTTTTCGACCTGGACGCCGAGGACGACCGATGAGTCTGCCGTGGGTGACCATCGTCCCTTATCGCTCGTTCGGCGTTGCGGAACAACTCTTCGTGAAAGGCCGGGTTTTATACGATCGCCCGCTCCCGCCCGCCAGTGCAGCGGATCCCATCTGGAAAAATTTTTATCACATGCTGCGACGGCTGAACTCGCGCGAGGTGTCGGGCGCGCGCGTGGAAATTCTCTTCGGCGATCAGCGCTGGCAGGCTGTGGCCGATGATGAAGGTTATTTCACGCTGCGCCTGCCTTTGGCGCAGCCGGTCGATCCGGCGCGGGTCTGGCACACCGTGTGGGTGCGCCTGGTGGAGCCGCTGGCGCGCAACGCGCCTGTGCAGGCTGTGGCCGAAGTGTTGACGCCGCCGCCTTCAGCGCGCTTCGCCGTCATCAGCGACATCGACGACACCATTTTACAAAGCCATGCAGCCAGCCTGCTGCGTTCGTTTGTCGCCACCTTCTTCGGCAACGCGCAGACGCGGCTGCCGTTCGCCGGCGTCGCAGCGCTCTACCAGGCGCTGTGGAGAGGCGTCAGCAGCGTGGAGATGAATCCTATCTTCTACGTATCGAGCAGCCCATGGAATTTTTATGACTTTCTGGTCGAATTCATGGAGCGCTGCCAATTGCCGGCCGGGCCGATGTTTCTCCATGATTACGGCCTGCGACGCCTGTTTGGCGCGCTCTCTCACCGCCACAAATTGAAGCCGGTTCGCTGGCTGCTGGAGACGTATCCTCATCTTCCTTTCGTCTTGATCGGCGACAGCGGGCAAAAAGACCCGGAGCTGTACAGCGAACTCGTGCAGGAGCACCCCCGCCGCATCGCCGCCATTCTCATCCGGGACGTCAGCGGCCGGCGCCGCGACCGTGTGGTGGACGATCTGAGCGAATCCGCCAGGGCGCGGGGCGTCCCCATGCGGCGGGTGGCGGATTCGGTGCAGGCGGCCGAGTTTGTTGCTGCATTGGGACTGATTCCCGCCGAGGCGGTCGAAGGCGTGCGTCGCGCCGTGCGCGAGGAAGAATGACGCCAGGGTGCATAAAGTTCTCTGCTTTTCCTGCGTCTTTGCCTCTTTGCGCCTTGGCGTTGAATTTATTGCCAAACGGACTATTTGGCGACCACCGGCAAATAGACCTTATGCCCCACAAACAGTCTTCCTTCGATCAGCGGGCCGGGATTCTTATCCGCATCAAACATCTGCACTCGCCAGAAGTAGGCTGCATTGGATAATTTTTTCGTAGGCGCATAGGCGGTCAGGTCGGTCTGCACAACGGTTGACCGATTGTAACTGCTATTGTCGGCGTATTCGAGGCGATAATACGCCGCGCCGTCAAGGGGCGCCCAGCGAAAGGTCGGGGCATCCCCTGTGGTTTCACCCTGACCAGGCTCGAGCAACGACGGCAACGGATAGCGTTTCGTAAAGCGTTGCGGTGGGCTGAATGGATGCAACCTGCCCGCGCCATCGACAAACGCCACGCGCCAATACCAGACGCCATCCGGCAGCAGCCTTCCTTTTGGGGGCGTGTACGAAGTCGCCTGGGTGGTGACGTCCAGCCGAACGGGGCTGAAGGTCGGATTGTCTGCGATCTGGACGCGATAGGCGGGAGCGGCCAGTCGAGGGTTCTGGCTGGGCGTGATGACAGCCGTCCAGCGCAGCGTTGGCTGCTGATTCACAACGTCATCGTTCAGCGGCGCCAGCGGCTCCGGCCACAGCGAGCTTTTGGTGAATGTCATTGCCTCACTCCAACGCCCAAGGATGTTTTGTGTGCGCCGCATTGCAACGCGCCAGTAATACTGTACGCCCGGCGCCAGCGCGCTCATGTTGTTTGTGTCCAGAGGCGTAAAGCTGGTGGCGTCCGTAGCCTGGTCGATGAGTGGGCTGCTGAAGTTGGCGTCGTTGTCGATCTGAATGGTGTAGCCGGAGGCGCCCTCCACGCGCTCCCAAAGAAAGGTGGGCGTCATAAACGCATTTGCGTCCGTCGAAATGCGCGGGTTGCCCACCTGTCGGCTGTCCAGCCGGAAGCGCATCGGCGGCGACCAGGGACCATAGTCGAAGTCGGTTCGGGGGCTTGGGGCGTACATTTCATGTCGGAGGCGCACCCGCCAGTAGTAGGATTCATTGTTGGCGTAGGCTTTCAACGACTGAAAGGTCGTCGGCAGGAGAGTGAATGTGCGTTTTCTTTGATCGGGAAAGAACTGCTCCCAGGCGTCCCATGTCTCGACAATGTCGGTGAAACGCTCGTCGCGCGCCACCTGCACCTGGTAGCCATCGACGAGATAGCTGGGCATGCGCCAGCGCAACGGCGGCATCTCTTCATAAGTCAGCGGGTTCGAGAGCGGTGTGTCGAACGGATACAACGGCAGCGGCATGTTGGAGACGAAGACCGGCCTTGACAGGACTCCTGGTTGAGCCGGCAGCTCATCTCGGACGGCGCCGCTCGCATCCAGGGCGAAGACGACAAGCGCCAGGCTGCCCACCCAGTCGGCGTCCGCAGAACCGAGCGCCGTGTATGGAATCTGAAGCTGATAGGAATTTGTCCCAGGAAAGTGCTGGACGCGACCGCCTATCGTATGCAGCGGCTGCGCTGGCGACCACCCATTTCCCAGCCATCGATGGAACTCCGCTGTGACGCCGCCGCTCGTGCGATCGAGATAGACCACATATTCCGGCCAGTAGAGTTCATCCACCGGAATGGAAGCTGCAGGCGAATTGCGAGGAGCGGTGTTTCCACCGCTGCCGGCTTTATGGTCCGTGTCGAAGTAGATCGCATAGGTGATCGACGCAGCGCCGGCGTTTGCCGCCGTGAAGGCGATCATCCAGTGTTGATTGTAGCTGTCATCGGAGCGTCGATCGGCTGTCACAAATAGCTCGTGCAATGCGTATTCATCGCCGCTAGGGGCGCTGTTCGTCGCAACTCTGGTGCGACCGCCAACGTTATCGACCAGATTCTCCAACGGAGGGTAATCTTTGCGATTCCCGATCGTGAGTTCGACGGATAGGTTGAAGCGTCGTGGTGCGCTCCACTGGCCTACTGGATTGCCCCCGGCGTTCTCCCCGCGCACGCGCCACCAATAGGCGCCGTAGGGCATCTGCGTCAACTTTCCCTGCCAGGGAACGTAGTTGACAAATTGTGCAGTGGCTTCGTCTACGATCTCTGTAAAGCTCCGATCCGTAGCGATCTGCACGCGATAGCGCACGGCGCCGTTCACCGGCAGCCAACCCAAGATCGGCGGATGCCCGGCCGCCTCAAACCCATCGCGCGGATAGATCGCCTCGGCGGAGTCGGTTACAGGCAACTGAGAAACGCCTGGATCATAGCGAGTGCGCCACTGGATGCGGCTGCCGATCGGCTGTCCATCTTTGTAGGCGGTCACCCGCCAGTAGTAATCCGCGCCGGGCCGCAGAGTGACGAACGGATGGGACGACGTCGGGGCGGCGGCCAGACCGGCGGTCTGGATCACGAATTCAGGCGACGATATATCCATGTTGTCGTCCACTTCCAGGATGTAATAATCCGCCGGCTCCACGTAGTTCGGTTCTGGGGCGGGCGCATGGGCGGTGTTCCAGATAAAGAGCGGCCATGCAATAGAGCGATCTCCGTACACCGGCGTATTCTGTGCATCTGGTTCGTAATAGGGCAGGGGGTAAATCAGATCGGGTGAAGTCGGACGCACACTGTTCAAACTCAAATCGCCCGTCGGATCGGAAATTTGAAACGACCAGGTTTCACTCCATGGGGTGACGTTGCCTTGCGCGTCGATGGCCCGCACGCGCCAGTAATAGGCGGTCTCCGGCTGCGTCTGCCCGGATGGCCACGCCGTCTGCACATAGTTCGTCACGTTGTAAAGCGTTTTGTCGTCGATCCTGGGATTTGTAAAAGCGTTGTTATTAGCGATCTGAATCTGATAGCGTTCCGCCCCTGGGACCGGTTTCCAGGAAAAGAATGGATAGGAAAGTTGCAGGCTGTTGTTCGTTGGCGAGAGCAGTTGCGGAACGAAATTCCATTTCATGCGAAAACGGCGGATTTCACTCCAGGGTGAATTGGTTCCGCGCGCATTGATGGCCTGCACGCGCCAGAAATAATCCTGGTCGTTCGAGAGGGCGCTCACCGGCGTGTAGTCTGTGTTGCGCGTGACGATTTCATTGACAAAATTGAAATTTTCCTGAGTGCTGATCTGAAGACGATACTCCTTCGCCCCCTCCACTGCAGTCCAGGAAAAGCGAGGAACAAAGGCGAGCTCGACGGCATTGTCCGGGGCCAGCAGTTGCGGCGCATTGTTCCAATGAAAAGTGAAGGATTGAACCTGGCTCGGCGCACCGGCGTGCCCTTGATTGTTGACAGGGGTCACCCGCCAGTAGTAGATGTTATTCGCCAGGCGCTGCTGGGGCGTGTGGTGCAGTCCTGCGGTTGTCGCCTCGTAGACCAGCTGGTTCATCTCTGGATCGAGTGCAATTTGAAGGCGATAGGTCGCAGCGCCCGGTGCGGCAGTCCAGGAGAAATCCTCAGGGGCGAAGCTGGTGCGCAGCGCGCCGTCGACCGGAGACAGCAACGCAGGGCGCAATACGCCGCCAGCCGACCAGTCCACCTGGAAACTGCGAATTTCCGAAAACTCCCCCCACGTGCGACCCGACGCGGAACGCACTCGCCAGTAGTAAACGCCGCTGTTCAGCGCTTTGGTGAATGTATAGCGCGAGTTCTCCGTCTCCACGTTGACAAGCAGCGCGCCGAAGCCGTCGGTGGCGCTGACCTGCACCTGGTGCTTGGTGGCTTCGGGCGACGACTCCCACGCAAGCATCGGCGCGCCCAGCGGCGGAGAAGTGACGCCGGAAATCGTTGCGCCGTCTTCCGGGGAGAGCAGGATGGGCGGCTGGGGTCCTGGCGTGGGGGACGTCGTCGGCTCGTCTTGAGCGGCGACCATGGCGGCGTTGCTCAAGACGATGGCGACCCAACACACGGCGGCGAAAAATCGGGCTCGCAAACGATCGGAGGCAAAGATGCGATTGCTTGACATGGGAGAAAGCCTTCTTTTCAAAATCGTGCAGTTATCATGAAAACCCCATTTACTTTGTCAAGTATAGGAAGGGCGATTCCTTTGCGTCATCGGACAAATTGTCCATTCGCCCACCGCTCGCACGGCCAACATGAATGAACTTTGAAACCAGGAGGCGCAGCTCGCAGCTGCACTTTCTCGAATCCCCCAAGATCTTGCGGCCCATCGGGAACGTGCGGCTGAGAGCCGCACCTTATCATCACCGCCAGCTATTTCGCTCAAGCCGCTCTATCGATTGTCAGGTTCAACTGCGGAACATGAATTAGGGGTCAGAAGGGGTGGGATCATTGACGTGGAGAGGAGATTTTCAAAAGGAGAATGCGTCGGAGTTCGTCAAACTTTCGAGTCGTCGCGCGCCTTTTGCTCCGCCAAGCGCCGGGCGGCTTCGATCCAACCCACATAATCCGGCGGAACCGGGGAACGCGAGGCGCAGATTTCTTCAAGCTGTTGCGGCGTGACGCTTGCCAGAGCCGCGTAGGTGCGGACGCCGGCGTCGTACAGGCGTCGCTTGTACACCTCGCCGACGCCGGGAATTTTCTCAAAATCGTCGACCGGCTCCCCACTCCAGATGCAGCCCAGCGTCTGGGTCTCTTCCGCCAGTCGCTGCGCCGAGGCGCGGATGGCGTCGAACCGGACCAGGGCCGCCCGCGCTTTGCTCAGCTTCAGGATGCGGCGCAGCGTTTCGTCGTCGAGCGTTGCAACTTCCCAATAGGAGCCAATGCCGGCGTTGTAGAGCCGTTGCTCGAAAATCGGGCCGATCCCGTCGATTGCGGAAAGCGTCTGCGGGCGCTCGATGAGGGCCGGCGCAATGTTGGCTTCCAGGGCGCGCTCGATGAAGCGCTGTTTTGCAGCGGGTAGGGCGGAGAGCGAGGCTCCCGTTGCGCCCACTCCCCCTTGCCGGTGCGGAGGCGCCGCCCTCTGTTCGAGGCGTTCTGAGGCTTTTTCGACGTCTGCGCGCGGCTCGCTTGCCTGCGTCTGCATGGACGCTTCAAGCGAAGACGGAGCGCTCCGTTCGGCGAAAGGCTCCGCCTCGGAGACAGGCGTTTGCGCTTGCAGCGTCGCAAGCGCCATGCGCAATCGCTCCAGTTCAGCGCGCTGTTGGGCCAGTTGGGTGCGCAGATCGGCCTCCTGGCTTTCTCTGGAGACGGACGCCATGATCTCGTGCATCCGTTGCTCGATGGATGCAATGCGCTGCTGCGCTTCTTCCAAGGCTCGGTTTTTCTGTTTCAGCAGCGCGATCAAAGCGAGCACTGCGCCAATGCTCACGCCGAAGACAAGCAGTCGCAATAGCTTGCGCATCATCTTCTTCCCATCCGGTGAAAGGGTTTGTTTATTGCCCCGCCGCCTCCGCCAGCCGTTGCGCCTCGGCGATCCAGCGTGCAAAGTCGGGCCGTGCAGGCGGCCTGGGCTTGATGATCTCGGCGAGGCGCTCCGGCGTCGTCGAAGCCAGCTCGCGATAGGTGCGGATGCCGGCTTCATACAGCCGTTGCTCGTAGATTCTCCCGATGCCCTCGATCGGCTCGAAATCGTCCGGCGCTTCGCCAGACCAGAGCTGACCGACCGTGTTCGTCTCCTGCGCCAGGCGTTCTGCATCTGCGCGAATGGCGTCGAAATCGATGCTCAGCATTTGTAGGGGATTGACCTGCAAAATGCGCTCCATCTCTTCATTGGAAAGATTCGCCAGTTCCCAGTAGGTGCCGATCCCTGCCTCGTAGAGCCGCTGTTCGTAGACGCGGCCGATGCCTTTGACCAGCGCCAGGTCCTGAGGGGCGCGCACGGTCTTCGGCATCAGGCGCATGGCGACCGCCGAGTTGGCGGCGACGAGTTTGGTTTCACTCATCAGGGAGAGCGAACGGCCGAACTCCGCCATGGCCGGCGCGCGCTGTTGCCAACCAACGGCGTCGGCCAGCTCGTTCTGCAGCCGTGCGACCTCCGCCTCTCGCATCTGCAGCTCTGTGCGCGTCCGCTCCGCCTCTTCTGTGGCGTGTTGCAGGCGAGCCTGTAGCTCCTCGACGCGATGCTGCAGGGCGGTCACCTCGTCGTTGCGGGCTGCAAGCTGCGCTTCGAGTTCATCTTGCGCCTGCGTCCTTGCGGCAAGCTCGCGATTGAGCCGCTCGATTTCGGCGCTCTGCGCAGTGAGGCTCGCCGCCAGCTCGGCTTTGCCGTCGATGAGCGATTGCATCTGCGCGCGCAGTTCGGTCAGCTCCGCCTCATTTTGGCGGAGCGTTGTATAACGGCGTTGCGCGGCGGCGACGAGAGCGCTGGCCGTGGCGCCGAAGGTCGCAAGTTGCTGCGCCGCCTCCGTCACGGTCGTTTCGTCCTCGCCGTCGAGCGCTGCGGAGAAGGCGGCCAGGCGCTCGTCGAGCTGCCCCAGGCGGGCCTGGAGATCGCCTAGTTCGGCGGTGCGCGCTGCCAGTTGACCCTCCAGCTCGCCCTTCGCCTGGCCGAGCTCCTCCACCTGGGCCTGCAACGTCGCCTGCGCTTCCTGAACGGCGACGAGTTGCGCCTGTAGCTCCTCCTGCGCCTGTTGAGCCGCGGCAAGCTGTTGCTCTAGCTCCGCCTTGGCCTGGATGGTTTCGACAAGCTGCTGCTGGGTCGTCGTCAGCTCGGCGTTCAAAGCCTCCAGTTGGGCCGCAAGGCTGCTGGCGGATTCCTGCGCACTGCGGAGCTGCTCCTCCAGCGCGGCTTTGGCCTGCGCGCCTTCGGCAAGCTGCGCTTCCAGCCCCAGTCTGGCCTGCGAGGCTTCGCTCAGCTGCGTCTGCAGCTCGGCCACCTGTGCGCGCAGCGTTTCCGCTTCTGCGCCTGCAGTCGAAAGCTCGGTCTGAAGACGGGCGACGCCAGCCTCTAGCTCCAGGGCGGCGTTGTCCTTGGCGGTGAGCGCGGCCTCGAGATCGGTTTTGGCCGCAGTCAAGGCGCCGAGCTGTTCCTCGAGCGCTGCAATTCGAGCGTTCCTCTCGTTCAGCTGCGTCTGCAGCGTGCTGTTGGTCGCGCTCAAGGCGTCCACCTGCGCGCGCAGCGCTTCGGCCAGGCGCTGCGCGCCGGCCAACTGCTCGCTCTGCCGGGCATAGGCGACTTTGAGCGCTTCAATCGTCGCTTCCAGGCCGCGCATTCTCGTTTCGACGATGAGAAAGTCCCTCGTCTCGTCCACTGGTTGTGCACTCAGTTCGGCGTCGGCTATGGGCATCGCGTCTTCAACTGGCATGGCTCTCTCCCTCTTCTTGCGGAGCGACCGGCGATGACGCCGCCATTGCCGGCGATGCGTCCTGTGGCGAGGATGCATCGACGCGCGCAAGGATGCTGCGCAACTGGGCGTCATAGCCGTCAATTCGCTCGAGGAAACGGTTGATGAAGTCGATGCGCGTCTGCAACCGTTGCGCAAGCGCATCTCTTTCTGTGCTCAACGCCTGAAGCTCAGCGCGGATGGCCGCAAGCTGGTCGTGCAAGCCTGTCACTTCGGCGGTGCGAACGTCTAACGCCCGTTGCAGCGCCTCGCGGTCGGCGAGCGTCTGCTCGAGCGTCGTCTTCAGGCGTTCGTATTCGCTGCGCAGCTCGTCCAGTTCCGCCGTGCGCGCGGCCAGCGCTTCGTTGAGGTCTGGTCCATCCGCGGGCGTCAGCGTCTCTTCCGAGGGCTGCATTTCTATCAACGCCGTCTCCAGGCGTCGCGACGTCTCCTCCGCGGCGATGCGATTGAGCAGCGCACCGTATTCGCTGTTGCGTTTTTCCAGCGCGGCGGCGAGCTGTGCGCCCGTCGCCGTCAACATGCTGAGATCGCGGCGCAGATAATCGATCTCGTTCTGTGCGTTGGCCAGCGCACGGTCGCGCGCCGCCAGCGCGGCGGTGATGGCGTCTTCGCCGCCGGCGAGGATGTCGCGATACTCGCGCTGGCGCAGAAAGAGTTCGGCTGCGACAAGCGCCTCTTTTTCGGCGAGTCGATCGGCGGCGGCGCGCGCCAGCGCCAGCTGGTGTTCGAGTTCAACCAGACGCTCGCTCAGGTCACTTTCCTGGGGCCGCTCGGCCAGCGCCGTCACTGCGCTCCGCTCCTCCGGCGATTCCTCAACTTCAAGCGCTCTGGCGCCGCCGTCCGACGCAATCTCGTCCTGCTGCGCGGCGCAGCGAGCAGCCAGCGCCTGGCGCGCTGCGCTCAACGCGCCGCGGGTGTGAACCAGCTCGGCGCTGAGCAGGAGACGCGCGTCGCGCTCTCTCTCCAATGCCGCCTGCAGCTGTTCGACCATCTCCTTGACGTGCGATAGTTCTGCGCCTGCTGCTTTCAGCTGTTGAGCGAGGCCTTTTTTTTCTGCCGCCATCTCATCGAGCGTGGCGAGGTTTTCCCGCAACTGACCTTGCGTCTTGCGCAGCTCATCTTCGACGTCTCGCAGTTGACGACGCAGCGACTCGATCTCGGCGGATGCTTTCTCCAGCTCATACACCGGCCCGCCGCGGCCGGCGAACCATGCGATGATGAATCCTAACAGAAACGCACCGATCAGGTACAGGAAAGGGGTGAAGTCCATAGCGTTCTCCTGTGGAAGGTGGGTCGAGCCATCCGCAAGGGGTTTCCCGCTCGATGGATCGAGGAGGCGGTGCAGGGCGCCCTCGCCGTCCAGACGCGCCGGCCAGGGTCAACCGACGGCCTGTTTGGCTTGCAGCTCATGCAATTGTCTCGTGAGTTCGGCAATACGGGTGTTCGCGGCCAGCAGCTCCTCATCTTTCATCTTGATCATCGTGGACGTCAGCGCCGCCATCTCGCTGGCGACGTCCCCGCGCGCCTTCTGGAGACGATCCTCTAGATCGGCCTTCGTAGCAGACAGGGCTGCGACCGTCGCCTTCAAGGAGTCAAGCTCCGCCTGCAGTTCGGCGCGGGCGCGTTCGCTCTCTTCCAGCAGACTCTGCAGGTTGACGGCGCGCTGATACGCTTCATTGAGGGCCGCCTCGCGTGCGCGTTCGTTCTCCGCCGAGACGCCGGCTTCCGCCTCCAGCGCCGAGAGCTTGGACTGAAGAGAATCCAAAGCCTCGCGCAACTGCTTGTTTTCCAGGACGGCGGCTTCGTATCGGGTCCGCAGCTCTTCCAATTCGTTGGCGGCGCTGCTCTGCGTCCGGTCGAGCTGGTCGTGAAGCATCGCCAGCTGCATCTTGACGTCGGCGACCTCGATGCTGCGCGCTTGCAGGTCGGCTTGCAAGCCTTCGATGCGCTCGGCGGACGCCTTCAGCGCCTCCTGAGCTGCGCTCCATTGGCTGCGCACTTCATTGCGCTCTGCGGCGACGCGGCTCACTTCACGGTTGAGGTTTTCAATCTCCCTGCGCGCGTCCATCAGCTCGCGCTCGGTGCGCCGATTTTTGCTTTGATGTTCGGCGATCCGCTCCTCTAACTCGGCGTTGCGCCGTTGCGCCGGCAGGCCGATCAGCAGCCACCCTAAAATCAGACCTATCCCTACAGCGATCAACAGCGGCATCCAGTAGGCGGTGATCCACTGCAGATTCATCCAGTCCATAATTTCTCTCCTCGGTCGTCAGAGTGTGAACATGGCCCGAAAGATTTGCTATACTTAAAGCATGCGCTGTTCTTGCAGATGAAGAACCTGCGACGACGAGTTGTTGTTGGGAACAGATCTGTTTGCATTTGAAAGTGACGCTGCAAGGACAGTACGGCGCCTTTAGTTTCTATCAGCGGGCAACTTTTGTCAAACAGATTTTGACATCTTGACCACCGCTGCAATTCAGGAAACGAGATGGTTTAGGTTTGTGAAATTTCATCGAGTTTCCTGAGCGATGGCGGTGAGAAGCCAGAAATTCAATCGAACCTATCAGCCAATCGAGGAAAGGATGCACCCATGGAATACCGTTTCTTAGGTCGCACCGGCATGAAAGTCAGTGAGCTTTGTTTGGGCGCCATGACCTTCGGCCGTGAGACGCCCGAAGAGGTCAGTCTGCAGATGATGGACCGCTTCTTCGAGGCGGGCGGCAATTTCATCGACACCGCCGATGTCTACACGCGCGGCGTCTCCGAGGAGATCGTAGGACGCTGGATGAAAAGCAAGCGCCGCGATGATCTGGTGATCGCCACTAAGGTGCGCTTCCCGATGGGTGAAGGCCCCAATGACGTCGGCCTCTCCCGCAAGCACATCCTGAGCGGCGTCGAGGCCAGCCTGCGCCGGCTGGGGACGGATTACATCGACCTCTATCAGGTGCACTGCTGGGACCCGGCCACGCCGCTCGAAGAGACGCTGAGCACGCTGGATACGCTGGTGCGCAGCGGCAAGGTGCGCTATATCGGCGCCAGCAACTACAGCGGCTGGCAGCTCCAGAAGGCCATCGACCTGTCGAAACAGCAGGGCTGGGAGCCGTTTGTTTCGCTCCAGCCGCTGTATAATTTGCTAGACCGCACGCTGGAGTGGGAGTTGGTTCCCGTCTGCCAGAACGAAGGGCTGGGCATTTTGCCGTGGAGCCCGCTGCGCGGGGGCTGGCTGAGCGGCAAATATCGCCGCGGCATGGAGGCGCCTATCGCCGGCACGCGCATCGAGCAGGCCGAGCGCGAAGGCTGGAGCGAATCGTGGAGCGCCTACGCCAACGAGCGCACCTGGCGCATCCTCGATGAACTCTTCGCCGTGGCGGAGGAGTGCGGCAGGCACCCGGCGCAGGTGGCGTTGCGCTGGCTGTTGCAGCGCCCCGGCGTCACGGCGCCGATCATCGGCGCACGCACGTTGGAGCACCTGGAGAACAACCTGGGCGCCGTGGGTTGGACGCTCTCCGATGAGCAGATGCGCCGGTTGACGCAGGTGAGCGAGCCGACGCTCGTCTACCCGTATGATTTCATCGCCAACGCCACGCGGCGGCGGTAGGGCGTCGTTTGGGGTGCGTGTTGCGTGTTCCGTTGCGCACCACGGAGCACGCAACACGGTTTACGCACCCCGGTTTACGCACCACGCAACAATCATTTATTCATCCAACCTTTCAGCGTCTCATGTCCTTCGTTTTGACTGCACCACGCTTCGATCTTCGAGAGGCCGCCGCCATTGCGCTCGAACAGTACGGCGTGAGCGGCGCAATGCGTCCGCTGCCGAGCGAGCGCGACCAGAATTTTTATATCCGCACCGCCTCCGGTGAGGAGTTCGTGCTCAAGATCGCCAACGCCGAAGAGTCGCTCGACCTGCTCGACGCGCAAAACCACGCTCTGAAGCGCATGGCGCAGGCCGGGCTTCCGCTCTCCGGCGCAGCCGTGATGCGCACCTTGAACAACGAGACGATCGCCCGAGCGCAAGACGCCGCAGGCGAGCGCTATTTCGTGCGCATGTTGCGCTACATCCCTGGCGCGCCGCTGGCGACGGTGCGCCCCCATTCGCCGGAGCTGCTTGCGGACTTAGGGCGGTTTCTGGGCGAGGTGGACCGCGCGCTCGCCGATTACGACCACCCGGCGTTGCACCGAACGTTTCACTGGGACCTGGCGCGTGCGGGCGACGTCGTGCGTTCGCAGCTCAATTCGTTGCCCGACGCGAATCGGCGGGCGCTGGTGCGCACCTTGCTCGAACGCTTCGAACGCCACACCGAACCTGCGCTCGCCGCCTTGCCCCATCAGGTGATTCACAGCGACGCCAATGACTACAACGTTCTGGTCAGCCAGGAAGGCGACCTCTTCACGCGCTACCGTCGCATTGCAGGCATCCTTGATCTCGGCGACATGGTCTACAGCCTGCGCGTGGCGGACCTGGCCATCGCAGCAGCCTACGCCCTGTTCGAGAAAGACGATCCACTGCAGGCCGCTGCACAGGTGACGGCCGGCTATCATGCCGTCAACCCGTTGACCGAGGCGGAGATCGCTGCGCTGTGGGACCTGATCTGCATGCGGCTGTGCGTCAGCGTCTGCCATGCAGCAGTGCAGCGCAGCCAACGCCCCGACAACCACTATCTTTCGATCAGCGAGCGGGCGGCCTGGGCGGCGTTGGAAAAACTCGTCCAGATTCATCCCCGGCTGGCCCACTACGCGCTGCGCGCGGCCTGTGGTCTGACGCCCGTTCCGCAGGCGCCTGCGCTCATCGACTGGCTGCAACGACAGCCGACGTTTGCACCGGTCATCGGCCATGACCTGCGCATGACGCCGGTGCACGTGCTCGACCTTTCGATCGGCAGCCTTACGATCACGTCGCAGATGTTGCATAGCCGGCGCGGCGACCTGCTCAGCGCCGCCATCTTCGGCGAAATGGCGCAACGAGGCGCCGTCGTCGGCGTCGGCCGCCACGCAGAGCCTCGCGCACTCTGCATCGTCGAACCTGCATTCGCACCCGGCGACAACCCGACCGGAGAGCGTCGCACCCTGCACCTGGGCATCGATCTCTTTGCGCCGCCGGGGACGCCGGTGTATGCGCCGCTGGCCGGCGTCGTCCATGCGTTGCACCACAACGCAGTTGACCATGAGTCCGGGCCGACGGTCATCCTGCGCCACCACACAGACGACGGCCTGACGTTCTACACGCTCTACGGCCATCTCGACCCCGGCTCTTTAGAGCGATTGAAGGTGGGAGAGACAATCGCAGCCGGCGAACAGTTCGCCTCCATCGGCGCGACGTCGGTGAACGGCGGCTGGCCGCCCCATCTCCATCTCCAGCTCATCGCCGACTTGCTCGAACTCGATCACAATTTTCCCGGCGTGGTCGCGCCCGCTCAGGCGACGCTCTGGACGTCGCTCTGCCCGGATCCCAATCTGCTGTTGCGCATTCCGGCGGAGCAATTTCCGCCGCCGCCGCCTTCGCCGGAGGAGACGCTGGCCGAACGGCGCAAGCGCATCGGCCGCAACCTGAGCATCTCCTATCGCAGACCGCTCAAAATCGTGCGCGGGCTGGCGCAGTATCTGTACGACGACGCAGGCCGCGCCTATCTCGACGCCGTCAACAACGTGGCGCACGTCGGTCATTGTCACCCCGACGTGGTGGCGGCGGGCCAGCGGCAGATGGCGGTGCTCAACACCAACACGCGCTATCTGCACGACGCCATTGTGGAATACGCCCGCCGCCTCTCGGCGACGTTGCCGCCGGAGCTGAGCGTCTTCTTCTTCGTCAACTCCGGCAGCGAGGCGAACGACCTCGCCCTGCGGCTGGCGCGCACCGCCACGGGCCGCCAGGATGTGATCACGGTCGACGTCGCCTATCATGGCCACACGCAGGCGCTGATCGAGATCAGCCCCTACAAACACGACGGCCCCGGCGGCAAAGGACGCCCGCCCTATGTGCAGAAGGTCATCATGCCCGATCCGTATCGCGGCCCCTACACGGGCTACAGCGTCGAAAGCGGCAAGCGCTACGCCATGCATGTCCAACAGGCGATCGAGCAGATTCACGCCCAGGGCCGCGGGGTCGCCGCCTTTATCTGCGAGTCGTTGCCTGGCTGCGGCGGGCAGATCGTTTTCCCGCCGGGCTACATGGCCGAGGCGTTTCGCTATGTGCGCGCGGCCGGCGGCGTCTGCATCGCCGACGAGGTGCAGGTGGGCTTCGGACGCGTGGGCAGTCATTTTTGGGGCTTTCAGACGCAAGGCGTCACACCGGACATCGTCACCATGGGCAAACCGGCGGGCAACGGCCACCCGCTGGCCGTCGTCGCCACGACGCCGGAGATTGCAGATCGTTTTGCTAATGGGATGGAATACTTCAATACATTTGGCGGAAACCCGGTCTCCTGCGCCATCGGCCTGGCGGTGCTCGACGTGATTGAGCGGGAGCGCCTGCAACAGAATGCGTTTGAGGTCGGCGCCTATCTGCGAGAGGGGTTGCGTCGGCTTCAGGCCCGCCACCCGCTGATCGGCGACGTGCGCGGGCTGGGGCTTTACATCGGCGTGGAGCTGGTGCTCGACCCGGAGACCCTGGAGCCGGCCGGCGAGCACGCCGCATACGTCGCCAATCGGATGCGCGACTACGGCGTGCTCATCAGCACCGACGGCCCTTTCCACAATGTCTTGAAGATCAAGCCGCCCATCATCTTCAGCCGCAGCGACGCCGACCATCTGCTGTGGGCCCTGGGAGAAGTTCTACAAGATTCCGTCCTGGAGTCGGTTGATGCAATTCAGCAATAACCATATCAAGAGGCCAGAACGTATGCTAGCCGAAATTGCACCTGCCCCAACTCGAACTTACAACGCCCATTTTCGCTGTTTCCGTGGCTGTCCGGGCGAATATTCCGTCTACGAAGTGATGTACACCTGCCCGAAATGCGGCGGTTTGCTCGAGGTGCACCATGACATCGAGGCGTTGCGCGATCGCAGCGCCGCCGAATGGAAGGCGCTGTTGGAGCGGCGGGCGGGCACCACCGTATGGCCCTATGGAAGCGGCGTCTGGGGCATGCGCGAATGGGTGATGCCCGACCTGCGCGACGAAAATGTCGTCAGCATGTACGAAGGCAACACCAATCTCTTCTGGGCGGGGCGCCTGGGGAAGGAGATCGGCGTGCCCGATCTCTGGGTGAAGCTTTGCGGCAACAGCCACACGGGCAGCTTCAAAGACTTGGGGATGACCGTGCTGGTGAGCGTCGTCAAGCAGATGATGGCGAGCGGCAATAGCCCTGTGCGCGCGGTGGCTGCGGCGAGCACCGGCGACACTTCGGCGGCGCTGGCGGCCTACGCCGCTGCGGCGGGCATTCCGGCGATCATCTTCCTGCCTTCGGGCAAGGTGAGCACTGCGCAGCTGATCCAGCCGGTCGCCAACGGCGCGCATGTGCTGGCGCTGGACACCGACTTCGACGGCTGCATGCGCATTGTCAAAGAGGTCACCCAGGACAACAGCATCTATCTGGCCAACTCGATGAACAGCATCCGCATCGAAGGCCAGAAGACCGTCGGGATCGAGATCGTGCGGCAGTTTGACTGGGAGACGCCGGATTGGATCATCATTCCGGTCGGCAACCTAGGCAACATCAGCGCCCTGTACAAAGGACTCAAGCTGATTCAAGAGTTGGGCATCATCGAGCGTCTGCCGCGCCTGGTGGCGGCGCAGGCGGATAAAGCCAATCCTTTCTATCGCAGCTTTTTGAACGGTTTTCGGGAAAAGGTGACGATGCGCGCCGAGAAGACGCTGGCCTCCGCCATCCAGATCGGCGACCCGGTGAGCTATGAAAAGGCGGTGCAGGCGGTTGTGGAGACCAACGGGCTGGTCGAAGCGGTGACAGAGCACGAGCTGGCCAACGCAGCCGCGCGCGCCGACCTCACGGGCATGTACACCTGTCCTCACACCGGCGTGGCGTTGGCGGCGCTCTTCAAGCTGGTGGCGCGTGGGGTGATCCAATCGAGCGATCGCGTGGTGGTGATTTCAACTGCGCATGGGCTGAAATTCACCAGCTTCAAGGTGGGCTATCATGAAGGCAGGCTGGAGGAGGTCGAAAGTGAGCTGGCCAATCCGCCGATTTACCTTCCTGCGGATGTGAAGGTGGTGAAAGAAACGATCGCCCGAAGGCTGCAGCTGTAGAGAGGCGATCGTTGACTGTACATCCTGACGACTGTTTGACCGAGGGGAGGTCGGTGGCTCTGCGCCGCTGACCTCCCCTCAGCGCTTCTATGGATTGGGGTCGTACTTGCAGCGCTGTCCTTTCAAGCTGTTCAGATAAATGCACAGCTCAATATAAGCAGGCCGCCAGTGCAAGGCGTCGATCGGGCTTGGCTCCATCAACGCCCACCAGTACTGTTCCTCGTCTTGGGGGTTGCCGTCACTCAACCAATCGAGGTTGGGCATGGTCAGGGCGCTCATCAGCCCGATCCAGGGCCGCCAGTTCGCCGCTGCGTATTGATAGGCGCGCTTGAGATAATCCGCCTGCACAAACATATCGATGCCGGCGTCGGCGCCGTGCCACTTGTAGGCAGGGTTGACGGGATCGAACGTCCAGCCGAACTCGAGCAGGACGATTTGCTTGTTGCCGTCGCCGTATTTTTCCATGATGCGGCGGATGTTCTCGACATGGCGAAAAGCGAAGAAGCGATGACCGCCGTATCTGGGGTTGCGCGCCGCCTCCTCCGGATCGAGCTCAGGGGGCGCAGCATAGCCGGCGCCGTGCACGCCCAGGGCGTCGAAGTACCCGTTGCTGCTGCCGCCCATGGCCTGGTACATGCGCTCGTAGAAAAGGTCGTCCGGCATGGCGATCTCGTTGTCGTCGCCGGTCGGCGCCATGCCTGCGCTGATCACAATGGCGTTGGGATTGGCCGCCTTGATGGCGCGATAGGCCTTGCCCAGAAACTGCACATATTCGACCGGATTGGGGCGTTTGCCGCCCCATTCGCGCGCCAGGTTCGGTTCGTTCCAGATCTGATAGGCCTGGATGCAACCGACGGCCCCCGGCTGACAGTTGTAGCGTCTTGCCAGCGCGCCGGCGAATTCTGCAAAGGCGTCGCCGTTCTGGGGCGGATCGCCCGCCCAGAAATTGCGCACTTCGGGGTCGAGGCTGAGCCGCGCCAGAATTTTCAGGCCGCGCGCATTGGCGTGTGAGACGACCTGGTCTGCGATCGACCAATCGAAGCGTCCCCGGCCGGCGCCTTCGATCGCCTCCCAGGAGAACGTCTGCTTGACCCAGTTGAAACCGGCGTCTTTGACCAGGTCTAGATCGCGATCGCGAATCTCTTCGCGCCACCAGACGAAGACCTGCACGCCGTAATCTGGGCTGGTCATAGTGGCCGGTGCAAAGCTGCCGGTGAAGCCGCCCGCCCCACTTGAAGGCGACTGCGCAGCGCCCCCGGTTGTAGAAGAAGCCTCCGCCGCCTGGTCGACGAGGGTCATAAACTCAGCCGCGCCCCACCCCAGCGGCGCGCCGTTTTCTGCAAGCTGCAGCCATGCGCCGTCGTCGGAGCGCCCCAGCACCAGAAACGTTTCGCCGGCGCTCGCCAGCCGCACAATCGAGTTCTGCGTGCCTGGGCCGCTGCGGATGTTGAGTTGATCCACGGCGACGCGTGCAAACTGTTGGGGCGTCGGCGTGGGCTGCGGGGCGCTCGGCGCAGTCGGTTGCGCCGGGGCGGCGCTGTCGGTCTGATTGCTTGCGGGCGCGATCGTCGGCGTGGGCGTCGCTTGCGCCTGCGCAGCGACCGGCGTCTTGGTGGGCGTTGGCGTCGGCTCGTTGCCGCCGCCGCAGGCGGCCAGGAGCAACGTCGCCCCTATGAGCAGAACGAACAATTTCAGCGGAAGTCGCATGGTCTTCATCCTTTTCTTCTGGCCTAACGCCCCATCATGGCGCGCAACGCATCGAAGGCCGGGCGTCCTGCGACGGCAAACGCGCCCATCTCTGTGTTGCGCGGATAGTTGAGATTCCACAGCATCGGCACGGCGACGTAGCCTGAATCGGCCATGATGCGGAAAGACTCCACGATCCAGCGCGCCTGCGTGGCTTCGTCGATGCGCACCTGATACTCATAGCCCGGGAAGGGATTGGGCGTCGAGCCCCAGCCGAATTCGGTGGGCCACAGGCGCTTGTTGACGTCGCCGAACTCTTCCATCACGCGCCGAGACTCGCGCAGTGTGCTCAGGAAGTAAAAGCTGCGATGGTTGACGTGCGAGGGCGCATCGTAGCGGCCCGCCTGCCAGTCCTCGAAGGTCACCGAGGGGGGATTGGCGAAACCGCTGGGATGGATGCCCACGCCGTCGCTGTATTGTTTCAAGCCGTGTTGATACATGCCGCGCAGGTAGTCGATGTCGTCGTAGGCGACGTCGCTGTAGCCGGCTGGCGTCGGCGCGCCGCTGATCACCAGCATCGAGGGGCACGCAGCCTTGATGGCGTTGTAGGCCCGCTTCAGCAGATCCATGTAACTGGCCGGTTCAAGCGGGAAGCCTTCCCACTCGCGGCGCAGATTTTGTTCGTTCCACACCTCGATCGCCTGCACCCGTCCACAGTAGCGGCTGGAGAGAGCGCCCAGGAAATTGGCGAAAAGCTGGAAGTCCTCCGGCGGGCCGCCGGTTCCTCCCAGGTTCGGCCGCGTCCACGCCGGCGCCGTCACTACACTGAACATCAGGTTGATGCCGTTGCCGTGCATAGCGTCGACGATGGCGTCCATCTCCTGCCATTGAATGGCGCCCGGCTCCGGCTCGGCGAACTCCCAGCGAATCTGTTGCTTCGCCCAGCCGAAACCCAACTGCTTGAGCAGGTTGGCGACGCCCTGCTTGTCGCCCTGCCACATGTTGACCGACATGCCGTAGCCGAAACCGGTCGATGTGTTGGGCGCAGCCACCGGAGCAGGAGCTGGCGCAGCGGCGGACGCCGAGACGCCGCTGGCGGGCGCAGGCGGCGCAGGAATCTCCGCTTCCGGAACTTCGGGGATGCTGCCCAGGTCGCCGCTGACGCTGGTCAGGCTGGCAAAGATCCATGCTGGCTCCTGACGATTGGGCAAACGAACCTGATACCAATCGCGCGCGGCGTTGACGCCGATCACCTGATAGCGCGAGCCGGCCGGAGCCGAAGCGACCACCGGATAATTGGTTCCGGGCCCGCCGCGCACATTTGTGCGGGGAGGATTGGTGGTCGCCACGACTGCGCCTTCCGGGAAGGCGATCGTCGGCGATGCGGCCGCAACGGCCGCTGTGGACGACGAGGCCGCGGCGGCGGAGGGTGCAGCCGCAACCGGCGCGGCGCTCCCCGCCTGTGCGCCGGTGGAGACGTACATGGCGACGAGCCAACCGCCGACGTTGTCGCTTGTCGTCACCTGATACCAGCGACCGTCGGCGCTGACGGATCGAATCTGCACCACGGCGCCCTGGCTGAGGCGGGCGACGATCGGCGCAGTGATGCTCGGCGCCGAGCGCACGTTCAGGCGCGCCACCGTGACCTGCCCTCGCGCAGGCGTTGCGCCTTCAGCGCTGCTCTGAGCCATCGCGCTTGGAGCAGCGCTCAAAAACAATAGCCCGATCAGGAATAAGACGCCGAACAGACTTGACGTTGTGCGAGGAAATGCAGAGTGCAAGCTCAAACTCCTTTCGTCAATGTACACGGCAGGGGCGACGCATGCGTCGCCCCTGTGTCCCTGTGTTAATCTTTAAGTCCGTCAGACATTGTTGACTTCAGGCTATTTGGGCATCTGCTTCAGCGCTGTATAGACAGGCAGAGGATTCCAGTTCCTGTCCACAATGCCCCACTGGGCCTTTTCGGTGCCGTCGGCCACGACCCGGAAGTTCAAGTTCCACAGGAACGCCGGGCCGACCCAGCCCCAGTTCTTCATCATCTGGAAGGCCTCGACCGTCCACTGCGCCTGTTCGGTGAAGTCGTTGTCGTCGGCGTAGCGATAGCGCGGGTCATAGGCGCCGCCCGCCGCCCAGCCGAACTCGGTGGGCCAGATCTTCTTGTTGCCCGCGCCGTAGACGTTCATGATATTGCGATAGCCCTCCATGGTGCTGCGGAAGCTCCAGGAATGGTGGGGAGAATCGCAGGCGCCGTTGAAGGTGTTGCCGTGTTTCTGGATCGCCTCGCAGGCGTTCTCCCACGTGACGGACGGCGGCACGTTGTAGCCGCTCGGGTGCGCGCCGACGGCGTCCAGATAGTTGTTGGCGCCGGCCTTGAACATCTCTTCGAGATAGGTGAAGTCGTCCATGGCGTAGGGCGGGTTGTTGCCGGCCGGCGTGAGCGCGCCGCTCACCACCGTCATGGAAGGGCAGGCGCTCTTGATGGCGTTGTAGGAGACGGCCAGCAATTGCACATACTCGGCAGGGTTGAGCGGCTTGTTGCCCCACTCGTAGTGTAGGTTCTGCTCGTTCCACACCTCGATCGCCTTGAGCGACTTGCCGCAGTAGCGGCCGGCGATGGCGCCCAGGAAATTGGCGAAGGTCTGCGGGTCTTGCGGCGGCCCACCGACGCTGCGGTCGAAGCCCGGCTCGCGCGCCCAGTCCGGCGCGTTGACGACGCTGAAGAGCACGCTCACCCCGCGGCTGCCCGCCGCCTCGACGATCTCGTCCATATTCGGCCAGTCGATCTGGCCAGGGCCGCCCGCCTCGAAGCGTTTCCATTCGATCTGCTGCTTGATCCAGTTGAAGCCAAGATCGTTCACAGCGTCAAGGATGCGCCAGATCTGTCCGTTGTCGACGGCGTGCACCTGAATGCCGTAGCCGAAGCCCTGTCCTCCAGAAGGCGCAGCGACGGGTGCAGGGGCTGCGGCGGCCGCCACCGGCTCCGGTTGAGGGGCCGCCGCTTGTGCAGGCGCAGGAGCCGCCGCTGCGGGAGGCTCCGGTATATTTTGCGCCACGGCGATTGCATCGCGGTTGCCGCTGATGGTGGCGAGCTGGGCAATCACCCAGCCGTTGCGGTTGCCAAATTCGATCTGCCACCAGTCGGCGTTGGGCGTCCTGCCGGTGACTTTGTAAGATTGCCCCGGCGTCACCTGGCCGAGCACGTTGAAGGTGGTGCCCGGCCCCTCGCGCACGTTCACGATCTGATCGACGGAAAGCATGGCGGCGGCGACCGCCTCTGCAGAAACGTCGGCTTTTCGGCTTGCCGCCAGAGCCAGCACAGCCGATTTGGGGCTGGTCAGGGCGGTGCCGTTGGCGTTGACCAACTGCGCGTCGACGCGCAGCGAGCCGCTCGCCGCAGACGAAACCTGGAACGTCGTCCTGGGGCTATCCAGCGGGCGAATCTGTTGGCCAAGCACGCTGCCGTCCTCGGCGTAGAGCGTGTACGCCACCGCCATCTGCGCTGCGGGCGCCGACGAAGTGGCCTCGCCCATCTGGAAGCGCTGCAACACCTGTAAGGTCGCCGGGTCGATGTCGCCGTTCGCCGGCATCTGCAAGGTCACATTTGTGACGTTGTACTTGCGCAGCAGATCGAGTTTGCGTCCCAGGCTGCCGGCGGTCTCGATGTAGACGGTGCGCTGCAGCCCTTGATCGTCGATGTACGTGTAGTAATAGATGCCCAGGTTGTCGTCCCACTGCACCTGACCCTGCAGGCGGGGATTGTCGAGGCTGATCACGACGTTGCCGTCCTCGCCGGCTTCGGCGGCGATCGAACCCAGGAGCGGCGCGAGCGCCTCTTGATAGCCTTTCAAGAGCAGATAGTTGCCGCTGCGCTCGACCGAATGAGCCGGCAGCTCGATGGCAAGTTTGCTGGGGCCGATTTCATCTGTGGCATAGGCCAGCAACAGCTCCATTTCGCCGCCCGGCGCGTAGGCGCGCGGGTCGATCGGCGCCGGCACGATCACCGTCGTGGCCGCTTGGCTGAGCGCGCGCCAGTCGTAGCCGCCGGTGTTCCATTGCTCTGCAGAGATGGGAATGGCCGGCTCGACGCGCACGGCGAGCGTTTTGTTGTGGGCCGCCAGTCGTTCCGCTACGCGCGCAATGAAGCGGGCGTAATCTGCTCGCGCGCTCGGCACGGCGTCGACGCCGCGGTAATCGATCAACAGGCCCGGGTAGCCGTTGGCGAGCGCCAACTGCTCCAGGGTCATCAGCTGATTGTCCTGCAGACCTGGGTCGATCAACAAGTTGTTGATCAGGTCCGTGCGCACCGTCTGCCCTTCGACGTTGGTGATGATCGGAACGGTGTTGCCGGTGTTGGGAGGCGCCTGACCGTCGAGGCCGCCGTCCCCACGCAAATTCAACACGCCGCGCGCCTCGTTGGTGACCACCGCGCCCTGGGGCAACCGACCGTCCAACCCAAGGTTGAGCGTCACCGAAGGCACGCCCGGCAACGTCTGCACTACGACAAAATCGCGCGGCACATAATCCAGGCGAGATTCGATGACGTCGGCTTCCGGCAACACGCGCGCAGGCATATGGCGCCACGTCTCGCCGGTCCATTCATAGACGGCGAGCGTCTCATAGGGCAGGCTGTCATTCGGAATCGGGATCGTGACGATTGTCTGCAGCGGCGCGCGGCCACGCACTTCGACGTGATAGACCGGGCTCTTGACAATCAAGGTGTCCGGCAAATTCTGCGCCGCTTTGTACATCCGTTCACCCGCGCGGCCTTCAATGAAATTGACGCGAGGCGTGCTGGTGATCTTGGCCTGAAAATTGGCCAGGACGCCTTCCGCCGGGAAATTGACGGTGGTTCCATCGGGGTCCATAATGGCGCCGCCGGTGGCGGCGTTGATGCGCTCAAAGGTGAACGCCTGCAGGCGATCGAGGAGGCTGACCGGGGGAAGCAACAGGATGGCGACGAGCAAGCCAGGGATCAAAATAAAGGTCACCAACCAGGCTGCTGGCCCTTCGAGCATCCGACCCATGCCGCCGGACGACGGAGGGCGTCGATCGAGCCGAGTATTCTGCATAGTTTGTCCACTCCTTCAAAAAACTGAGCTTACCGGTTCACTTTCCATCGGAGAATCAGACTGGCGACGATGCTCGTATCAGTATCATTTGTAATGATTCCTCTTCCACAAGCGCCCGCCTACTCTCTCGCTTGCAGGCGCGCCTCAGTCGTCCTGATGCGCAAACCTCTAGGAACACGGTCAAGCTGCTATCTTAGCATACGGTGAAATGTGCGCCAAAAAGGCGGAGGATGGTTGAAAATTCGCCCCCTGTTTTTTCTCGATGGTATACTTTACGATATGTCCTATGAATTGTCTGACGACCTGTCGCATTTGGATGCGTCGCTGCGTCCCCACCGCTGGCTCGAGCGTCTGTTGCTGCTGATTTTCCTTCTCTGTTTGCTCGTTGGCCTTGGCGCACTTGCGCTTTTTTTCGTCGTTCGCAACAGCGCCCAGCCTTCTTTGAACGTCGATCCGCTGCGTTCGGTTCGCGTAAATTTGATCAGCCCCTCGATTGCCTTGCGTCAGTTGAGCGGAGATGGGGCGGCGGCTCTGGCAGCCCAGACGATCCAGGCCGGTTATCTGGAGACTGCTCGCGCCATATTGACCTACGCGACGGACATTTCGCCGGTGGAGCGCAGCGCTCGCCTGAGCCATCTTGCGCGCGCTTATCTGGCGGCCGGTCAAGGCGACGCCGCCGCTCAGGTGTACGCCCAGGTGATCTCCGACGCCATTCTGGAAGACGCGATACCGCTCACGGAGCGGGTTCACCTGCTTAAATTGAGCGCAGACGGCCTGTACAAAACAGGTTTTGAGGACGCCGCCGTCGACGCCGCCACGCAGGCGTTGCGCATCGCGGTGCAGGCGCCCGAGCTTCTCCCCGCCCAGCGCAGCGCACTTTTCAATGACCTGCGCGCCATCGTTGAACAATTCGACCGTTCCAATCCCGCTGTGGAGTCGCTGCGCTTCCAGTTGCGCGACTATGCGCGCAACCCTTATCTTACCGGCGTCGGCCTGGTCGTGACGCCAACTTTGGCGACGTTTCCTCAACAGATCGCCTACGATTCTTTGACGCAAGAAAAGATCGCTGCGCGACGGCAGGCCGCCCGCATCCTGGCGGATCGCATCGCTTTCACCGGCGGCGTCGACATCGAGCCGGAGCGACAGGCGCTCGCACAGGCGTTGCTGGAGGAAGACCAGGCGCGCGCTCGCTTTTATCAAGACCCCGGCGAGCTTTCGCGCGAGCAACAGCTATGGCTCTGGCTCGATCATCGCGCCTGGCTGGTGGAAAAAGCGCGCATCGCCCTGCAGGGGTACGGGATCTCGATTCTGCCGCAATGGGAGAGCGAGCTGGATGTCATTCTCAACCAGTTGAACGCGGATCACGTCTTTCTGAATTCATTGATGACGGCTTTTGTGGTCGATCAGCCCACTGCAACGCAAAGGCTGCTGCTTCAGGTGGAAAGTCACCACTGGACGGCGGCGCAGGCCATGCGCGGGCTGTATCCGAACGCTCCGACGAACGACATCGGCGAGCTGTTGCGCAGCCTTCAGGAGGAGCTTCGGCGCGAGGGAGCGCCGTTGGCGCTGCCCGTGAGCTTCGACCCTGCCGCAACGCCGCCTGGGTTTCGCATCCAACCGGCCCCATGACCGGAGAACGCCCATGAGCGAACTGGACAATCTCGAGCTCTACGCTTTCAGCCGTCTCTATGACCGCGCCGGCGATCCGACGCATCCTGCGCGCGGGCTGAAAGCAGCGCAGGAATGGCTCGCCCGACAACCGAATCGATTCTCCTCTGCGGCGCCGCGCTTCCATCTCCCTTATGACGTGCGACCGCTGGCCAACGCCGTCGCACACCTGTGCGCGCCCGGAGCCGAGCCGGCGGCGACGGTCGGAGACGGCGTAGACGCGCTCGACCTGCGGGGTCTTCTCCATTTCGACGAGCATCCTGCTTACACTTTCACTTTTTTATGGGCGCTGGCCAGAGCGGCGCTAGGACAGGCTTCAGCGCCGCCTGCGCTTGACCTGGCCTGGCTGCAGAGCCTGACGCCGACGACGCCCTTTGCAGCCAATCCCGCCAAACAACTGGCGCAGCGCTGCTATGCGCGCGTGCCACTGCTGTGGGCAGAGGAAAGCTGGCAGAGCGAAATCGCCCACGACTGGCGGCTGCGCATCTTGCGCTACGCCGAAAGCGCCGCCATTGTCGCCGATTTCAGCGAAATGCAGCATGGATGGAGCATGGCGCGCTTCCCCAATTTTTGGATAAACGCCCTCTGCGTGGTGAAGATCGGCGCCATCGCCTCAGACAATGAGGCGCAGGCGAATATGCTGCAGTCTATTTTGCAGAAAAGACGATTTAATGCAATCCAGGTTGATGCACCCGGCGGCGACCCTGTGACGCGCGCAGTGCACCTGCTCTATTTCGGCGAATGGGCGGCGCTCTACCTGGCCGCCTTGTACGGCGTCGAGCCAGAGGCGCGTGTGCCGCTGCAGCTGCTCGGCCTGATCGACGGGCGAACGTCATGAAAACGTCGGAGGGGCGGGAGGCAAAAGGCGTTTGACAGGGCGCAAACTTCGGCGTATACTGAAACTGCAAGGTTAACAAAGAGTTAATTCGTTAACAAGAGGTTGATGCTTCCCTGCGAGTTTTTGCTATTGTCGTTCCTTTGTTCTGTACGCTGTGGCGATGAATCGTTGTGCGTCAAGGAGGGCGCAGAGGTGTGACGATCAAAACGCCAATTGTAAGCCTTCAATCGATATGTCAATGAACCGCCCAGTGCGCGCTTGCGCCTGGGTTTTTTGTTCTGTTCGCTTCAGAAATAACAGCCAATCCATTCAGGTCTCTCATTCAACGAAAGGATCGAATCATGGACTCAGCGGTGAGCAGAATCCTCAAGGCCAGACAATATGCGGCGGAACGCGACCATCGCGTCAAGATGCACAGCTTCGAGGTCGAACTGCACGGCGACAACCATACACACCTGATCCGCTACGACCACGGGCAATGGCTGTGCGACTGCGAAGAGTTTCAACTGCGCAGGGTCTGCGCGCATGTCATGGCGATGGAGGAGATTCTCGGCGATTCCGTAGAGCCAGCGACTTACGCAGTGGCGCGCTGAATCAGCCGATGGGCTGAACGGCGCGTCCCTGCCTTGCATCAAAAGCAACTGAATATGGAATGCTGGGGGGCAGAACACTGCCCCCTGGTTTTTGCTTTGGTCTTTTACGGTCGTTGTTGGGCGTCAAATTCGCAGAAAAATTTTCGCAAAAGGTTTGGATGCTATTCTCTGTCTGTGATATGCTGCACGTTGGCTTGACAGGCGTATCAAGGGAGTGGAACTGGGCTTGAAACGAAATCTACAAATAGCGCTGGGCCTGGTCGTCAGCGCACTTTTTATCTACTGGGCGCTGCCTGGCCTGCATCTTCCCACCGTGATGGAGGCGCTGCAGACGGCGAATTACGGATGGCTCTTTCCCGGCGTCGCCGTCTATATGGTCGGATTGGGGGTGCGCACCTGGCGCTGGCAATACATCTTGCGGCCGGTCAAACAGGTTCCTGTGAAGACGCTGTTCCCGATGGTCTGCATCGGTTACTTTGGCAACAACGTCTTTCCCTTTCGGGCTGGAGAGCTTCTGCGCTCTTATGTGCTGAAACGACGCACCAACATCGCCATCACCACGAGCCTGGCGACGGTGATTATCGAGCGCGTCACCGACGGGCTGGTGATGCTGCTCTTCGTTTTTTTGGCGCTTCCTTTTGCGCCGATGCCGCCGTTCTTTCGCAATATCGTCGTGGCGACGACGGCGTTGTTTTCGCTGGCGACGCTGTTGTTTATGTGGATGGCGATCCAACCGGAGCGCGTGGAGCGATTCTACGCTCTGCTGGCCGGCGCTGCGTTGCGCGGCCGTTTACGCCAGCGCGCAGACGCGCTGTACGAGCGCTTCATGCTCGGACTGCGCAGTCTGCGCCACCCTTCGGACGTGATCATGATCTTCTTCACCAGCGTTTTGATCTGGCTTTTGGAGACGGTGAAATATTGGTTCGTCATGCACGCCTTTGATTTTTCAGTCAGCTTCGTTGTCTTGATGTTGATGAACGGTTTGGTCAACCTGGCGACGACGCTGCCGGCTGCGCCTGGTTACATCGGCACGTTCGATGCGCCGGGCATCAAGACGCTGGAGGCCTTCGGAGTGAACGCCTCGGTCGCCGCCAGCTATACGTTCACGCTCCACGCCGCGCTGTGGGCGCCGGTGACGCTGCTCGGCGGCTATTATTTCTGGCGCGAACACCTGCGCCTCAGCGACATCGAGGCGGCTCAACGCCAGGCCGAAGCGGCGTCGGCGCCGGCCGAAGCGTCCGAGAGCGAAAAGTCGGCGGACTCTTCTGCGCAAATCTTCTGTGCGAAGAAGTGAGTGAATAAGATCAGCACTGGGGTGGAATGAAACTATGTGTGCACAACAGAATGGGAGAAGAAATATGCGCAACATCGCAGTGGCAGGCACCGGCTATGTGGGTCTCTCCACCGGCACCTGTTTCGCAGATATGGGCAACAACGTCACCTGCATCGACATCAACGAAGAAAAGATCGCCATGTTGAAGCGAGGTGAGTCGCCTATCTACGAGCCAGGGCTGAGCGAGATGATCGTGCGCAACATGAAGGCCGGACGTCTGCACTTCACCACCAGCTATGAAGAGGCGCTCAAGGACGCCGAGTTCATCTTCATCTGCGTAGGCACGCCAAGCGGCGTCGACGGCGAGGCGGACCTGCAATATGTGCGCATGGCCGCCGAGTCGGTCGCCCGCGCCATGACCCATCCCCTGATCGTGATCAATAAGAGCACCGTGCCCGTCGGCACCGGCGATTGGGTGGCCGACATTATTCGCCGCAGCCAGCCGGAGCCGATCGATTTCTCCGTGGTGAGCTGTCCTGAATTCACGCGCGAGGGCTCGGCCATTTACGACTTCATGAACCCCGATCGCGTCGTGATCGGCAGCCGCGACCCAGAGGCGGCGGAGCGAGTGGCGCAGCTTCACCTGCCGCTGCGCACGCGCATCATCATGACCGATCTGCGCACGGCCGAGATGATCAAATACGCCAGCAACGCCTTCCTGGCCACCAAAATCAGCTTCATCAATGAGATCGCCGTGATCTGCGAGAAGCTCGGCGCCGATGTGCGCGAAGTGGCGGAAGGGATGGGGTTCGATCGTCGCATCGGCTCGCAGTTTTTGAACGCCGGCCTCGGCTACGGCGGCAGCTGCTTCCCCAAAGACGTCAAGGCGCTCGAACACATGGCGCTGGTGCACGGCTCGCATCCGTCGTTGCTGCGCGCCGTGATCGACATCAACCGCGACATGCGGCGCTGGGCGGTCTACAACCTGCGCGAGCTGCTCGGCGGCAAGCTGGACGGCAAGCGCATCGGCCTGATGGGGCTGGCTTTCAAACCCAACACCGACGACATCCGCGAGGCGCCGGCGCTGGAGATCGCCCACATGCTGCGCAATGAGGGTGCGCTCGTCTCCGGCTACGACCCGGTGGCGATGGCCAACGTGGCGCGCGTGGATAAACAGATCCGTCTCGCTGAGGACGCCTACGACCTGGCGGCGGGGGCCGACGCCCTCCTCGTCTGCACCGAGTGGAACGAGTTCAAGCAGCTCGACCTGCTGCGGCTGCGCGACCTGATGGCGCAGCCGATCCTGGTGGACGGCCGTAACATCTATGAGCCGGACATGATGGTCTCGCTCGGCTTCAAATATCGAGGCGTCGGCCGCGTGCCGCGCAACGCCAACGGCGCGTAATGCCCGGGCCCCCGTCGCGGATGCGTTCTATGCTCGATTCTCTGATTCAAACTACGCTTGACAACGGCCTGCAGGTCATTGTGCGCCCCAGCCGCCGCGCGCCGGTCGCCAGTTTTTGGGTGTTTTACCGCGTCGGCAGCCGCATCGAGACGCCAGGCTGCACCGGCGTCAGCCACTGGGTGGAGCACATGCTCTTCAAAGGCACGCCGCGCTACCCGCGCGGAGAGTTCGACAAAGCCGTGGCACGCGCGGGCGGCGTCTTCAACGGCATGACGGGGCAGGACTGGACGGTCTATTTCGAGACGCTGCCCGCCGACCGCATCGAGCTGGCGCTGCAGGTCGAGAGCGACCGCATGGTGAACGCCGTCTTCGACCCGCAAGAGACGGAGCTGGAGCGCACCGTCATCCTGAGCGAGCGCGAGGGCAGCGAAAACAACGAGTTCTATCGTCTGCATGAGGAGGTCCAGGCGGCGGCCTTTCTGGAGCACGGCTACCGCAACCCGATCATCGGCTGGCCTTCCGACCTGCGCACCCTGACGCGAGAGGCGCTCTACGCACATTATCGCACCTACTACGCGCCCAACAACGCAGTCGTAGTTGTGGCAGGCGACTTCGAGCCGGAGCCCATGCTGGCGCAGGTGGAGCAGTATTTCGGAGGGCTGAAGCCCGGCCCCGCAGCGTCGCCGCTCTGCATCGAAGAGCCGCCGCAGCGCGCCGAGCGGCGCATCCTCTTGCGCGGAGAGGACCCCACCGCCTATTTCTTGCAGGTCTTTCACGCGCCGCCCGCCCTGCACCCGGACTTTTTCCCTTTCGTCGTGCTCGATTCGGTGTTGGGCGGCGCCAAGGGCATGGGGCTCTTCGGCGGCAGCGCCAACAACCGCAGCAACCGCCTTTACCGCGCGCTGGTGGAGCGGCAGCTCACCGTGGACGTCGCCACCAGCTTTGGCCCCACCATCGACCCGGGCCTCTTCTCGATCAGCGCAACGTTGGCGCCCGGCGTCGAACATCGGGCGGTCGAAGAGGCGATCTGGAGCGAACTGGAAGCCATCCAGCGCCATGGCGTGACCGCAGCCGAGATGGAAAAAGCCATCAAACAGACGCGGGCGCAGTTCGCCTACAGCAGCGAAAGCGTCACCTATGAGGCGTATTGGCTGGGCTTCAGCCAGGTCGTCGCCACGCTGGACTGGCTGGCGAATTGGAGCGAGCGGCTGCAGGCGGTCACGGCCGAGGATGTGCAGCGCGTCGCCGCCTTGTATCTGCAACGTCGCGGCCAGACGGTGGGCTATTACATCCCCGACGGGGAGGTGCAGGGATGAACGCTCACACCGATGCGCTGCCCGGCCCGGAAACGATTTTCCAGACAAGGCTGCCCAACGGCCTGACGATCCTGGTGCGGGAAAATCACGCCTCGCCGGTGGTCGCGCTGCAAGGCTCGTTGCGCGTTGGCTCTGCGCACGAAGCGCCGCACCAGGCGGGGTTGGCGGCCTTTGTCGCCAACATGCTCACGCGCGGCAGCGAGCGCTATGACTACGACGCCTTCAACGCCGCAGTCGAAAACGTCGGCGCCTCGCTCACCGCCTCCGCCGACATCCACAGCACGGATTTCTCCCTCACCTCGTTGTCCGAGGATTTTGAGCGTCTGCTGGCGTTGCTGGCCGATCTGATGCGACGCCCCACCTTCCCCGAAGAGCACATCGAGCGGCTGCGCCAGATGAAGTTGGTGCGCATTCAGGAACGGGAACAGGATACGGCCAGCGTCGCCGCGCGGCGGTTCAACGAAACCCTCTTTGGCCGCGAACATCCGTACGGACGCATGACGGAGGGGTATCTGGAGACGGTGGCCGCATTGAAGCGGCAGGACATGGTCGACTTCCATCGGCGCTATTTTTCGCCGCAGGGCGCCGTGCTGGCGATTGCCGGCGACGTCGAGGCGCAACGCGCCGTGGACGTGATCGGCGAGCTGTTCGGAGATTGGGAGGCGTCCGCCGTCCTCTCGCCGCCGATTGAACGCGCGCGCATTGACGGCGGGCGTCGACTGCATGCAAGCCTGCCCGGCAAGGTGCAGAGCGACATCGTCATCGGCGCCTACGGCGTGCGCCGCCGCGACCCTGACTTTTACGCCGTGCGCGTGGCCAACTCCATCCTGGGCCAATTCGGCATGATGGGGCGGTTGGGCGAGCGCGTGCGCGAGCAGCAAGGGCTGGCGTACTACTGCTACAGCACTTTCATCGCCGAACAGGAGGATGGCGTCTGGTTCGCTGCGGCCGGCGTCAATCCTGCGGACGTCGAAGCCGCGGTCGAAAGCATTCTCGATGAATTCAGACGCCTCTGCACGGAGCCGGTCAGCCCGGAGGAGCTTTCCGACAGCCAGGCGTATCTCACCGGCGTCGTGCCGTTGACGCTGGAGACCAACGAAGGCGTCGCCTCCACCTTGCTCAGCATGGCGTGGCACGACCTGGGACTGGACTACCTGCAGCGCTATCCGTCGTTGATTGACAGCGTCACTGCAGAGGATGTGCAGCGCGTGGCGACGGAATATCTCCAGCCGGAGCGCTGCGTAATCTCCATTGCAGGGCCGGATGCAGATGAACTCGACGCCTTGCAGGAATAGTGCAGGCATCCCATTGCCGCTAAGGATGGACAGCCATGGTGCGCACCGGTGTGGACATCATTGAAATTGAGCGGGTGCGCGCGGCCATTGAGGCGCATGGCGAGCGCTTCCTGCGTCGCGTCTACACCGATGCAGAGCGAGTCTGTTGCGGCGATCGCGTCGAGTCGCTGGCGGCGCGGTTCGCCGCCAAAGAGGCCGTCGCTAAGGCGCTCGGCGTCGGCGTCTGGCGAGAGGGCGTGGGGTGGACGGACATCGAAGTGCTGCGCGACGAGCGAGGCGCGCCGACGTTGCGTCTGCATGGCGCGGCGGCCGCGCTCGCCGCCGAACTAGGGCTGACCACTTGGTCGATCAGCTTAAGCCATCACCGCACGCAGGCGATTGCCTTTGTGATTGCAATGCGTGAAGCATAAGAGGTTGAGAGGAGCCTATGGCGGATTTCATTCAGGTCATCACCACCGTAGACAGCGAAGAAGATGCGCAAAACATCGCCGGCGCCGTCGTCGGCGAGCGGCTGGCGGCCTGCGCGCAAATCATCGGGCCGATCTCCAGCGTCTATCACTGGAATGACGCCATTGAGAACGCCGAAGAATGGATGCTCGTGATCAAAAGTCGCAGCGATCTCTTCCCGGAATTGAGCGGCCTGATCCAGCAGCTTCATCCCTACGATGTGCCGGAAATTTTGGCGACGCCCATCGTCGCCGGCGGCGCCAGCTATCTGGAGTGGATGGCCGGCCAGCTCAAACGATCTGCAAACCGATTGTAAAGAGGACACAAGTCCATCCAGGTTAGGCTGACGGCGTCAAATCGGGTATAATTTGATGCTGAAAGTAGAGATCACGGTAGAGGTGCAGGAGCCTTTTGGATGGATGACAATCTGGAGTTTCCTCGCAACGACTCGTCCGATTCCGGCGCCGATGACGGCGCTATGGGCGAAGCGTCCAAAGGAGGGAGCGGAGCAACGGGCGTCAACGGCAACGGCGCAGCAATCAACGGCGACAACTTCCATATCGGCAACGTGCGCAACGTCCTGATCGAGCAGGAGATGCGCACCGCCTATCTCGATTACGCCATGAGCGTGATCGTGGCGCGCGCGCTGCCCGACGCCCGCGACGGCCTGAAGCCCGTGCATCGGCGCATCCTGTACGCCATGCACGACATGGGGTTGGGGCCGACCAGCCCCTATAAGAAGAGCGCCCGCATCGTCGGCGAAGTGCTCGGCAAATATCACCCGCACGGCGACTCCGCCGTCTACGACGCCATGGCGCGCATGGCGCAGGACTTCAGCCTGCGCTATTGCCTGGTCGATGGTCAGGGCAACTTCGGCTCAATCGACGGCGACAGCCCGGCGGCGATGCGTTACACCGAGGCGCGGCTCTCGCGCATCGCCGAGACCATGCTCCAGGACATCGACATGGACACGGTGGACTGGACCAACAATTTCGACGACAGCCTGCAGGAGCCGACCGTCCTGCCCGCCATGCTGCCCAACCTGCTCGTCAACGGCACGAGCGGCATCGCCGTCGGCATGGCCACCAACATCCCGCCCCACAACCTTGGCGAAATCGCCGACGCAGTCGCCTATGTGATCGACAACTGGGAGCGCCGCAACGAGATCGGCCTGGAAGAGCTGATGCAGTTCGTCAAAGGGCCGGACTTTCCGACCGGCGGCATCATCCTCGGCTCGGAAGGCATCAAGCAGGCCTTCGCCACCGGCCGCGGCAAAATTCTGGTGCGGGCGAAGACCTCCATCGAAGAGCTGCGCGGCGGGCGTTTCGCCATCATTGTCACCGAGATCCCCTATCAGGTCAACAAATCCAACCTGATCGAACGCATGGCCGAGCTGGTGCGCGAGGACAAGCTCGATATGATCAGCGACATCCGCGATGAGTCCGACCGCACGGGCATGCGCATCGTCATCGAACTCAAGCGCGGCGCGGCGCCCAAAAAAGCGCGCAACCGCCTCTTCAAACAGACGCAGCTGCAGACCTCCTTCGGCGTCAACATGCTGGCGCTGGTCAACGGCGAACCGGTGACCCTGAGTCTGCGCCGCGCCCTGGTCGTCTACATCGAACATCGCTTCGACGTATTGACGCGGCGCACGCAGTTCCAGCTTGCCAGGGCGCGCGAGCGCGCTCACATCCTGGAGGGATTGCGCATCGCCCTCGAATTCCTGGACGAGGTGATCGCCACCATTCGCCAGAGCGAAAGCGCCGACGCCGCTCGCACTGCGCTCATGGAGCGCTTCGGGCTGTCACAGGTGCAGGCGCAGGCGATTCTCGACATGCAGCTGCGCCGCCTGGCTGCGCTCGAACGTCAGAAGATCGAGGACGAGTATCAGGAGACGCTGGCGCGCATCGCCTATTACGAAGACCTGCTTGCGCACCCGGAAAAAATCCGCGGCCTCATTCGGGAAGACATCCTGTCGCTGAAAGAGCGCTTCGGCGACCCGCGGCGCACGCTCATTGTCCACGACGCCAACGGCGAGTTCAGCGATGAAGACCTGATCGCCCAGGACAACGTCCTGATCAGCTACAGCGCCGGCGCCTACATCAAACGCATGAGCGTGGAGTCCTTCCGCGCCCAGAATCGCGGGGGACGCGGGGTGAAGGGCATGACCACGCGCAACGAGGACGAGGTGGTCGATCTGCTCTTCGCCCGCACGCTCGACCATATCCTGTTCTTCACCAATAAAGGCCGCGTCTACTCCAGCCGCGTCTATGAGCTGCCCGAAGGCAACCGCACCTCGCGCGGCATGCACATCGCCAACGTGCTCAACCTCATGCCGGACGAAACGGTGACAACCATGCTCGTTGTGCCCGATTTCGAGATGGCGGAGTACATCACCTTGTTGACGCGCCAGGGGCGCATCAAGCGCATGGACCTCAACGCCTTCGCCAACATCCGCTCCACCGGTCTGATCGCCATGACGCTGGAAGAGGGAGACTCGCTGGACTGGGCGCGGCTCACCAAAGGCGGCGAGGATTTCATCGTCGTCACCCGTCGCGGCCGCGCGCTCCGCTTCAATGAAGAGGATGTCCGCCCCATGGGCCGCACTGCGGCCGGCGTGATGGCGATCCGCCTGCAAGGCGAAGGCGATGAGGTGGTGGGCTTCGACGTCGTCAAGCCCCACGCCGACCTGCTCGTAATCCACGCCCAGGGCTATGGCAAGCGCACCCCCCTGCGTGAATACAGCGTCCACGGCCGCTACACGCAGGGCATCTGGGCGACCGACTACACGCGCCTGGAGGAGATCGGCCCGATCGTGGCCGCCCGCGTGGTGGAGCCGAGCGACCAGATCACCGTCATGACCGCCAACGGCATCGTGTTGCGCACGCCGGTCAGCGGCATTCGCGTCGCCGGCCGTATGACGCGGGGCGTGCGCGTCGTCAACCTGCTCGACGGCGACAGCGTGGCCGCCGTGGCGGTGATGACGCACGACGACCTGAATCGCGGAGTCGATGACGGCGGCGAAACCGGCGTAGACCTCGTCCTGAACGGTGGAGATGGGACAGGCGAAACCGGCGTCGAGCCATCCGGCGAAGGCGTTGCAGTCGTCAGGGAAGCATCTTCTTTCGACCTGGAGTGATATGTCGGCCTCCTTTGCGACGCTCCAGAAGCCAGGCTATCAATGGGCCTACATCCCCTCTCGTCAGCCGGCGCTGATCGCAGAGACGTTGGTCGCCTTCGCCAACAGCGAAGGAGGCTGGTTGGTGCTGGGCGTTGACGCCGACGGCGCAGTGGGGGATTTCATGACCGACGATGAGTTGGCCGACGCCGTGCGCGCGGCGGAGCGGATGTGTCGCCCTCCGGTGCGCACGGTGGATTGGCAGCAGCGCGAGCTGGCGGGTGGCGCCGTCGCCATCGTGCGCGTCGAACGCAGCGCCGAGCTGCACGCGTTGGAGGACGGTCGCGTGCTCGTGCGGCGTGGGGCGGAGAACGTCCCCGCCAGCGGCGAAGAGATCGAGCGGCTGATGGCGAGCCGTCCGGTCGGCGACTTCGAGCTGCAGCCCGTGGCCGGCGCCACGCGCGACGACCTGGACGACGACATCATCGACGAATACCTGGAGCGCCGTCAGAAGCGCAACCCTCGCCAGGCGATCTTACCCAAGGACAAGCTGTTGCAGCAGATCGGCGCGTTGACGGCGGATCGCGTCCCGACCGTCTCCGGCCTCCTGCTCTTCGGCAAGGAGCCGCAGCTCTTCATGCCCCAAAGTCGCGCCGTCTTCGTGAAATTCTCCGACACCCAACCGCGTGGCCCGGAAGGCGCGCTCGGCTATGGCCGTCGCGAGGAGTTCACCGGCGCCTTGCCACTCATCATCGACCGCGCCTGGCGCGTCATTTGGGAGGAAATGGACAAGCGCGCAGTCGTGCGCGGCCTGCAGCGCCATGAAGAGACGGAATACCCTTCCACCGCAGTGCGCGAGGCGCTCGTCAACGCCGTGGCGCACCGCGACTATCGCATCACCGGCCGCGGGATTGAAATCCGCATGTACACCGATCGCATGGAGATCACCAGCCCCGGCGGACTGCCTGCGCACATCACGCTGGAAAATCTGGTCGAAGAGCACTACAGCCGCAACCCTCGCATCGTCAACGGTCTCTATCAGTGGGGATACATTGAAGAGCTAGGCTTGGGCATCGACCGCATGATCGAGGACATGGTCAAAGCCGGTCATCCGCCGCCCAAATTCGAGTGCCCTGGTCATCGCTTCACCGTCATCCTCTACAATGCTCGCGACCAGGCGCGTGCGGCGCAACCCTGGGAAAGCAACATGAACGAGCGCCAGCTCAAAGCGCTTGAATACGTCCAACAGCACGGCGCCATCACCAACAGCGAGTATCGCCAACTCTGCCCGCACGTCGGCGCCGAAACGCTGCGCCTCGACTTGGCCGACATGGTCACGCGCGGCATCCTGCTCAAGATCGGCGACAAACGCGGCACGCGCTATATCCTGAAATAATCTCTAGGGGGGCGTCGATGGAGTCGGTCGAAACGCCGTGGACCGTCGCCTTGACCCGTCGACTATCGCCGTCGTAGACGAAGCCGGCGCTACCTGCCCTTACAGCGTGCCGGCTTGCGGCGTCAAACGGGCTCTTCCGGCGCAGCGCTTGCCTCTGGCGGCTATGGCCGGTCATCCTCCGAGGGTTGGAGGTCTCCGAGCCGTTGGAGTTCTTCCTTCAGCCACGCAAACTGCTCCGGCGTGATGCCCGTCGCCGTGGTGATGAGCGACCACTCGGCGCCGACCGCCAACAGGCTCTCAATCGTCTCGATTTTGCCTTTGATCTCGCCTTTCTGCAGTCCTTCCTGGAGCCCTTCTTTGCGTCCTTCCTGTCGCAACTCCTCAGCGTAGGTCAGCATATCCCCTCCTGTCTCCGGCGCAAGGCGCTTGACCTGCGCCGCAAACTCGTTCACCACCCGATGCTCCTGCGTCGACGCCAGGTAAATCACAAAGACCGCCACGTAGTCTAGCCCGCCTGTGCGCGTCAGCTGCGCCACCAACGGCGCCGCCAGCCGCAGCGCCTCGCGCACGCGCTTCTGATAGACTGTCATCATCTCCCGCACGCCTGCGGCGAAGAGGTCGGCGAACTCGGTCGAATAGCGCCACTCGCTCTCGCCCTGATAGAAGACCACCGGCGCAATCGCTGGCAGCTCGCTCCGCCTTCTCGACGTGGAGAAGACAGTGCGGAAGAGCTTGTCGTGCGGCTGTTGCACGCCAGCGTTCATGAGGTCTATTGCACCATGGAACAGGAGAGATGGGAGGAAGTCGCACAGAGAGGATGTGCTCGCTCGTGGATGCCGCACCTGACGCAAAGCGAGTGAAGCCGAAGGGGTGGCAGTGCAACTCGCAAGTCTGCGTCGTTGTGCTGATCGTGTGACGACGCTAGGCCCCGGTTTGCTCTTCACTTCCTCCAGAACGACCGAAAACTTCATCTAAAAAGGTCTGCGCATCGAGACCGGCCTGCCAGCGTCGATGCCACTCTACATAGTCGTCAAGTCGAGAGCGGGGTAAGGATAGGAAGCGAGCAGCTTCCACCGGCCCTAAAGCCTCTAACAGCGCCTCAATGCCTCGACGCACGACCATTTCTTCAGACAAATAGGTTTGAGAAGTCATCGTAGATCTTCCTTATCGCAATAGGCGGTCGGCGCACCACACCAAACTCTCACGTCAGCGTGCTGTAGTTGGCGAAGCAAACGGTCGTCTACCGTGATAAAATCGCTGCCGGACAGTTCAGCGAAAGCTACACGGGCGGCATCTGCAACCCCGATTCCGTATTGCAGCAACGCTTCTGTGTGTCGGCGCACCTGCAACAGGTCAAGAGTCACCGCCGCGCCGAACATTTGCAACAAAGCTAACATATGTTCACGACGGGATAGGTCTGGATTTGCAGAAACCTCTTTCAAATGCACAGGGGAGACAACCATGCGAATTGTCTGCGCTCGCACGTGACTCAAAATCAACAGAACTGCATCTGTTTCCAGTCGAATGCGCATCTGACTTTGGTCGTCGAAAGGTCGATTGAGCGCACATACGTCCAGGTAGACCTGTCGAGAGATAACCGCCGTTTCTGTGTCGATATCTATCATGACTTGGTCTCCTAGCTGCCGATTGTACTATCATTTCAGAGGAGAGACAAGCTGCAAGGCAACCTGGAGGATTGCCCGCCTCCGGTGCGATGCTGTTCGGCGAGAGGAAACGCCCCAGCGCCGGGTCGTACCAGCGGGCGTTGTAGAAGTACAGCCCCAGCGCCGCCTCCTCCCGCTGGCCCGTGAAGCGATAGGGGGCGACGTCGTGCCAACGAGGAGCAATCTGAAAAGGATGATGTATCAATTCTCGGGCAGCGCTAACATATCAAAATATCGCTCATACAGGCTATTGTAATAATCGAAGTCTGTCTTGAATTGACGCCAGTGGTCAAGTGTTCCTATAAAATATCCTAGTAAAGGTCGAAGTCGCTTCGATTTGTAGATTTCATAATGCCCGGTTGAGCAGACGACCACCCCCTCATCCTCTACATCATCAAAACACGAGCTAGATGGTATCGGCTGAAGTGTTCCATCAAGTGACTGGTAGAAAAACAAGAACTGGCCAACACCTCGTAAAGGGGGATTTTGCAGTAATAACACTCCATCTTCTGGAATGCGATATATCCAAACATTATCTTGCTTTTCTGCCACCGCACCTTTAGAAACTTGATAAACAATTAGCACTGGGCCTTCGTACCCCTGAGGTAAGATTACGTCGACTCGGTGTTTTGGAGCAATTAGATAGTATATCCCGCCTGGTGAACATCCGGTTAGCGCTCCCAAAATGATCGCCATGGTGACTGCCTGCAAAATTGACACAGGGGACAATAATAAGGTTCGATGCACCATTTATCATTATCTCTTTCATTAACCGCCACTGACAAAACGTTGCCAAAGAAAATAGAAATGAGAACGACTGGGCTGCCCAGGTCTTGTGTCAAAATACTCGTAGCTTCTCATCCCGAACGAGCTTATCCACCCAGCATGTCCACGGGTGCGTTCTTCAGACTTAAAGAATTGTAGACGTAGAACGGATTCTTCTTGGAGGTTGCCTCGATTCCAGTGATAGGCTTCGAGGTTTGGGAAACGATTCACCAATCCATACGCAGCGTACGAGCCTTGACCATCAGGCGTAAAATTAATCTGACCATCTGGAGCAAATGCGTTGTTACAAATAGGATCAGAGCAAACGACATGGTAGGAAAGCGAAATCGTCCCGTCCTCTGCTTTTTGAGTGAAAAATCGATTGCTCCCGAGAATTATCTCCAGAAGAGGATTGGCATGAGGTTGATTTCGAGGGGATGAAGAATTACCGAGTGGCCCTCCTAATGGACCGGAAGCTCTTTGCGTAGGATGGACGAAGCTAGCCAAGATTTCACCACTATCTGCGCTGATCCAAAGCCAAAAACGAGATGCTTCAGGATTTGAGGCATTTGAAAAATCTCGGTCATCTCCTCGAAAGTAGACGAGGCCGGGAAGACCGGAAGACGTCTGGGTGGGGATAAAACCGGCCACGCAAATTATATTTGAGTTTGCAAATTCTCCGGAGGGTTGTGGGCAATGCCCGCTGGGGTCGGTGTACTTGAGCGGATTAAACCGCACATACGCATAGCGATGGTAGTCGAGCGCATTGCCCGGCTCGGGCATGATGCTGTCCGGCGAGAGGAAATGCCCCAGCGCCGGGTCATACCAGCGGGCGTTGAAGAAGTACAGCCCCAGCGCCGCCTCCTCCCGCTGGCCGGTGAAGCGAACGCTCGTCGGCGTCGTCCCCGACGCAAAGCGGGTGACGCCGAAGGGACGATAGCGCAGCTCGCCCGT
>NZ_CAKZMJ010000099.1:5000-31249 GCF_937128415.1 uncultured Caldilinea sp.
CACCAACAAGGCGGCGGCCGAGATGCGCGAGCGCATCGAGCGCATTCTGCACGAGCGATGGGGTGCGCCGCCTCCGGGTCAACCTGCGCGCCTCAGCGGCCTGACCATCGGCACCTTTCACAGCATCTGTGCACGCATCCTGCGCGTGGAGACGGCGCACATCGGTTTTCAGCCGAACTGGCTCATCTACGACAGCGCCGATCAGATCGCCCTCGTGCGCGCCGTCATGCGCGACTTGAATCTCGATGAGAAGCGCTTCCCGCCCAAAGCCATCCATGCGCACATCAGCAACCGCAAAAACGAGCTGGTCACCCCGGAGAACTATCAGAGCGCCTCGTACTTTGAAGAAATTGCCGGCAGGGTTTACCGCGCCTATCAGGAGGCGCTGGTCGCCAACAACGCCATGGATTTCGACGACCTGCTGCTGCGCACCGTGCTCTTGCTGCGGGACAACCTGGAGGTGCGCGTCAAATACCAGCGCAAATGGCCTTATGTGCTCGTGGATGAGTTCCAGGACACCAACCAGGCGCAATATGAGATGTTGCGTCTGCTGGTGGGCGAGCCGACCAACGCCCGCAATCTGTTCGTCGTCGGCGATGAAGACCAGTCGATCTATCGCTTCCGCGGCGCGGACTATCGCAACGTGCAACGCTTCCGTCGCGATTATCCCGACCACGTCGAGATTCTGCTGGAGCAGAACTACCGCAGCACCCAGACGATCCTGGACGTCGCCAATGCGCTCATCAGCCGCAACCCCAATCGCACGCCCAAGCGGCTGCGCACCGAAAATGGCCAGGGCGCGCCGGTGATGGTTTACGAGGCGTACAACGAGGTGGAGGAAGCCGCCTTCGTCGCCGACGAGATCGAAAAGCTCATCGCCAGCCGCGCATTTCAGCCCGGCGACTTCGCCGTCGCCTATCGCACCAACGCGCAAAGCCGCGCGCTGGAAGAGGCGTTTGTCATGCGCCAGATCAAGTACAAGCTGATCGGCGCCACGCGCTTCTACGAACGCAAAGAGATCAAAGACGCGCTCGCCTATCTGCGCATTGTGCACAACCTCGCCGACAATGTCTCCCTCGAACGCATCATCAACGAGCCGCCGCGCGGCCTCGGCGCCAAAACGGTGGAGGCGCTGCGCGACTGGGCGCGCGAAATGGAAGTCAGCGAGGGCGAAGCGCTGCAAATTTTGTTGCACGGCCCCGTGCACGCCGCCCAGGAGCTGGACAGACCCCTGCCGGCGACAGCCTATAAGGCGCCGCCGCTGAGCGCACGCGCCCAGAATGCGCTCAAGGATTTCGCCGCCCTGCTGGAGCGCTGGCGCAAGATGGAGCGCAGCGGCCGTTACGCCAGCGTCGCCGAATTGTTCGACGCGGTGATGGTGCAATCCGGCTACGTCGATCACCTGCGCGACGGCAGCGAGGAAGGCGAAGATCGCTTTGCGAACCTGCAGGAGCTGCGCAGCGTCGCCGCACAGTACACGCAAGACATGGAGGCGTTGCAGCCGGGGCAGACGCCACTCGGCCTTTTCCTCCAGGAGGTGAGCCTGGTGAGCGACGTCGATGAGATCGACGAGGGCGCGGGCGCCGTGACGTTGCTCACCCTGCACATGGCGAAGGGATTGGAGTATCCCGTCGTCTTTATTGTCGGCATGGAAGAGGGCATTCTGCCGCATAGCCGCAGCCTCGAAAGCGGCGACCCGGAGGACATGGCGGAGGAACGTCGGCTGGCCTACGTCGGGATCACGCGCGCCAAGAAGCGGCTCTATCTCGTCCACTGTTTCCGCCGCAGCCTGTGGGGAGGGGACAGCAACCTGCAGGAGCCCAGTCGTTTTCTGGACGACATTCCAACCCATCTGCTGACCGGCATGGTGGATGCGCGACGCCGGCGCGAGGCGAGCTATCAGCGCCTAACCACCTGGCGCAGCGAGGAGAGCGAGCGCGCCGTCGCCCCGGGTCGAAGTCAGACGGGTGGTTACTGGAGCGGGCGCTCGAAGTCTGCGTCGGCGAACAGGACGGGGAACGCACAGAGATCGTCCGATCAACGATCTACAGCCAATGGTGTATACTGGACTCCAGGAGATTCGACCGGCTCGTCAAAACGAAATCCCACATCTGCCAAGACGGACGGAGAGCTTCGATTTAAGCGGCGCGATAGCGTCCAGCATCCTAGCTTTGGCGTGGGAACGGTGATCGAGAGTGAACGCACGCGCGATGGCGACGAGCAGGTGACCGTCGCCTTTCCGGGCGTAGGCATCAAAAAATTGTTGGCGTCGTTGGCGAATCTGAAGAAGTTGTAGGCGTCAGATTTTCCCCGAAGTCTGGTTCGCAGGGGGCGACTGCTGATGACCCATCGAATCCATCCATCTCCTCCCTGGCCGCGCAACGTCAAGACGATCGTCGCGGTGGCGTTGCTGTTGGCGGTGGCGCTGGCCTTCTGGCGTTTTTTTGAGTTCGTCGAGCTGTTTGCGTTGGCGGCGCTGTTAGCCTTTCTGCTCAGCCCTGTTGTGAACGCCTTGCGACGGTGGGCGCGGCTGCCGCAGCCGTTTGCAATTGCGCTCGCCTATTTGCTCTTCGGCGCGGTGGTGAGCTTGCTTGTTCTGCTCGTGGGCGCTGCTGTGCAAAGTCAGATCGCCGGACTCGTCGTCAACGTGCAGGAGACGTTGCGCGGTTTGATGGACCTCCTCACCTGGCTCCTGACGCGATTGACCGCCGTTTTGCGCCAGATCGGAGGCTCGCGTCTGCAGTTGCCTCAAGTCAATGATTTGATGCCGCAATTCTACGAGTCGTTGGCCGGTCAGATGAGCGGGTTCATCGGCCAGGGCGGCACTCTGGTGACCGGCGTGGCCCAGACTGCCCTCCTGACGGTGACGCGCACCATCGTGCTATTTGCGCTCTCGATTTATCTGTTGGTGGACGGCGCCCGCATCTTCCATTTCTTTCAGAAAGCTGCAGAGCAACTCGGCTACGGCGAAGACGCCGCCGTTTTGCTGGCCGACTTCACGAACATCTGGAAAACCTACTTCCTGGGTCAGTTGCTGCTGGCGGTGATCATGAGCGTCGCGGTGAGCGTCGTTTTCTTTGCGCTGCGCGTGGACAATCCGATCATGCTGGGTCTGATCGCCGGGCTGTTCGAGCTTGTGCCCGTGCTTGGACAGTATCTTACGATGGTGGTCACCGTGATCCTGGTCTTTTTTCAGCCAGAGCCGCCTGGGGGCTTACAGCCATGGCTGTACACGTTGCTGGTGGCGGGCGTGCTTTTTAGCATCCAGCAGATTCAGGGCAACGTGATCCTTCCTCGTCTGCACGGTCGTTCGCTGGCCATCCATCCCATGTTGATTCTGCTTGGGGTGCTAATCGGCGCTTCGTTCGCCGGCGTGTTTGGAGCCATTCTCGCGCCGCCTGTGCTGGCGACGATCAAATTGTTCGGCGGTTACACCTGGCGCAAACTGCTCGACCTGCCTCCGTTTGAGGCTCAGGAAGAGGAGCTCACGGTCGCCGCCGCCAGTGACGTCAAGCCCGCCGCCTCGCTGCATCCGCTTGGAAAAGAGCCGGTCAATCAGGCCAAATAAGCGGCTACAGCCCCACCGGCGGCAGATCCATCGGCGGCTCCGTCAGTAAGTCCCCGCGAATCCACCCACCGAAATTGGTGAGAAACCAGACATAGCCGCGGCTGACGGTGTACCCCACCAGCTGAATCCGCGCGCCCGGCGGCGCCGTCGTCAGCACGGGAAAGCGCGTGTCCGGCCCGCTGCGGATGTTGGAGGCCACGCGCGTCGTCGCCAAAGCGTAGGGGCGTGTGTGCGTCACATCTTTGAATTCGGGTTCGAGCGTCTTGCACGCCTCGCGGAAATAGGCAGGCGCCGCCTCGAGCACGGCGGGAACGCAGTCTTCAGGGAAGGTCAGCGCGTCGGGCGCTGCACCCGCCGGCGCCGAAGCTGTGCGGACGGAGCGTTCACCGGATGATTCGAGAGGGTCGGACGTCGTCGACGCTCCACCGTTCGAGGCGAGCGTTTGCGTCATCAACACCAGCCAGAGCGCCGCTCCCATCAGGAGCGCCGACGCGACGCCCACCCAAACCCGGCGTCCTCCTGGCTGCGCGCGTCGGGAATAGATGCGTTGCGTTGCACGCCGAGATGCGGCCGAAGGAGAACTTCTCTCTACAGTGGACGCTTTCTGCACGACCGGCGCATAGTTGCGGAAAAGTGTGCGCAGCACCTCTTCGTAGGCGACGTGAACGCGCCAGCGATTCTGGGCAATGTCGTAGCGCCGCGCAGAAGCAGGAATGCGTCGCTGCAGATCGGCGAGCAGGTCCGCCATATTGTCGGCGTGGCCAACCACAAAGACAATCTCATCGCCGATGCGTTTTTGATAGCTCAACCAGGCGCCGCGCAAACCGGTGCGCGTACGGGTTGCGCCGTTGGCAGCGCGTCCGACGCTCGATGCGCGCTCGCTCGGACGCGGGACGCAGGACGGACGTTGCGCTGCGGCGAGCATTTCATCATAGCGACGTCGCCTTTCCGGATGGCGCAGCGTATTGTACGCCTCATTCAGCTCTTGCATGCGGCGATGCGCTTCAGGCGAAGGGTTGAGATCGGGATGCACCTGGCGCGCCAGACGCCGATAAGCCGCTGCAATCTCCGCCTGCGTCGCATCTGGCGCCACCTGCAGAATCTGATAGTAAGTCCCAGACGCCATAACAAGGGGCAGCGTACCACAACTGCGCCGAATCCGCCAGATCGCAGCGTGTGGTACAATGGGCGGCAGGCCATGGTTTCTAGAAATCGGGTTCTGGAATCGGGCGCAGGTTGTTGGCGACCGGTGTAACGAAGAGGACGCATGTGCAGATAGCGATGGATGTGTTGATGGATAGAAAGGATGTAAAACGATGATCCGCCTGTGGGACCACGTCGGGCGCGCGCTGCTGCTGGCGTTTGGACTCGTCCTGTTGACGAATGCGGCCGCGTTCGCCCAGCACGACGGCGCAATCACGGTCCCGTCCGCCAATGCGATCGTGAGTGGGACGGTGACCGTTGAGGGATTTGCTACGCATCCAACGTTTCGGAAGTGGCAGCTCGATCTTTTGCTCGACGGAGACGCCGATCGGGCGACTTTTCTCGCGCTGGGAGAAAAGCCGATAGTTGCTCCTTCCCCGCTTCTGACGTGGGACACAACGCCTTACCCCAACGGCGAGCATCTGCTCCGACTGCGAGTGGTGCACAGCAACCTCAACTACGAAGAGATCTTCTCGCCCATCGTCATTATGAATGGCGACGCAGCGCCTCTTGCCGAAAAACCGGAAAGGGCGGAAGCAGAAACCAAACCCGAAAATCCATCCCAAGGAACAGCCGAAGCGGCCCCTGTCGTCTTCCGCACAGACGCGCCGCCCGACGGCGAACGCTGGATCGAGGTGATTGTTTCCGAACAGAAACTGATCGCCTGGCAAGGGGATACACCGGTGTTCGAGACCATCGTGAGCACCGGCAAGCCCGGATTTGCGACGATTCCGGGCGAATTTCGCATCTACGTGAAATACGACAAGACGCGCATGCGCGGCCCCGGTTACGATACGCCCGACGTGCCCTGGACGATGTACTATTACCGCGGTTTCGCCATCCACGGCGCCTACTGGCACAACAACTTCGGGACGCCGGTCAGCCATGGTTGCGTCAACCTGCGCGTGCCGGAGGCCAAGGCGCTCTATGACTGGGCGAGCGTGGGCACGCGCGTGGTGGTGAGACCCTGAGACTCCCGTCGTGGTGCATACAGGCCTGTATGCACCACGCTCTCCTTCTTCTCCACCGATTGGAAATTCTTCTCACCCCAGCGTAAAAGCCGATTCATGTCGTTGGACGCAGAGTCTGTTCACCTAATATGCGCTCCTGGTGTAGGATAAGGAACCATCGATCCAACACATTGAGGGCAAATCAATGGAAATGAACCTGCATCCGCGTCGGGTCAAAATCGTGGGCGTGCCGATGGACCTGGGCCAGCAGCGCCGTGGGGTGGACATGGGGCCAAGCGCCGTGCGTTACGCCGGCCTCTATGACCGTCTGACGCAGCTCGGCCACATGGTGCACGACATCGGCAACGTCCCCGTCGCCGGCCGCGACGAAGAGGAGGTGCGCAGCGAACGCTGGATCGAGACGGCCGGCGGCGGCTTGCGTCACCTTTCGGCGGTGACAGCCGCCTGTCGCGCCATCTATGATGTGGCGCAAAAGCTTCCCGCCGAGGACTTCCCCATTTTTCTTGGCGGCGATCATTCGATGGCGATCGGCACGATCGGCGGCATGGCGACGAAGGGGCCGCTTGGCGTCATCTGGATCGACGCCCACGGCGATTACAACACGCCGGAGACGACGCCTTCGGGCAACATTCACGGCATGCCAATGGCGGTGCTCAGCGGCCTGGGGCATCCCGATCTGGTCAACCTGGGCGCGCCCGGCGCCAAACTGCGGCCACAGGAGATCGTCATGATTGCGATTCGCGACCTCGACCCGCAGGAGCGCATTGCGCTGGCGCACAGCGGCATCATCGTTTACACCATGCGCGACATCGACGAGTTGGGCATGGCGACGGTGGCGCGGCGCGCGCTGGCGCGGCTCAACCGCATGCCGCGCATCCACGTCAGCCTCGACATGGACGCGCTCGACCCGAGCGTGGCGCCCGGCGTCGGCACCCCTGTGGCGGGCGGCCTCACCTTTCGCGAGGCGCATCTCCTCATGGAGATCCTGGCGGAGTCGGAAAAGGTCTGCTCGCTCGACATCGTGGAGGTCAACCCCATCCTCGACGAAGGCAACCGCACGGCGGAGATGGCTGTGGCGTTGACGGCGTCGCTTTTGGGGCAGCAGATTTTATAGGCGTTCCGTCCTCGCATGGGGTCTTCTCCCCAAAAGGACAGCAACAGCGCTCAAACTGTTCCCATAGCCAGGCGGAGACGTTCCGCCAGAGGCGGCTCCCTTCATGGGATGTGGTTGCCGCTGGATCACGGCCTGGCCCACTGAAACGCCGCCGTGATCAGCGCTGCATTCGGCTCGGCCAACTCGGCGTACGTCTCGGCGGCGGCTTCAGGCGGGCGCACGTCGCTGATCACCCCGCTGACGTTAAGCGCACCGCGCGCCATGAAGTCGAGCACGGCGCGCAGATCGCGCGGCTGCGCGTCGCGCGGCACGAAAAACGTCAGTTCGCGGCGAAAGGCGGGCTGATAGGGGACGGAAAAGGCGTCGACGTAGCTGCCCTGGATCACGACGCGCGCGCCGGGGTCGGCGCCGTCGTCCCAGGGTTTCAGTTTCGCCGTCTCGATGGCCTGCGGCAGCGCCGCCGGCGCGCCGGTGGCATCCACCACGACGTCGGCGCCTGCGGGGAGGATGCGGGCGAAGGTGGCTGCGAGCGTCCCGTCGACGAGATGGGCCTCGATTCCGGCCCGGCGCGCCGCCGCCACGCGCACGGGCGACAGGTCGGCGGCGACGACGCGCGCGCCGGTCAGCGCATGAAGCCGCGCCGCCAGCGCGCCGATGGCGCCCAACCCCACCACGGCGACGGTCTCATGCGGTTTGGGCCGGCTGAGCCGCACGCCGCGATAGGCGATGGCGGCCAGATGCGCGGCGCTGGCGTGCAGCGGGTCCACGCCGTCGGGCAGCGGATAGAGCTCCCGTTCGCTGCGCACGGCGTGGCTGACATGGCCTCCCCACGTCAGATTGACGTCGGCGGCGGCTGTGCCATTGCAGTAGACGAGGGTTCCCTCCGGGATGGATACGCCTTGCCCCCGCGCAAGGACGCGGCCGACGAGCGAGTAGCCGGGAACAAAGGGAAAGAGGGCGCCCTCCTGTTTCCCGGCCAGACATCGCAGTTCAGTGCCCGGGCTGATCAGCGTATAGAGCGCCTCGACCAGCGCCTCGCCGGCCACCGGCGCGGGAATTTGCACTCTTTCGATGGTCAAGTGGTTGGGCGCTGTAAAGAGAATAGCTCTGGCTTGCATGATTTTTTCGCCTCATTTGCGGAATCCAGGCTTCCAGGATGCTTGCGGCTTGCTGGAAGAAGAGACAAAATCTTGCGATTCACCGAGGAGGTGCGGCTTCAGGCCGCACCTCCTTTTGCTCAATTCGCCCTGTCGATTGCCAGGTTCAACGGCGTAACATGAAATGAGTGATTCATTTTACCGCGCCGGCGTTCATTTCTACGAAACACCTTTGCAAGAAGCTATCGACATCGCTTTTCCCGTGGCGCTGCATTTTTCATCGCGCGGCTGATAGGGGCAGAGCGGGTCGCTATCGAGCGGATCGCCGGTGGCGGCGTAGGCGCGTGCACGGGAGCCTCCGCAGATAATGCGAAACGCGCAGGCGCCGCATTTCCCTTGCAATCTGTCCGGATCGCGCAAGGCCTGGAAGAGGGGGCTCTCTCGATAAATGCGCGGCAACGGCGTTTTCCGCACATTGCCGGCGCTCAGCGGCAGGAAGCCGCTGGGAAAGACCTGACCGATATGCGAGACAAAGACGATCCCATTGCCATCGCGAACGCCGAATCCTCGGCCTGCGGAGGTCGCCAGGATGGCTTCCTCCGACAGGCGGCGACGTAATTTTTGCACCAGGATGCGACGATAGTGGTGCGCCTCGGTGGTCTTGATGAGAAAGGGCGTCGTCGGGTTGCGCGTCAGCTCTCCCAGCCAGTTCAGCAATTGCTCGCTCTGGGCGGGCGTCGCTTCCACCAATCTGGCCCCGCGTCCGGCGGCGATCAGAAAGAACAGCGCCCAGCGGGTGACGCTCCAGGAGCGCAGTTCGTCATAGATGGCGGGAATATCGTCCAGCGTTTGGGCGCTGACCAACGTGTTGATCTGCAGCGGAATGCCTCTTGTGGCAATCGCCTGCGCCGCGGCTTTTGTCCACGCAAACGAGCCGGCCACGCCGCGAAAGGCGTCATGGCGGGAATCTGTCGAACCATCCAGGCTGAGGGCGATGCTGCTGACGCCGGCCTCGTGCAGCGCGTTGACGATGGTCTCCGTCAGCGCTGCACTTCCCGCCGGCGTGATGGAAACCGAAAGACCCAACCTGCGCGCCTCAGCGATCAGGTCGAAGAGATCCGGACGTTGCAGCGGATCGCCGCCGGTGATGACCAAATGCGGCGGAGCGTCGCCTCCAAAATCTGCAATTTGGCGGAGCAGCGCCTGCGCCTCCTGGGTGGTCAGCTCCCAAGAGCTGCGCCGGAGAATGGCGCCGGCTCGACAATGGACGCACGCCAGCGCGCACGATTGCGTGGCTTCCCAATAGACCAGCCTGGGCGCTTGAGCGTAGACGAAACGCTCCTGATGAAGCTGAAACAGTGCAGGCTGTCGGACGTCCACCGCCATAATTACGCCGCCTTGCCGATCTGCACGCGCCAGACCTCCGGCCCTTGCTCCAGATAGTTCCAGGTGAACTGTTCGGGGCGTTCATGAAGGAACTGATAATAGAGCGGCCGCGGGTCGTGATCGTTGACCAGGATGAACGCCTCGCCCGGCGCAAGCTCGTCGAAGGTCTGGAAGATCAACGGATGGCGTTCGCGCGGCGCAAGCCGCCGCACGTCGATCAGGGTGGACTGTCCCTCAGGTTGAGAATGCACCGTCGTCATGATAAGCTCCTCTGTTTGTCACCGTATCTCGAATGTCTGGCGTGACTCGAATGTCTCGCCGGAACCGATTGTTCAGAGAAGATTGAAAAGAAAATAGCGAGGGTTGACAGCGACTAAAGTCCCATGCACCGAGGGGATCGCCCGAAATCCTCTACGGCGAACCGCCACAACGTCTGCGTCAGGGAGGTCAGATGTCAGCAAGGGGCAATCCAGCCGTCAGCGGATTGTCATTGTTTTTCCCGGTTGCTCCATCTATAATGACGGCTAGAAACGGGGCTGCAACCGCAGGCGTATCTCCATCGTATTGAAACGTGGAGTCACGTTCCGGCGTAGCCCAAGTGGCCGGTTTCACCCGTTCCCGTTGATTCCGTTTCGGCGCAGCGCGTTCAAACAGACAAAATTCAGGGAGGATAACCAGATGGCGTCTTTATTGGACAAAATTTCAGTGTTGATTTCCGCCAATCTTCATGCTTTGGTCGATCAGGCGCTCAAGAGCAACAGCCTTGCCGTCATCGACCAGTACATCCGCCAGGTTGAACAAAATCTCGAAGACCTGGAGGACGCAGCCGCAACCGTAGGCGGCGAAGCCAAGGCGCTCAAACGCAAACTGGTCGAACTCGAGCAGAAGGAAGATGAGCTCGATCGCGCCATCGACGCCTTTTTACTCGAGGGCAATGAGGCGGCGGCTGTGGCGGCCCAGAGCCGGCTGAACAGCACGCAGCGGCTGGTGGAGACCTACAAAGAGCAGCTTCAGCGTCAGGAGGCGGAGTTCCAGAAGCTGCTCGATGCCAAGGTTAAGCTGGAAGCGCGGCTGGCGACCATGAAACAACAGCGCGAGGAGCTGCAGGCGCTGCTCGAGCTGGCGAAGAGCAAAGAGACGACGATCAAGGCGATGAAGAGCCTGGACGACCTCATGGGCGCCGGCGACAGCGACATCGAGCGCATTGCAGGCAGCATTCGCGCCCGCCTTGACAAAGCGACGACCGCCTCGGAGATTCGCGCCGCCAGCCTCGATAAACAGATGGACGAGATTCTGGAGCGCAGCGCACTCAACAGTCAGCTCGCTGAGCGCAAGAAAAGACTCGGGATTCAGAATTAAGCGCTTGTTGCACAGATATGCAGGCTGGGCGCTGAATCAGCCCCTGGCCTGCATGTCGTCGCTTTCAACTTTTCCCTTATCAATGCTTCTGAACCAGTGCTTCTGAGGACGCCGCCTCGGATTGCGAGCAAGATAGCCGATGAACCGAACACGCATTATCTTTGTTTCTATCATCGCAGCGACGTTGCTCATCATCGGGCTGACGGTGCTGCTGACCAATCAGGGCGGCGGGAGCGCCGGCGCGAGCCTCACCGTGCAACGGCCGGACGTCGTCTCGATCCGCATCCTCACCTCGCTGCCGATCGAGCCATGGGTGCGCAACGCCGCCGAACAGTTCAACGCCGAAAAGCGCACCATCGACGGCGCGCCGATCCAGGTGCAAATCGAAGCGGTGGACGGCCTGACGGCGTTGGGGCGTTGGGATCGCAATGAATACGGAGCGTTGTTGAACGGCCAGACGCCTGAAACATTGACGGACGAGGAGCGCAAGGCGCTGGAACATTTTCCCGTGGCCTGGATTCCCGACAGCCGCTATCTGGTGGAGCTGGCGAACGCCTCCTACAAAGAGCGGCTGGGTCGCGACGTCTTTCTGACCGACGGCGAGTATCGGGCGCGGCCCATCGCCATCAGCCTCTTCGCCTGGGGCCTCTACGAGAGCCGCGCCAGAGTGCTTGAACGCAAGTTCGGCGAAATCAACTGGCGGACGATCCACGACGCCGCCATCGCAGCGGGAGGATGGCCCGAGTTGGGCGGCGAGGCGGCCTGGGGCTTCTTCAAGCTGGTGGTGCCCAATCCTGCGCGCAACGTCGGCGGTCTGGCCGCCATGATCGCCGCCGCCGGCGAGTACTATGGCCGCACCAACATCTCCGTCGAGGATGTCGTCAACCCTGAGTTCCAGAAGTGGTTGAAGGAATTGATGGGCGCCGTCACCGACTTCAGCAGCTCGACCGCCTACACGGCCGAGGATTTTGCGCTGTTTGGCTATAGCGTCGGCGACGGCGGACAATTGCTCGAAAGCGATCTGCTCCAGAATATGCAAGGCATCATCACGCGCTGGGAAGATCCGCTGAGCATTTATTATCCTCAATATCTGACCTGGTTCGATTTCCCCTTCTCCGTGTGGGTGGGCCCGGAGACGACAGCGCTGCAGAAGAATGCAGCGTTGGAGTTTCAGCGCTACCTGCTCGGCGACGAGCAGCAAAAGGCGGCGCTCGCCTATGGATTGCGCCCGGCGAATCCCAACATCGCGGTGGATGCGGCGCCGGAGAGCCTGTTCACGAAGTGGGCCGAGCGCGGCGTTCTTTCCATCGTGCCGCGCACGACCGCCATGCGCAGCCCGGATCGAGACACGTTGCTGGCGCTGCTGCGCTGGTTCGATCTGAATGTGAAACGGTGAGGGCAGCGACATGAGCAAACCATCCTTTCGCCCCTCAAAACGTGCGACGCAGAATCGAGCCGCCGCACTGGTGCTTGTGATCCTCCTGCTTTTCGGCTGCGGCGCAACGGTCGTGGTGAACACTGTGCGGCAGGTTGTCGATCTGTTCACGAGCGAAGCGCCCGCCGCCCCCACGCCGACCTTCACCTGGGCGCCGGACAGCGCCGTGTTGACGGCGGCGGTTTCGCCGGTGATGGCCCCGGTGCTGCGCGAGCTTGCCGAGGAGTTCAATCGCCAGCAGCGGCGAACGCCTGACGGCAAAAACATGCAGGTTGAGATTGTGACCTATGAGCCGGAGGAAATGGTGCGCGCCGCCCAGCTCCGCCCGCCGTTCCAGGCCATCTCGCCGGATAGCAGCCTGTGGCTCGACCGCCTCGAGCAACTATGGCAATCCTCGTTCATGGAGCAAGGTCGAGAGGGCGAGAGCGCCATCCCGATCGGGCAACGTCGCATCGGCGCCCAGCAGCGCTATGCGGTCAGCCCCATCGTGCTGGCGGCGTGGGAGGATGTGGCGCGGCAATTGGGCTGGCCCGATGCGCCGGTGCGCTGGCAGGACGTGCAACGCCGCGCCAAAGAAGACCCGGATTTCAAATGGAGCCACCCTAACACCAATCACGCCAGCGGCCTGCTCGCCGTGCTTGCGGAATTCTACGCAGGGGCAGGCGTCACGCGCGGGCTTACGGTTGAACTGGCCACCCGCCCCGACGTGCTTGAGTACGTCAAAGCGGTCGAGGGCACGGTGCGCTTCTACGGCGAAAACGAGGATCGCGTGGTGGAGCGGCTCGAGCAGGAAGGCCGCAACTTTCTCGACCTCTTTGTGGCCCAGGAGCGAGTCGTCATCGACTGGAATCGACGTCACAGCGGCGAACGCCTGATCGCCATCTATCCGGCCGAAGGCACGCTGTGGACCGACCATCCGCTGGCCCTGCTCGAACTCGGCCAGCTTGAGGAAGAGCTGGCGGTGACGGCGAATCAGCGCCGCACTTTTCAGGCGTTCGCCGAATTTCTGACCGCCGAGCCGGCCCAGCGCCGCCTTCTTGCTGCAGGCTATCGACCGGCGGATCTGAGCATCCCGCTCGAAAGCGAAGGCAGCCCCTTTGCAGGGACGGACGCCGTCGACTGGCGACAGCCGCAGACCACGTTGCAGATGCCGCCGGCCGAAGTCGTGGACGTGGTGCGCGACTACTGGTATTACACCAAACGCCCCACCAACGTCTATCTCGTCGTCGACACCAGCGGCAGCATGGAGGGGGCCAAATTGACGGCCACCAAACGCGCGCTCAAGGCCTTTCTGGCGCAGATTCGCGGAGACCGCGACCGCGTCGGCATCATCGAGTTCGGCTCCGGCCTGAAGGATTACAGCCTGTTGGCGCCGCTCGATGATCCGACCCGCCGTCGCCTGGAGAATATGATCGACCGCATGGAGGCCGGCGGCGGCACCGCGCTGATCGACGCCGTTTACGCGGCCGTCGCCACCCTGCAGGAGGAGAACCAGCCCGACGCCATCAACGCCGTGGTGGTGATGACGGACGGCCTGGAAAACGAAAGCGCTCGACGGCTCTCCGACCTGCGCGTGCTGCTGCGCAGCAACCCGTCGCTGCCGATCGTGATCTTCACCATCGGCTTTGGCCGCGACGCCGATGAAGCCGCACTGACGGAGATAGCGCGCATCGGCGGCGGTCAGTTCCGTCGCGCCGATGAAGCCGACATCGAGGAGCTGTATCGCATCATCTCGACCTATTTCTAGGAGCGTAGGCCCTGAATCACGCAACACGCACCAGACCGGCTATGTCCGACATGCGCACCGAAGTGCAGCGCCAGGCGCGCAACGCCATCCTGCAATATGCAATTTTCCGGTGGGAAAGCGCCGTCGTCATCGCGGTGACGCTGCTCGTCTATTTCCTGGCGCCGGGGCCGTTGGGGCTGCCGCGCGAGCTCTGGCTGGCGTTGGGGCTGATCGGCCTGGGGCTGATCGTCTACTCCAGCCTGACCGACGCCGAGACGAACGCGCGCGTAATGTTGGAGCTGTTTCAAGAGCAACTCGATCCCAGCCGCATCAAGGATAAGACGCTGCGCGCCGAAGTCGAAGAGGCGCTTGAATATCAACGACGCATTGAGATGCAGGTGCGCAAACAGCGCGCCGGGCTGATCCGCGAGCGCCTTGAAGACGCCGCCAATCAGATCTCCGACTGGGTGAGCAACATCTACCAGCTCGCCCTGCGGCTCGACGCCTACCTGGCCGACGACCTGCTCACGCGCGACCGCACCCGCCTGCCGCAGGACATCCAGCAGCTCAGCGAAAAGCGCGCTCGCGAGCAAAATCCCGACGTCCAGCGCCAGCTCGATGAGGTGATCAGCAGCAAGCAAAATCAATGGCAGACGCTGCGCCAGCTCGACGCACGCATGAAACAGGCGCAGCTTCAAATGGAACAGAGCCTGACCGCGCTGGGCACCGTCTACGGCCAGGTGCAGCTGCTCAACGCCGAGGCGATCAACAGCGGTCGCGCCGAACGGTTGCGCAACGACATTCTGGAGCAGGTCAAACGGCTGGATGACCTGGTGAGCAGCCTCAACGAAGTGTATCGCTACGATGGCTTACAACAACAGATGAATTGAGACGACGATGAACAAACGATTGCTTTGGATGCTTCTGCTTCTCCTTTTCGCCATGATTGCGGCGGGATGCAATCGCAACGCCGGCCCCACGCGCGGGGATGTGATCGTCTACGTCGCCGTGCCGTTGAGCGGCTTTCAGGCTAACGGCGGGCAGACGGTGCTGGGCGGCGTGCGACTGGCCGCAGCTGAGATCAACAACGCCGGCGGGCTGCTCGGCTATCGCGTGGTCGTGCGCCCGCTGGACGATGAGTCGGACAGCGAAGTGGCGGTCGAACAGGCGGAGACGATTCGGCAGGCCATTGCGAACGGCGAGCGCGTGCTGGCGGTCATTGGTCATCTCAACAGCGGACAGACGCTGGCGGCCATGGAAGTTTACAAGGATCTGCCGCTGGTGGTGATCTCTGCTACGGCGTCGGAGCAGAGCCTGACGGAGCGCAATTACGACAATTTCTTTCGCGTCAACGCCAACGACGCCGTGCAGGCGAAGGTCTGCGCCGATTTTCTCGTCGATCGGTTGAAGGCCACATCGGTCGCCGTCTTGCACAACGACACGGAATACGGTCGCGGGCTGGCGACCAGCCTGATCGAGAATTTACAACAGCGCGGGGTCGGCGTTGCAGTGCGGATCGAGGTGCAGGAAGGCCAGAGCATTTACACCGACGAGGTGGCGAAGATTCGCGCTGCCGCGCCGGACGCCATCTTTTATGCGGGCTATGAGATTGAAGCGCCTTATCTGCGCGCGGCGCTGGTGGAAGCAGGCGTGACCGCGCCCATGCTCGCCAGCGACGGCGCTTTTCTGGCCGCCACCATCGACGAGGCCAACGGCGCCGCCGAAGGAATGTACGTCACCGCCTTTGCGCCCAGCCCCCGCAACGTTGCCGACAGCCGCTGGATCGAAGCCTATCAGGCGGTCGAGTATCGCAACCCGGACACCTATTCGGTCAACGGCTACGTCGCCATGCAGGTGCTGGCCGAGGCCGTGCGCAAGGCGAATGCTTTCGAGCGCAACGCAGTGACCAACAGCCTGCGCAGCGAGCGTTTTGACTCGCTCCTTGGCCCCCTGCGCTTCGAGCCGGACGGCGATCTGGTGGACCCGAAGATTTGGGTCTACCAGGTTGTCAACAGTGAGTTCGTTCAGGTGGAAAACTGAAGCGCATCCGGTCCACGAAGGGGCGCGAAGATGCCCGAAAGGGGAAGATAGGAAAGTTTCTTCGTGCGCCTTCGTGGCTCAACCAAGATGGCTATGGGCCGCCTTCAATCCACTCCCGAATCGCCCGCCAGTTTTCCGGGTCTTCGCCGCCCAGCCGCCAGATGGCGATGCCGGCCAGGTCCGGATGCGCCGCCGAGATGGCGGGCAACTTGACGCGCAAATTTTCGGCGTCGGCGAAGTAGACGGTGTAGCGGCCATCGTCGTAGCGGAACCAGGCCTCGCCGGATTCGTCGCGCTGGATTGCGGCGTTGTACATCTGGGCCGTTTTCACCGCCTGGCGCCATTCGATGCCCCTGCCGGAGCCGCCCACCCATTCGTAGCCGTAGAAATGGATGCCCACGTAGGTTTTGCGCGGCGGCGCGACGGTGGCGGCGTAGCGGAGCACTGCGTCGATCCAGGAAAGCGGCGCAATTGGCCCGGCCGGGCTCGCGCCGTGATGGTAGTCGTAGGTCATGATCTTGAAACGATCCACCGCTGCAGCGAGGCGGGGCCAATCCTGCGCAGCCGGTCCACCCCAGGCGCCGGCGTCGTCGGTTTTGGCGTGCACGGCGATGGACAGTTCTTTGTTGCGGGCGTGCAGCGCAGCCGCCAGCTCTTCGATGAAGAGCGTGAAGAGGTCCCGGTCTTCGGCGGCGAGGCTCTCGTAGTCGATGTCGACGCCGTCGTAGCCGTTGCTCTCGACCAGCTCGACGATGGCCGCAATGTGGTTGGCGCGCGCCTCCGGCGTTGCGATGGCGGTCAGCACCGCCTCCCGGCTGAAGCCGCGGTTGACGATGGAGGGGACGACGCGCATCCCCAGGGCGCGCGCCCGCTCGAGCGCCGGCTGACTTTTGACGCCGCCTGAAATGCGCCCGTCGCGGCCCAGCTCATACCAGAAGAAATTCACTTCCCGGATCAAATCGGCGTTCGCCGTCAACGTGTCAATCTCCAGCTGACCGGCGTAGGGCGCCCAGATCGTCACCTCAGGACGGCGGGGCGAGGTTTCCACAGTCCGTTCGCTTGCAGTCATCCCATCTCCCTTTTCAGGCTCAGGCGCTGCAACAGCGCCCAGCAACATCCCGAGCAAACAGAGCGCCGCCAACAGGCGCGAGATCGTCCTGCTCATGGCTCTTGCATCACCCACAACGTCATCGACCGTGCAGGCGCCTCAATCATCGCAGGCAAGTCGAGTTGGGCCGTTTCGACAAGCTCCGCCCGGTGTTCGTCGTCGAAGCGATAGACGTCCACGCGCAGGCTCGATGCTCCCTCGACGTGCAGCGGCAGCGGGATCGCTTCATCCTTGCGATTGATCAGCAGCAGCGTGAGCGCGCCGTCCGCGCGGCGGGCGGCGACTGCGTTCACCCACGACTCGCTCGACGAAGCTGCGACCTGGTGGTCTCCAAACATTCGGTAGAGACGGTAGACGTAGTAGGCGGGCCGCGGCGCATAGGGGGTAAGCGCGCCGTGCCCCTGCGCCATTCCGCTCACGAGCAAGAAGTAGTCGGCGACATCGACGCGCTCTTGAATCAGCCGCGCCAGGACATCGCCGAGCCAGAGCGCGCTGAGGAAAGAATCCGGCGTCGTTGCGCCGCCCGCCGCGTTGCTCCAGTGGGAGTTGAATTCGGTGAAGCCGATGGGCAGATCGCGGCCGGTTTCGTTGCGAACCACTGCGCGCAGGTTGCGCACGATCTGATTCCAGCGCGGGCTGTCTGCGAGCAGCTCTTCCGGCGTCGCGGAGGTGCGCTCGACGTTGTTCGGGAAGGGGTAGCGGTGCACGGTGACGATGTCCACCAGGTCGCCGTTGGCCGCCAGAAAAGTGCGCAGCCAGTCGCGGCCGGCGCTGTCTTTGGGATCGACGTCTTCCGCGCCCGTGAACTGATGGATTTCCGGCCCTAACAACTGAATCGCGGGATCGACGGCTTTCATCGCCTCGGCGAAGGCGCGCCACGCCGTCGCGAACTCCTCGGCGTTCCAGCCTTTGCCCATCGCTTCGTAGAGGCTGGGTTCATTGCCGATCGACCAGAAGCGAATGGCGTAGCCCTTCTCTACATTGGCGTAGCGAACCAGCGCCGCCGCCTGCTCGGGCGAACTGTTGGGAAAACGGACGTGAATGTAGGGTTCTGCACCCAGGCGCCGCGCCAATGTCACGAACTGATCCACCTGCAACGGCGTCACGGTGTTCTCATCGCCCCAGGCGCCGCCGGGCCAGCGCAGATGGCGAACGCCCATCTCCTCGGCGAGCGGCAGCGTCTCCGGACGCAGCGAGACCCAGGGGCCGTAGTTGGAGCCAAAAAGGAACGGGCTGATCGGCCCAATCTCGTTCGTTGGGTCGATGAACACGCCTTGCTTCTGCGGCGAAGGCGGCTCTGAGGCTGCAGGCGCAATCGGGGTGCAGCCGGTCATCGTCCAGAGCAGGATGAAACAGGCTGCGAGAAGGCCGGCCCGGCGGACGTTCGACGACGCCTTTTTGTTGGACCTTCTGAAGAAGCGCGCGATTTGCATGTTCACGTTCACACTTTCCATCTCACGCACGGGGCCCGTTCATTTTTCGACGCCGGTGATCACCACACCCTGCATAAAGACGCGCTGCGCCAGGAAGAAGAGCAGCACCGGCAGCGCCATCGCCATCAACGAGGCGGCCTGGATCAACGGCGGGTTGGAGCCGTAGAGATTGTTGAAGCGGGGCAGCGCCACCGCAATCGGCTGCAGGTCAAAGCGGGTGGAAAGATAAAGCAACGGGCCGAAATAGTCGTTCCAGGCAAAGACCAGGTGGAAGAGCGCCACCGCCAGCACGACCGGCGCGCACTGGGGCAACAAGATGGAGATGAGGATGCGGAAGGGATTGGCGCCGTCCATTTGCGCCGCTTCATCGATCTCGCGCGGGATCGTCAACATATACTGCCGCAACAGAAAGACGTTGTAGGCGTTTGAGAAAAAGTGCGGCACAGTCAGCGGCAGCCACGTGCCGACCCAGCCGATCGCCACAAAGAAGGCGTAGGTGGGCACGATGGTCACGGCGGCGGGCAGAAAGATCGTCGAAAGCAACAGGGTGAAGAGGAAGCCGCGACCGGGGAAGCGAAAGCGGGCGAAGCCGTAGGCCACCAGCGTCGAAGAGATCACGGTGCCGGTCAGCCCGATCAGGGCGATGGCCAGGGTGTTGCGAAAGAGAATGGGAAAGTCGATCTTTTCCCAGGCCTCGCGATAGTTGCCCCAGGCAGGATGAAGCTGCCAGGGCCGTTGCAGCGCGCGCCAGGAGCCGCTCCATTCGATCTCGCCCGCCTCCGGATGATCGGGGTCGATGAAGGTGCTCTGTTGCCGCCCCTTGCGCACAATCGCCAGCTCTCGCACGCTGCCGTCTTCCAGCGGCACCAGGTAGAGCTCCAGCTCTTTGCCCTCATATTCAAAAACGCCCGGGATCGCGGGCCAGACTGGAGCGCCCGGCTGCATCATCTGGGCGGTTGTTTTCAACGAGGTGAAGACCATGTTGAAAAAGGGCAAAAGAAAGAGAAAGGCCAGGAAGGCCGTCACGAGCGTCACCACTGCGGAGCGCACGATCACGCTCCAGCGAATCGACCGGCTGCGTCGTCGCTCTGTCGCAACCGCCTGCATGGAGGAAGTTGTCGCCGTCATCATTCACCTTCCTGTCCTACCGACTTTCCGCTGCGTAATACACCCAATATTTGGCGGTTTGGAAGAGCGCAAGCGTCACCGCCAGGATGATCACGAAGAGCAGCCACGCCATCGTCGCGCCGTAGGCCATGTTCTGATAGGTGAAGAACGTCTTGTAGAGATAGAGATTGTAGAACATGGTGGCGCCGCCCGGCGCCCCGGTTCCCTGGTTCAACACCAGAGGCACCGTGAAATATTGAAAGAGACCGATGAGCGAAAGCGTCAGATTATAGAAGATCACCGGCGAAATCATCGGCAGCGTGACGTTGAACATCTGCCCCCACCAGCCAGCGCCGTCGATCTTGGCGGCGTCGTACAGCTCCGTCGGCACGCCCTGCAGAGAGGCGAGGAAGATCAACATGGCGTTGCCGATGCCCCACAGCCCTAGGATCACCAACGCCGGATAAATCCATACGGTGCTGTTGAGCCAGTTGGGCGGATTGGCAACGCCCACCCAACGTAGAAATTGATTGATCCAGCCGGTCTCTGAGTTGAGCAGCGCCCCCCATACAAAGATGGCGGCGACGAAGGGCACGATGTACGGGAAATAAAAGAGCGTGCGAAACAGCCCCTTGGCGCGTAAAGAGTCGCTGTTCAACAGAATGGCCAGCCCCAGCGGCAGGATCAGGCCGACCGGCAGCGCGATCGCCGCAAAGCGCACGGTCACCAGCAGGGACGACCACACCTGCGGGTCGCGAAAGAGCCTCTGGTAATTGCTGCCGCCGACGAACTGGGTGGCTGCGCCGCTGAGGTTGAAATTGGTGAAGCTCATCACAAACGTCGCTACGGTGGGGATCAAGGTGAAGGCCAACAGACCGACGATGAACGGAGAGATGAACAGATACCCCCACATCGCTTCGCGGCGCGCCAGCGCTCTCGAGCCGCCGGTGCGCGTCCTGGGGCCAGGATGGGGCGCTGCTTTGCTGATCACGGCCATGCTTTCACTCCTGAGGAAAACTCATTGGGCGACGCAGTGATGGCAACTGCGTCGCCCTGACTCAACTTCCTTACTGCGCTGCGTCGAAGATCGCCTGCAGATCGGCCTGCAACTTGGCCGCCTCGGCGTCCAGATCGAGATTCTTCTCGTTGACCATCAGGCTGTCCAGGGCGCTGACGCGATCCCACACCTGGCTCCAGTTGGGCACATACGCTTCCGCGCTGGGCACGTCGGGGTAGCTCAAACCGGCGGAGATGGCCTCCCAGTTGGTGACCCAGGGGAACTGTTGTTGTTTGGTGGCCAGCCACTCGTCGAAATCGGCGGTGCGCGCCGGCATGCCTCCGTAGACGGCCAGCAGGTCCAACGAACCCTCGCCGATGAGGAACTTCAGCACCTCAAACGCCTCTTCGGGATGCTTGGTGTCCTTCAGAATGCGGAAGGTGTCGGCGTCAATGCGGCTGTTGACCTTGCCGGCGGCGTCGGTCGGCATGGCCGCCAGGTCCCAGCTCTGGCCGGCGTCGGCGATGCAGCAGGTGTACCAGCTCGGCACGACGGCCATCGCAATCTTGCCGCTGGAGAAGGCGTTGCCGCTGCCGAATTCCGGCGACTGGACGACCGGGCCGGTGGGAATGAAGGGCTGGTCTCCCCACATGCCGCTGTGCCACCATTTCCAGCCGTTCAGCCAGCCTTCGGGAATTTGCGCCGTCCGGCCATCGGGAGCGAGCAGGCTGTTGGCGCCGCCCAGGTAGGTGCCGATGTAGTTGGGATGGGTCTGCCACTGGAAGATGAAGCCGTACTGCACGATCTTGGTGGCGTCGAACTCCGGCATCGTCGCATCTGCGCCGGTGGCGTCTACGGTGAGAATTTTGGCCAGCTCCGTCAACGTGTCCCAGTTCCAATCCACCTCTGTGCCGTCCGGCATGATGTACTTCTCACCGTAACTGCGGGGCGGATAGTTGAGGCCGGCCTCGTCGAACATCTCCGTCTGATAGAAGACGGCGGCGGGGAAGACGGCGAAGGGCAGACCGGCCTGCGCACCCTCCTCGGTCTGGTACATGTTCACCAGCGCCGGATTGAACTGCGTCAGGTCATAGCCGTCCGCCTCGATCAGCGGCGTGAGATCGAGGTATTGACCGTAGAAGGCGTTCGAGCCGCCCCAGCCGACCGGCCCCACGATGTCCGGCCCGCTGCCGGAAGCGATCTGCGTGGCCAGGACGTCGCGGGCGGATGCGTTCGGCACAAATTCCGCCACCAGTTCAATGCGATCCTGCGACTCATTGAAGCGTTTGATCACCGCCTCCTGGGCAGGGATCTGATCTTCGCTGGAGCCTGTTCCCAAGCCGACAAACCATCGAATCTGCACGCGTCCGGTGGCTGCAGCCGGTGCAGCGGCTGCAGGCTGCTCGACCTGCGCCGGTTGTTCAGCCGCAGCCGGCGCAGCTGGCGCTGGCGCCGCCGGCGTACCACACGCGGCGGCCATCGCTGCAATCAGCAACAAGGAAAGCGAGAGGAAAAAGAGTTTGCGCATACGTGAAGTTCTCCTTACTTTGAAAAACGATCGACCAAACAATTGTATGTGGACCTGCATCGCCGCTGAACCTTGATTTACGTCCGGTTACAGCCACACGATTGGCGGATCACCAATTCCACAGGCAGGCGGGTGGCAAGCTCCGGCGTCTCTCCGGCCAGGAGCGACAACAACTTGCTGGCGGCCACGTACCCGGCCTGCTCCACCGGCGCGTGCACGGTGGTGAGCGGCGGGTTGAGGTGAACCGAAAAGGGAATGTCGTCAAAGCCAACGACGGCCACATCTTCCGGCACCGAGCGTCCGTTGCGCCGCAACGCAGCCAGGACGCCTGTCGCCGCATCGTCATCGCCGGCGAAGACGGCGTCGAAATCCACCCCGCGCTCGATGAGCTCCTGGATCGCTTGCTCTGCGCTGATCGAAGAGTAATTGCCGCGCGCCACCAGCTCCGGATAGACCGGGACCCCGAGTCGCTCCATGGTTTGGCGAAACGCTGCTTCGCGCTCTTCGGAATCGAAGTTGCCGACCGGCCCGCGCAGATAGACGATTCTTCGCCGTCCGTGCACCTGGACAAGATGCTCCACGACCTGACAAAGCCCTGTCGTGTTGTCAAAGCCCACGTAGGGAATTCTGGCGTTGGACGGCGGCGTGAAGAAAAGCAACACCATCGGGAAGCCGCGCTCGTAGTTGCGCAGCAACTCCGCTTGATCCATGCTGTTGACGAAAACCAACATGCCATCGGCGTTATGTTCGCCGATGGGGCTATGTCGCCAGGGCGCAGGGTCGGGAACGCGCAGGCTGGCGTGCACCAACAGTTGATACTCGGTCGGACGAATTGCGTTTTCAACGCCGCGTAGCAAGGGGGCGAAAAAGTTGTTGCCCACCTCGGGCAGCAACAACCCGATCGTCTCCGTCTTGCGCACCGCCAGGTTGCGCGCAGCCAGATGAGGCGTATAGTTGAGCATCTCGATCGCCTGCAGCACGCGTTGCTCCACCTCCGGCGAGACGGGCGCAGTGTCGTTCAGCACGCGGCTCACAGTTGAGATGGAGACGCCGGCCAACCGCGCCACATCGGAAATGGTGGGCCGAGGCCGAGGTTTTCGCTGGTCATTGTGGATCATTGGATTCTCTGAAAGCGCTTTCACAGTACGGCAGCGTTTATGCTGATGTTCTTGTTCACAAGAATCGACGGATACTCGAAAGACAAAAGCAAACCGATAAATTTACAAAACGATCGGGATAAGGGAGCGTCTTTTCTCTGGAAAATGGTTCTAAATGCAACTTGCGCCGACAAAAAAACAATCGACGCATGCGGTGAGATTTTACATCAATAATGGAACTTTGTCTTGAGACGATCTGAAAGCGTTTTCTGAAAGCGCTTTCAGCATAGCAGAGATTTCTTCACTTGTCAACCCCTTTTTAGTTTTCTTCTTCCAGGATGATGCTCCGGCGCGGGGCCGACCATGAGGAGGCGTCCGTTGCGCCCGGTCAGCCGCATGCGCGCGTTGCCCCTCGTGGGGGAACGCCAGAAGTTTTTACGAGCCGATCCCTGCCACGCACACGTCGTCTTCCTATGGTTTATGATCTGTCGCCGTAATTCAGCAGACGCGCTACAACGTCGCCTCTGGGGAAGTTGTCATAAAACGCCTGAGCGCTAAATTCAGGGTGAGCTCCGTTGCGCATCAGCCTTTGAGGCGCTGCATTTGCGGATCGTACAGCGGTTCTGCAGCCACCGTCGCTCGATGACGCACGCCGAAGTAGGCGACCTCGACCTGAGTCCCCGGCGCTGCGAACGCAAGCGGCAGGTAGCCGTAGAGAATATGTCTGCCCACGGCGTAGCCGTAATTGGCGCTGGTGACGTAGCCGATGCAGCGATCGCCGACGAAGATGGGCTCCTTGCCCAGCGCCATGGCGTCCGGCGCATCGAAGGTCATGCAGCAAAGCCGACGCTGAACGCCGGAGGCTTTGGCCTGCAGCAACGCCTGGCGACCGATGAAGTCTCCCTTATCGAGTCGCACCGCCCACTCAAGGCCCGCTTCAAACGGGGTGTCGTCCGGGTGCAGGTCCTGGCCCCACAGGCGATAGCCTTTTTCCAGCCGCAGCGAGTCGAAGGCGCCGGCGCCCGCTGCGATCATCTCGAACGCGCGGCCCGCCTCCCACAGCGCATCCCACAGCGCAGCGGCGAACTCGGTGCGCGTGTGCAGTTCCCAGCCCAACTCGCCAGCGTAGGAGAGGCGCAGCGCCGTCGCCGGAATGGCGCCGATCTCGATCTCCTGCGCCGTGTAGTAGGGAAAAGCGGCGTTGCTCACGTCGGCGTCCGTCACCTTCTCCAATACGCGGCGGGCGTTCGGCCCCCACAGCCCAACAGCGGTGTATGCGGAGGAGGCGTCCACGATCTGCACCGAGCCGTCCGTCGGTGCATGACGTTCGAGCCACGCCAGGTCGCGCGGCAGCAGCGCGCCGCCGGTGATCACCCAGAAGCGCTCTTCGCCGAGGCGGACGACGGTCAGGTCGGCCTGGATGCCTCCGCGTGCGTTCAACAGGCTCGTGTAGATGACCTTGCCGATCGGCCGGTCGATGCGGTTGGCGCACAGCCATTCCAGGAAGGCCAGGCTGCCCGGCCCGCGCACCTCGATCACAGCCAGCGCAGCCAGGTTGAAGAGGCCGACGTTATTGCGCACCTCTAAATGCTCCGCGCCCTGGATCGGCGACCAAAAGCGCGCCTCCCAGCCGCTGCGCTGCGGAATGCGCGCTGCGTATTTTGCAAGCAGGCAGGCGTTGGCCTCATACCACTGGGCCACTTCATAGCCGGCGCTTTGAAAGAAGACGGCGCCCTGCTCGACCAGCCGACGATGAAAGGGGCTGAGGCGCAGGTTGCGCGGCTCGCCGATCGGCTGCAGGGGATGCACGATGTCGTAGACCTCCCGATAGTTCTGCGCACAGCGCAGGTCGATGTAGCGCCGGGTTTTCTGGTGGGGCAAAAAGCGGTTGATGTCGGCCTCATGTACGTCGATGGCCGGCTCGCCGTAAGTCATCCATTCGGCGATGGCCTTTCCGACGCCGCCTGCGTGGGTGATCCAGACGCCGACCGCCGTCCACAGCCCGCGCACTGCGCTTTCTCCCATCACCGGGAAGCCGTCCACAGTGAAGGCGAACATGCCGTTGAAGGCGTGCGACAGCCCCGCGCCGCGCAGCGCAGGAATGAGCTCTTGCGCAGCGCGCCAGGCCACCGTGTAATGCTCCGGCGTGAAGGGGAGTTGCGCCGTCTTGCCCAGCTTGCGAGGGTGCACCATCAGCGGCTCATGGCGATAGTTGCCTATCCCGTAGGCGTCCCAGTGTTGCCGGAAATAGAGCGAGTAATCCTGGTGGCGCAGGATAGGATGGACGATCTCTCGGCCGCCCGCCGCCTGTGCGAACTCGGCCAACGCCGGCAACGGCGTCGAGATGGTGTACTGATGTTGGGCGGCGAGCAGCGGGATCACCAGCCCTGCCTTTTCGCTGAGGGCCGGCGCCCAAATGTTGGCGCAAAGCAGCGCGGTCTCGCATTCGATGCGCCCACGTTCGGTGACGACCGCAGCCAAATGGCCGCGGCGGACTTCGATGTCGACGACGGACGCCTGCTGGAAAAACTGGACGCCCGCGATGCGCGTCGCCTCGTTCGCCAGCGAGCCGGCCACATGCCAGCCGATCACGTTCGTGTCGAGCGGGGCGTAGAAGCTTCCGTGGATCACCCTCGGGTCGAGAAGAGGGATATGCGCCAGCGTCTCTTCCGGCGTGAGCAGATGCGCTTCGACGCCGTAGCTGGTCGCCACGCCCTGTTTGCGTTTCAGATCTTCCATGCGCTCCCGCGTGTACGCCACCTCAAGCCCGCCGACGCGGCGCACCATCGGCCGGCCCGGCTCAAAGTCCGGCAGACGGCTGTAAATTTCAACCGACTGCACGGCGAAGTGCGTCATCATGCGGCTGTAATTGGTCACATGCATGCCGCCGGGCGCATGGCTGGTCGAACCGTCGTTGTAGGGCAGCGCGCCTTTATCGAGGACGATCACATCGCGCCAGCCGAGCTGCGCCAGATGATAGGCGGCGCTGCAGCCGACGATCCCGCCGCCGATGATCACAAGCCGCGCCGCAGAAGGCAGCGTGTTCTGCGCCATGGGGAAGCTCTCCTTTGGAAGATGCA
>NZ_CAKZMJ010000100.1 GCF_937128415.1 uncultured Caldilinea sp.
GCCGCCGATGATCACAAGCCGCGCCGCAGAAGGCAGCGTGTTCTGCGCCATGGGGAAGCTCTCCTTTGGAAGATGCAACCGATGAGGCGTGAAATCTACGGAATGAGAGAAGTTTCGCCGATCAGGCTGCGGCCTGTCAAGGCGGCTTCTGGGCCTCGACAACCGGCTCAAGTGGACGCAGCGCGCGGCTGCGCTTCCTTTGAATTAACACCTTGCGGTCTGCCGAAAGCGCGCGGCTGGAAGTCGCACCTTCGATTCGCCGGTTTCCCTTCAGATGGTTTTTGCTCTTTGTCAAAATTCACCCAGCACGTTCCCCATCTGTTCCACGCCATAGCCGCCCAACGACTCGACGGCGGCGGCGAAGCCTGACGCCCGATCGCGGATGATCTCGAGCAGCGGCTGCAACAGCGGCGACTCATAATGCTCCTGGGGGATCACAAGGTCGTAGCGTTCGTCGAAGAGCGGAACAAAGTCGAGGTCGAGCGCCCGCGCCGCCGCCAGGATGCCCAGCCCACAGTCGGCTGCGCCGCTCCGGACCGCAGCGGCGACGGCCAGATGCGTGTACTCCATGCGGTCGTAGCCCTGGATGCGTCGGGGATTGACTCCTCGCTTTTTGAGCTCGTAATCGAGCAGGACGCGCGTGCCCGCCCCACGTTGACGATTGACGAAGATCACATCCTCGCGCAGCAGATCCTCCAGCGACTCCACTCGCTTCGGGTTGCCTTTGGGGACGATCAACCCTTGGGTGCGACGGACAAAGCCGAGCAACACGCCGTGCACGCCCTGTTCGCCCAACATTTTTTGGACGTAGCCGATGTTGTATTCGCCGCTTTCTTCATCGAGCAGGTGGCTGCCGGCCAGATGCGCCTCGTTGCGTTGCAGGGCAAGCAGGCCGCTGACGCTGCCGACGTGGCTCGAGGAAAGGCGCAGGTGAGGATGACGGCGTTGCAGAAAATCGGCGAGCAGGTCGAGCGTCATGTCGTGGCTGCCGATGGCGACGATGGTGTTGTCGATCGTGCGCGGGGAGCGCAGCAGTTCGACCTTCACCGTCTCGCCGGCGTGATAGCCTTCGGAGAAACGCGGGATCGTCACGATGCCGTCGGCCTTGACCAGCGACATGAGCACGCCTGCGCCCGTGGAGAGCGGCGTCGCCACCACGCGGCCGCCGACGCGACCCAGCGAAACGCGTAGAAACTCGTCCTCGCCCATGGGCGAGAGCACCTTGCGCGTGAGCACCGCTTCGATCACAGGCCGCTCCGGCGGCGGTTGCCCCTGCCAGCGATAGAGCAGCGGCCGCACAATGATGTCAAAAGTCATCGCCGCCGAAACAGGATAGCCCGGAATGCCTGCGATCGCCCGGTGGCGCGCCACGCCCAGGATCACCGGATGGCCCGGTCGAATGGCAATGCCGTGCACGCAGAGCACGCCCAGCTCGCGCACGATCGAGGCGGTGAAATCTTCCGAACCGGCCGAAGAGCCGGCGTTGACGACCACCAGGTCATGGTCGACAAGCGCCTGTTCGACTGCTTTCTGGATCGCCTTGCGGTCGTCCGCCTCGATCGGCAGGCGCGTGACGAGCGCGCCCGCCTCTTCCGCCATGGCGCCCAACACCAGCGAGTTGTACTCGATGATGTCGCCCGGCTTGAGCGGCTCGCCCGGCTTGACCAGCTCCGTGCCGGTCGGGAGAATGGCGACGCGCGGGCGACGATAGACCGTCACTTCCGTATGGCCGCTGCCGGCGATGGCGCCGATGTCCTGCGGGCGGATGCGGTGGTTGGCGGGCAAGACCAGCTCGGTCGCTACGATGTCCTCGCCCATCGGCCGCACGTAGCGCCAGGGGGGCGTCGACGCCAGAATCTCAATGTAATCGCCGTCGGGACGGGAGACCAGATGCGTGTTCTCGATCATGATGACGGCGTTCGCATCGCCCGGCAGCGGGTCGCCCGTATCGACCGGGATGGCCTGCTCGCCGACCTTGAGCAACAGGGGGGTGGTCTCTGTGGCGCCGCGCGTTGCTTCGGCGCGCACGGCGTAACCGTCCATTGCGGCTGCGTGATAGTGAGGCGAGGAAATCTTCGCCCACACCGGCTCGGCCGTAACTCGCCCTAGCGCCTGCTCGAGCGGAATCGTTTCTGCGGGAAGCGGCTGCAAGAGGCCATGCTCCGCCAGGACGGCATGCCAGCGCTCCAGCGCCTCGCTCAACGCCACGTCTTGCAGATAGATGTTGCGCGATTCGAGATTCATAGCGGTCACCAGATGGAAAGTGTTTGCTTTTTGTGTTCGATGCAGGCAAAACGTCTATCCAAGCGTCACCGCGACCCACTCTCCTGCTCGCAGGCCGTTGGAATCGAGCGGAATCTTGATCACGCCTTCTGCGTTGACCAGCGTATAGATGAGGTTGGATTTGCCGAGGACCGGAACCGCCCACAGCTCGCCCTCTCTCTCCTCCAGCCGCACCTGGACGTAGTCCTCGCGGCCGGCGTCGGAGGCAAGGTTGCGGGCGAGGCGGGCGCGCACCGTCGTTCGCGGGGGAGGCGCCGCGCCCATCGCAACGCAGATGGCGGGCGTGATAAAGAGCTCGAAGATCACCATCGCCGAGACCGGATTGCCGGGCAGGCCGAAGACCGCCTTGCCGTCGCACACGGCGAGGATGGTCGGCTTGCCGGGCTTGACGCTGACGCCATGCACCAGCACGCCGGGCTTGCCCAGGTCGTTGATGACCTCGGCGGTCATGTCGCGGTAGCTCACGGAGCTGCCTGCAGAGAAGACGACGATGTCACACTCCTGGATCGCGCGGCGGGCGACGGCTTCCAGCGCAGCGCGATCGTCCGGGACGACGCCGTAGCGCAACGCCCGCGCGCCGGCGCTTTGGGCCAGCGCCGCCAACGAATAGGAGTTGATGTCGCGCACCTGGCCTGGTGCAGGGCGCTGCTCCGGCGGCACGACTTCATCGCCGGTCGAGATGACGCCCACGACCGGCGACGCAGCCACGTCGATTTCGACGATGCCCAACGCCATTAAGCCGCCGATGTCCTGGGCGCGCAGGCGATGACCGGACTTCAGGATCGGCTGCCCGAGACGAATGTCCTCGCCGATCTGGACGACGTTCTGGCCTTCGGCCACCGGCTGAAAGACTTCGATGTTGCGCTCGTCGACGCGTTGCGTGTGCTCGATCATGACGACGGCGTCGGCGCCGGGGGGGATCATGCCGCCTGTGTGGACGAGCGCGGCTTCGCCCGGGCCGATTGGGAAGGTCGCCGCCTTGCCCATCGGCACTTCGCCGACGACGGTGAGAAGCGCCGGCAGCCCCGGCGACGCGCCGTAGGTGTCGACGGCGGCCACGGCGTAACCGTCGACGGTGGAGCGGGCAAACTCCGGCAGATTCTGCGGCGAGGTCAACTGCGTCGCCAGCACGCGTCCAAGCGCGTCGGCGGTGGCGATGCGTTCGACGCGCACCTGAGGTCGATACTGTTCGGCGAAGCGCGCCCAGGCGTCGGCGGGCGTATGGACGGTGAAAAGTTCGGTTGGCATAGGTCAATCACGGAGTCATCGCAAGCAATTGAAGCGCAGATTGCCACTCTTCGGGCGTGTTGACGTTGATGAACGAGCGCAGCTCCGGATCGACGCTGCGCAGGATCTCTTCATGGACGTAGCAGGTGCGCACGTCTCCCATGAAGCTGATCACGCGACGCTGCCCCTGCGCCAGCCGCGCCTCAATGGCGGGCAGGCAGCGCCGATGATAGAGCGCATGAAGCGGCTCTTCGTAGCCGCCGACCACCGGCACGACGGCGTCCCAGCGGTCGCCCTGAGCGTCCTGTTCGGCGGCGAAGCGGGCGAGCAGGGCGAACACCCCTGCGTCGACGAACGGCAGGTCGCACGCCACGACGATAGCCCATCCTTCCGCATGTTGCAGGCCGGTGGCGATGCCGCCCAGTGTGCCCGTTCCCGGGTAGGCGTCAGGCGTGAAGAACGCGTGGGCCGGTAGATGCGCCTTTTCCGGCAGCGTAGGGTCATTGGCGACCACGATCAGTCGATTGAGCGGCAACCTCGATAAGCGCTGCGCTACATGGGCGATCAGTGGCAGGTTGTCGGGCGGAACAGGCAACAGCGCCTTAGGACGCCCCATGCGTCGACTCTCGCCGCCGGCGTTGATAATTAGATCGCAGTGAAAAGATCCAAACGATTCAAACATCGAGACGGTCTTCTGGACTGTTTTCGCAGACGGGACGCTGAAAGACGGCGCACTTGAACAGCGTCGGCCCTGTCATTATAGCAACATCTTGACGAATTGCACTTTCGCCGCGTAGAAAGTTCTTAGGGACGCAACGAACCTGTGCAGTTTTAGAGCGATTGCTCTCTGGCGTGCTCGAATCGTCCAATGCGGCGTCTACGACTTTTCTGACGGTGCAGACGTCGCCGTCGGACTTCACATTTATCTTTTATCTGACGTCCATCTGATTTGACAGTTATAGTTGGGAGGTGTAGATTTAGGATTTGTGCCCTGCGGGAGGGCGAGGCTGCTGACGGGGAGGCGAGAGGCGCCTGCGTCGG
>NZ_CAKZMJ010000101.1 GCF_937128415.1 uncultured Caldilinea sp.
CTTGGGAGAGGGGGCCGGGGGGTGAGGGCCTTGCTCCCCCTCTCCCAGTCTTGGGAGAGGGGGCCGGGGGGTGAGGGCCTTGCTCCCCCTCTCCCAGTCTTGGGAGAGGGGGCCGGGGGGTGAGGGGCTTGCTCCCCCTCTCCCAGTCTTGGGAGAGGGGGCCGGGGGGTGAGGGGCTTGCTCCCCCTCTCCCAGTCTTGGGAGAGGGGGGCGGGGGGTGAGGGGCTTTCCCCACGGCTCTTGGGTCTGTCGAGAACGTGCGGCTGAGAGCCGCACCTACGGTATTGGCTCGATCTGCTCGATCCACTTGTTAAGTGAACTGCGTAACTTCTGGGCAATAAGACGTCCAGCCTTCTCCATCGAGAAAATCACTGCTCGGCAGGAGAAGGCTGGACGGTCAGGAGGTGATGACGCTTGCCGCTGTGTCGGCCAATCAGGCTGCAGCCACCCGAGGCCGCATGCGAGGCATCTCCGCCGGCGTGCGCTCGCCGCTGAAGCCGCGCACGCTTCCTTCGATCGGCGTCGGCAAATGCGGAGCGACAATGGGATGACTCTCGGAAACTTTGCTGGGCTGCCGTTCCGTAAGCGTTGCAGTCTGGAAAGAGACAAGATCGATGACGCTGTTCTGTCCACCGTAGGCGTTGTCGGCGAAGCCATCGGCGTGGTTGTCGGATTGCCAGCGCCCATCGATGATATAGCGAAATTCGTAGCGTTTTCCAACCGGCAGCTCGATCGTCGCTCGCCACACACCATCGCGCATTTGCACCAGCGGCACACCTTTGTCATCCCAGTCGTTGAAGCTGCCGGTGACTGCCACGCGATCAGCCCATACACAGGATGGTAGTTCAAAGGTGACGCGTGCAAATCCTGGATGTGTCGAAGGTTGTTTGTAGATCATGGTGTTCTCCTCGCTCTGTGGAATCTGCATAAATCTGCGTTGCAATAAAAGCTGCTTTGTCGCTGGCTTGAGAACCACCTTATCGATCGAAAGCCTGTTCGCAACCGGCAGAAATCGCTTCTCTCTGTGAAAACATGTTCATATATTGGAAACCTGTGCAACCTGTTACACAAGGATCATTTGCTTTGCATTATGGCAACCCAAAGAAGCCCGTCATCGTCCGCTTTAGCCGAAAGAAAGAAATTTCTTTTGTGCAATGTGTATAAAGACTTCTGTTTCGATAGATGTTTTCGTTTTTTCCATATAATAAAGATAAACCACCCAGATTAAGGCAAGCTTAAAGAAATGTACGCGCTTCGGCAGTTGCCGAAGCGCGTAGGTGTTTCGTAGGGTTTTCGTCAGAAAAGCGCGACGCCGTGTTCAAGTCACAATGTTCACCAACTTGTCGGGCACGACGACAACCTTGCGCGGGGCGTGGCCGTCCAGCCATTTGACGACATTGCTCAATTGTAGGGCGCTGCGCTCCAGCTCTTCCGCCGGCGTGCCGGGAGGGACGAGCAGCTTGTCGCGCACCTTGCCGTTGACCTGCACCACGACGGTGATCGCCTCTTCGCGCGCCTTTTCCGGGTCGCCGACGGGCCAGCGCTGCAGGTGCACGCTCGACGCGTTGCCCTGCCGGCGCCACAGCTCTTCGGCGATGTGCGGGAAGAAAGGCGCCATCATCAGGAGCAGGCTGCGGATGGCCTCCTTCCAGATTGCGCTGTTGACGACGCTTGTCTCCCGCGCCCGCAGCAGAAAATTGTTTAGCTCCATCAGCGCAGCGATCGCCGTGTTGAAGCGGAAATGCTCGATGTCGTCGGTCACTTTCAGGATCGTCTGGTGGAGTTTGCGTTCGAGCGCCCGCTCCTGCGCAGGGTCTGGCTCCGACGGCGCTTGGTCTGGCCCTGCGTCCTCTGTCACGACCGCCCACACGCGGTGCAGGAAGCGATGCACGCCTTCGATCGCCTGTGGGTCCCAGGGGCCGCCCTGATCCCAGGGGCCGATGAACATCAGGTAGCCGCGCACGGTGTCGGCGCCGTAGCGATCGACCACCTCATCCGGGTTGATGACGTTGCCGCGGCTCTTGGACATCTTCTCGCCGTCCGGGCCCAGGATCATGCCCTGGTTGAAGAGGCGCAGCATCGGCTCGTCGAAGTTGACCAGCCCCAGGTCACGCATCGCCTTGGTGAAAAAGCGCGTGTAGAGCAGATGCATGGTGGCGTGCTCGATGCCGCCGGTGTACTGATCGACGGGCAGCCAGTAGTCGCCTTTCTCTTTGTCCCACGGCAGATCGTCTGGGCTGAGCCGCTCGCCCTTTTTCCAGTAGGGCGAGATGTAGGCATACTGGTACCAGCTCGAGCACATAAAGGTGTCCATGGTGTCGGTCTCGCGCTCGGCGTCGCCTCCACACTCCGGGCACTTGACGCGACGGAAGCCTTCGTGGTACTTGAGCGGGCTTTCTCCCGTGGGCTTGAACTCGGCGTCTTCGGGCAATAACACGGGCAGGTCCTCGTAGGGCACCGGCACGGTGCCGCAATTCGGACAGTAAATGATCGGGATCGGCGCGCCCCACATGCGTTGGCGGCTGATCAGCCAGTCGCGCAGGCGGTAGTTGACGGCGCGACGCCCGATGCCGTTGGCCTCCAGCCATTCGGTCACCTTGTCGGCTGCGCCCTTCACCGGCGTGCCATCGAAGGGGCCGGAGTTGATCATCACGCCTTCGTCCTTGGAGTCATACGCCTCCTCCAGTGGGCCGGTGGCGCCGTCTGGCCCGGTGATGACGCGGCGAATCTCCAGGCCATACTTCCTGGCGAACTCGAAGTCGCGCGCATCGTGGGCGGGCACGGCCATGATGGCGCCGGTGCCGTAGCCCATCATCACGTAGTCCGCAATCCAGATGGGAATGCGCTCGCCGTTGACGGGGTTGATGGCGTAGCCGCCCGTGAAGACGCCCGTCTTTTCTTTGTCCGCCGCCGTGCGCTGAATCTCATCCAGTCGCGCCGCCAGCGCCTTGTACGCCTCCACCTCGGCGCGGTGCTCCTCCGTCGTGACCACATCGACCAGCGGATGCTCCGGCGCCAGCACCATGAAGGTCGCTCCCCACAGCGTGTCCGGCCGCGTGGTGAAGACTTCCAGCGGATGGCCTTGTTCGGTGCGGAAGGTGACCTCCGCGCCATAGCTGCGGCCGATCCAGTTGCGCTGCATCACCTTGACGCGCTCCGGCCAGTCGATCTGGTCGAGCATGTCGATCAGCTCGTCGGCGTAGCGGGTGATGCGGAATTTCCACTGCTCCAGGTTCTTTTTGATCACCGGCGTGCCGCAGCGTTCGCAGTGGCGATCTTCGCCCCACACCTGCTCACGCGCCAGCGTCGTGTTGCAGGTGGGGCAAAAGTCCACCGGCGCATACTCGCGATAGGCGATGCCGGCGTCGTAAAACTTGCGGAAGAACCACTGCGTCCACTTGTAGTATTCCGGGTCGCAGGTCACCGCCTCGCGATCCCACGCCCACATGGCGCCCATGCGCCGCAGCTGCTTGCGCATCCGCTCGATGTTGGCGTAGGTCCATTTGGCCGGGTGCACGCCATGTTTGATGGCGGCGTTTTCGGCGGGCAGACCAAAGGCGTCGAAACCGATCGGGAAGAAGACGTTGTAGCCGTTCATGCGCCGATAGCGCGCGGCTGCGTCGCTGGGCGTGTACGCATACCAATGGCCGGTGTGCAGGTCGCCCGACGGATAGGGCAGCATGGTCAACGCATACCACTTGGGGCGATTCGGGTCTTCGACCGTCTTGTAGAGCTGCTCCTCCTCCCAGATGCGCTGCCATTTCGGCTCGATCTCTGCGGGATTGTATCGATTGGACATACTGTTCTCCGATTTATGGTGGTTTTCTAACCTGGCTTTCTAACAATGCATCGTCTCTGCGCACACATGATGAGGCGCCCGCTGCAAGCGTGCGCAATTTCATCTTATTGTAGCGCAAGGAATAATTCTGGCAGATGCGCCCGCGTGCACAACGCGCGGGCTAACTAAGCGCGAGGAGTCCGCCGACGTTGCGTCCGACGGTTGCGGCGATTCTGATGCATTGAGGAGCGTTCCAGCCGTTTTGCATCATAAATTCATTTTACCATACGATGTCAAGGAAACGATGTCAAGGAA
>NZ_CAKZMJ010000102.1:0-2500 GCF_937128415.1 uncultured Caldilinea sp.
TTGACGCATCGCTATGTGCGCCCGGAGGTCGATGAAGGGCCTTGCATCGAGATCGTCGCCGGCCGGCACCCGGTGGTGGAGAGGACGCTGACCGACGAGCCGTTCGTGCCCAATGACGCCTTCCTGACGCCGGAGACCGCCATTCAGATCATCACGGGCCCCAACATGAGCGGCAAGAGCACCTACCTGCGTCAGACGGCGCTCATCACCTTGATGGCGCAGATCGGCAGCTTCGTGCCCGCCGAGCGCGCCCGCATCGGCGTCGTCGATCGCATCTTCACGCGCCTGGGCGCTAGCGACGAAATTCATCGCGGCCAGTCCACTTTCATGGTGGAGATGGTCGAGACCGCCAACATCCTTCATCACGCCACCAACCGCAGCCTGCTGCTGCTCGACGAGATCGGCCGCGGCACCAGCACCTACGACGGGCTGGCCATCGCCTGGGCGGTGATCGAGTACATCCACAACCATCCCCGGTTGCGCGCCAAGACGCTCTTCGCCACGCACTATCACGAGCTGACCGACCTGGCCGAACGGCTGCCGCACGTCGTCAACTACAACGTAGCCGTCGATGACAGCGGCGACGGCGAAGATGTGGTCTTTTTGCGACGCATCATCCCCGGCAAGGCCGACCGCTCCTACGGCGTCCACGTGGCGCGCATGGCCGGCCTGCCCGCGCAGGTCGTCGCGCGCGCGGAGGAAATCCTCGCCGACCTGGAGCGGAGCGGCGCCGCAGGTCCGCGTCGACTGACCGAGACTGTGGCGCCGAAGCGGCGCGCTGGCGCCCTGCAGGTTTCGCTCTTCGCCGACGTGCATCCGGTCGTCGAGGCGCTGCGCAAACTGGACATCAACAACCTGACCCCGCTCGATGCGCTCAATCGGCTTTATGAGCTACAAAAAATGGCGGGGGAGAGTTGACCGGGTGGGGTAGACGGTTTCCTTACTTTTATGCCGATGAACTCTTGTCAGGTCGTTTATCGGCATTCAGAAAGATGAGCTCCTTGGATGCTGGCCTTGACTCTCATAAAATAATTTGTATGGACAAAGTTATGGATTCGCTTGACACGATTCTGCAGGGCGATTGCGAGGAGGTTCTGCAGTCGTTTCCTGATAATTCCATCGATCTGATTTTCACCTCGCCGCCTTACGCCGACCAGAGGCGCCACACTTACGGCGGCGTTACACCTGACGAGTACTGCGCCTGGTTTCTGCCGAAGGCGAAGCAGTTTTTACGCGTCCTCAAGCCCACCGGCACGTTTATCCTCAATATCAAAGAGCGCGTGGTCAACGGTGAACGTCACACTTACGTCATCGAATTGATTCTGGAGATGCGTAAACAAGGATGGCTCTGGACAGAGGAATTCATCTGGCACAAAAAGAATTCTTATCCAGGGAAATGGCCCAATCGTTTCCGAGACGCCTGGGAACGATTGATTCAATTTAACAAGACGCGAGCCTTTGCGATGTACCAAGATGCAGTGATGGTTCCAATCGGCGGTTGGGCGCAAGAGCGGCTCAGGCGATTGAGCGAGACGGACAGAATCCGCGACGAATCGCGTGTCGCAAGTGGCTTCGGCAAAAACGTCTCCAACTGGGTGGGGCGGGCCATGGTCTACCCCACTAATGTCATCCACATGGCGACGGAGTGCTCTAATCGGCGCCACAGTGCAGTCTTTCCTGTTGATTTGCCCGCTTGGTTTATCAAACTTTTCACAAAAGAAGGCGACATCGTGCTTGACCCGTTCATCGGATCGGGCACGACTGCCGTCGCCGCCAAGAGACTCAATCGTCACTATGTTGGGATCGACATCAATCCTGAATACTGCAATCTGGCGCGCGAGCGCCTTCATGGGGTGCAACCGCAACTTTTTGAGGAAAGAGCATCTTATGAAAGTGAGGCGAAAGAGTGAATCCTCTCGACATGCGCATGGTTGAGCAGTATGTCCAGGAGACGATTCAAGATTTCCATCGGCGGCGCCTGACCTCAGTGGAATCTCTGAGCCTGAATCAGTTGCTCAAAAAGAACCCCTATCTCTTCCGAGCGAAAAATTTAACCGTCGCCAGCGATTTGATAGCCAGTCTTCTTGACGCGTTTTTGTCTTCTTCGGAGGAGAAATTATTCGGCGATTTTTTAGAAAATCTTGCGTTGTTCATTGCCCAGCAAACGTCCGGGGGACATAAATCCAGTGCACCTGGCGTTGATCTAGAATTCATCAATCGCAACACCCACTATTTGGTTTCAATCAAATCGGGTCCGAACTGGGGGAACAGCTCGCAACACAGCAAACTGGCGCAGGATTTACGGGACGCAGTCATTCGCCTGAAACAATCTCGGATCAGCATGAATGTGCAACCTGTGCTCGGCATTTGCTATGGTAAAACCCGAACCACCTACACGCGGGCTGGCTATCTTAAGGTAGTTGGTCAGAACTTTTGGTACCTGATCAGCGAAAACGAACGCCTCTACACCGATATTATCGAACCAATAGGCCATCGGGCG
>NZ_CAKZMJ010000103.1 GCF_937128415.1 uncultured Caldilinea sp.
TCACGCGCACCGTCACCGTATAGAGCCCGGTGTTCGGATAGGTGGTCACGGCGGTGTTTGAGAGCGCATTCTCCACGTCGAACACACCGTTGCTGGTCCAGTCGAACGAATAGTACAGCGTATCGCTGGGAACGTCGGTGGCTGTCACCGTAACGGTGACCGGCTCCCCACGGCGCACCGGCGTGTTGCGGTCGATCGATGTGATTTGCGGATTGACATTTGCGATCGTCACCGTCGTCGTCGCCGTGTTGGTGAGGCCGGCGCTGTCGGTGACGAGCAGACCGATCGTATAGACGCCGTTGTCCGGCCAACTCGCCGAAGGCGTGGCGCCGACGGCGTTGTCGTATAGACCGTCGTTGTTCAAATCCCAGGCGAACGTGAGCGGACCGCCGTTGGGATCGCTGCTGGCGCTGGCGTCCAACTGCACCGGTTGCCCTTCCACTCCAGAGTAAGGGCCGCCGATCACGGCTATGGGCGGCAGATTGAGCACGGTGACGGTGGCGGTCCCCGTCAAGTTGTTGGAGGTCGTCGCCTGCACTGTGTCGGTGAAGACGCCCGCCGGCAGATCGGCCGTGAAGAGGCCGCCGCCGTCGATGACGCCGCCGCCGTTGACGACGTTCCAGCTCACCGGCACGCCGGCGACGACCGCGTTGTTGCTGTCATACGCCGTGGCGGTGAACTGCTGCGTCGCGCCGGGGTTCAGGGTTGCTGAAGCAGGGGCAACCACAAGCGATGTGGGGCCAAAATACGAAAAGCTCAGCGCCGCCACCTCCGGGGAACGGATCGGGTCGACGCTGGTGAGGGTCAAGCGGTACTGAAGATAGCGACCACTGGGATTGGAAAGCGTCAACGTGTTGACGCCGTTGTTCAACGTTCCTGCAGACGCCCAACTCGACCAGGTTGCGCCGTCCGCCGACGTGCGCGTCTCGAGCGAGGCGCCGGTGTTTGCGAGGATCGTGGCCGTCACCGTCGCCTGCGACCAGTTGGCAATTTGACCGGCGTCCAAAATGCAGGAGGTGTACTGGCCGTTGGACGGATAGACGCCGGCGCGCACCCAGTCCACGAGCAATGGCATCGTGTTGCCCCAATTCGGATCTCCGGGTTGGAGCGGATCTTGATTGTACAAAAACACATAGGTCGTGCGCGTGGAGACGCCGGTGTGCGGCAGCGGATTGTCGCCGGGGACCAGGGTGATCACGCTGCCATCGATTAAATACCAGGTCTCCGTCGGGCCCCATTCAATGCGGAAGGTGCGATACTGGGAGAGGCCATTGCGCTGATCGATTTCATCCTCTCCCCAGTTATTGACCATGGTGTCCACCCAGGGATCGACCGAGCCATCGCGCGAGCGAACATAGAGCAAGCGATCGACGCTGGCGTGCGTCGGCTGACCGATGAAGAGGCGAATAGAGCTTTGGTCTCCAGGGGGCAACTGGAGCGGCGGATAGGCGCGATAGAAACCGATGTCCACGTTGCTGGGCGATCGCAGCAGGCTGGCGTCCGCCATGCGGGCGCTGGCCTCGAAGAAACGCGTTGGCGTCGTGGCGGAGAAAACTTGCACCGAGCGCAGGTAGCTTCCGTAGAGCGTCAGCACGCCGCTGCCGATCAGGGGGACTTGATCGGGATAAGAGGGATTGGAATAGCCGGTGATCCACTGGGTGGCGTCGATCGCCGCGCCATCGAAATAATCTTCGACCGTGGCGCGCAGTCGAATCTCGCCGCCGTTGGCAGTGCTGACGATCGTATTGGTCAAAACAGCGCAGGCGCCGTTGAAATGCACCGCCGCGTCATGGGTGATGACGCCGTTGGGGCCGCTCTGCGCAAAGGCTGCGCCGTAAGGCCACAGAAGCGCAGCCGCCAAGATCGAAAGCATCAACAACGCCAAACCGCTGCTGAGCATCCAATACGCGGGAAACCGGGAAACTGCTTGTTTTGAGGGACGCACCTTCACCATATGCCTGGCCTCCACACAGGTCCTCTATTGTCAGAATTGACCCAAGGCTGCAGATCGGCAGCGCTCGCTACGAGCCGGAATAGCGCGCGTCGACAAACGTTGCGACGCTCTGCAGGTCAATCTGTGCGTACAGTGTAGCACCGACTCGGCGCGTGTGGATTGGAATTAGCTTGCGATTTGCTTGCAATTCCTTCAAATAGGATTGCTTGTGTCGGACAGGCAAGAGCAGAGTGAGGCCAATGTCAGGATGGGCGACATGAACGGCGAACGAGCAATCGCCCGCCTTCGACAAAAGTTGAAAATCTGTCAGCTGCACGGCTGTGCGCGCTTGGGTGAAAGCCAGCCACTGTGCCCCGGAGAGGATAGGGAGTCCACGCTCTGCGCAGGCCGCTAACGCGCCATCGAGGAAGCGGCCGGCGCCTTCAGTCCACGGTCCAGGGACGGCGAAGGGGTCCAGATGAAACTGAGCGCCCAGCGCAGCGTAGGCGCCGGTGGCGGTGCGACGAATCAACTCCCTTACAATTTCAACAGCCTGCTCCGGCGCAAAGCCTGTGAAATTGGCGCCCCACGGCATGTCGATCAGCTGCTCGTCGACCAAGTGCGTGTTCTGTTGCCAGTTGTCGATCAGCCGCCCATCTGCATCTACGAAGCGCATGGGAAGCCCGCTGCCGGTGAAATAGCCGAACGCCCAGGAGCCGTCGGGACGCCGGAAGGCGGGGCCGACGTGGTAATAGTCCAGGTTCATGCGCACACCGTAGCCGGCCTGCACGCGCGCCGTATCCGCCCAGCCGTGCCAGAGCACGCGGTGGGTGCGCGTGGTGGTGAATTCGCCGTAGCCCAGGCCGGTGAACTGCCGCCAGTAGCGCTCCCAGCCGATCTCCAGGCCTTCCTCGACGTAAGGGTGCAGGGCGAACTCGTGACCGCGGTCTCGCCACGCTTCGGCGTGATACGGGGTGACCACGTCGGTCGGCGGCAACGCGTCGCCCAGAACAGGCTGCTCCTTCAACCAATCGCGCACGCGACGCAGGGCGCGGCGCACAGGATTGGTCGGCGGCGGCGTGTAGTAGACCGACATCGCCCCGCCCCACCCTTCCACGCGGCGCAACACCTCGTCCACCGCCGACGCCGGGTTGTTGTGCGAGTCGCCGGTGCAGACGAGCGCGCTGTCGGCGCGGCCGGGGAAGTACCAGAGACGCGGCAGAGGGGCTGCGCTCACTTCGTTGAGCAAATTGACCAGCAGGCGCTGTTGTTCATCGGCTTGAGGGAGATGGATGCGATCCAGGTCGATGAAGCCGACGAAGCGATCGACGGCGCGCACGCCTTCCAGGCCATCGGCTTCGACGTCGACGCGCTCCATCGGCCCCTGCCGCGTGCGCACGACGCTCGCCGCCAGGTCGTAACACCACGTCGCCACGGCGCCCTTCCCCAGGCGGCGATAGGCGACCGCCGGCGCCTGGACGATGACGCCGTCGCGATCGCACAGGTGGGCGACGGCCTCCGCCTCATACAGCGCGTAGTGGCGCAACGGCGCATGGAATTGCATGGCGTCGCCTGCGATTCCTTCCGTCCCGATGGCGCCCGGCTGAATGCGCAGATAACCTTCGTGGGTGATGGTTTCGCTCCAGGTCAGCCCACAGAGCGGCGCCAGCGCAGCGTTCGGCAGCACCACGATCAGGCCGCCGCCCGCCAGAGCGAACTCGCGCAACGCTTCGGCCTCGGCTTGGCTCACGGAGCCGGGGAGCACAACGGCGGCGGCGACGCGCTTCAGACCGGCGGAGGTCGCGTCCGATATGGACAACGCCTGCGCATACGGCAGCCCTTCGACGCGCAAAATTTCCAACCATCCATCCGCCAGCGCGCCTTCCGGGCGGAGCAGAACAAGCGGCGCATTGTTGTCAGCCTGGTTTTCATCCTCCACGTACAGCGGCGCGTTCGGGAAGGCGGCGCCGCTGCTCTCAAACATCAGGCGGCCCCCGGCGATCAGCGGCGCGCCCACCAACCCGGCGGCGAGCGCCAGCTTCAGCGCGTCGCGACGGGTGAGGGAAAGCGAAGCGCGCAGCGGGGCCTTGCCTATCTCGTGGTGCTTGCACATGGCGAGCTGTTGTGAATCAAAGGCAGAAACAACGTCCACGCAGAGCCGCCCTCCGGCGCCTGTGTAGGCGTTGCATTGGAGGTGGCCGTAGGCGTCGGCGTGTGCGTCGGGCAAGGAGTCGGGGTTGGCGTAGGGGAGCTTTCCGGCGTCGGCGTCTGGCCAAGGGTGGCCTGTCCTCCCGGCGTCTCCGAGGGGAGTGGGGGGATGGCGCCGCCGGAGGTGGCCGTGGGCGTCGGCGTGTTTGTAACCGTGGGCGTTGGCGTGTTTGTAACCGTGGGCGTCGGCGTGTTTGTAACCGTGGGCGTTGGCGTGTGCGTCGGCGTCCGTGTAGGCTCTGCAGTGGCTGTTGGCGCGCCGGTATTGGTGGCCGTCGGTGAGGCGGTGACGGTCGCTGTGGGCGCGTCGGTGGCCGTCGCCGTGGGCGTTGGCGTGGATGTTGGCGTGGATGTTGGCGTCGCCGTAGAGGTGTGCGTCGCAGTTGAGGTTGGGTCGCTCGTCGCCGTCGCTGTGCTTGTGGCCGTCGCCGTCATTGTGTGCGTGGCCGTGGGCGATGGCGTATTGGTTGCCGTCGCTGTGTTGGTGGCTGTTGCCGTGGGCGTGCGGGTTGCCGTCGCTGTGTTCGTGGCCGTCGCCGTCATTGTGTGCGTGGCCGTGGGCGATGGCGTATTGGTTGCCGTCGCTGTGTTGGTGGCTGTCGCCGTGGGCGTGCGGGTGGCGGTCGGCGTGGGCTGGTTGAACGGGGTGTCGGTGACGTAGACGGGGCCGGCCGGCGAGCCGCCGTAGGCGCACCATCCATGGCTCGGGCCGCCGCTTGCTCCAGAAACGTCGAGAATTGCGCCTGTGCACGGGCCGGCCGGGCCTTCGTCGAAGTGATAGAGCGCCACGGTGTGGGCGTCGCCGATGAATGGCGCCGTTGGCCGCGAAAATGCGGTCGAGTAGCGAGCGATGTTCGACAGGCGCAGCTCGTCCAGCCAGCCGCTGAACGAGGGATACTGGGCGCCGGCGTCGTGCTTCTCGGCGCCCAACACGATGAACGGATCGGCGGGATAATTCGTGGCGCGGCCGTTGCGATAACTGGCGTCGCCGCTGACGCTCTGTGCAGAACCGACAAGCTGCCCATCGACGTAGAGCCGCATGGCGCCGCTCAGTGTCCGCACGGCGGCGACGTGACGCCATGCCCCATCGTCCACGCGCTCGCTGCTGCAGACGGTGGTTCCGGCGGAGCCCACCGAGACGCCGAAGACGAGCCGGCCGCCTCCCAACGAAATTCCGAAGTCGCCGTAGTCGCCTGCGCCGAAGATGTCGCGATCGAAGATGACGTTGCCGTAAATCCAGCCGTCGTTTTCATTGCAGCGCGCCACGCCATTGTTTTCTCCGGGCAGGGCGCGCATCCAAAACTCGACGGTGAAGTCGGCGGCGCCGATGTCCGCAGGGCGCTCCGGCGCGTCGATGGGAATCAGCACGCGATCGAGCCCTGGCGCGCGCACGCCGGAGCCGTAGAAACGCAGCGCATAGCCGGTTGTCTGTGCATGGAGGTGCGCTTTCTGTTCAAAGAGCGACAGTGCGATCCACGCTCCACTCAGCAGAGTAAAGCATCCGACGACGAAAGATAACAAGGTTCGATGACGCCTCACCATGGTCTCAGTGTATACGCGCCTCTATCCATTGTAGAAGTCACTGCGTTCCTCTTTCAGGAAGCTTCGAAGCCTCTGGAGGATTGTGTGAGGCGATTTCCGGATTTCACCTATTTTTCGCCGCCTCTGCCTGGAGCCACTCCAACATGCTCTGCATCGCCCCCCGGTGGTAACGCTTCACCCACGAAGGATCGCTCCAGTCGATCGGCCCGTCCTTCACATCGAACAGCGTGTGCTCGCTGTGCTCGGCGACATAGTAGCTGCTCGCATAGCCTGTGCGGCTGCGATGCGCCTCGACCGCCTGCACGGTGATGGCGTCCAGGTTCGGCTCGCTGTCTGAGACGATAATGTGCAGCGGCGCCTCGATGTGCACGATGCGTTCTGGGCCGAGCAGGCTGGACAGCAAGACGACGCCCGCAGGAGGATGAACGGCGGCGAATTCGCTGAAGCGCGCCGCCAGATGTTCGGTCCCGATGCTTTGCGCAACGATGAAAACCCGGCTGCGATCGACGCCCGGCTGCTCCACCGCAGCCCGATAAGCCGCAAGCGCGTCTTCCGCTTCGCAGCAACCATATTCGCCTTCGCTGCGGCCGGTTCCGCGCTTATCGAAACGAAAGACGGCGAACCCGGCCTGCGTCAACAGCTCCGCCATATAGCCGTAGGCGTCGCGCGTCGCCGGACCGGAATGATGGAGGATAAAGACGAGCGGCGCCTCCTCCTCGCCGAGCGGGAGGTCCAGCTCACCGGCGAGCGTCGCATCCCCGGAGACAAAACGCACCTCGCGCCGTTCACGCGTGATTCCTTCCAGCGCCGGCGTGGGGACGGCGTCGCCCGTGAGCGGGTCGATAAACACGGCGGGTTGCGTTTCGGCTCGCCCCGACGTCATCGGCGGAGCAGGAGAGACGCAACCGCTCAACATCATGATTCCGATGAGAAGCGCCGCCCAGCTGCGCATCACGCCATCCAGCAAGCAGGTCAACGGTTGGCGGCGATCCAGGTCGGGTCATCGGCGCCGGCGGCGGTCGAGGCGCCCAGCACGCCGTTGCGCCCGTTGCCGGACGAATCGGCGACCGTCTGTCCGCTCCCCTCGTTGAACGCCCACTGCGCCAGCGTCTCTGCATCCGCTGCGGGCAGAGCAGTCGGCGGCGTAAAGTTGGCCGCATAGCGCACCGAAGATGAAATGCGCACGTCATCCAGCGCGCCGGCGAAGAAGGGGTAGCCGGTCAGGCCGCCCATGCGCAGCGTATTGGTCGAGATGCGCAGCGTGGCGCCGATCGTGGCCGGTGCACTGGCGACGCCGTTGACAAAGAGGCGCACCGCGCCGGTGTCATACACCGCAGCCACATGCGCCCACTGTCCGGCGGTCAGCGCCGTCGGATAGAGGACGCCCTGCCAGCCTGCATTGGTGGCGACCCAGAGGATCGGGCGATTGGCGTCCAGCTCCAGCGCCCAACCGTTGTTGTCATCGGCCTCGGCGACGACAATCCCGTAGCTGTTGGCGTTCGTCGGTCGCACCCACGCTTCGACGGTGAAGCGCGAGGCGTTCACCGAGCGCGGGGCGCTCACAAAATCGTTGACGCCGTCGAAGCTGAGCGCCGAGTTGGCCGGCGGAACCGCCGTGTTCGTCGGCGTCGGCGAAGGCCCCGGCGTGGGGGTATTGGTGGGCGTTGGCGTATTGGTCGCCGTGGGCG
>NZ_CAKZMJ010000104.1:0-5000 GCF_937128415.1 uncultured Caldilinea sp.
GACTATCAACGGCAGGGGAAGGTCGTCGTGATGGTGGGCGACGGCGTCAACGATGCGCCGGCGCTGGCGCAGGCCGATGTCGGCGTGGCTATGGGCGCGGCCGGCGTCGACATTGCGTTGGAGGCCGCACATGTTGCGCTGATGCGCGAGGACTGGATGCTCGTGCCGGCCGTCTTTGCCATCGCTCGCCGCACCATGCGCGTCGTTAAAATGAATCTACTGCTGACCGCAGTCTACAATGTCGCCGGCCTCTCGCTGGCGGCCGCAGGCCTGCTGCCGCCGATCCTTGCCGCCGCTGCGCAGTCCATTCCAGATCTATTCATCCTGGGCAACTCGGCGCGATTGCTGAAAAACGATCCGGCGTACAACCCTTCGCGTGATTCAAGGGGGTGAAGACGCTCCAAACGGCCGCATGAAAGAACACGAATCTTTTCGCAATTTAATTTGCGTCTCTACGTGTTCCTTCATGGAGCAAACGATTACGCGCCGCTATCCGATGCATTTGCTTGCATTTGAGAGTCCTGAAGGCGCTTGCGCATCATGACGACATACGAGCGCAGCGCGTTTTCGGCGTTAACGCCATGCAGGTTCGCCAGCGCCGTCAGTTCCCAGAGAATCTGTCCGACCCGGCGTTCATCCGGTGCATCGCCCAACAGCGCAACGAGCGACGGATTCGCCTGCGCCAGCGCAGTGCGATCGAGCAGGCCGGCCTTCGCGGCTTTCGACTGCAGCTTGCGCGCCTTTTCCAGCGCAGGCAAGGCGGGGGCGACGCCGTCGAGTGGATCGGACTGCATCCCCTTTTCCGTCTTTTCCTGCGCTTTGATGGCGTCCCAGTTCGCCAGCACATGATCGACGCCGCTCACAGCTACATCGCCGAAGACGTGAGGATGACGGCGGATAAGCTTGGTCACCACCCCGCGCACCACGTCGGCCATGCGAAAGCGCCCCTCCTCCGTGGCAATCTGCGTCATCATCGTCGCCGAAAGCAGCACGTCGCCCAACTCTTCGCAGATGGCGGGGCTGTTGTCATCCACGAACGCCTCGGCGTCGATGGCTTCAAGCAGCTCAGCGCACTCGTCCAGCAGATCGCTGCGCAGCGAGGCGAGCGTCTGTTCGCGATCCCAGGGGCAGCCCTCTGGCGCGCGCAGGTGGGCGACCAGCTCTTGCAGCGCCGTAAAGCTGGAGTGCGGCGGCAGCGGCGGCACATAGACGCTGGTGAGATGGTCGAAGTGCTCTCCGTGATCGAGCTCGGCCAGCGGCAGAGAGATCAAACGTTGGTGCGCGCTGCCGGCGGCCTGCACGACGGTGACAGGATGCTCCTCCGGATAGGCGTTGAGCAGCGTCAGCTTGACGTCGGAGGCCAGCCAACGTGCGTAGACTTGCGCCAGCACCAGCGGCAGGTTGACGTCGACCATCGGGTGGTGTTGTCTTGCCACGAGCATGGCGTCGATCACCTGCGCGCCGTCCATGGGATCGACGCCGACGGCGGCGCAGACCGGCTCGATGAAGCTCAGGCCGGCGACGATCTCCACCTCCACGCCCACCTCGACGCTGCGCTGTTGCAGCAGCGCCGTCGTCCTCTCGCCGACGCAAGGATGTCCGGGCACAGCGTAGACGATCTCGCCGTGCCTTTGCGCCAGCGCAATCAACCGCTCGACGATGGCGGCGTAAACCTCCTCGAAACGAGCGTGCGCCTCGTAGAGATCGTCGCAGGTGTATAGGGCGACCTCCGCCGGAAGATGGGCTCGCAGCTCTTCGATACAAGGGTGGCGATCTGTGCGCAGCGCCAGGATCGACGCCTGCGTGAGCGCGCGCCAGGCGGCCATTGTCACTTGGTCCAACGGCCCCGGCCCCAACCCAACCACACGAATCCGTTGCATCTTCCCCTTCTTGAGCGTTTCATCCGATGCGTTCAAATCCAATCCGGCTGTTCGTCAGCCTCGGCTCTGGACATACGCCTCCGCCAGCCCTGCGATCAACAGCGTGACCAGCAGGACGGCGATGTCCAGCATGCGCGCCATGGCAAGCGCAGTCCACACGACAACCGTCAACCCGATCAAAATGCCCTGGCGCAACGCCGGTTCGACAGGCAACGGCTGCTGCGGCCAGCGCGTTTTGACGCCGGCCAACCCCGGCCACCGCTCATGCAGGCGCAGCGCAAGCAACCCGCCCAGACCGCCGACCAGCAAAAACAAGGCGAGCATGAACAAAAGCAAGGCGGCGGGATTGAGCCGCCCTTCGGCAGCGTACGGGGATACGTTCATGACCAGATACATGAGCGCTCCTCCGCCGATGAGCGAGGCGAATGCAGTGGACCATGCTGCGCTGCGACGCGTCATAGCGCGAGTGTAGAGGGAAAGGGGAAAAGGTGCAAATCCGGGCGGCGCGGTTTCGACCGCTCCTCACCGACCGTCAGAATGCAACGTCGCGCCGTCCTTCACTCGCCAAACATCTCGGTGAAGCCCTGGATCACCAGGTCGTTTTGTTCCGGCGTCCCGACGCTGATGCGCACGCAGTGAGCGAGCTCTGGATAGGCGGCGACGTCTGAAATTTGCACGCGCCGCCGGTCGCGCAGATGTTCGAGCAGCGCCTGTTTGCGTCCATTCACGGCCACAAGCAGAAAATTCGTTGCGCTCGGATAGACGATGACGCCGGGCAATTGAGCCAGCGCCGCGGCCAGGCGCTCGCGCTCGGCGACGACGCGATCCCGCATCGCCAGGAAGCGCTCATGGTGCTCAAGCGCCACGAGCGCGACCGTCTCGCTGAAGACGCTCAAGGGGAAGACGGTGACGACCTTTTGCAGCTCGGCGGCCAGCGTCGGCGCGGCCAATGCATAGCCGACGCGCGCGCCCGCCATTGCATAAAACTTGCTGAAGGTGCGCAGCAGGATCACGTTGCCCAACTCGAGCAAGCCTGTGAGATTCTGGTCGCAAAATTCGGCGTACGCTTCATCGATGACCAGCAGAGAAGGGATCGACGCCGCCAGACGGCGCAGGTCGGCTTCCGCATAGCGCGTGCCGGTCGGGTTATTCGGCGCGCAGAGGGCGACGAGGCGGGCGTTGTGCTTGCGGGCGGCCTCGGCCAGCGCTTCGACGGGCAGACAAAAGCCGGAGGTTGCGTCGAGCGGAACCTGCACGCCGCTCCCTTCATACAGATGTGCGTTCAGCCGATAGAGCATAAACGTCGGCGTCGGCATGACGACGCTATCCCCAGGCTGCAACGTTGCGGCCATCACTGCGCGGATCAGGTCGGACGACCCTTCGCTCACGACCACTTGTTCCGGCGAAAGCCGGAAACGCGCCGCCAGTGCGTCGATCAGCGGCCAGGGGCGGCCGCTCAGCGGGTAGCGCGACCAGGGGAGGCTCGCCAGCCTGCGCAGCGCCTCCTCCTTGAGATCGGCGGGGAAGTCGTATGGGCTTTCATTCCACTGCAGTCGATGCAGCGCCTCATCAACGCGATCGCGACGCACCGGCCCCGCGCTGCGCACGCCGAGTCGGATGGCGTCGAGCCTCTCCTGTTGCATAGCCGAAAACCTGTCTATGGCTCTCGCCTGACCTGAATCTGGTACTTGCCGGTCTTCCTCGGGCTGAAGTGGCGCACCTGCACATGGTAGACGCCGGGCTCCAGCGTGCGAACGATGCGTGGGTTGAGGCCGACGCCGCTGTCGTCGTCGCTCTGAAGCAACTGCTCTTCGTTGTCCGGGCCGTAGAGCCCCATCACCAGGTCCAGCCTGCCCAACGTCTCGACGCGGTAGCGGCCTCGCTCGCGGACGACGAACTGAAAGCGATCAAGTTCGCCGGGCTTACCGATGGATTCGCTCAGCGGCTCGCCGTCGATCACCAGCTCTTTCTCTTTCTTCTCCTCGAAGGGATAGATCGTGCCCACAAACTGTTTGTCCATCTCCGAAAGCTCGGTGTTCCAGCCGACCTCGAAGTCGCCGATCGTAAATTCCTTCGGGATCGGATAGAGCATGATCGACTTTGGATCGAATTCGGAAAATTGCGTCTGATCGCGGGCGTAGGTCTGGAACAGATTGACGTCCGTCTGCTCCTTTGTCCAGTAATTGGGTGGACCGGCGTAGTAGCGGTAGACCACCGGCTTGTTCCAGGGGATGGAGCTGGCGGGGTTTTGATGTTCATGGATGCAGCCGATGGCGTGGCCGAACTCATGGGTGACGACGCGCGAATATTCGCGATCGTCCGTGTCGCGCTGCAGCCAGCCGAAGTTCATCGTGGCCTGGTTTCTGGGGATGCCCAGCGCGTCGGTGCCGATGTACGACCAGGAGCCGCGCTGTTTGAACGAAATGCGAATCTCGGCGTCCGGGTCATCGACGAAGGCGAACTTCAGGTTGGCGTATCGGCTCCAGACATGGGCGAAGGGCTGCAGACGCTGCTGCACGACGGGGTCGCCGTCCAGAAAACGCACGCGCAGGGTCATGCCCGGCTTCCAGAGCTTGCTGGTCACCAGCGCCAGGCTCATGGGCAATTCGACGCCGGCGAGGGCCGGCGGCGCCTCCACCATCATGGCATTGGACGGATTGAGCTCGATCGAACGCCGAATCGCGCGCTGGCGACGCGGGCCCGTCAACACGCGATCCACGCAGGCGCGAATGTCTTTCAGATACATGGTTGGCTCCTTTTGAAAAGCGACGGCGTCCTGATGCGACGGCGTCGCAGGCGCAAGGCCTGATGCAAGCGGAGAACGCCGCAACGCTCCAGCCGCGGCATTATAGACCCGCCCTGCGCCCCTGTCAATCCATCGCGCAACTTTCACCCTTTAATGGCGCCGACGCGCAAGCCCTGCATGAAGTAGCGCTGGAAGGCGAAGAAAAAGATGATCATCGGGATCGACGCCAGCGCAGCGCCGGACATCAGCAGACCGTAGTTGGTGCCGAACTCACTGGTGTAGAGGTAGGAGAGGCCAACCTGGAGCGTGAAAAGGTCGGGATTCTGCAGCACCACCAGCGGCCACAGGAAGGAATTCCAGTAGCGCTGAAAGGC
>NZ_CAKZMJ010000105.1 GCF_937128415.1 uncultured Caldilinea sp.
TTTCGCTCCGCTCAACCTTTCCAGACCGCTCTCAAACCTGTTCCTTGAATCTTGCTCTCTTGACTTTCACGAGAGAATCTACCGTTATTGCCAGATGATTTTGTGAAAAATCTGGAGCCTCCCGGAAATAAAGCCAACTGCGTAAGGTGAGCAGTGAGTCCAAAGCAGCTTGTTGATTAAGACACAGTTACGAGAAAACGGCAACGGCGACGCCGCCCCTAGAACGAGTGTGGGGCGGCGTCTTTGCAGAGATTCTTTTACACGTCCAGCCGCGCCTGGTTGGCGTGCGTCTGGATGAAGCGCCGGCGCGGGGGGACGCTCGAGCCCATCAGCATGTCGAAGGTGCGGTCGGCCTCCGCCGCGTCCTCGACGCTGACGCGCAGGATCGTGCGGTTGGCCGGGTTCATGGTGGTCTCCCAGAGCTGCTCCTCGTTCATCTCGCCGAGACCTTTGTAGCGCTGCTCCACTTTGACGTTGGCCTCGCCCAGCTCTTTGCGCAAGGCCTCGAGCGCCTTGTCGTCGTAGACGTATTCGCTGGTGCGCTTCGCCTTGCCGTTTTCATGCCGCGTCACGGTGACGCGATAGAGCGGCGGCTGAGCGATGTACAGATGGCCGTTCGCCACCAGCGGCTCCATGTAGCGATAGAAGAACGTGAGCAGCAGCGTGCGGATGTGCGCGCCATCCACGTCGGCGTCGGTCATCAGGATGATGCGGTGGTAGCGCAGGCCGCTGAGGTCGAAGTTTTCGCCGATGTTGGTGCCCAGCGCCGTGATCAGCGCCTGGATTTCCTTGTTGGCGAGCGCTTTGTCCAGGCTGGTCTTCTCAATGTTAAGAATCTTGCCACGCAGCGGCAGAATCGCCTGGAAGCGGCGGTCGCGGCCCTGTTTGGCGGTGCCGCCTGCGCTGTCGCCCTCGACGATGTAGATTTCGCACTCCTCGGGGTTGCGGCTGGAGCAGTCGGCGAGCTTGCCGGGCAGGGTGAGGCTCTCCAGCGCGCTCTTGCGGATGACGAGGTCGCGCGCCTTTTTGGCGGCTTCGCGGGCGCGGTAGGCCGTGCGACACTTCTCGACGATCGCTCTGGCGTCGCGCGGGTTCTCCTCCATCCAGCGTCCCATCACCTCGGCGACCGCGGTCTCCACGTGGTAGCGCACCTCGTTGTTAAGCAGCTTGAGCTTGTTCTGCCCCTCGAACTGTGGCTCCATCACTTTGACGCTGATGATGGCGGTCATGCCCTGCCGCGTGTCCTCGCCGGTGAAGTTCTCCTCCTTGTCCTTGATCATGCCCTGCTTACGCGCATAGTCGTTGATGATGCGCGTCACCGCCGTGCGCAGGCCGGTGAGGTGCGTGCCGCCGTCCGGCGTGTTGATCGTGTTGGCGAAGGCGAAGACCGACTCGGCGAAGCTGTCGGTGTACTGAATGGCCGCCTCGATCTGCGTGCCCTCCACCTCCGTGTCGATGTAGATTGGCTCGTTGACGACCTCGCGGTTGCGGTTGAGATAGCGCACAAAGGACTTGACGCCGCCCTCGAAATAGAAGTTGGTCTCGCGCGGCGGGTCCGTCCGCTCGTCGATAAAGGTGATGTCCACCCCACGCGTCAGGAAGGCCATCTCGCGGAAGCGCGTCGCCAACGTGTGATAGTTGTACTCCAGCGCCTGGAAGATGGTGTCGTCGCGCAAAAAGGTCTGGATCGTGCCGGTGTCGTCGGGATCGCACTCCCCGATCACCTCCACGTCGGTGACGGGAACCCCGCGTTCGTAGCGCTGGCGGTAAATCTTGCCGTCGCGCTTGACCTTCGTCTCCATCCACGTGCTGAGCGCGTTAACGGCGCTCACGCCGACGCCATGCAGACCGCCGGAGACTTTGTAGCCGCCGCCGCCGAACTTGCCGCCGGCGTGCAGCTTAGTCATGACGACGGTCACCGCCGGCAAACCGGTCTGCTTCTGAATATCGACGGGGATGCCGGCGCCGTTGTCCTCGACTGTGACGCTCTCATCCTTGTGGATGATGATGCGAATGCGGTTGCAGCGTCCCTGCATCGCCTCGTCGATCGAATTGTCCACCACCTCGTAGACCATGTGGTGCAACGCCTTTTGGTCGGTGCCGCCGATGTACATGCCGGGGCGTCGGCGCACCGCCTCCAGACCTTCCAGCACCTGAATCTGGTCGGCTGTATAGACCATTTGGGATTTCTTATTGTTCTCGCTCACACAATCCTCCACAGACAGACGAGAGGCTTTTCTCGCCAGTTTTGCCCGCTGAAAAATTCCTTATCGAAAGAGTTCCGCGTCGCTCGCAAGATAGCGGGTGCGATAGAAAATGAGCAGCGCCATCGCCAGACCCGTGCCGATATAGGCGTTGATCACGATGGCGGGCGCAACCGTCCACAACGCCAGCGACGACATCTGCAAAAGCAGCAGGGAAATCCCCAGGCTGATCAGTGTGCTCAGTGCAATAAAGCCGAGTGCGGCGAAAAAATTCCCATGCACGATCGTAAAACTGCGCTTCATGGCGGCGGGCGCCGACAGGTTATCCATCACAATGCCGGCGGTGGCGAAGTAGAGATAGAAAAAGATGATCAGGCTGAACGCCCCCGACGCCACCGCCAAAAAGGAACCTAGCGCCGGGTTGAACAGGGTTGCAACGCCCACGCCCACGCTGATCGGCAGATAGATCGCCACAAACAAAAGGGCGACGAGGGCGACGAAAGCGATCACTTGCAGCCAGCGCCGAATCACTCCGCCCACCAGCGCACGGGCAGGCGCGCCGGCCAGGGCGCCGATCGGCAACCGACGCGCCAATAGGCCCAGATAGACGACGCCGACCAACAGGCCCACCAGACTGAACATCAGCCAGAAGACCAGCGCTTCTCCGGGCGTCTCCACCTCGATCGCCGGCAGCGGCGACGCATGCGCGCCGCCGACCAGCAGGCTGGGCACGTGCAACAGCGATGTGCTCACCAGCGCAGACAGCAAATTGAAATTCTCACCGAACGTTTCGAGCATATCGGCGACCTGTTGCGTCAACAACGCCGCATCCGGCGGCATTCCCTCCACGGCGCCCATGGAACGATACCATTGAGCCAGCTCGCCCGTCATCTTCGCCAGGCTGAAGCGAGGCGCCATCCAGAGCACCAAATCGAGCGCCACAGGAATAATGAGCAACTCCAATCGCCAACCCAAAAATCGAAAGCCCGCCGAAAGACAATCTATAACGCTCAAACGATCCCAGCTTTCTTTGTTGATTGAATCAGAATCAATCCAACAACTACCCATTATACTATACTTTGCGCCTCACACCGAATTTTGGGCGCCGCAATCGAACGCGTGTTCCGTAACGCCCGAATGGAACGCATTGACAACGCTCTGGCGCAGGTCTTCTGATATACTGACTAGGCTATACTGACTGGGTGACGCCCACACCAAGCGAACGTTCTGGTGCGAGAGCGAGAGGGAACTCAGTCAGGAAACAGGACGTTACTCGCCTAGCATTGGGTCATTTACGAAATCAATCATAAGCAATTTATTCTCAGGAACTGGCAATGGCTTCATTCATCATTGAGGGACGTCATCCTTTGCGCGGCGCCATCCGGCCGGTCGGCAATAAAAACGCCGCCTTGCCGATGCTGGCGGCCTGTCTGTTGACCGATGAACCGATCACACTGCACAACGTGCCCTCCATCGGCGACGTCAAGACGATGTTGCGCATCCTGGGGGAGATGGGCGTCGACATCCGGCAATCCGGAAGCACGGTGACCCTCTGTGCGCGCAACGTGCGCACAGCCTCGCCCGATCCGATGCTGTTCTCGCAGATCCGCGGCTCGCTTACATTGATGGGGCCGCTGCTGGCCCGGTTTGGCCGCTTCGAGGTGAAAACGTCGGCGGGCGGCGACGACATCGGACGGCGGCGCATCGACACCCATCTCCAGGTGCTGGGCGCGCTGGGCGCGAAGCTGGCGCAAAACGGCAAGTTTGAGCTGCGCGCCGACGGTCGGCTGCGCGGCAAAGACATTCTGCTGGACGAGGCGTCGGTGACCGCCACCGAAAATGGTTTGATGGCCGCTGCACTGGCGCAAGGCGTCACGGTTTTGCGCAACGCCGCCAGCGAACCGCACGTGCAAGATCTCTGCCATCTGCTGACGCACATGGGCTGTCGCATCGAAGGCGTGGGCAGCAACGTGCTAACCATCCACGGCTGCGATCGCCTCCACGGCGCCGAGGCGCACATTAGCCCGGATTTCGTCGAGGTCGGCAGTTACATCGGCATGGGCGCCATCACGCCCGGCGAGCTGCGCATCGTCGGCGTCGTGCCCGATCACCTGCGCATGATGGAGATGGTCTTCGTGGATCGCCTGGGAGTGCGCATGCACCTGGAGGAGGACCTCTCGGCGCCGGCCAACGAACGCTACACGCTCGTCATTGAGGAGGAGCAGGAGCTGCGCGTGCGCCCGGACTTCGGCGGCGCCGTGCCCAAGATCGACGACGCGCCGTGGCCCGCCTTCCCGCCCGACCTCATGAGCATTGCGCTGGTCACCGCCACGCAGGCGCAAGGCACGGTGATCATCCATGAAAAGATGTACGAAAGCCGCCTCTTTTTTGTGGACAAGTTGATCGCCATGGGCGCGCAGATCATCCTCTGCGATCCTCATCGCGCCGTCGTCGTCGGCCCCAGCCGGCTGACCGGCCAGCAGGTGACCAGCCCTGACATTCGCGCCGGCATGGCGCTGGTGCTGGCGGCGCTCGCCGCAGAGGGCGTCACCACGATCGGCAACGTCCAGCAGATCGACCGCGGCTACCAGGAGATCGACGTCAAGCTGCGCGCGCTGGGGGCGCACATCGAGCGGGTGGAGTAGTGATCCTGCGCTGCTTCGCTCTGCGCCGGTTGCGGCTGCGACTTCGCCGGGCAAAGACGGTGTTCATTACAGTGCGCCGCTCTAGAGGGCGTTACAATTCTGGTGAAAAAGCAAGCGATGGTTGACGCCAAGAGATGGTTAGCGACGCGTAGCCGTCGGTGATTGAACGGAGTCAAGCACAGAGGAACCAGATCATGCGAATCGAAAATCCATTCTCGCGCGTGGAGCGTCTGAAGCGCGTAAAAAACGTCCCCACCGAACCGGTCGGCGAGCGCGTGCCGCCGGGACAGTTCCTGACCGAGCGCTTTCCGGTGCTGACCTACGGCCCAACGCCCCACTACGAAGACCTGACGAATTGGACGCTGCGCGTCTTCGGCCTGGTGGAGGAGGAAAAGGTCTTCACCTGGGAGGACCTGATGCGCATGCCGCGCAACACGGAGACGGTGGACATCCACTGCGTGACGCGCTGGAGCAAGCTCGACACGACGTGGACCGGCATCCCCTGGCGAGAGTTCATCAAACACTTCCGCATCAAGCCGGAGGCCACCCACGTCATGGTGCACTGCGAGTACGGCTACACCACCAACGTGGCGCTGGACGTGCTCGACGACGACGACACCATGCTGGCCTTCGAGTACGAGGGCAAGCCGTTGGAGCCGGAGCACGGCTATCCACTGCGCCTGCTTGTGCCGAAAAAGTATTTCTGGAAGAGCGCCAAGTGGGTGCGCGGCTTTGAATTCATGGATCGCGACCGTCCCGGCTTCTGGGAGCGCGCCGGCTATCACATGGAAGGCGATCCCTGGAACGAAGAACGCTTTGGCTGGTGAGGAGCCATGCGCATTTTTGTAGACCAGATCGGCTGTCGGCTCAACTTCAGCGAGATGGAGACGCTGGCCGGTCGACTGGCGGCGGTCGGCCATACGATCGTCGCCGAGCCGGAAGCCGCGCAGGTGATCGTCTTCAACTCCTGCGCCGTCACCGCCGGCGCAGAGCGCGACTCGCGCAAGCGCGTGGCGGCGCTGCATCGCGCCAGCCCGGCGGCGCGCATCGCCGTCACCGGCTGCTGGGCCACGCTGCGCCCCCGGCAGGCGGCGCAGCTCCCCGGCGTGACGCTGGTCGCCGACAACAGTCGCAAGGAGATGCTGGCGACGCTGCTCGAACCCTGGAGCGCAGAGCTGGACGACCCGGACACGCTGGCGCGCATGCAGCCCGACGGCGTCCCGTTCGTCGGGCCGGCGGGAAGCAATGGCTCTACACGACGGACGCGCGCGTTTATCAAGGTGCAGGATGGCTGCAACAACCGCTGCACCTTCTGCATCGTGACGACGTTGCGCGGGGAGAGCCGCAGTCGACCGCTGCGCGAGGTTATCACGGAAGTGCAGCGCCTCGCCGAGGCGGGCGTGATGGAGGCGGTGCTGACGGGCGTGCATCTCGGCAGCTACGGTCGCGACCTGCCGGGCGCGCAGCGCAGCGATCTCAAGGAGCTGGTCGCCGCCCTGCTCACCGACACGGCCATCCCCCGCCTGCGCCTCAGCAGCCTGGAGCCGTGGGAGCTGGCCGAGGGCTTTTTTGACCTGTGGGCGCAGTGGCCGGGGCGACTGTGTCCGCACCTGCATCTACCCCTGCAGGCGGGAACCGACCGTCAACTACGCGCAATGGCGCGGCGATGCACGACCGCCAGCTTTCGCCGCCTGGTGCAGGAGGCGCGCGCGGCGATCCCTGACCTCATCCTCACCACCGACCTGATCGTCGGCTTTCCGGGGGAAAGTGAGCGAGATTTCGAGGAAGGGCTGGCCTTCGTCGAGGAGATGCGCTTCGCCCACGCCCACCTCTTCCCCTTCAGCCCGCGCGAAGGAACCGCCGCCGCCCGCTTCCCCGACCAGGTGCCCACCGAGGTCAAGCGCGCGCGGCTGCAGCGCATGCAGCAGGTCGTTGCGGCCACCGGCCAGGCGGAGCGCGCCCGCTTCCTCGGGACGACGCGCCCCGTCCTTTTCGAGGGCGAAGGCAGGCCGCTCGCCGACCAGGAGGGGCGGCTGTGGTTTGGCTTAACGGACAATTACCTGCGCGTCTCCCTCGTGGCGCCTGCGCATCTCGATCTGCACAACCAACTGCTGCCGGTGCGCCTGACAGCCATCGAGGGCGAAATCATCCACGGAGAACTTCCCGAACACAGAATGTAGAGTTGAATCGTCTCACGGTATGCGACCCGAAGACGTTTGCCTGAAGTGCGGCGCTTGCTGCGCCTACTACCGAGCATCCTTCTACTGGTCGGAGGCCGACCCGGCGCTGGGCGGAAGCGTCCCGCCCGAATTGACGACGCCGATCGATCTGTTTCTCGTCGCTATGAAAGGGACGGAGGCGAACCCGCCGCGTTGCATCGCCCTGCACGGCGAGATCGGCGAAAGCGTCCACTGCACCATCTATGAGCAGCGGCCTTCTCCCTGTCGCGAATTTGCCGTCTCCTGGCTCGATGGCCGACCCAACCCCCGGTGCGACCAGGCGCGCGCGGCGTGGGGGCTGCCGCCGCTGCGCTTTGAGGACGTCTGGGGCGCCGCGCAGATCGATTTGACGCCGCCTCCTGTGCCCATCGACGCGCCGGCTGCGCCCTCCGGCGCGCTCTCGCTGCCGGTCGACGGCGGGGTTGCGAAGGAAGGGGAGGCGGAGCTGCCGACGCCGCCGACGTCCACCGCGCAGGCGGCGTGAAGGCGCACTTTACATTCATTCGATCTTTGACGCGAAGACGCAGCGGCGCGCAGGGACTGCGAAGGTCATAACTTTTTTACAAACCATCCGTCAACGGACTCTCACTGCGTCGCACATGATGCGGCCTTCTTCGACCACGAGCGCCACCGCGCCGCCTTCCAGAGGATTGACGAGGTCCTCGACGGTGAAGAGCAGCTTGCCATCGAGGCTGGCCTCGATGCGAGCGCCTTGCACCGACAGGGTGAATTCGTAGGTGGCGCCGAATTTCCAGGGAAAAGCGCACTCCGCCAGCACTGCGTCGCCGTCCAGCGCCTTGATCAACTTCGCACGTCCATCCGCCGTAAGGAGCAGGGCGTAGTAGCGCTGCATGCCTTGCACGCGCACGCCCAACCCGGCCGCTTTGGCCAGGTGGAGGGTGATGACTGCGCTGGCCGTGTAGTCTCGCCATTCGCGCGTGCCTTGAGAGAGCAGGCCCCGTCCACGGTTCTGCACCAGGCGATAAGCTTCCGGCCACCAGGAATCATACTGATCGACGCCGTTCACCCAGGCGCGACGCCACATGACGCCCTCGCCGCCAGGGTTGCCCAAGGTCACGTCCGGCGTCCCATCCCAGGTGAGATAGTCTAGATAGAGGGCGCCGTCTGCGCGTGTGGGATGGGTGAGTTCTATGCCCACTGCGCAGATCGGCAGACCGTGCGTCGGTGGAATTTTCCAGACCAACTCCCGATAGTCGCCGGGGGCGAGCGCCTGTTGGGGGCCGCGCATCAGCGCAATGGCGTCGTCCGGCTGATAGACGGCCACATACAGATTGCCGGTCACAGGCGCAGAATTCTCGGCATCCGCCTCGACGGCGGCGCGCACCGTCTGTCCGCTGTAGAGCGTGGGGGAAGCATAGAGGGCGTATCCTCGCTTGATGAAATAATCGGCTTCTTGCCGCGAAGGGATGAAGGTTGGCGTAGAGACGCGCGCTGCTCGCCCTGGCGCAAGGTTGCGATAGCGAATCGCCAGACTTCCCTGTCCTGCTCGACTATGGCCCTCCACCCATTCCACCGTCGCAACGCCGTGCGCATCGGGCGCGCGATCCGGCTGAAATCCCTGAACGGCGCCGGGCAGCGAGAAGTGAAAGCGAGCGCCGTTCTTGGGAGCGAGAGGAGGCTCGCCGGCCAGCGCCCGCCCGATGTTGACAATGTGATAACTTTCCGTGAGCGCGTCGGTGATGGCGCGCCCGCCGTCGGCGGTGGGGAGGTACATGCGATCGGCCACGGGGCCGCGCCAGTCGGGGCCGGCGTCGATGCCGGCCAGCCCGTTTTTAATGCCGAGGATGCAGCCCACGTTGCCGGAATTACAGTCGGTGTCCCAGCCGCAGGTGTTGACAATCATGAGCGACTTTTGGAAGTCGTCCTCGCCGTGGAGCAACGCGTGGATGATGAGGGCGTGATTGGGCACCATGTGACAGTTGCCGCCGTACTTGTCGTAGCCATAATGTGCTGCGATCTGTTCACGCGTCTTGCGCCAGTCGGGTTCGGCGGCGTGCCACTCGCGGATCTGATGGATCATGCGATGGATCAGCGACGCACCAGGGATGTAGCGGACGGCCTCATCGAGCAGTTTGTTCAAATCGCGTTCCACAAAGGCCAAGGCCTCCATGGCGGCGACGACCTGTGCGCCGTAGATCGCTTCGCCGTCGTGGCTGACGCTGGCGGCGCGACGCGCCAGGTCTGCGGCCAGCTCTGGATCGCCGGGGGCCACCATCGCCCAGCCGTCGATGAAAATCTGCGCGCCGATCTGCTCGGCAACCACTTTGCCGTTGAGCGCCATCGAGCCGCTCTGCGGCGCCGGAACGCCGCTCTTCAGACGCAGATAGGCGGTGTGCTCGGTCGAATTGCCCATGCCGCCCCACCACAGGATGGTGCGCTGCTCGATGATGTAGTTGAGCCAGGTCTGTCCGATCTGCGCCGGCGTCAGATCGCGGCGGTTGCCGTAGTCCGGCAGGGCGCGCAGGAAGGTGAAGGCGCCGGAAATATCGTCGTCGGTGACGATCAGCGGCGCGTTGCGCTTTTCATGCACATACCACCAGATTTCGCCCAGCTCCTGGAGGATGCGCTCATAGGTCCATCCCTCGAAGGGGCGACCGAGATAGACGCCGATAATTTTACCGAGCACACCGGCGTAGACGCGTTCCGGATAATCGGGAGGGAGAGCCATTCGTGTATTTCACCTTTCCGTTGTGATTTATCCTTTGAGGCCCCCGCGCGCCAGACCCTCGATAAACTGACGCTGCAGGGAAAGGAAGAGAATAATGATCAATTTATGCAGACTCGCGAACCACAATCTCGAAAGGCATTTCTACATTGCGTCCGCCAGAGGGCGCCTTTCCTTCGATGCGCTCGAACAGCAATTCGGCGGCTTTGCGTCCTAGATTGCTCTGAAACTGGCTGACGGTGGTCAGAGCGGGACTGACGATTCGATCGGTCATAATGTCGTCGAAGCCCATGACGGCAATATCCTCCGGCACGCGCAACCCGCGCGCTTTACACGCCATGATCGCACCGATTGCCATCAGGTCGTTGGCTGCGAAGACTGCGTCAGGTCGCGGCTCAATCTCCAGCAAACGCTGCATGGCTCTTGCACCGCCCTCCAGCGTGAATTCGTCGATCTGCACATACTGCTCAGGCGTTGTCAGACCATGCATGCTTAGGGTTGAACGGTAGCCAAGCACGCGCGGATGTCCAGGGCCAGGCTCGTTGGTCAACATGGCGATGCGGCGGCGCCCGCGCTGAATCAAATAGGCGACGGCCTCTCGGGCAGCGGCAATGTTGTCTACGTAAATGTTGTCTAACGGCAGCTCGCCCGTGCGTTTGGCCATCGCCTCCAATCGAACCACCGGCACATGGTGCTCAAGCAGCACCGCCAGGTCGCGAGCGTTGCAGTGGAAAAAGACGCCGATCACGCCATCAACTCTTCCCTGCAGCAGCGAGCGGATGGCTTTGGTCTCGCGCGCCGCCAATCCATCGGTGTTGTACATCACCACGTCATAGCCATGCTGATCGGTCACATCCTGAACGCCGCGCACAAACGCCGGATAGAACGGGTTCGCGATATCCGGGATCACGCAGCCGACAGTAAATGTCCGGCTCGTACGCAATGTGCGCGCCGCACGATTCGGCACGTAGCCCAAAGCCTGCATTGCGTCCAGAATGCGTTGTCGCGTCTCCTCCGGCACGCTGACGCTCTTGTTTCCATTCAGAACGTAGGAAACCATCGCCTGGGAAACACCGGCGGCGCGGGCGACGTCGGCCTGCGTGACGCGACGGCGCGGAACCTGCTCGCTCATTCCGAAAAAACGACCGGATGAACCCAATTGAGAAAACGTCTGGAAAGTGATTGATACGTATAAATCAAAGTTAAACCTATTGTAGGCGTAATCAGCGCAGTTGTCAACCCTGAAATTTGAGGCATTCAAAGCAACCCTTTCAAATTATCCACTCTTCAATTAGAGGTGGGAGCGAGTTTTTCGATCTCAATCCATCCGATCTATAATGGTTATAACAATCCAACCACTACAGTGAATTGGAATCCATCCAAAATCAACCTTTCACTGAACCAAATTCATCTTCACTGCATCGATTGCAGTCCATAAGGAGAACGCATGTCTGCACAAGAGTATTTCTCCAAAATTCAGGAGCTGATTCGGAATGTGAGTCAGGAGAGCATGCCCGCCATTGAGGCGGCGGCGGAGAGCATGGCCAGTTCGATCGCCGCCGGACGGGTTGTCTATTACTTTGGCTCCGGGCATTCCGTAATCCCTGTACTCGATGTGTTTCCGCGGTATGGCTCTTTTGTGGGCTTGCAGCCTGTGCACAATACGCCGCTGATGTGGACAAACGTGATCGGTCCGGGCGGCACGCCCGAACTCCTCTGGATCGAGCGACAGGAAGGATACGTCGCCAACGTCTTCCGCTATTACACCCTCGATCCGCAGGACACTTTGATCGTCATCTCGCACGGGGGTCTGAATGCAGCGCCGGTCGAAGCCGCTCTCCTGGGCAAAGAGCATGGATTGACTGTGGTCGCCATCACGTCCTTGCAAAATCGCAGGCGGGCGCAGCCTCGTCATTCATCCGGCAAAACGCTGGCGGACGTCGCCGATATCGTGATCGACAACGGCGCTCCGCCAGAGGACGCGCTGATTCACGTGCCGAACTGGCCTGAACCGGTTGCAGCGGCGTCCACCGTCACTGCACTGGCGATCTCCATGGCGCTCGTTGCAGAGACCGCCAAACGCCTCAGTCAGCGCGGCATCCACGTCCCGACATTTGTGTCTCCGAATGTGATGAGCGACCCCGACCACAATCTCAAAGTCTACGACGCGTATCGCGAGCTGCGCAGAAAGATTTACTGATTCATTCGTATGAGCGCCCTGCAATACATTGAGGTGTTGAACTCGATTCTGAAACGCGCAGTTGAGACGCAAACCGATCTCCTGCTGCAGGTGGCGGCGCGCATGGCTGATGTCATCGCAAACGACCACCTGGTCTATGTGTTCGGGGCCGGCCATGCCGGGATCCTCGCCGAAGAGCTGTTCTATCGCGCCGGAGGGCTGGCGCCCATCGCGCCGATCTTTGCGCCGGGGTTGACGTTGAACACACATCCCATCACGCTGGAAACTGCGCTCGAACGGCTATCTGGATACGCACGTCTGCTGCTCGACGCAAGCGGCGTCGCTGCAGACGACATGCTGATCGTTCACTCCAATTCAGGACGCAATACAGTGGCCATAGAGATGGCGGAAGAAGCGCGAGGGCGAGGCGTCTGTGTTGTGGCGTTGACCAGCCGGGCGCACAGCCTGAGCGTGCCCTCGCGCCATCCGCGTGGCCTTCGCCTGATGGATGTGGCGGACTATGTCATCGACAACTGCGGCGAGCCAGGAGACGCAGCGGTTGCGCTGCCGGGAATGAAACAGCGCGTCGGCGCGACCTCCACCGTGGTGGGGGCGGCGCTGCTCAACGCCGTTGTGGTGGAAACGACCCGCCTGCTGTTGGCGCGCGGGGTTGAGCCGCCGGTGACCCTGAGCGCCAACCTCGAAAACAGTGAAGAGCACAACCGCCGAATCTGGGAACGGTACCGCGGCCGCTTGCATTATCTGTGAAGCTCATGCTTCGATGATCTTCACGACCCAAATTTCTTGCGGCTCCAGTTGCTTCTGCAGCACAGCGCGGCCATCCTCCCAGCGCAACGCCACGGGCCGCCGCGTCGCAATGTCTATTGCGGTGTATGCACCGGCCGGCAGATCAAGGCGCCATTGGGGCGCAAGCGAAGCGGCGCTGTGGTTGAAGCCGAAAAAGAGCCAGAAGCGCTTGCCCGCCGTTTTCCCTTCCAACAAGCGCGGCTCCACCGCCGCTGCCGGCGCATCGTGCACTGTGACCGGTTTTCGGATGCCTGCGGCGTCGGCCAGCCCTTTGAGGAAGTCGCCGCTCTTTTCATCGCCAAACCGGTAAAAGCCCAGGCTGAGCATCGTTCCTACAAAGACGCCCCACCCCTGGCCAAAGCGATTCACCACAATGGCGGGAGCGCCGTCTTCAAATTCGCCGACCACCTCCGCAGTAGGCGCCAGCGGTTCGAGCGCCTCGCGGAAACGCGCGCCGGACAGCACGTCCCCCACGTTCAGCCGAGGCAGCAGCGGGTGTTTGCGCACGATGCGCACCTTGACCGCACTCTGCTCATCCACCCCCTGTGCGCCCTGTTCCCGGCAACCAAACACTTTTTCCAGCCCAAACCCCGGAATCGCATCGCCGCAATAGCCCGTTTCATCGTTCCAACCTGTGCGCGCTTCTGCAACAGCCACGCCGCCTTGCACGACCCAATCGGCGATCGCCGCAGCCATTGTCCGGGGCGTCATGAACGAGAACGGCAGCGCAAGCAGCTTGTAGCGCTGCAGCCCACCGGCGACGATTTGATCCGGGTGGATGAAATCTGCAGGTAGATGTTCTTGGAAGAAAGCTCGATAGGCGCCGATATAAGAACGGCTAGGAATGTAGCGCCACGTCTGACGCATGCACTGCCACATAATGTTGGCATGGACATTCCAGCAGATGGCCACCTCGGCCGGCGTCGTCTTGCCAGCGACAAAACATTCCATCTCTTGCTCCACAAGTTGCGCGATGGCGCCGGCCGCCAAAGCGCGGTCGCTAGGCGAGCCGTCGAGATGAGCCATGCCAAAGCCGCCCGATTCGTAGCCACTGCTCATGGGATGCCAGGCGTAAAAACAGAGCCCCTTGGCGCCATGCGCAAGGGCATGCCAGGTGTAATGGCGAGCATCGACCGCCGTCATGTGCGAGGCGAACATGCCGACATACCCATGGCCCGCCTGGAGCTCGCCGAGCCAGTAGGGTTTGCCCACCGCATCGCACGCCGAACGCGTGGAGGTGAGCATCGCTGCACGGAACGATGGATCGCTGGTTTCCTTGGCGCCGACATGTTTGGGATAGAGCGACGTGCCCCAAATGTCGACGCTGTGAGGCATCTTCCAGTCATCAGGCGATCCTTGTTCGTCCAACGGCAGGGTCAGCACCGAAGGCACGGCGGAATGGCTGGTGGTCAGATGATGATCCGCCTGCCGGATAGTGTCATGTCGCCAACGCAGATCGCACGCCAGCTTCTCCATAATGAAGTGTATCCAGTCGATATACTCGGTGTAAGTCATCAAGGAGATGAACTTGGGCGCCGGAATCACGTCCCAGCTTGTGAAGGTGCGATACCAGGCGCGATTCAGGGCGTCCAGCGCGCCGTAGCGCCGCTGCAGCCAGTCGCGGAAACGCTGCACCGTATGGTGGCAATAACAAAAGACCGGCGGTTGAGGCAGATAATCGAAATATCCCCACTGTACGATATGCGGCTCGCTCCACAAATCCCAGGCGTAAAAGGTGGGACGCGACGCCAATCGTCTGGCCACCTCCACCATAAAGCGCTCGGCTGCAGTGCGCACGCCGGGGTTGTCATAGCAATAGCCCGGCGCGCCTTGTGAGTCAACAGGGATGCCGCTGGCCGAAACATAGCGACAGTCTGGGTAGTAGTGAACCAACCAGTCGGGCGCCGAATCGAGATAAAGTTGGCAAATGACTTTCAGGTCGAGCTGTTCGGTGAGGTCCATGAGCAAGTCGAGGGCGTCGAAGCGATAGTCGCCCGGCTGTGGCTCGGCGCTGGCCCAGTCCACCCAACAGCGCACGGTGTTGAACCCGCACGCCTTGATCGCCTCCAGATCGCGTTTCCACGTCCTCGGCGAATCAGCGTCCGGCGGGCGCACCATTGTGGCGCGGGTGCGCCCGCCGGTGTACCAGACGGCGATGGGAAGAAATGGTTCGTTCGGCATTGGAGTCCTCGATTTCTATTGCACCGATGGAAATCACTTTTCAACACGGCTCGCAGCGAAGGCGCACCTACAAGGCTCACCCCTTCAATCCGGTCAGCGCTATGCCGCGGCGGAAGAAACGCTGCAGCCATACGAACACGACCACGCTTGGAATGACGCTCAAGACCGTGCCGGCCATGCGTAGATTCAAGGAGCGCTCCTCGGCGCCATAGGTGCGCAGGTTGTTGAGCGCCAACGGAACCGTGTGCAGGGCGGAATCCTGCACCACCAGCAACGGCCAAAGAAAAGAATTCCACACCCCGACCAGGCTGAAGACGCCCAACGTGGCGAGAGCCGGACCCGACAGAGGAACGATCAGCTGCCAGTAAATACGAAACTCCGATGCGCCGTCAATGCGCGCAGCGTCGAGCAGCTCGTCAGGAATCCCCTGGATGAACTGACGCAGCATGAAGACTCCATAGGCGCTGACGACGCCGGGCAGGATCAGGCCGGCGTAATTGTTGAGCCATCCCAGTTGCTTCACGATATAGAAGACCGGGATCAGGATGACGAAGAACGGAATCATCATCGAAGCAAGAATGATTGTAAAGAGCACGTTTTTCAAAGGGAAGTGATACTTGGCGAAGGCAAAGCCACTCAGCGAGCTGGTGAAGAGAATGCCCAGCACTGTGAGTGCAGAGACGATGATGCTGTTCAAATAGGCGCGGCCGATATTCACTGCATACACCACATCTAAGTAGTTGCGCCATTGCGGTTCGGCGGGCAACAGGGGCGGCGGCGTGCGGATGATCTCGGCCGTGGTCATGAGCGACGCCGCAATCATCCAATAGAAGGGCAGCAGCATGACGCAACTGACGGAGACGAGCGCCACATATTTGAGTATCGAGATGAACGGCTGCGTCAGCCTGGATCGACGCATTGCCATACCGGTCAATCCCTTCATTCCCGATGGCGCAGCAACCATAACTGCACCAGAGTGATCACAAAGATGACGACAAACAAAACCATCGCCATGGCCGAGGCGCGCCCCATTCTGAAAAACTTGAAGGCCGTATTGTACATGTGCAACACAACAACCATGGTGGAATTGGCAGGCCCCCCTCCGCTGGTTTCGGCGCCTCCGGTCGTAGCTGCAAAGACTAAATCGAACACTTGCAGGGCGCCGATGGTGTTCGTGACCACCAGGAAAAGCATCACCGGACGCAGCAGCGGCAAAGTGACATACCAGAAGGACTGTCTGGCGTTGGCGCCGTCTACGGCTGCAGCGTCGTAGTAATCCTGCGGAATGCCTTGCAGGCCGGCGAGGAAGACAACTACGTAGTAGCCGACGTATTGATAGATGGCCATAAAGATAATGCAGCCCAATGCCTGCTCCGGGCTGGATAGAAAGGGTTGCGGCGGAATCCCGATGCTCCCCAGCAAGGCGTTCACCAGGCCGAAGTTTTTGTTGAGCAGCGCCGTCCACATCATGCCCAAGGCCAGCGGCGCAGTCACGATGGGCAGAAAAAAGAACGTCGACCATAGGGGGCGCCAGCGAATGCGCGAATTAAGCAGCAGCGCGCCCGCCAATCCTAACACCAGGTTGAACGTCACTCCCCAAAAGGCAAAAACAAAAGTGTTCACCAAAGCCCGCCGGAAGACGTCATCGTAGAGGAGAATGCGCGTGTAATTATCCACGCCGACGAAGGGCATTTCCGGAATCGGCGTAATCAGGTTCCAACTGTGCAGGCTGACCCAAAAGCTGAAAAAGATCGGGACGACGGAGAAGACCAATAAAAAGATCAACACCGGACTGATAAACGCATAGGCCCACCAGATCTTAGGATCGATGCGTCGTCGATGTTTGCGCGGGCCTGCTGACGAGGCAAGCTGGGCCGGACTTGTTGTGAACACTCGATCTTGAGGAGAAGCCAAGAGATAACTCCGCAGCGTTTACTGATCTCTGGACCGGCTGCGAATCTTCCAGGAAGCTCTGGAGCTTCCTGGAAGATTGCGCCGGAGACGCCGTTACAAGCCAGAAGTCAATCAACTCGTGAACGAAAGCGCGGACGTCTCACCGATTTTCAGCCAGGATGCGCTCCGCCTCCGCCGCCGCATCGTTGAGCGCCTGCTCAACCGTTTTCTGACCGTACCAGGCGGCCTCGATGCCTTGCTGAAGCGCAGTTTTGATTTCCTGTCCACCGCGCAGCACCGGTTCTGCTCTGGCGTTGGCGGCTGAGCGCACATAAGCCGTCATGAACTCATCGCTCAATCGGTCCGCCAGCGCCTGCTGATCCGAAATGCGGCTGGGGATGGCGCCAAGCGCCGAAGTCAAATAGTCGCCGATCGGGGAGGCAGCGCCTTCGCCGGCGGGTGAATTCAGCCATTGAACCAGCTTCCATGCTTCTTCCTTGTTTTTGCTTCCGCTGTCTACGCCGTAGAGCCAGTTGTATTGCAACGTGGTCGAGACGCCGCCTTCCCCCGTCGGGATCGGGGCGACGCCAACATTTTCGTAGCCGTCGACAAAGGCGTCTTTAAGGGTCGCCCGCAGCCAGTTCGCCATGATCAACATGGCGCCCTTGCCTTCGACAAAATTGCCGAAGGCGCCGATGGATGGATCCGCGCATTTTTCGCCGATCAGATCGACGTAGAGCTGCAGGGTGGCCTGACCTTGTGGGCCGTTGAAGAGCGGCTGATAGGTCTCCGGCGCAAGGTATTCGCCCCCATTCGACCACAGCAGCGACAGGAAGGGATGCACAACGCCGGAGTCCCAACCGGGCATGAGCACAAAGCCGGAACGCGCCAATGTGCCGTCAGGGTTGGCGATGGCCAGCTTGCAGGCGGCGTCCTTAAGCTCGGCGAATGTGGCGGGCGGCGCCTCGATGCCCGCCTCCTGCAACATCTTTTTGTTGTACAACAGCTGATAGGTGTTCAACTCGGTCGGATACCCCCAAATCTTGCCGCCGTAGGAGACGGCGCTCTGCGAACCCGGCGAATAGTTGGCCTGAATATCTGCAAGGACGTCGGAGGGCGGTTCATCTAACATGCCGCCTTCAACGAAGTCGGGCATCCATAGGTTGTAGAAGTGATAGACATCTGGACTGATGCCCGCCGCGCGCGCAGTGGTGATCTTGGTCAAGAGCTGGTCGAAGGTGACCGTCTGATAGTCGATTTCAACGTGGGGATTCAAACTCGTATATTCGTCCAGTTTCGCCCGCATCGGCTTGAGCAGCGACTCTTCGCCCCAATGGGTCAACACGGTGAGCTTGACCTTCTCTCCAGCCGGCGCGACGCCCTCTTGGAGACCGGCGCCGGGCGCAGGAAGGCATGCATTCAGCATTGTCAGAGCGAACACTACCACCAAAATGAACAGGGTGCGGCTCGGTTTCATACCTCCTCCATTTTCATTCAAATCGTGCGACATTTCGTTGCGTAGTGGACGGAGCGGAGAGCAGATGTCACTACAGGCCTCACCTCCTTTGACCTTCCCTCGGACGCTCAAAGACCCAATCGCAGCCGCGCGCCATACGCTGCGCCTAACAGGCCGGCGTCGGCGCCCAACGCGGAGATGGCAACGCAGCACGAACGCGCCGACCAGGGCTGCGCCCATTGCTTCATTGTGTCGAGGATACGCGGCAGCAGCGGCGCACAGGCGACGCCCACCCCGCCTCCCAGCACAATCGCTTGTGGATTCACCAGGCTGACGATATTGGCGAGCCCCAGGCCGATCCACTCCGCAGTTTCCTCGATCACCGACCGGGCCAGCTCGTCGCCCTGTCGGGCGGCTGCAAACACCTGCTCGGCCGTGAGCGACCCCTCATCCACTTGCGCCAGGGTCGAGTCGGGCGCCGACGCCAGCAATGCTCTGGCGCGGGAGACAATGCCCGGGCCGGCCGCCTTGGCCTCCCACGCGCCGACCGAGCGATCCCTCTCTTCGGCAACGGCAGGGTCTGTCGTAAAAGCAAACCATCCTGCCGCGCCCGCCAAACGATTGACGCCGCGCACCAGGCGCCCCTCCAGCACCATGCCCCCGCCGATGCCGGTGCCGATGATGACATTGACAAACGAATGCAGATTTTTCCCGGCCCCGAGCCACCATTCAGCCAGGGTTGCAGCATGGCCGTCATATTCCAGATACACAGGCCAACCGAAGCGCGCCTGCAAGGGTCCACGTAGATCCACGTTGCGCCATCCGGCCAGGTTGGGCGCCCAGATCACGCGGTCCGTGCCTTCCTCCAACACAGCAGGAACGCCCAGACCAATGGCAGCAATTTCATTTGTTGAAGGATCTTTTATTTCCAATATTTTCTGTAAAAGAGCAGCAATTTGGTCGATCCCCTCGACCGGACCTCGTTGGGAGGTGGGCGCCTGCACACGATGATGCACAACGCCGTCAGCCGTGACGAGGGCGGCCGCCACCTTGGAGCCGCCGACGTCGACAGCCAGAATGTTGGGCTGCGCTCTCGTAGATTCGCCTATCTTCACTTGCACCCTGCCTACACTTCAGCGTGTGAAAAAGCGTGTGAAAAAGCGCAGTGAAAGCGTCGGCGTCGCATCACAGGCGCTGACGGCCGATGTAGATGGCCATATCGTTCCCGCGGTACACCGTGCGCACACTTTCGACGAACTCAAACGTCTCTGTGAAGGTGAGCCCTGTGATCACCAGCACCGGGTCGCCGGGCGCCAGCCGCAAAAGTTCGGCTTCCTCCGCAGCGGCGGATCGAGCCTCCACTTCCGCCTCGGTCCACGCCGGATGAACGAAGTATTTTTGTCGCAAGACGCTGAACAGCGATTTGTCGGTCAAATCTTCGTGCTCGAGCCCAGGGCAGATGCGCGCCGGCAACACCGACGATTGCAACGCCACCGGCGCGCCGTTGGCGAGGCGAAGGCGCACCAACCGCAGGACCTTTTCTCCCGGTTGCAACTTCAACCTGGCTTGCTCCGCCTCGTCGGCCTCAGCCAGCTCCTGCTTTAGAACGCGGGTTCCAGGCTGCATGCCGCGCGACAAAATGTCCTCCGTAAAGCTGAGGAAACCCTTCAGCCCGCGCATTTTGGGTTCGGCCACAAAGGTGCCTCGCCCCTGCTCGCGGTAGACCAACCCGTTCCTCAACAGCATGTCGATGGCCTGGCGCGCTGTGATGCGGCTGACGCCCAGCTCCGCCGCCAGCTCGCGCTCCGACGGGATGCGATCCCCCGGTTTCAATTCCCCTGAGCCGATCTGCGCAATCAGGGCGGACGAAAGTTGCAGATAGAGCGGCACGTGGCTGCCCCCATCGAGCCGTACAAACTTCATAGGATTGACGCAATTGTCGGTGAATAAGTCTCTATGTGGATAGATTGTTATAACCATTATAGTGTGATCATGAAGGGTTGTCAATATAAAAATCTGGGCTTTCATGAAGAAATCTGGCTTGGGGATGACGAGCGCAGCGAAAGACGATATAATGCCCTGCAAGCCGAACGCTGCGACGCGTACAGTCGACGCCGCGAACCGACGCCCCCCTCAACGGCGCAACGCTGGGTTGAAGAATTCAACAAGGAGCATGCTATGCCCGATCACTTTGTCGCCTTCTGGAATCTGGAAAATCTCTTTGCGCCGGAGGGCTTTCCGGAGCGAGAGCCGTGGATCGCCAAAGCCATGGCCGCCGACCTGAGAGGCTGGACGCAGGCGTTGTTCGAGCGCAAGATCGACCAGCTTGCGTCCAGCCTCTGCCAGATGAACGAGGGACGCGGGCCGGACATCTTGGGCGTGTGCGAAGTGGAGAACGCCTACGCGCTGCGGCGGTTGGCAAGCCGCCTCAACGACCGGCTCTCGCTGCGCCGGTACGACGTCGTCCACTTCGATGCGCGGCTCGACCGCCGGGGCATCGACACCGCCTTTGTATTCGACGGCGCTCGCTACACGTTTGACCCACAGGCGGTGTTCTCCCATTTCGTCCTGCGACGCACCGGCACGCGCGACATCACCCAGGTCACTTTCACGACCGAGCGAGGCAACGATCTGATTGCACTGTGCAATCACTGGCCTGCGCGCAGCGGCGGCGCCTACGAGTCGCGCGGCTTCCGCATGACCGCCGGCGAAACGCTGGCCTACTGGCATCAGCGCATTTGGGAGGTGCGCGGCCGCGACATTCCCATCATTGCCATGGGCGACTTCAACGATGAGCCGTTCGACGAGTCGTTGCAGACCCACGCCCGGTCGACGCGCGAGCGCGGGGACGTCGAACGCACCGTCAGCGCCGTGCGCTTCTACAACCTGGCCTGGCGTTATGTACAGCAACGCTGCCAGGACTGCAAAGGCAAACCCAAGACGTTACACGGCACCTTCTATTTTGGCGGTGACGGCTTTCTCTTCGACCAGTTTCTGGTTTCCCGAGGGTTGCTCCAGAAAAAGAGTCCGATCCAGGTGGTGGAGGAGACGGCGCGAATCGAGGCGCCGCCTGCGATGGTCGACCCCCGCGCAGCGCAAGGGCCGATCCCCTTTGGCCTGCCGAAGGGCAACGCGAAGCGCAACGTCAACGTCGATGGATTCAGCGATCACTTCCCGATCTCGGTTGTCCTGCGCGAGCCAGGCTGAGCATCGTTTCGTCGGCAGCCGCCGCAAACGCCGCACGGTTGAACCCGGCGCTCGATAGAACGGATTGCGCCGACAGGCGGCGGCTACGCAAGGAGGAGTCAGAAGGATGCGCCGTCGGTGCGGCTCCGTTTTTTAGGTGCGGCCCCCAGCCGCACATCCTCAACAGACCCCGAGACACGGGATGAACCGGCGAAGCGCAGGAAGGCCCTCACCCCCTGCCCCCTCTCCCAATGCTGGGA
>NZ_CAKZMJ010000106.1:0-2500 GCF_937128415.1 uncultured Caldilinea sp.
GGATGATTTGGATCTGCTGAAAGGGTGAAGCTGGCGACGCCGCCCTGCGCAGGAGGGGAAAGAGCTTCCTGAAAGCGTCAGGGGACTTAACAGGCTCTATCCTTTGAAACAGCGTCATGCCGAGTCAGAAACTCACGGGCACATTAGAAGAACAGTGTGAATTTCTGTACAACCTGGCTTTGGAGAAGATGAGCCAGGGGAATTACACGGGCGCAATTCATGCGCTCAAAGAAATTGTAAAATACAAGCCAGACTACCGGGACGCAGCGCAACTGCTGGCCGAAGCGAAGCAGCGCAAATCGGAGCAGACGTTTCTGCTGTTGATGGCGGTGTTCGGCGCCACGGTGGCAGTGGCGATCGGTGGCGCAATCGGTGTGCCGAACGACTTGATTTTTTTGGTCTTCGTCATCGTCGGCGCCTTGATCGGATACGCCATCGGCAACCTGATTCGCAGTTTTCGATATCGGCGACCATCCTGAATCGATTGAATTCATGACGTCAACGGGTCGTAAAGCAAAACGAGGGTAAGCAATGCAAGGATTTTTGAATCTCGCCTGGCTTTTGCCGGTGCCGCCCTTTCTCGCTTTTGTCGCTATCGTCCTCTTTTTGAATCGCAACAAGACGGTGAGCGCGCTCACGGCGATCGGCGGGGTGCTCGTCAGCTTTGTGCTGGGTTGGCCGATTGCATTCAGCGTGTTTACGACTCCACATTTCGGCGAACATCCACTGTACGGTGAGCTTTTCACAATCCCCACCGGCGCAACGGAGCTGATGATCGGGTTTCAGGTCGACCCGGCCAACGCGCTGATGATCTTCATGGTGACCTTCTTGCTGCTCATGATTTTCATCTACGCCAGCGGCTATATGACTTTCCCTTCTCATCTGCGCAAGGAAGACTATCCGCTGGCGTATGCCCAGGGCAAGGATCCTCGCTACAGCCGTTTCATGGCTTACATCAGCCTGTTCGCCACCGGCATGTTGGGATTGGTGGTGTCGAATTCGCTGCTGACCTTCTTCGTCTTCTGGGAGATCATGGGCCTGTGCAGTTATCTGCTCATCGGCTTCTGGTTTGAGAAGGAGTCGGCCAAGAAGGCGGCCTTCAAAGCGTTCGTCACCACGCGCATCGGCGACGCCCTGATGTTCGCCGGCATGATGCTGCTCTACATGTGGAGCGTCGAGAACACGCTGGTCTTCGAGCAGATTCTGGCGCCGGAGAACATGAAGCATCTCTCCGAGATGATGGTGCACGTGCCGGTGCTCAACTTCACCACGCCGGCCATCGCCCTGATCGCCGTGCTGATCTTCTTCGGCACCATTGGCAAGAGCGCCCAGTTTCCGCTGCACGTCTGGTTGCCGGACGCCATGGAAGGCCCGACGCCGGTCAGCGCTTTGATCCATGCGGCGACGATGGTGTCGGCGGGCGTCTTCCTCTTGGTGCGCATGTTCCCGCTCTACTACGCCGCCGGCGAGGTCGCTCCGGGCAGCATGCAGTTCGTCGCCGGCATCGGCGCCTTCACGGCGCTCTTCGCCTCGCTCATCGCCGTGGCGCAATGGGACATCAAGCGCGTGCTTGCGTACTCGACGGTGGCGCAGCTCGGCTATATGGTGGCGGCCCTGGGCACAGGCGCTTACGTGGCGGGCTTCTTCCACCTGTTGACGCATGCGTTCTTCAAAGGATTGCTCTTCCTCGGCTCCGGCTCTGTGATTCACGGCGTCGAGCATGGTTTTCATCATGCGCATGAACACGGCGCCCATGATGAGGAACACGGCCACGGGGAGCACGATGCGCATCATGGGCCGCGCCTGATTCAACGCGCAGACGGCGTTTTGGACCCCAATGACCCGCAGGATATGCGCAACATGGGTGGGTTGCTGCAGCGTATGCCCATCACCGGTTGGACATTCATCATCGGCGGCCTGGCGTTGGCTGGCTTCCCTTTCTTCACGGCCGGCTTTTGGTCGAAGGATGAAATTCTCGCCAGCGAATGGTACACCGGCCAGTGGGCGGTCTTCTGGACGTTGGCGTTTTCAGCGTTGGTGACCGCTTTCTACACGGCGCGCCAGATCATGCTGACGTTCCTCGGTCAACCGCGCAGCGAGGGCGCCGCTCACGCCACAGAGAGCGTGAGGTCGATGACGATTCCGCTGATTTTGATCACTCCCTTCGTCATCGGCTTGGGATGGTTGGGCATCCCGAAAGATTTTCCGCTTTTGGGGGCGCTCTTTCCGAACTGGATCGAGCACCAGCTGGAGCCATACATTGAGTATCAGGCGTTCAAGTTCCCTCATCCAGAGTTTAACTTCCTGGTGCTCCTTATTTCACTGGTGGTTTCGCTCGGCGGCCTCGGGTTGGGCTACTGGGTCTATCGCAACGGTTTGCCCGAAGGCCAGATCGACCCGATGCGCCGCTGGCTTGGTCCGATCTGGTGGGCGATGCACCGTAAGTTCTGGGTGGATGAGCTTTACGGCTACACGGTGATTCCTTTCACACGCGGCGCCG
>NZ_CAKZMJ010000106.1:5000-21765 GCF_937128415.1 uncultured Caldilinea sp.
CGTCATGCTCTACGGCATGACTTTCATGTACGGAGCGACCGGCTCGCTGAATCTGGTCGTGATCGGGCAGACCTTCCTGGAGAACGAATCGGTGCGGCTGGCGGTGGGGCCCGCAGTGTTGTTGGTGATGGCGGGACTGGGCTTCAAGACCAGCCTGGCGCCCTTCTTTCAGTGGACGCCGGACACCTATGAAGGCGCTCCCACGCCTGTCACTGCCTATCTCTCGACGGCTTCCAAGGCGGCGGGCTTCGCCGTCATGGCGCGCATCCTGTTGCTGTCCTTCGGGCCAAGCGCGGTGGTGTGGGTGCCGGTGCTGGGGGCGCTCAGCGTGCTCTCCATGTTCGCCGGCAATCTGATGGCGCTGCGCCAGACAAACGTTAAGCGCATGCTCGCCTACAGCAGCATCGCCCACGCCGGCTACATTCTGCTGGGGCTCACCGCTGTGGTGGATTCCAGCGTCGTCGATGTGATGTCGCTTTCGATGAACGGCCTTAACGGCATGCTCATCTACTTGATCGGCTATCTGTTCACCAACATTGGCGCCTTTATGGTGGTGATGGCGGTTGAAAACATGATGGGCGGCAGCGATTACGTGCACTTTTCAGGGCTTGTGCGGCGCTCGCCATGGCTGGCGACGGCCATGCTGATCTTCCTGCTGAGCCTCGTCGGCATTCCGTTGACCGCCGGCTTTGTAGGCAAGTTCTTTGTCTTCGGCGCCACGATTCAACATCAGTATTATTTCCTGGCCGCCATGGCGTTGATCAACGTGGCCATCTCCGCTTACTACTACATGTCGTTGGCGCGCGTCATGTTCTTCCCAAGCGAAGAGGGCGAGGTGAGACCGCTTATCGGCGCGCCCGGCATCGGCGTCCAGGCGATCGTCACGATCTGCGTGCTGGGCGTCTTCTGGGTCGGCATGTATCCCGGTCTCATCATCGAGTGGGCCAACAGCGCATCCCAGTTTCTGCTCACCATTCTATAGGTCGGCGACAGGCGCCGTGGAAGCGGCGTCGTGAATTGCACCCAGGCGAGACCTGCTCCAGGTCTCGCCTTTTTGCTGGCGTCAGGTGCGTTGTCCCTCAGCAGTTCTCCAAATTGGAAGGGTGCAGGTATACTACCTGGATGATGACAAGGGATTCGATCCGTGTGAGGTTGCGCAGCGCTCTGATTGCGCTGACGGTGTTAATAGGCGCCTGGCTGGCGCTGAGGCCGCAGTGGATGGCGGCGCAGGGCGTCGCCCCGACCGCCAATCCGGTTCTGAGCCTGGCGGTGGCGCCGCTGGCGCCCAACGAGGTGTTGGCCGGCGTTCTCAATTCGCCGCGCCCGGCGGGCATCTATCGCAGCGAGGACGCCGGGATCCGTTGGGTCAATACGACGCCGGACCTGCCGCCGAACATCAGCATCACCTCGCTCGTCTACGACCCGCGCAACCGACGGCTGGCCTACGCGTCCGACGGAGGCGCCGGCTTTATTTTCCGCTCATTGGATGGCGGCGCCTCCTGGAGCGAAATTCCCGGTTTCCGCAACCTGCTCAGCGCCAACAGCGCAGTGGGCGTGCTGTACATGGCGGTTGAGAACAATCGCTCCGTGCTCTACGCGGGCACCCGCTTCGATGGCGTCTTCCGCAGCGAGGATGGCGGCGTCACCTGGCAGCAGCTTGACCGAGGACTGGTCGGCGAGGCGCGGCGAGTGCGCTCGTTGACCTTCTTTGGCGATGCGTTGTACGCAGGCACGCACAACGGGCTCTATCGCCTGCCGGCAGGCGCTGCAGCCTGGGAAGCTGTCCCCGGCACGCCGACGACCGGCATCATCTTCAGTTTGTTGGCGGATGGCGGCGTCCTCTATGCAGGCTCCGGCTCGGCGCTCTATGTCAGTCAAGATGGGGAGACCTGGACGCAGATATCCGGCCTTCCCAACAGCGTTTATTATGATCTCGTTTCTACGGGCCGTTTGATTGTCGCCGCCAGTGACAATGGTTTATGGGTGGGCCGCGAGGAGTCGTGGTCGTTGGCTACGCTCGACGGCGCACCCTACAGCACGGCGGTTTACAGCGTCGCCAATACGCCGCGCGCCCCGCGCACTGTGTATGCAGGCGGGGAGGGATGGGTTGCGCGCAGCGACGACGAAGGCGTGACCTTCTTCAGCATCGCCGCCATGCCGGCGCTGAACGTGGCTGCGGCCCTGGCGACGGCCACGCCCACCCCCACGCCCTCGCCGACGCCGACCTTCACGGCGACGCCCACCAACACGCCGACGGAGACGCCGACGCCGACCTTCACAGCGACGCCGACGGACACGCCCATCCCGACGGACACGCCCATCCCGACGGACACGCCCATCCCGACGGAGACGCCGACGCCGGTGCAGACGGAAGCCTCCGACGCCACAACGACGCAACCGCAAGGCGAGGCTGCCGCCGGGGCGACAGCCGGCGTGGACAATCTTCCCTCTTCGGAAAGAGACGCCAGCCGACGCGCCATCGACGCGTTGATGCGCGTGGTGCGTCCCGTCTCGTTAACCCCCGAGGCCGCGTCGGAGATCGAAGCTTCACCGGGCGGCGCGGCGATCGTGCTGCCGACCGCCACGCCTGTCCTCGCGGCGTCGCCGACCGCCACGCCCACGGCGACCTCGCCGTCCGAGGCGCCTTCGTCGGTCGGCGCGGCGACAATGGAAGCGACTGCGCCGGTGACGCCTACGCCGCTTTCAGTCTCAGCGACGCCAGAAGCGGCTGTGACGCCAATCGACGTGATCGCCGAGCTCAACGCGCGTCTGCCCGCAATCCTGATGGGCGCAATTGTGGTGTTCGGCCTGGTCGTTTTGGCTGCAGGCGTGTCGATCCTGCGCGGACCGCGAGATATCTAAGCCTCTGAGCACGCTGAGCATTTGTATGATGACGCTGCGAGAATTGCTGAACACGCTCCCTGACGCAGAGCTTTCTTTTTCCGAAAAGGCGTCGAATATCGCAATTGAGGGCGTCACCGCCGACAGCCGGCAGGTGCGTCCGGGTTCGCTGTTTGTGGCCGTGCCGGGCGTTCACAACGATGGCCATCGTTTTATCCCCGCAGCGATCGCACAAGGCGTCGCAGCGGTGATCGGCGAACGCCCTCTTTCTGAAATCATCGACGCCGAAGCGAACGGCTTAGGGCGCACAGTTCCTTATCTGCGCGTGCAGAACAGCCGTCGCGCCCTGGCCTTCGTCTGTGCGGCGCTGCAAGGTTTTCCGAGTCGGCGCCTCACCGTCGTGGGCGTCACCGGCACCGACGGCAAAACGACGACCTCCACCATTCTGGAGTCAATCCTGCGCGCGGCGACGGCGACGACAGAGGCGCCCGCCGGGGCGGTCGGCGTGATCACCACCGTGGGCGCGCGCATTCGAGGAGAGGAGATCGACACCGGCCTGCACGTCACCACGCCGGATGCGCCCGACGTGCAGCGTTTTCTGCGCGCCATGGTGGACGCGGGCTGTCGCTATGCGGTGGTCGAAAGCACGAGTCACGGCCTGCATCAGCAGCGCGTGGCGGCCGTCGACTTTGATGTGGCGGCGGTGACCAACATCACCCACGAACATCTCGACTATCACGGCACGCGCGAGGCGTATGTGGCGGCCAAGGCGCTGCTTTTTCGTGCGCTCTTCGCCTCTTCGCCCAAGCCGGGCGCGCCGCGCGCGGCGGTGCTCAACGCCGATGACGCCGGCAGCTACGACGCCCTGCGCGCCGCACTGGCCGAGGAGATGGAAAGCAGCGCCCTGGACGTAGCGATTCGCAGCTACGGGATCGCCGGGCGCTCTCCGCATTCCTTAGACGTCGCTGTAGAAAACATTGCTTATGACGCCGACGCCACGCGCTTCGACCTGCGCTGGTGGGGCGGCCGTTTCCCGGTCGAGTCGCCGCTGATCGGCGAATTCAATGTGTACAACGCCGCGTGCGCGGCGACGGTCGCGCTGGCGCTCGGCATCCCGCCCTCGGCGGTGCAGCGCGGGGTGAAGGAGATGCCGCCCGTGCCGGGGCGAATGGAGCGCATCGACGTCGGTCAACCCTTTCTGGCCATCGTCGATTTTGCGCACACGCCGGTGAGCCTAGAGCGGGCGTTGACTACGCTCCGGCCGCTCGTCGGGCGCAACGGAGAGGGCGGCCGTTTGATCGCCATCTTCGGCTCGGCGGGGCTGCGCGACCGCGAGAAGCGCTATTTGATGGGGCGGGTCAGCGGTCAGTTGGCGGACTACACCATCATCACGGCGGAGGATCCGCGCACCGAGGACCTGGAGGAAATCTGCCGGGAAATCGAGCGCGGAGTGCGCGAGTTCGCAGGGCCGGACCGCTATGTCATCATTCCTGACCGCAGCGAGGCGATTCAAGCCGGCGTGGAGATGGCGCGAGCAGGAGACGTGGTGGCGGCCTTTGGCAAGGGACATGAACGCAGCATGTGCTTTGGCGAGATCGAATATCCATGGAGCGACCAGGAGGCGATGCGGGCGGCGTTGCAGCGCTGCGCCGATCGATGGCAACGCGAAAGCGTGTAGCGCCAAGACCGGTGGAAACGCCGCCGCATGCACAGCGCATGCGGCGGCAGTTTATTTTTGCGCCCTCTTCAGATTAGCCGTGCACCTTCTGCAACAGATCGGCGACGATGGCCTCGGCGGGCGCAGGCAGCATCGCTTCCTGGAAGCCGAGGATGCTCACCAGCGGCGTCTCCATGATGAAGCCGGTCATGTCCATGCCGATGCCGCCTTCCTCTTCGCCGCCCCCCATCGCAGCGCGCATTTGCGCCATCATCTGCTGGAAGAACGGCTCGAAGACGGCGCGGCCACGCGGGTCCTCCAGCCATTCGCGCACGGTGGATTCGCGATTGAGCAGGCTGGGCAACTGCAGCGTCGATTGCAGGGTCACCGTCGCCTGGGCGCGGATGTCCGCCGAGGACGCGCCGATCAGCAGGTCAAACTCGCCGTCTTCGGTCACCCATTGCTTATGGCCTGGATGCCAGAAGGCGAAGGCGCGAAAGTCAAGCGGGATGGTCACCGTCTTCGTCTCGCCCGGCTGCAGCTCGACCTTGGCGAAGCCCTTGAGTTCCTTAGGCGGACGCTGCAGCGAGCAGCGGCGGTCGCGCACGTAGACCTGCACCACCTCCTTGCCCGCCCTCCTGCCGGTGTTCGTCACATCGACGCTGAGGGTGACGCCGTCCACGTCGCGGAAGGTCGAGGCGGAGACGCGCACGTTGCTGTAGGCGAAGGTCGTGTAGCTGAGGCCGTGACCGAAGGGGAAGAGGGGAGCCACCTGTTTTGCGTCATAGTAGCGATAGCCGATATACAGCCCTTCACCGTAACGCACCTGGCCGTTTTCGCCGGGGAAATTGAGATGAGCAGGCGTATCCACCAACCGCACGGGGAACGTTTCGGCCAGCTTGCCGGAGGGATTGACGACGCCGTACAAAATATCGGCGATGGCGCCGCCGCCCGCCTGCCCCATCATCCACGCCTCCAGCACCGCCGCCACGCCCTCGATCCATTCGCTCATGACCACGGCGGAGCCGTTGTGCAAAATGACGACGCACCGCGGCTGCACGGCGCTCACCGCCTGAATCAGGGCGACCTGCTGGCGGGTGAGGTCGAGGTCGGCGCGGTCATATCCTTCGGACTCCTTGTACGAAGGCAGGGCGATGTAGAGCAGCGCCACTTCCGCCGCCTGCGCTGCGGTCACTGCCTCGTCGATCAGCGCCTGGTCGAAGCTGTCGTCGGCGGGATAGCCGGGGCAGTAGGTGAGCACAGCGTCGCCCGCGCGCGCTTGCAGCTCGTCGAAAGGGCTGTCCACCTGTGTGGGGTTGATATGCGAGCTGCCGCCGCCCTGGAAATGCGGCTCCTTCGCCGCACGGCCGATCACGGCGATGCGCTGGGGATGGATCAACGGCAGGATGCCGTTGTTCTTGAGCAACACCATCCCTTCCGCCGCCACCCGCCGCGCCAGCGCATGATGGCCGGCGACATCGAACGATCCACCTTTAGGCGTCTCCGCCGCACGGAAGACGATCTGCAGCACCCGTCGCACCGCTTCGTCGAGCACGGCTTCATCCAATTTCCCAGACTTCACCGCGTCGATCACCGCCTGGGTGCGGTGCGGCCTGGGGCCGGGCATCTCCAGGTCCAGGCCGGCCTGCAGCGCCTTGACGCGGTCGTGCACGGCGCCCCAGTCGGAGACGACGAGACCTTCAAACCCCCACTCCTCTTTCAGGATTTGCGTCAACAATTGGGGGTGTTCGGAGCAATAGGTTCCGTTGAGTTTGTTGTAGGCGCACATCACCGTCCAGGGGCGCGCTTGTTTGACCACGCGCTCGAAGGCGGGCAGGTAAATTTCGCGCAGCGCGCGTTCATCGACGACGGCGTCGATGCGCATGCGCTGCGTCTCCTGGTTGTTTGCTGCGTAGTGCTTAAGGGAGGTTCCTACGCCCTTGCTCTGGACGCCCTGCACCAGGCTGGCGGCCAGCTCGCCGGCGAGGAAGGGGTCTTCGGAAAAGTACTCGAAGTTGCGACCACAGAGCGGCGTGCGCTTCATGTTGACGCCCGGCCCCAGCAGCACGCCGACGCCGAGCGCAATCGCCTCTTCGGCCAGCGCCTGCCCCATGGCGTACAACAGCTCGCGGTCCCACGTCGACGCCAGCAGCGCCGCCGTCGGAAAGCAGGTGGCGGGCAGGCTCGGTGCGCCGAGCGCGTGCACGTCCGGCACGCGGCGCACGCCGTGCGGCCCATCCGACATGAGCAGCTCCGGAATGTCGAGCCGCTCGACCGGCGTCGTCGTCCATGCGCTGGCGCCGGTGACCAACGCCGCCTTTTCTTCAAGGGTCATCTGGGAAACAAGCGATGCAATGTCTTTCATAGGTTCTCGCTTTCGTTTGTGATGGATATTTTGTTAAAGTTTTTGAGTAAACTTGAATGATGCGCCGAAAATGGATTCCTCGGCTGAGATACTTCATGAGATGAATGCACAACGCTGGGATGCGCCTCCAAAGTTTTGCACTCTTTTTATGGTACACTGTTTTCGGTCTGTGTTGAAATATCCTTGCTGACTTGTTCTGGCGTCATCATGCCACAAATCCGCCTTTTGTTTCACAAGAAAAAAGTGTCTCAAGAAAGGAACCGATCAAATGACGCATCCCTTGGTGGAGCAGCTGCGTTTCACGCGCGGCGAGCTGCAGCGCGCTCTGTCCGGCGTAAACGATGAGGAGGCGCGCAGACGCTTCTTGCCCATGAACTGCATCAGTTGGATCGTAGGTCATCTCGCCTGGCAGGAGCAGCGTTACTGGCTGCGTTTCGCCCAGGGAACCAAGCTGCGACCCGAATTGGACGCCGACTTCGCCTACGGACGGCCTGCCAGCGCGCCGCCGCTGGAACAGGTGTTGCAGGCGTGGCGCGAGGTGACCGCCGCCTCTGACCCCTGGCTTGACGGCGTCGCCACGCCGACGTTGACGGAGCCGTTCACCGTGCCGGGCTGGGGGATCACCACGACCTACGGCTCGCTGATGTTGCGCGTGATCTACCATTACTACTATCACATCGGCGAGATCATGGCGATCCGTCAGCTGCTGGGTCACACGGATCTGCCGGAGTTCATCGGCGACCTCGATCACAAAGCGCCCTATCGACCGGAGAAAGGACTTTTGCATGTCAGTGAACCGCCCGCCCGTAGCGCTTGAATCGACCGTAATTTCGCACGGCCTTCCTTACCCGCAAAATTTGTCTCTGGCGCGCGAGATGGAGAATATCGTGCGCAGTTACGGCGCCGAGCCGCGCACGGTGGCTATCTTAGGTGGAGAACTCCGCGCCGGCTTAAGCGACGAAGAGTTGCACCATCTGGCGACTGCAAGCAATGTGCGCAAGGTGAGCCGCCGCGACCTGCCGATCGTGGCGGCGCGCCGACTCGACGGCGCCACCACTGTGGCCACGACCATGTGGGCGGCGCACCGTTTCGGCATCGAGGTCTTCGCCACCGGCGGCATCGGCGGCGTCCACCGCGGGCGCGGGGATGATGTCAGCGCCGATCTGCAGGAGCTGGCGCAGACGCCCGTCGTGGTCGTCTGCGCAGGCGCCAAAGCGATCCTCGACCTGCCGGCGACACTGGAGTATTTGGAGACTTTCGGCGTCACCGTGGTCGGCTACGGGACGGAGGAGTTCCCCGCTTTCTACAGCCGCAGCAGTGGACTGGGCGTGGATGTCCGCTGCGACGCTCCTGAAGAAGTGGCGGCCATCTGGCGCGCCAAACAGCGCCTGGGGCTGCCGGGCGGCCTGCTGGTGGCGGTTCCGGTTCCTGTTGAAGCGGAGATCCCGGCGGCGGAGATCGAGCCGGCGATCGAGCAGGCGGTGAAGGAGGCGGAGGCGCAACGTCTGCGCTCCGCAGAGGTGACGCCCTTTCTGCTCAAACGCATCGCTGAATTGACCGGGGAGCGCAGTTTGCAGGCGAATCTGGCGCTGTTGCGCAACAACGCCGGGGTGGCGGCGCAAATCGCTGTGGCGTTGGCGGGAAAGGGATAGCGTGTTGCGTGCTGCGTGTTGCATGTTGCGTAACAAAACCACGCAGCACGTAACACGCAACACGTTCAATCGGCGCTGGCGGCCGCCATTTCAGGGAGGGGGGCGCCGGATTGTAAGATCTGGAGGAACTCCTTGCGCTCCAGCACTTCTTTCTCTAAAAGCGCTTCGGCGACCTGAACAAGCTGGGCCTGACGAGCCTTGAGCACGGCGCGCGCACGGTCGTATGCTTCGCTGACGATGCGGCGCACTTCAGCGTCGATTTTGCGCGCCACATCTTCGCTGTAGGAACGCTGTTGACCAAGCTCCAACCCCAGGAAGGGGTTGGAATCTCCAGAATTGAGCTGCAGCGGGCCGATCACGTCGCTCATGCCGAAGCGGGTCACCATCGCCTTCGCCAGCTTGGTGACGCGTTCCAGGTCGTTGGCGGCGCTGGTGGTCGGCTCTTCAAAGATCAGCTCCTCGGCGACGCGACCGCCCAACAGCCCGGCCAGGGTGTCTTCGTACTCGGCGCGGCTGCGCAGGTTGCGATCTTCTTCAGGCAAGGGCATCACATAGCCAAGCGCCTGACCACGGCTGACGATCGTGATCTTGTTCACGCCTTCGGTGTGCTCCAGCGCCTCCATCACGATGGCGTGGCCCGCTTCGTGATAGGCGATCACGCGGCGGTCTTCGGCGTCGAGCACGCGGCTGCGTCGCGCCGGCCCGGCCATCACGCGTTCGATCGACTCGATGAACTCCGACATGCCGATGGCGCGCTTGTTGCGCCGCGCCGCCAGGATCGCCGCCTCGTTGACCAGATTTTCGAGGTCGGCGCCCACCATGCCGGCGGTCTGCGCCGCAATCAGGCCCAGGTCAACGTCCGGCATCAGCGGCTTGCCGCGCGTGTGCACCTTCAGGATCGCCTCGCGGCCGCGACGGTCTGGCCGATCAACCACAACTTTGCGGTCGAAGCGGCCAGGGCGCAGCAGCGCCGGGTCGAGGATGTCCGGTCGGTTGGTGGCGGCGATGATGACGATGTTGGTGTCGGTGTCGAAGCCGTCCATCTCGACCAGAATCTGGTTTAGCGTCTGCTCGCGCTCATCGTTGCCGCCGCCCAGCCCCGCGCCGCGGTGACGTCCCACTGCGTCGATTTCGTCGATAAAAATGATGCAGGGTGAGTTCTTCTTGGCTTGCTCGAAGAGATCGCGCACGCGGCTGGCGCCGACGCCGACGAACATCTCCACAAATTCGGAGCCGGAGCTGGCGAAGAACGGGACGCCCGCTTCGCCTGCGACCGCTTTGGCCAGCAGCGTCTTGCCCGTGCCGGGGGCGCCCACCATCAACACGCCCTTTGGAATGCGCGCGCCCAGCGCGGCGAACTTTTGCGGCTCTTTAAGAAATTCGACGACCTCCTGCAGCTCCTGCTTGGCTTCGTCGGAGCCGGCGACGTCTGCAAAGGTGACGGTGGGGCGGTCGGCGCCTTCCATTTTCCGTGCGCGGCTGCGGCCGAATTGCATGGCGCGATTCTGCCCACCTCCTCCCGCCTGACGCATGATAAAGATAAAGAAGGCGAAGACCAGCAGCATCGGCAGAATCATGACCAGCCAGCTGAAGATGGCTCCGCTGTTCGGCGCACTTTCGACCTCGATGGGCAGAGTCTGCAGGCGCTCCTCGCTCACGCCAAGCGCGCGCAAAGTGTCGAGCAGGCTCTGGTTGTTTTCTTTGCGCGTCTGAAGGCGTTGCGCGCTCGATTTCAGCTGGACGTAGACGGCGTCGCCCTGCACGAGGATGGAGCGCACGTCGTCGTTGTTGATGTAGTTCGCCACCTGGTTCAACCCCACCAGGTTGGCGGCGTCGCCCGAGGGAGCGAAGAGGAAGCGCGAGCCGATCAGCAGCAGGATCACAAGCACGATCCAAAACCAGCTTCGGCTCAGCCAGTTTCCCCCGTTTGAACCGGGCGGGGTGCGATGGTCAGAAGGTCGTTTGGGTGACGACATTTTTTGTCACTCGTTCAATCAGGAAACAAGTCCAAATCATCAAAGTCTCTATCAGCAGCATATCGACCCGACGCTCCGGGGTCAGTAATTCGAGTTACGGGTTGATGCAGGCGATGGGCCGGTGATCCTGCTGTGCGCAGACGGTTCTCCTTGCGCGCGATCGCGCTTCTCTCAGTCCAGCGCGCTCAATGCTTCGCGCACATCCACGCCCACGCGATGGGTCTGCGCCCGATGAAGCGGCGGCAGCTCCGCGGAGCGGCGGGGGTCAGGCTGGGAAGCCTCATCGGGTTTGTCGCTGAGGCACAGAATTTGACAGTTGCGCGCCTTGAGCCACAGCGCCAACTGATACACTTCTTCTGTAATGGTGATTTCGTTGGCGAGAATTTCCTGGACGCTGCTGTCGTCCGGCATGTTGCCCATGTGCTCTATGGTGCTGATGAATTCCTGGCGGCGGAAGCGTTTGAAGGGCGTGGGATCGCCGATGCGCACTGCGCCGTTCACCGCTTCATGCACTTCGCGCAGCGCCAGCCCGGCTGCGGGATTGATCATCAAGCGGCTATCCACCCAGCGGATAAATTGTTCGAAGTCCTCCAGGCTGTTGTTCTCCACTTCGTCGAGGAGTTCTTCAAAGCTGATGAGGCGCGTGTTCAGCACCATGCAGATATAGGCGAGGTAATCCTGGTTGTCGGCGGTGAGGCGGTGGTAGCGCGAGCGGTTCAACTCGTTGTAGTGCTTCTCGAAGGTGGCCTGGTCGAAGTCTGGCCCCAGCACAGAATCCATCGTGCGATAAATGCCGGTCAGCCGGGCGCGATCGATGACTTTGTCGTTGCGCCCTTTGGCGCCCAGTGCAGTCTTGTCGATATCGACGACCACCGCGGTGCGTGCGTCGAGTTGAAAGCCTTGCGCCTTGAGCGCTCGGACCCAGTCGACGATGGCGGCCCAACGATTGGCGATGGTGATGAGGTCCTGTTCCGTGCGGGTCGCCAGCGCTTCATCCGGCTTTTCGACGCCGATAAAACAGGCGCTGCGCCAGCCGCTGACCTCCGCCATGTTCAAAAACGCCTGACCATCGTTGAAGAGCGTGTCGCCCAGGAAAAGCAGCTCCTCCACCGGCGCGTTCATCCCTCGCACGGCCTGAATGCGCTTGATGAACCAAACGGCGGCGCGAGCGTAGTTCTTTTCTTGCTTGCGCGGAATCTGGTCGCTGCGCAATTCCATGTCATAGAAAGCCTGCTTGATCCCGGGTACGCGCTTGTCCAGCGGCTCGAGGTTGCGATAGATCACCCAGTCCTCGCAAAAGTCGGCCAGTGAGGCGCGTCCAAAGTTCTGGTACAAGAACGATTTCTCACCCTTGATCGCGGCGCTAGCTGATGGTAAAGGCACTGGAAACTCCTCTCAAAGCTCCTCAACCCGGTCGCATTTGCAGCAGATGCTTTCGGGCTGGACGGGCGCCCGGCGTCGGTGCGCCTGTCCAGTCCCATTTTTTTAACATTTTACGCCATGACTGTCGATTCCGCCAACGCAGCAGCCGCTTGACCGAGGTATCCTTGCGCCACCAGCAGCTCGGCGTTCAACAGGCTTCCGCCGGCTGCGCCGCGGATCGTGTTGTGGCCAAGCGCCATGAATTTGTAATGCAGCAAAGGATCGGGGCGCAGCCGCCCTACGACGGTCGCCATGCCCGGCACGCTGCCCGCCATGCGATCAAGGCGCGGTTGAGGGCGGTCGGGGCGCTCGTCGTAGAGGATGGCCGGCTGCGGCGCGCTCGGCAGACGCAACTGTTGGGGCAGCGGGTGGTAGGTGCGCCAGGCTTCGACGATCTCTTCTTGCGTCGGTCGCTCCTCGAACTCGACGCTGATCGCCTCGAGGTGGCCGTTGCGCGTCGGCACGCGGTTGCAGTGCGCGCTGATCACGACGTCGGCGTAGCGGATGCGCTGGCCGTCGAAGACGCCCAACAGTTTTTGCGGCTCCTTCAGCTCCATCTTCTCTTCTTCTCCGCTGATGAAGGGAATGATGTTGTCGAGAATGTCCATGCTGCTCACGCCTGGGTAGCCCGCCCCGCTGACCGCCTGCATGGTCACGACGAAGACCTTCTTGACGCCGAAACGCACATGCAGCGGATGCAGCGCCGAGATCATGTGCGTGGTGCTGCAGTTCGGATTGGTGATGATGCAGCCGCTCCAGCCGCGTCTGTGCTTTTGCACCTCGATCAGCTTGAGATGCTCCGGGTTGACTTCTGGGATGAGGAGCGGCACGTCTTCGTCGTAGCGGTGATTGCGGGCGTTGCTGCAAACGACATAGCCCGCCGCAGCGAACTCCTCTTCGAGCTCGCCCGCCGTCTCGGAAGGCAAGGCGCTGAAGACGATCTGGCAATCGGGGCCAGGCTCGCACGCCAGCACCGGCATCTCGCGCACGGCCTCCGGCATGTCTCCGCGCAAATTCCAGCGGCAGGCTTCGACGTAGCGTTTGCCTGCACTGCGCTCCGAGGCAAAGAGCGCCGTAATCTCAAACCAGGGGTGCCCCTGCAACATCTGCACAAAGCGTTGTCCCACGGCGCCCGTTGCTCCGAGAACGCCGACCTTAATTTTGTTCATCGTTCTGCACTCCTACAGCGAAAAATGCTGATCTTGTAAATCCAACCATTCATCCAACAATTTACGCACGCAACCAGTTTACGCATGCAACAAGGCCAGCTCCACGATGTCGCTCAGGACGCCGGCCGCCGTAGCGTCGACCCCTGCCCCGCGCCCCTGAATCACGAGCGGCGTCGGCTGATACCAGCGCGTGTGGAATTCGACGAGGTTGTCGGCCCCGCGCAGCTGCCCAAGCGGGCTGCTGGCGTCCACCGTCTGCGGCCCCACAGTGCAGCGTCCTTCGGCCACCGTCGCCACATAGCGCAGCACTCCGCCTTGCGCGACCGCTTCCTCAACCAAACGCCGGAAGTGTGCATCGAGCGAAGGGAGGGCTTCGAGAAACTCCGTCACCGACAGGGAAGCCATTTCCGTCGGATAGAGGCTGGTGACGGCGACATCCTCCAGCCCAAGACGCCAGCCCAGCCCGCGCGCCAGGATCAGCGCCTTGCGCGCCACATCGACGCCGCCCAGATCGTCGCGTGGGTCGGGTTCGGTGTAGCCGAGTCGATGCGCCTCGCGCACCACTTCGCTGAAAGGGCGCCCTTGTTGCAAGCCGGTCATGACGTAGCCCAACGTGCCGCTCAACGCGCCGGCGATGCGGGTGATTGCATCTCCGCTGGCGATGAGTCGATGGAGCGTGGCGATGACAGGCAACCCGGCGCCGCAGGTCGTCTCCCAGCGCGTGGCGGTGAGCTGACGCGGCGGACGTCCGTTCACGGTGGCCCCGGCTCTGGTGAGCCGGTCGTACACCTCCTGTTCGATCGTCAAGGGCTTTTTGTTGGCGAGGACGACCCGATATCCGCGTTCCAGCGCTGCAATCAGCGCAGGGGCGGTCGTTTCGGTGGCCGTGCAGTCGACGACGATGGCGTTGGGTCGGCCGGCGACGTCTACAATGGCGGCGAGGTCTTGTTGCGGGCCGCCTTGCGCATAGTCGGCGAGCCGTCCGCCTTGCTTTTTGAAATCGATGATGTCGAGGAGGGTGACGTCTTCGATAGCCTCTCCTAGAGCAACGACGGCGCCATCCCGGTCACAGACCGCTGCAATCGGCAATTCCAGCTCGAACTCTGTGGCGTGGTGCGCTCGATTTTGCACGATCTGGCGAATCAGTGCGCTGCCAACCCCGCCCACGCCGAAGAGAATAATCGGTGCGTGACGCATGACACTCCAATAGATGAGATGTTTTAATAAATGAGATGTTTTGAACGCCTGTTTTCATTGCAACGTCTTCCATGAAACCGCTATGGATTTTACCATGAGGAGGGGAAACACAATAACCTGGTGGACAGGTCGCCACAAAAAAGTCCCGCCGATTTGGGTCGACGGGACTTTTTATGTTATGTTTTGAAAGTCCCGGCGGCGGGCGCCCCGGGTGCTTTCGGTTGGCCGGTGAGAAGGCACCGGCATCGGAACAACAGCGCATCTATACTATCGAATAAATTCCTGAAAAAATCGTGAAGAGAGGTTAAAGGTTTGATGAGAAGTTTACAATCAAAGTTTGCAATCAAAAGTGTGTGATCAAAAGTGTGTGATCAAAAGTTTGTGATCAATCGTCTCGCAATTTTTTCAGAACGTCTGGCTGCTAGGCTGAGAAACGGCGCGACGCAAGGGGAACCCTGTGCGACCGTCCCAACGCTTACACGGCTCACCCATGTTCAATCGAGGAAGACTATGAACCGATCAAACGGCGATGCACCGTACTACAACCTCTACATTAATGGCCAGTGGCGGGCGCCGATCGCTGAACAATATCGTCCCACCATCGACCCTTCCACCGGTGAAACGCTCGGCATGATTGCCCAGGCGGACATCGAGGACACGCGGTTGGCGATCCGCGCGGCGCGAGAGGCGTTCGACGACGGCTATTGGCCCAGCATGGCGCCGGGAGAGCGCTCGCGGCTGCTTCATGCGCTGGTCGACGCCATTGAAGCGCGGCAGGACGAGATCGCAGACGCCGAGATGCGCGACGGCGGCTGCACCTGGCGCAAGGCGCACCTGCTCGACATCCCGGTGGGACTCATCCATTTTCGTCATTTCGCCAAGCTGGCCGATATGGAGCCGCTGGAGCCGGTGCCGCAGATTACCTTTCCGGCACTTTCCTACAACTTCGTCCTCCGCGAGCCGATCGGCGTCTGCGGGCAAATTATTCCGTGGAATTTTCCGTTTTTGATGGCGGTTTGGAAGATTGCGCCGGCGCTGGCGGCGGGCAACACCGTCGTCATCAAGCCGGCCACCTTCACGCCCTTGAGCCTGCTCAAGATGACTGAAATCATTCATGAGACCGGATTGTTGCCGCCGGGCGTGCTCAACGTCGTCACGGGGCCCGGGCAGGTGGTGGGGCCGGAAATCTGCACCAACCCGATGGTCGACAAGATCGCTTTCACCGGCAGCACCGAGGTCGGCCGCGAGATCATGCAACAGGCGGCCAGCACCATCAAAAAGGTCACGCTGGAGCTTGGGGGCAAAAGCCCGAACATCATCCTGGAAGACGCCGACCTTGACCTGGCGGTGGACGGCAGCCTGTGGGCGACCTTTATGCACAATGGCCAGGCGTGCGAGTCGGGCACGCGACTTTTCGTGCCGGCGAGCATCTACGATGAATTTCTGGAGCGGCTCGTCGACCGCGCCTCGAAGCTGCGGGTGGGACTTTCCAGCAGCGGCGACACCGACCTCGGCCCGGTGATCTCAGCCAGCCAGTTGAGAACCATCGAGGAGTACATTCGCCTGGGCATCGAGGAGGGCGCCACGCCGGTGCTGCTCGGCAAGCGCCCCGAAGACCCGGAATTGCAAAACGGGTTCTTCATCACGCCGACCATTTTCACCGACGTTGACAACTCGATGCGCATCGCTCAGGAGGAAATTTTTGGGCCGGTGCTCTGCGTCATCAAATACGATGGGCTGGAGGACGCCATTCGCATGGCGAACGATACCATCTACGGCTTGGCGGCGGGCGTGTGGAGCCGAGACATCGAGACGGCGGTCAGCGTGGCGAAGCGCATCCGCGCCGGCACAGTATGGATCAACGACTATCATATGATCAACGCCGAGGCGCCCTTTGGCGGCTACAAGCAGAGCGGCATCGGCCGCGAGCTGGGAACCTGGGGGTTGAAGGAGTATCTGGAGATTAAGCACATTCACGTGCCGCTCAACAACGAACGCAGCGGCAAATTCTGGTTCGATATCGTCGCACCGCGGATGTCGGAGTAAAATCTTCCCATTTCCTTTTATCAAAAAGCGGGCCTCTCCTCGGAGACAGCCCGCTTTTTTAGCTTAAAAGCCTCTCAGTTGACACGACCTTCTTGACGAAGTCCAGCATCTGTCCATCAGCCCCAGCGCCGCCTTCGCCTTCAGCCCGCCCTTCACCTCCGCCGGCGCCAGCCTCGACCGGTCGATGAGAGAGTGCGCAAAGCGAGGCAGAAGATCAATCTCACCCTTTAACGCCGCAGCGGATACGCAAAGTCATAAACCCCGGACGCCACCGTCAGCCAGACGCCTTCTGCACGTTGGACGGGTTTCAAGACGCCGCTGGCTTCCGCCAAGGGGACGCCGCTTTCCGTAACTTCGGCCAGTGAAGCGCCTGGCAGCGTCACCTCGGCGCTCGTGTTCGCCGGGATGACGATGTGCAGGCGCATCCTGCCTCCCTCGAT
>NZ_CAKZMJ010000107.1 GCF_937128415.1 uncultured Caldilinea sp.
CTTTTCGGATAAGCCCCTGCTCGACGGCGTTGTTCAGCATGGCCTCGACGTGATTCCAGAGCGTCTGGGAGCCTTCCTGGATCGGCTGGAGACGGATGAAAACCGCTTCGCGGTCCACGCCCGGTTCTCGCCAGGTGCCGCCGTTATTGACATAATTTTGCAGCGAAGGCATCAAGCGGTCGAGCGCGTTGGCAAAGCGCGCTTCGGGCGTCTGGCGAGCGTCGAACTCCTCCCACAGGCTGCGCAGTTCCTCGCGTTGATCATCGGGCAGCAGGCTGAAGATACGGTCGGCGGCGGCGCGCTCCCGCTCTTCCTTGTCGAGGTTGGCCTGCGCATCGTAGGCGAAGGTGTCGCCGGCGTCGATCTCGACGATGTCGTGCACGAGCACCAGCTTGATGGTGTGCAGCAGGTCGATCGGCTCGTTGGCGTGTTCGGCCAGCACCATCGCCATCACGGCCAGGTGCCAGGAGTGTTCGGCGCTGTTCTCGCGGCGCTCGCCGCCCACGATGGCGGTGCGTCGCAGGACGCGCTTCAGGCGGTCGATTTCGAGCAAGAAAGCGAGTTGAGCGGCGAGGCGGTCGTTGGTCTTGGCGTTATTCATGTTTGCATCCGTCATGATGGTCTCCTATCGATGCTCATTTTACCAGCGCCCTTCCTCTTCTGCGGAATTGAACGGCGGAGGTTTGGGTGGATCGCTTGCTTCCGGCTACAATGGAGACAATGAGGCCAAACGAAGGTAAGGCGAGCGCATGAGCAAAATACGTCTCCCCGGCCTGGTGGATGCGCACGTCCATTTGCGCGAACCGGGCTACGAACACAAAGAGGATTTCGCCTCCGGCACCTGTGCGGCGCTGGCCGGCGGCGTGACCACGGTGTTGGACATGCCCAACACCAACCCGCCGACTTCCACGCCGGAGCGACTGGCGGAGAAGGCCCGACTTGCAGCAGCCAAGGCTGTATGCGACGTCGGGCTTTTTGTTGGCGCCACCAACACCGAGGGCGACGCCTACTTGCCGGCGGCGGAGCGGGCGTGCGGCCTCAAGATTTACGTGAATGACACGTTTGGCAGTCTGCGCATCGACACGCTGGAGATGATGCATCGGCTCTTCCGCTCCTGGGCGGAGAAGGCGGCGCAGGTTGGCTATCGGATGCACGGCGCGGCGAAGGGGCTCGGTCCGATCACTGTTCACGCCGAGGAGCTGATGGTTCCGGTTTGTCTGGCCTTGAGCCACCTGTATAACGTCCCCCTGCACATCGCCCATGTCAGCCGCCGCAGCGAGATCGAGCTGATCCGCAAAGCCAAAGAGCGCGGGCTGCCCGTCACCTGCGAGGCGACGCCCCATCATCTCTTTCTTTCCGTCGAAGATTTGCCGCGGCTGGGCCCGCTAGGCGACATGCGCCCGCGGTTGGCGACGCCCGACGACGTGGCCGCGCTTTGGGAGCATCTGGATGTCGTGGACGTCTTCGCCACGGACCATGCGCCGCACACGCTGGCGGAAAAAGGCGTCGGCGCAAGCGAGGCGCCGGCTTCACCGCCCCCCGGCGTTCCCGGGCTGGAGACGATGCTGCCCTTGCTCTTGACCGCCGTCCACGAAGGCCGGCTCGACGTGCAAGACATCGTCGCCCGCTGCGTGGACAATCCGCGGCGCATTTACGGGCTGCCCGCACAGCCCGACGCCTGGGTGGAGGTCGATGTGGACGCCGCCTACACGTTGACGAACGTCGGCCTGAAAACCAGGGTCGGATGGACGCCTTTCGCCGGTCGGCGCGTCTATGGGCGGGTGGAGCGCGTCGTGCTGCGCGGAGAAACCGTCTATCAAGAAGGGGAAGTATTGGCGAAGCCGGGATTTGGGAAGGTGCTGTTTCAGGAGTAAATAGCCGGACGCTGAATTTTTTTGATTTTCGTTTGATCGTTCGATTTGCAAAAGGAGCAACGTTTCTTATGGAACCCAAAATCAAACAGGTGGACAGCATGGCCGCCAACCGCACGGACAACGGCTTTTACGGCCAAGACATCATCAGCGTCAGCCAGTTCGACCGCACCAAGCTGGATTATATTTTCAACGTGGCGGACGAAATGAAGGTGTTGGTGGAGCGCTTCGGCAGCGCCGACTTGCTCCAGGGCAAGATTCTGGCCAACCTCTTCTACGAGCCGAGCACGCGCACCAGCTCCAGCTTCATGGCGGCGATGCTCCGGCTGGGCGGCCAGGTGATCCCGATCAACAACGTGCAGTATAGCTCGGTGACCAAGGGCGAGAGCCTGCCTGACACCGTGCGCACGCTGGAGAGCTACGCCGACATCATCGTGATTCGCCATCCCGAGGTCGGCTCGGCGGCCATTGCGGCGCACTACGCCAGCAAGCCCGTGATCAACGCCGGCGACGGCGTGGGCGAGCATCCCACCCAGGCGCTGCTCGACCTCTACACCATCATCGAGGCGCTGGGCGAGGTCGGCGGCCTGAAGGTGGCGATGGTGGGCGACCTGAAGTACGGCCGCACTGTGCATAGCCTGACCAAGCTGCTGGTCAACTATCCGGTGGAGTTCGTCTTCGTCAGCCCGGAGATCCTGCGCATGCCCAAGGATGTGCTGGAGGTGCTCGACCGCAGCGGCCACGCCTACGAGGAGCGCGAGGATGTCCACGAGATCATCGGCGACGTCGATGTGCTCTACGTGACGCGCGTGCAGAAAGAGCGCTTCACCGACCTCGCCGAATATGACATGGTCAAGGACCGCTACATCGTCGATCCGGAGCTGATGAGCCGGGCCAAAGACCGCATGATCGTCATGCACCCGCTGCCGCGCGTCAACGAAATCAGCTACGCAGTGGACAACGACCCACGCGCCGCCTACTTCCGCCAGATGCGCAACGGCATGTACAT
>NZ_CAKZMJ010000108.1 GCF_937128415.1 uncultured Caldilinea sp.
TTCGACCTGACGGCGACGCCAGGCGAGCAGGTGCGGATTCCGGCGCCGGGGATGTGACATGATCAACTTTTTGGGCGTCCAACTCACCCTCCTGATCGGCCCGACGGTGGCCGCGCCTGCGCCGCCGCTGCTAACCGAGGCGCTGCAGAGCGTCGAGGTTACGCACAGCGACGAGGGGCGGTCGGGCTTTCAGTTGGTCTTCCAGGCCGGTCGCGATGCGCTGACCGGGCTGATCGACTATCCGCTGCTGAGTCTGCCGCTGCTGCGCCCCTTCAACCGCGTCGTGCTGATCGTCACTTTCCAGGGCGTTCCCTCCGTGCTGATGGATGGCGTCATCACGCATCAGCAGTTGAACCCTGGCCGCGAGCCGGGGGCCGGACAACTGACCGTGACCGGCGAAGATGTGAGCGTGATGATGGACCTGGAGGAGAAGTCGGTCGAGCATCCGGCGCAGGACGAGACGATCATCGCCCTCAAGATCATCGCCTCGTATGCACAATATGGGCTGATTCCGACGGTGATCCCGCCCACGGTGATCGACCCGCCCATCCCGATCGAGCGGACGCCGGTGCAACAGGGCACCGACCTGCAATATCTTCAGCAGATGGCGGCGCGGCATGGGTATGTCTTCTTTGTCCTTCCCGGCCCCGCGCCGATGACCAACATCGCCTACTGGGGGCCGCCCAAACGCCTTGACCTTCCGCAGCCGGCGCTTTCGACCAACCTGGGCCCGGCCACCAACGTCGAGTCGATCGACTTTCAGTACGGCGCGCTGGAGCCGACGCTGGTCAGCGGACAGGTGCAGGATCGCCTCACCGGCCAGACCTTGCCGGTGCGCACCTTCGCCAGCACGCGGTTGCCGCTCTCTGCGCAGCCCGCCTGGTTGACGCAGCAACCTAATGTGCGCACGCGCGCCTTTCGCGAGAGCGGCCTCAACGCAGCGCAGGCCTTTGGCCGCGCCCAAGGCGTGACCGACGCCTCGGTCGATCGCGTCCTTACGGCGACGGGCGAGCTGAATGCGCTGCGTTACGGCGGGGTGTTGCGGGCGCGTGGCGTGGTGGGTGTGCGCGGGGCCGGCTACAGTTACAGCGGTTTTTACTACGTCAAGCGGGTGACGCACAAACTCAGCCGTGGAGAATACAAACAACAGTTCACGTTGGTGCGCGATGGGTTGGGAGCGTTGACGCCGGTGGTTCCGCCGTAGGTGATTATGTGATGCAGCTGAACCTGGCAATCCATAGAGCGGATCGAGTAAAGCGCCGACGGTGAGGGGTAGGTGCGGCTCACAGCCGCACGTCCTTGATGGCCTGCAGAGTCTTGGGGAATGCGAGCAAGCGCAGTGGGCCCTCACCCCCTGGCCCCTCTCCCAACGCTGGGAGAGGGGGAGAAGGAGCGCCTACGAGCAATGCGCCGGGTTCATCGTAGGTGCGGCTCGCAGCCACATGTCCTTGATGGCTTACAGAGTCTTGGGGAATGCGAGCAAGCGCAGGTGCGAACTGCGCCCTTGCTGCGGAAAGGTTTCATTGAGCTGCGTAACATGAGTTGTTAATTTTTTCATCTGACTGCCTATTTTCGATGGAATGAAAGGTGAATCAGGAACAAGATGAGGTGGGACAAGGTATGCGCACACGATGGATTCTTACGACAATCGGTTTGACTCTCTTCTGGTTGTTGATAGCAGCGACTGCGCTCACATTTGCACAAGAGGCGTCGCCCGCTGCGCAGGAGGAAGCAGTGGCGGCCGGCGTTCCCAGCGCCTGGGTCACGCCGCTGGAAATCGATTTTGGCCCGGTGGGCGTTGGCTTTTCCAGTGCGGTGCACACCGTCACCATCCGCAACACCGGCACGACGACGTTGACGAATTTCGCCGGCGGCGCGCCCTTCGATCCGCAGTTCAAAGCTTCTCAAAACTGTGCAGGCGGGGTGGCGCCGGGCGCCAGCTGTAGTTACTTTTTCCGCTTCACCCCTACGGCGGTGGGGGCCTTCACCACCACCTCGAACAGCTCGACCAACGCAGGCGACTTTGTCATCACCCTGCGCGGGCGAGGGGTGGGTGCGGGGCTGCATGTGACGCCGCTCTCGCTGGATTTTGGCCGCGTGCTCAGTGGCGCGACCGGCGCAACGCAGGTGGTCACAATTCGCAACACCGGCGCAACGACGCTGACGAACTTCGCCGGCGGCGCGCCCTTTGACCCGCAATTCAGTGCTTTTCAAAATTGCGCAAGCGGCGTGGCGCCAGGGGGCAGTTGTCAATACTTTTTCAATTTTAGCCCCAAACAGACAGGCGTGATTTCGACAAGTTCGAATTCATCCACCAATGCCGGCGCTTTTCAGATTGCGCTGCGGGGACGCGGGACAGCGCTGTTTTTCCCATTGTTTGATGACAAATGGGTCACGCCGCTGGACCTTGACTTTGGCCCGGTGGGCGTCGGCTTCACCAGCCCCTCGCAGACGGTGTATATCACCAATACAGGGCTATTTACGCTGACGAGCTTCGCCGGCGGCGCGCCCTTTGACCCCCAGTTCAGCGCCTTTCAGAACTGTGCAGGCGGCGTGGCGCCCGGCGCAGGCTGTCAATACACTTTCTTCTTCAAGCCGGAGTCGGCGGGCTTCTTCACGACAACTTCCAACTCTTCGACGAGCGCCGGCCCGATTGTCATTACCTTACGCGGGCAGGGCGTCGGCGCCAGCCATTCGGTTTCGCCGCTCTCTCTGGACTTTGGCTACGTGCCGGTCGGCAACATCAGCCCTCCCCAGGTGGTGACGATCACCAACACCAGCCCGACGACGCTGACCAACTTCGCCGGCGGCGCGCCGTTCGATTCCCAGTTCAATGCGACCCAAAATTGCGCCGGCGGCGTGCCTCCCGGCGGCAGCTGTCAGTACACCTTCACTTTCCAACCGAATGCACTGGGTCGCTTCACGACGACTTCCAGCTCCAGCACCAACGGCGGCCCGATCGTCATTCAACTGGCCGGAGGAGTGGCTCCGCCGACGCTCGGCATGCGCTTTGAGCCTCCCATCGCCAAGGTGGGCGAGAGCGTCACGCTGCGCTACCTGTTGACGAACACCAATCCATACATGGCGGCCACCGGCGTGGCGTTCAACAATGCGCTTCCCATCGGGGTGAAAGTGGCCTCGCCGGCCAACGCCACTGCTTCACCGGAGTGCAATGGGCCTACACTCACTGCTGCGCCGGGCAGTGGAAGCATCGCCATGAGCAACGCCGCCATCATCGCCGGAGAAACATGTGTGGTCACGGTGAAGGTCTTTGCTGAAGCGGCCGGCGACTTTCTCAACGCCCTCGCCGCCAGCTCCGTCAACGGCGGCGCCAGCAACGCCGCAACAGCCACATTCAAGGCGCAATATGTATTGAATCTTCCTCTGATCGTGCGGTGAAAGATGCGAATTGGAGATTAGAAATTGGATGATGGTAAAGAAGAGATTGGGAGATTTTCAAGAGGGACGTATGCAGGGAGGCGTCGATCACCGATCTCTCGATCCCCTGACCGCTTAATCTCCCAACCTCCTCCTGAAAGGATGCGCAATGCGACAGTTTTTCGGCAAATACCGGGGCAAGGTGGAAAACAACATCGACCCGCTGCAGATGGGCCGCGTGCAGGTGAGCGTGCCGGCGGTGTTGGGAGAAGGGACGCTGAGCTGGGCGATGCCCTGCGCACCGTTCGCCGGGAGCGGCGTCGGCTTGTTCACCGTGCCGCCGGTCGGCGCCAACGTCTGGGTCGAGTTTGAGGCGGGCGACCCTGATTATCCGATCTACAGCGGCGGCTTCTGGGGCCCCGGCGAGACGCCGGTGCTGCCGGCCTTGCCCTTCACCAAGGCCCTGGTCACCGACGCGCTCACGCTCAAGCTCGACGATACGCCGGGCGTCGGCGGGTTCACGCTGGAGGTCAACCCGCCCGCTGTAGCGGCGCCGATCAAGCTGGTGTGCAACGCCGCCGGCGTTGAGATCACCTGCGGCTCGGCCAGCGTCAAGCTCACCCCGGTCAGCGTCTCGATCAACAACGGCGCTTTGGAGGTGATCTGATGCCTGGATTTCTCTTGCACGTGGGCGCCGCGATCCTCTGCGCCCATGGCGGGCAGGCCCAACCCACTGCGCCCAACCCACGCGTGCTCGTCGGCGGCCAGCCGGTGGCGACGCTCAGCGCGCCTCACACGGTGGCGGGCTGCCCTTTCTCTACGCCGGGCGGGCCGATGCCGTGCGTCACCGCCCAGTGGATTTTGGGCGCCACGCGCGTCTTCGCCGGCGGCGCCCCGGTGTTGTTACAGGACAGCCAGGCGACCTGCGTCCCTAACGGCACGCCGGTCAATATCGTTATGACCCAGATGCGGGTCAGGGGGACCTGATGAACATTGCCTATCCCTACGCCGTCGACGGCGGCGGGCGCACAGCCCGCGCCGAAGACGAGGAGCACATCCGCCAGCTGATCGAACAGCTTCTTTTCACTGCGCCCGGCGAACGCGTCAACCGTCCCACCTTCGGCACAGGACTGCGCCAGTTGCTCTTTGCGCCCAACAGCCCCGAGCTGGCGACTGCGCTCGAATTCATGGTGCAGGCCGCGCTGCAAGAGGTGCTGGGCGAGTTGATCCGCGTCGAAGCGCTCGACGTCGCCGCCGAGGAAGCGACGCTGCGCGTCGCCGTGCACTACGTGGTGCAACGCACGCAGCAGCGTCAGGTCGTCGAGATTGAGAGCTAATTTGCCAGATCGTGAGCGAAGGCCATGAGCATTCCATTCCGTTGCGCCAATCCACGCCGCGCCCAGGTGCTGAGCACGGCTCCGGTCGCCCTCAACGGCGTCGATTTTCTAGAGGTGCTTGACCACGATGCGCCGCCGGGCGCGCCGCCGCAGCGCACGCTGCTCGTACAGATGATCAAGAACGCACCGTGGGGGGTGACCGCAGCCAACGTGCGCATCGAGGGCGGCGTGCGCGTGACCGGCGTGACCGTCGAGTGGGCGGTGCGCGCCTCGGACGCCGGCCCTGGCGACGTCGCCGCCGGCCGCATGACCGCCGCCGAACGCACCTTTTACAACAACCTTTCCAACGCCGACCGCATCCTCGTCGTGCGCACCGACCGGGATGGCGACTTTTCGACCTATACGCTGCGATTGGTGCGTTCCCTCACCGATGCGCGGCCGCCCGTCGGCTTCGACCCAATGCTGAGCGCCGTGGATTTCTTCTTCAAGGTGGAGTGCCCCAGCGAGTTCGACTGCGCGACCGACGAAGCGCCTCCGCCCGAACCTGCGCCGGAGCCGGTCATCGACTATCTGGCGCGAGATTACGCCAGCTTGCGCCGCCTGCTTTTCGACCGGTTGGCGGTGGTTGCACCGGAATGGCGAGAGCGCAACCCGGCCGACCTGGGCGTCGCCATCGTCGAAGGGCTGGCCTACATCGGCGACTATCTGAGCTATTTCCAGGACGCCGTCTCCGCCGAAGCCTATCTCGACACGGCGCGCAGCCGCGTTTCAATGCGCCGCCACGCCCGCCTGCTCGACTACGCGGTCGACGACGGCGCCAATGCTCGCACTTGGGTGCAGATCTGCGTGAACGTCGCTTCGCTCACGTTGCCCGCCGGCATGCCGCTGCTCACGCGCGTCGATGGCCTGCCGCCGGTGTTGCGCCCCGATTCCAATCAACTCGCTCGCGCCCGACAAGCCCGCCCCCTTGTCTTTGAAACGATGCACGCTGTGCAGCTTTTCCAGGCGCACAATGAGCTGCGCTTCTACACCTGGGGTGAGGAAGGGTGCCGCCTCTCCGTCGGCGCCACGCGCGCCACGCTGCGCGGCGACCTGACGGCCACGCTCAAGGCCGGCGACGTGCTGGTCTTCATCGAGCGGCGCAGCCCGCGCACCGGCTATCGCGCCGACGCCGACCCGGCGCGACGTCACGCCGTGCGACTCACGCGCGTCGTCGACGACAACGACCCGTTGGGCGGACAGTTCGCCGACCCACCCACCAATGCAGCCACGCCCGTCACCGAGATCGAGTGGCTGGCGCAGGATGCGCTGCCCTTCGCGCTCGATCTCAGCATGGTGCAGGTTCCCGCCGACGACCTCGACGCCGGCGGCGAGACGCGCCAACCGGCGAGCGTTGCGCTCGGCAACATCGTCCTCGCCGATCACGGGGAAACGTTGGACGCAGAGGATTTGCCCGCCGTCGAAACGCCGCACCGCTATCGACCGACGCTGCGTCGGCGCAACGTCACCTTTGCAGCGGACTTCGATCCCGCCGCGCCCGCCTCCCACCTTGTCAATGCGACCCTGCGCCCGCCGACCTTGCCGTCCGTGCGCTTGACCAGCGCCTCCGGCGAATGGCGGCCGGTGCGCGACCTGCTCAACAGCGACCGCTTTCAAACCGAATTCGTCGGCGAGCTGGAGCGCGACGGCAGGCTCTATCTGCGCTTTGGCGATGGCCGCACCGGTCGCGCACCGCAGATCGGCGAACGCTTCACCGCCGTCTACCGCGTGGGCGGCGGCCCGACGGGGAACATCGGCGCCGACGCACTGGCGCACCTCGTGACGACGGAAAGCGGCGTCCTCGATGTGTGCAACCCGCTGCCGGCGTTGGGCGGCCGCTCGCCGGAGTCGATGGAGGCGGTGCGGCAGTATGCGCCGCAGGCGTTTCGCCGCCAGGAGCGCGCCGTGACCGAAGCGGACTACGCCGCCATGGCCGAACGACACCCCGAGGTGCAGCGCGCGGTGGCGACGCGCCGCTGGACCGGAAGCTGGCACACCATCTTCCTCACCGTCGATCGCAAGGGAGGAGCGCCGGTCGACGCTGCGTTTGAAGATGACCTGCGCGCCTTTCTAGAGCGCTACCGGATGGCGGGACAGGACATTGAGATCGACGGGCCGCGCTTCGTGGCGCTCGACCTCGCCTTTCTGGTCTGCGTGGAGCCGGGCTACTTCGCCAGCCACGTCAAGGCGGCGTTGCTGGAGCGTTTCAGCAATCGCCTTTTGCCCGATGGTACGCGCGGCTTCTTTCATCCCGACAATTTCACCTTCGGCCAGCCGGTCTATCTCAGCCAGCTCGTGGCGACGGCCATGGCGACGCCGGGCGTGCGCTGGATCGACGCGTCGACCGGCAAGGGCAAACCGACCCGCTTCCAGCGGTGGGGAGAGGCTCCTCGTGGAGAGCTGGGCAAAGGGCAGATCGATATGGGGCGATTCGAGATTGCGCGCTGCGACAACGATCCCAATCGACCGGAAAACGGCCGGTTGGAGTTCATTATGGAGGGCGGCCTGTGAGCGATTCAACATCGATTATGCAAGACACACCGCGCACTACGCTTCATGCATCCTGCAACGCGCCCGGCCAGCCCAGGCTGCGCTATCGCCTGGGAACGCACCGCACGTTTCTGCGCCGCATGGTCGCCCGCCTTTCTCAACAGCAAAGCGAAGATGGCCGCCGACCGCTGGCGAAGTTGACCACGCGCGCGACGGACGATCCGTCGTTGGCGTTGCTCGACGCCGCGGCCACCTTGGCCGATGTGCTCACCTTTTACCAGGAGCGCATCGTCAACGAGGGCTTTTTACGCACTGCGACCGAACGCCTCTCAGTGCTGCACCTGGCGCGCGCCATCGGCTATGAGCTTAAGCCGGGCGTGGCGGCTTCGACCTACCTGGCCTTCACGCTCGACGACAGCCCGACCGCGCAGGAGGCGGTGACGATCCCGGCGGGGACCCAGGTGCAGAGCATACCGGTGAAGAAAGGCGAGCTGCCGCAAACCTTCGAGACGAGCGATGAGTTCATCGCCCATCGCGCCTGGAACTTGCTGAAGCCGCGCCTCACCCGCCCGCAGGACTTGAGCAAAGGCGCCAAAACCCTATACCTGGCCGGGGTGGACACGCGCCTGCAGCCGGGCGACTTTTTGCTCCTCGTCGGCGAAGAGCGGCGGAAACATCCCGGCAGCGAGCAGTGGGACTTGCGTCGCGTGCTGATGGTGGAGGCGAAAACGGGCGAGGGGGAAGGGTGCACCGTTGTGACGTGGGAGCCGGGTCTCGGCTCGGAGAAGCCGCCGATGAACCCCGCACAAGCGCCGGAGCTCTACGTCTTTCGCCAGCGCGCACGGCGCTTCGGCTTCAACGCGCCGGACTGGCGCACCATGCCGCTCGATGTGAAGCGCGAATACGTGGGCAATCCGAACCTTCCGCCCGATCAACTTCCCAAAAATTGGCCGGGCTTTGAAATCAAGGAAGACAAGACGCCGCTGTTGGAGCTGGACGCCGCCTACCCGAAGGCTGTTCCCGAAAGCTGGGTGGCGCTGCTCACGCCGGGGTATGCGGAGCTGTATCGGGTCGTGAAAAACGAAACGGTGGGCGTCGCCAACTTTGCGCTCACGGGGCAAGTCACGCGGCTCACGTTGGACACGCCCGAACATCTGAGTTGGTTCGAGCGCCGCGCAACGCTGGCGCTCGTCGAGGCGGAGCGGCTGACGCTGGCCGAGGAACCGCTCACGACGCCGCTGACCGGCAAACAGATCGACGTCGCCGGCGCTGTGGCCGATCTGCGGAAAGGACAGCCGCTGATCGTCAGCGGCAAGCTGACCGAAAACGATGAGCAGCCCACTGCGGTCGTCGTCTTTGTTGAAGATGTGCAGGTGAAATCCGGCTTCACGACCCTTGTCCTGAAGGAGCAAGGGCTGGGCGCTGCGCAATTCATCCGCAGCGCTACGACGATCTACGCCAACGTTGTCGCCGCTACGCACGGCGAAACGACCGGCGAGGCGCTCGGCAGCGGCGACGGCGGCCGACCTCATCAGCGCTTCAAGCTCAAAAAAGCGCCGCTCACGCATGTGTCGGCCAAGACGCCGGCCGGCGCCGTCTCTACGCTGACCGTGCGCGTCAACGGGGTGGCTTGGGAAGAAAAAACGTCGCTCTACGAGGCCGGGCCGGATGACCCTGCTTACGTGGTGCGCATCGCCGACGATGGGACGGCCGCCGTTTTGTTCGGCGACGGCGAGCGCGGGGCGCGATTGCCCACAGGTCAAGAGAATGTGACGGCCGTCTACCGCTTCGGCGTCGGACAGGTGGGCGAGGTGGGCGCGGGCGCGTTGTCGTTGCTCAAGACGCGGCCCCTCGGCGTGCGCGGCGTGACAAACCCGGTGGCGGCCGGCGGCGCCGAAGACCCGGAGACGCTCGACGCCGCGCGCGTCAATGCGCCGCAGACCGTGCTCACCCTGGACCGCATCGTGTCGCTGCAAGATTTCACCGATTTCGCCAACGCCTTCGCCGGCGTCGGCAAGGCGCAAGCCGCGGCCATCCGCTTTGGCGAGCAGTTGCGGATCCACCTCACCATCGCCGACGCCAGCGGCGACCCGGTGCAGCCTGGCGATCTGCTTTTTCTCAACCTGCGCAACGCGATCAACGCCGCGCGCGATCCCACCGTAAACGTAGAGATTGCGAGTTTCACGCCGCTCACGTTCCGGCTCAAGGCGACGGTGCAATACGATGCCCGTCGTCTTGCAGCGGACGTGCGCGCGGCGTTGGAGGAGGCGCTGCGCAAGACGTTTTCTTTCGCTCAGCGCGACTTCGGCCAGCCGGCGACCGCCGCGGAGCTGATGGAGGTCATGCACGGCGTGGCGGGAGTGATCGCCGTCGACCTCGATGAATTCGATTACGTCGTCGGCCCCAAGGCGACGACGCTAAAAAAGCCGGCTGGGTTGATGGGAACGTCGGTGAAGCAGAAGCTCGCGCAGAAGACCGGCGCCACGGCCGCTGCGTTGCTTCCTGCCCGCACGGCGCGACGCTTCGACGACGCAATTTTGCCCGCCGAGCTGCTGTTGCTCGACGCGGGCGGGGTCGATCTGACGCTCGTGAGCCGTTGAGCATAGAAGGTCACGCCTTCGTGCTGGAATTTGACAAAATGATCCTGCAGCCCGTAGGCGCTGTTCCGGCTGCGCTTGCTGGATTCACCCAAAAACCCTGCGATCTGCCGAGGCCGTGCGGCTGGGAGCCACACCTACGAGGATTGTCGGATGATTTTGTGAAAAACCGTGGAGCCGGGCCTTCGGCGAATTTTTCGCATCCAAAAGGAACGCCATGATGAGCATATCGCCTCGAGAACGACTTTACCAACTTCTACCCGCCATTCACCGCATTCGCGATGCGGAACGCGGCGAGCCGTTGCGCACCCTGCTCACCCTCATCGGCGACGAGCTGGCGAGCATCGAGGAGGACATCGCCGGCCTCTACGACGACTGGTTCATCGAAACCTGCGCCGAGTGGGTCATCCCGTACATCGGCGACTTGTTGGGCGTGCGCGGGCTGCATGCGCTGGTTGAGGCGGCCGGTTTCAGCCAGCGCGCCTACGTCGCCAACACGCTGCGTTACCGTCGCCGCAAGGGCACAGCGCCTGTGTTGGAGCAGCTCGCCCGCGACGTTACAGGCTGGCCCTGCCGCGCCGCGGAGTATTTCGAGCGGCTGGCGACGACGCAGCATCTCAACCATGTGCGGCTGCACAGCCCCGCCACCGCATCGCTGCGCAATGCGACCGCCCTGGAACTGACCGACGGCCCGCTGGAGACGGTCAATCACACTGCGGAGGTGCGCAACATCACTCTGGGGCGCGGACGCTACAATATCCCCAACATCGGGCTGTTTCTGTGGCGGCTGCAGCCCTATTTTGTGCAAGGCGTGACGCCGCAGCCGGTCGCCGACCCGCCCGATGGTCGCTATCGCTTCAGCCCGCTCGGAGACGACGCGCCGCTTTTCAACCGCCCGCGCACCGAGACGGAGATCGTGCACCTCGCCGAAGAGCCGGACCTGCCCGTTGCGTTGCGACGCCGCGCCCTCTACGCCGACCTCGAGGCGCTGCGCCTCGGCCTGGCGATAGACAAGCCCGCCGCCAGCGCCTATCTGGACGCCAGCCCCGCCTTTCAGGTGTTCGTCCCGAACGCGCAGGGGGCGCTGGAGCCGATTCCCGCGGAGGAAATTCTCATCTGCAACCTGGAGGACATTCCCGGCGAGATGGACTGGCGGCGTCCGCCCACGAGCAAGGCCTATGCGGGCCAGAGTCGCTCCATTCGGGTCGCGGTGGACCCGCAGAATGGGCGACTGGCCTTTCCCACCGGCGTCGTCCTCGCCGATCTGGCGGTGAGCTACGCCTATGGCTTTCCGGCGGACATCGGCGGCGGCCCCTATCCACGGCTGGAAACGCTCGTGCACGACGCCGACGCAGCGCTTTTCTCCGCCACCGTGGCGCAACGCGGGGGCGGAGACCACGCCAGCCTGGCCGACGCCATCGCCGCCTGGGCGAACGCCGCCGAGCCGGAAGGCGTCATCACCATCCTGGACAGCGCCACCTATGTCGGGCCGTTGCTCATCGCTATGGCGGCCGGTCGCTCGCTCGTCATTCAGGCGGCGGAGGGTCAGCGGCCGCTCCTGCGCGTGCAGGACGTCGGCGGCGCTCCGCAGCCCTGGATTGTGACCGGCGCAGACGGCGACGGCGCTTCGCTTACGCTGAACGGCCTCTGGATCGAGGGCGGCGTCGCCATCCAGAGCAACAGCCTGGAGCGGCTCAACGTGCGCCATTGCACGCTGATTCCCGGCTGGCGCATCGACGCGGCGGGGAATCCGCTCCTGCCCATGCAACCGAGCATCCGAGCGATTGGACCGAACCCCGATTTCCGGCTGGAACTGACGCGCACCGTTTGCGGCGCGCTGCATCTGGCGGCGGACAGCGACGGCCTGCTCGCCTGCGACTCGGTGATCGACGCCTTCGATGCAGCCAACGTCGCTTACGCGGGCGAGGATGGCGCAGGGGTGGGGCCGCCTGTCAGCTTCGAGCGCTGCACGGTGATCGGAGAGGCGCGCAGCCGACAGTTCGACCTGATTTCGGAGAGCATCCTTCTGGGCCGCGCGCTGGCCGAACGTCGACAGGTCGGCTGCAGTCGTTTCAGCTTTTTGGGCGAAGGCTCGCGCGCGCCGCGGCGTCATCGCTGTCAACCCGACCTGGCGTGGGAGGCCTACGCGGCTGCGCAGGGAAAGGACGTAGAGGCGCTCACGGCTGCGGAGCGACGCGCCGTTGCGCTGACCGTTGCGCCGACCTTCACCGCCGTTCGGTTCGGGCGTCCGGCCTATCTGCAGTTGAGCGCTTCCTGTCCATCGGCGATCACCCTGGGCGCGGAGGACGGCGGCGAGATGGGCGCGTTCCATCTGTTGCAACAGGCGCAGCGCCTCGCCAATCTGCGCACCGCGCTCGAAGAATACCTGCGCGTGGGGCTGGAAGCGGGCGTATTTCTAGAAGATTGAGAGACGATCTCTCCCTACTACGAGGAGCTACCTTATGCAAGGCGATTTCACCCGGTGGACTTTTGACCGCAGCAAACATTACAGCGGCGTCCTGAATCAGCAGGGTCGCGTCGCGCTCGATGCAGACTGGAATGAACAAGTCGCCATCGAGCAGTTCGACGCGCGCACAACGCGGCGGGATGTCATCGGCCTGTGTGGAGGCCCCCAAGGCGTTGACGCCGCCGGCGAGCCGCTGGCGGGCTTCGACGTGACGACCGACGGCGCCACGCTCACGGTGACCAGGGGACGCTACTATGTCGCCGGCGTGCGCGCCGAGAAGGAGCAGACCACGCCCATCACGGCGCAGCCCGATCTGCCGGTGCAGTCGCTGGCGCAGGTCGCCGGGTTGGCGCCAAACGCTGCGCTGCCTGAGGGCGCTTACCTCGCTTACCTCGACGTCTGGGAGCGCCACGTTACTGCGTTGGAAGACGCCTCGATCCGTGAGGTGGCGTTGGGCGGGCCGGATACGACGACGCGCACCCAGGTCATGGCGCAGGTGAAATTGCTGCGCGTAGGCGACGCCGGCGTCGACTTCACCTGCGCCGCAGCGAGCGCAGCGTGGGATGCGTTGATTGCGCCCAGCAGCGGAATGCTCCTTGCCCGCGCGGAGCCGGACGATCCGTCCGAAAGCGCGTGCGTCGTCCCCGCCAAAGCTGGCTACCGCGGGCTGGAAAATCAGCTCTATCGCGTCGAGGTGCACCGCGTGATCGCGCCCAATCGCCTGGGCCTGAAGTGGTCGCGCGAGAACGCCTCGGTCCTCGTCGGTTGGACAGGGCAGGACAACCTCAACCCCAATCGGCTCACCGTCAGCAGCGCCGGTCGCGACGCCGTGCTGGGGCTGGCCGCCAATCAATGGATCGAGCTGACCGACGACGCGCGGGAAAAGCGCAGAGAACCCGGCCTGCTGGTCCAGATCGTGCAGGTGGAAGGCAACGTCCTCACCATCGACGCAGGCGGGCAGAACGTGCTTTACAACGACTTCGCCGACAATCCCAAAATTCGACGTTGGGACATGTCTGCGGATGAAGGCGAGCTGGAGGTCACGCTCGGCGCCGCCGCTTTCACCGAGCTGGAGCAGGGTGTGCAGATTCGCCTCACGGCCGGGGTTTACCGTCCGGGCGACTACTGGCTGATTCCGGCGCGCACCCTCTTGGGCGACATCGAATGGCCGCGCACCGCCGCCAATCCTCCCCAGCCCATTCCTCAGCCTCCGCTGGGCGTCCGGCATGCGTATTGCAAGCTGGCGCTCTTTGATTTTGCCAACGGCGCATGGAGCAAACGCAGCGACTGCCGACGCCTCTTCCCGCCGCTCACCGAGATGATTCGTTTTTACGGCGTCGGCGGGGATGGACAGGAAGCAATGCCCGGCGCGCAGTTGGGGCAGCCGTTGCAAGTGGCGGTGACCAACGGCCAACAGCCTGTCAACAACGCTCGCGTGCGCTTTCGCCTCGTTCCGCAGAATGCGGCCGGCCAGCTCACCGGCGCGAGCGGCGGCGGCAAGAGCGTGGATGTGACCGCAGGCGCCAACGGCGTCTATTCCTGCACCTGGCAGCTCGGCCCCACCGTGCAAAACCAGCGCGTGGAAGCCTTTCTGGTCGAGATCGACGGCAAACCCTTCGTGGACAACGCCGGCGAGCCGCTGTTGCCCAGGGTCTTCTTCAACGCCAATCTCAGCCGCGCCAGCCAGGTGGCCTATGCAGCCGGCGCGTGCGCAGACCTGGCCCAGGCGCGCACCGTGCAGGAGGCGCTCGATATTCTCTGCGCGCGGCCGCGCGGAGGCGGCTGCTGCGTCACCGTCGGCGAAGGCGGCGACTTTCCGGACCTGACGACGGCGCTCAAGGCGTTGCTGGAGCGGGGCGAGCGCGATCTCTGTCTCTGTCTGCTGCGCGGCGAGCAGGCGTTTGCGGGCTTTGACTTTGAACAACCCGTCGATGCGCACGGGTTGCATCTTGAGATCAAAGGCTGCGGCGCCGCCACGCACATCCTCTGGAGCGAGCCGCTGCGGCTGCGCGGGGTCGATTCCGTGGCGCTGCGCGGGCTGAGCATCGAGCTGACGTTTGTCCCGGACAAGGACGACGCAGCGCTGCGCTTCGACCGCTGCGACCATGTAACCATCGCCGAGTGCCTCATTGAAGGCACAGTGGCGCCGGGGCGCATGGAGGGCAATGCCTTTGCACCGGGGGGAGCGCTCGTCGCCGTGGCCGACGGCGACGCCGTGCGGCTGAGCGACAACGCGCTCAACGCTGCGCTGCCCGAGACCTTCCCGCCGCTGCGCAACCTTTTCGACAGAGCAGGCGTCGGCGATCTGGCGGAGTTGTTTGCGCTGGCCGGCGAACGGGTGCAGTTGGCCGAATGGCGCGCCGCGGCCCTGCGCGTGGCGAAGGCGTTGGCGAGCGCCAACCAGGACAACCGCCGTCGCATGGCAGGGCAAATTCAAGAGGTGATGCGCACGCAGGAGGCGGTCGCCTTTCTCTCCGGCGCCGAAGTTATTCAAATCAGCAAGCTGGTCTTCGCCCTCAACGGTGAGCGCGTCGCGCCGGATGCGCTGTTCGATATTCTCCATGACCTGAGGCTCTCCGCCGTGAAAGCGCGCGCAGGCGCCGCTGTGATGCTCAACCGGCGCCGGGTTCTCGATGAACGCGAGCTGCAAAACCTGAGCGACCTGATCGCCGCGCTGGACGAGGATGATTTTATCCTGCTGGAGAACAATCGCATTGCCGGCGTCGTCAGCTTGTACGGCATGCCTGGCTCGCTGGAGATGATCGCGCAGACGGGGGGAGAGCTGCTCAAGCTGGACGCTCGACCGAACGAACCGGGCGGATCGAGATTGACGATCGTCAGCGCCTTTCTCGGCGCGTTGCAGCTGCGCGGCAACCAGCTCGTGCGCCTGGCGATCGGCCATGCCATGCTGGAGGAGCTTCGCCAACGCGCCGGCGGCGAAGGGACGGTTTCGCTTGCCGGCGACGTCTTCGCCCGGCTGCTGCTCGACGGCAACGTCTTCGAGGGGGTGGCCAATGTGACGCTGGGGCGGCATCTCAACGTGCGGGCCAACGAATTCACGCAGACGGCCGCGCCGTCCGGGCGCGTCGGTCTTGCCACCGGGGCTGCGCGTGTGCTCGGCTGGTTCGTGGCGGACTCGGCGACCTACATCGGCAACCAGGGAGTTGGGGAAGCCTCGGTGTTGGTGGATATTGCAAGGCTGAGCGAACGCGTGGCGAATTTGCAGATGCGGGTGAGTTGAAATCAGAAAGGTGGGACTTGTAATGCGCATCCACACAATTCGTCCAAAGGCGCGCATATTTCCGTCTCGAGATGGCGCCTTTGCCCTTCTCCAGAAGAAACGGCTGATCAACACGCCTGGTGATCGCTTTGAGCAGGAAGCAGATCATGCTGGACGAAGCATTACGCAGGGGAGTGCACCGCCTATTTCCCGGCGCTTGTCATCCATTTCGGCGGAAGGAGCGCCTTCTCTGAAAGCGCCGGAGCGCGCAGAGAATTCATCGGCCGGACGCCCGCTGCCTGGTCAGGTGCGCACCTTTATGGAAGCGCGCTTCGGTCACGATTTCAGCAAGGTGCGCGTACATGACGATGCCCACGCAAAGCAGACTTGTCGAGGTCTCCATGCTCAAGCCTTCACGCGTGGAGAACATATTTATTTCGGCGCTGGCCGTTTTCCTGCGAACAATGCACTCACTGCCCATGAATTGACCCACGTCGTGCAGCAGCGTATCGCTCGGGTGCAAGAGACACAACCGACAACGATCCAACGGGTAGTGGAAGTCAGACCGCCGGGGCGTGGGGAGACATCTGCGTTCGACCGTAGACAGGAGCTGATCGATCGTCTGAACACACTCTCGTCAGCTATTCAATATCGTCTCGAAGGACGAGAAATACGCTACGACGTCATCGACGCGACTGCGCTCACCAATTTCGACCGCCAGATGCAGGGATTCATCGATCGTCCTGAAATTGTTCCCATGCGCCTGATCACGAGCGCTGGCCGGGTCGACGGCGCGCCGCTGCTGGTGGATTCTTTCATCGCCGGCTATGTTGACCTGGATGATATGTTGGCCAGCGACGATCTGAGCTTCCAGATGAATCTGATTCACCTTCTGACTGAGCGCTTCCGCGTACGCAACTATGCGCGGCGCATCGGCACGGACTTTTCAGCGCTGTTCGATCGAGCGCATCGGGCGGGGTTGAATGCAGAGGTGGAAGTGTTGCGCGATGTCTTCAGCGATCCTACCATCCGCTTTGTATACGAAGAGACCCGACCGAATGGCACCGATGTCTTTGGCTTTCGCAGCGCGGAGGGATACTCGATCTTCCATGTATTCCGACGTGCAGGGCGCGCCAGGCGCGGCGGCGAGGTCTTCGTCCAAACCCGCGATGGGAGACGTCTGAGCGTGCAGGATTTCCTGGCCGAGCGAGCTGCAGCGCCAGCAGCTCCATGACTAAATTAGCGCGAATCTAATCTCTGTATCTGTCAGAGATTGCTATGCGGGAGTATGACTTTCCGCCCTGCTTTGCGCACTCTCTCATCGAGTGGTCGGGGCTGGCGCCGGAGGAGGTGGAGGGCGGGCTGAAGGCGAAGGCGACGCAGCTGCTTTCGCGTAAGGGTAAAGGGATGCGCCGGCGCCGCCGGCGCATCTCACGTCCATCGGCCTACAAAGTCTTCAAGGCTTCGTCGATCTTTTTGACTGCTTCCTCATAGTTTGGCAACCGCTGCAACACTTGACGCAACGTGGCGGAGGTCTCGTCAGGCAGCCGTCGGCGGACAAATTCCGGGACGCCGAGCCCCTCCAACGTCGTGAGAATCGTCTTGCGAGCGGCCGGGTCGAAGAAAAGGTCGCTCACGAGATCATCCACCGTGTAAGGGCCGCGCGCATCGGGGTCCTGGTAGGGCGTCGTCCAGCGCCAGACGCCGGAGCCCACCTCGACCGGAGCATCCGCTCCCGGCAAAATGACCAGCGCAGACGTGTTGGCCGGCAGGGTCAGGTCCAGGGTGAAGGCGCCGTTTTCGATCTTCCAGGCGACATCGACCAACCCGTAGGGAGTGAGGTGGCGGGTGTGCGCATGGGTGAGGCCTGCGCCCGGGCGCGGCTGAATTTGCATGCGACGATAGCCCGGCTCGAGCGGGGCCAGGCCGCCGATCGTGCGATGCATCCAGTCGGCGACCGCGCCCAGAGCGTAGTGGTTAAAAGAGGTCATCTCCCCCGGGTTGATGGAGCCATCCGGCAGCATCGAATCCCAGCGCTCCCAAATGGTGGTCGCGCCCATCGTCACCGGGTAGAGCCAGGACGGGCATTCTCGCTGCGTCAACAGGCGATAAGCCGTCCGATGATGCCCGGTCTGGCAGAGGGCGTCGCAGATGAGCGGCGTGCCGACGAAGCCGGTGCGAATGTGATAGCCGCTGGCGCGCACCAGTTCGGCCAGTCGATCGCCCGCGTGTTGACGCTGCTCCGCAGTGGGTAGCAGGTCGAAGACCAGGGCCAGCGCGTAGGCCGTCTCGGCGTCGCACATGAGGCGACCGGCGGGGGTGACATATTCATGCGCGAACGCAGCCTTCACCTTCGTCGCCAGCTCCGCATAGCGCCGTTGTTCTTCGCTGCGGCCGAGCGCCTCTGCAGCGCGCGCCGTCAATTCTGCGGAGTGAGCAAAATAGGCGGTGGCGACGATGGCCGGATCGGTGCGCGCCTGCCAGGGCTTATCGGGCGGAGCGGTCGGGTCAAGCCAGTCGCCGAATTGGAAGCCTTTGTCCCACAGAAGCGTTTCACTCGCCACGCTGGCGATGAAATCCACCCAGGCGCGCATGCTCTCGAACTGGTCCGCCAGGATTTGGGCGTCGCCGAAGCGCTCATAGAGCACCCAGGGCGCCACTGTGGCGACGTCTCCCCACGCGGCCGCGCCGCCGGCGTTTGGTCCCAACACGTTGGGGATGACGTGTGGGACCATGCCCTCCATTCTGCGCTGCTCGATCACGAGGTCGCGCAGCCAGGAGCGGAGCACGCCGCTTACGTCGTAGAGGTAGGAGGCGGTGGGCGAAAAGACTTGCAGGTCGCCCGTCCAGCCCAGGCGTTCATCGCGCTGCGGACAATCGGTCGGGACATCCAGAAAGTTGCCGCGCATGCTCCAGACCACGTTTTCATGCAGACGGTTGAGGAGCGGGTCGGAGCACTCAAACCAGCCGGTGCGCTCCATGTCCGAGTGGAGGACGACGGCGGTGAGGTTCTCGGGGCGCAGCTCGCCAGGCCAGTCGTTGACCTCGGCGTAACGGAAGCCGTGGAAGGTGAAGCGCGGCTCCCAGCGCTCGACGCCCTCGCCCTTCAACGTGTAGCGATCGGTGGCCTCTGCAAAACGCAGCGGTCGCGTGCCCAGCTCGCCGTGCTCCAACACCTCGGCGTGACGCAAGGTGATGGTGTGGCCGGCGGGGCCGCTGACCTCGATGGAGAGACGCCCAACGAGGTTCTGCCCAAAATCCACGATCGTCTTGCCGGAAGGCGATTGAAAGATGGAGACGGGCTGAACCCGTTGCGTGCGGCGAACGGGCGGCCCAAGTGGAGCCTCCAGCGCGTTCATGTTCCATTCCAGGATGCGCACGCCGCTCCACCCTGCATCGTCGAAGCCCGGCGCGGACCAACCCGGTTGCTCCAGGCGTGCGTCATAGGTTTCGCCGTCGTAGATGCTGTTGGAGAGGATCGGCCCGGTGGCGGCGCGCCAGCTTTCATCGGTGACGATGCGTTCGACGGAGCCATCGGCGTATTGCACCTCGAGCTGCGCCAGCAGAGCCAGGCGCTCGCCGTAAATGTTGCGACGCCCGCCGCCAAAGCCGAGTCGCCCCCGGAACCAGCCGTCGCCGAGCACGGCGCCGAGCGCGTTGCGCCCCGGCTTGAGCAGTGCAGTCACATCGAACGTCTGATAGCGCAGGCGTTCGTCATAGACCGTCCAGCCTGGGGCGAAGACATGGTCGCCCACGGTTTGTCCGTTGATCTCGGCTTCATAGAGGCCGAGGGCGGTGATGTACAGCCGCGCCGAGTGAATTTCCCCGCGCAGGGTGAACTCACGCCGCAGATAAGGAGCAGGATTCGAGCGGGTGACGTCCTCATCCCAGCCCGGCGTAATGAAGCGGGCGCTCCAGTCCGCCGGATCGAGCAAGCCCGTCTCGACGATCAGCGGCTCACTCCAGGCGGATTCGCCGCCGTCTTTTCCCCAGACCCTCACGCGCAGGCTAACCCGCTCTCGCGAACGGAGCGGGGCGAACGGCCATTCCACCAGGACGGATTGCTCGGATTCTACGCGCCCGGTGCTCTGGCGCGATTGGCCATCGGCGGAGAGACGTTCGACCTCATAGGCCGCCTGCCGCCAGTGGGGGGAGGCGCTTTCCACTTGCCAGGTGAGGCGCGGGCGGGCGAAGCCAATGCCGAGCGTCTCTCGCAGGTGCTCGGCCTGCAATCGAGAGACTGTAATTTCGGATTTTGACATGGCGCTTTCCTTTGTTTTGCGGTTTTGGACTCTGCCGTTAACAAATTCTTTTTATAGTGAACTCAAAAAATCGCCAAAAGTCAAGGGGTTTTCATGAGCGTTTTTCAATCGCCTTGCCGCAGCCTGGCCCCATTTCCTGCTTTGATCGGCTTGCGTTACAATCGTGGCGATGATTGGTCGGGCCGACTTGTCCTATATCGCCTCGGAGCAGCGTAGTCGATCTCTGGCAGGATTGCGCATTGCGCTAGTGCATGACTGGCTCAATCAGATGGGGGGCGCAGAGAACGTGTTGGAGGAGTTTGTCCGGCTTTTTCCGAGCGCCCCGGTGTACACCAGCATGTACGACCGCAGGCGCATGCCCGCCGCCTACCGCGACTGGGACATTCGCACCAGCTTCATGCAGCGACTGCCCGGCGTGCACCGCCACCATCAAAAATATCTGGCGCTCTATCCGCTGGCCTTTGCGCGCACCGACCTCAGCGACTATGACCTCGTGCTCAGCAACAAGAGCGGCTTCTGCCACGGTGTGCGCACCGCCAACAGCCGTCGCCGTGCGGTCCACGTCTGCTATTGCCTGACGCCGACGCGTTATCTCTGGCTGTTTGAGCAATATCGGGAGCGGGAGCAGATTTCGTCTGCGCTTGCGGCGCTGCTTCGGCCCGTCTTGACGCAGCTGCGGCGCTGGGATTACGCTGCAGCCCAACGCGTCGATCACTTCATCGCCATCAGCAGCGAGGTGCAGCGGCGCATTCGCACCATTTACCACCGTGAAAGCGTGATCGTTCCCCCACCGGTGGACACCGACTATTTTCAACCCGCGCCGCAGGCGGAGATCGGCGACTACTATCTGGTGGTGAGTCGGCTGATCCCGTACAAACGCATCGACCTGGCGGTGAAGGCGTTCGCCCACCTGCCGCAGGAAACGTTGGTCGTCGTCGGCGAGGGGAGAGATCGCGCCATGTTGGAGGCCCTGGCGCCGCCGAATGTACACTTCGTGGGTCGTCAGCCGCGCCACCGCGTGCGCGAGCTGCTTCAACGCTGCAAAGCGTTCATCTTCCCCGGCCTGGAGGATTTTGGCATCGCGCCGGTGGAAGCGATGGCGACGGGAAGGCCGGTCATCGCCTTTGCGGGCGGCGGGGCGCTCGACACCGTGCTCCCCGGCGTCACCGGCGAGCTCTTCCCCGTGCAGAGCGTGGAGAGCCTGGCCTCCGTCCTGCAGAGGTTCGACCCGCGCGCCTATAGCATGGAGGCGTGTCGCAGCCAGGCCGAGCGTTTCAGCGCCGCAGCGTTTCGAGCAAGGCTGCTGGCTCATCTGAGCAACATTATGGAAGGCGCTTCATTGCAAGCGATCTCGTGAGGCCCTTGTATGGAACTGCGTGAGTATTGGGTAATTTTACGCCGTCGCTGGTGGCTGCCTGTGACCCTGGCCGTCTTGGTGGGGTTGATCAGCGTGCTGCAATTGCGCCCCTGGCAGCCGCGCGCGGCGATGTACAGCGCGTCGATGCGGCTGCTGGTCGGCGTCTTGCCCGCCGCCGAACAGGATGTCACCGCTTACGACCCGCGCTATTACGCCTGGCTGACGAGCGAGTATCTGGTCGATGACTTCACCGAAGTGGTGCGCAGCCAGCTCTTCGCCGCCCAGGTGAGCCAACGTCTGCGCGATCAGAACATCGAGGTGCCTGCGGGCGTGATTCAAGGCAGCGCAGCCACGGGCAAGTTGCATCGCATCATCACCCTTTCCTTCACCTGGCCGGACGCCGTCCAGCTCGAAGCCATTGCGCGCGCCGCGGCGGACGAGCTGACGCAGAACGCCGCCTTTTATTTTCGACAGCTCGGCACAGAAAACGCCGGCGTCACGCTCATCGATGGACCTTCGGTGGGTGTCGTGGGGGCCGGCGTGCGGGAGCAGATTGAGTTGCCGTTGCGCGTTCTACTGGCTTTGATCGTCGGCGTAGGGCTTGCGTTTCTGCTTCACTACCTGGATGACTCGGTGCGTCGGCCAGAGGAGCTGGAGGCGTTGGGGGTTTCGGTGCTCGGAGAAATTCCACGCAGGAAGAGGTGACGCATAGCCTTTCAGAACAACCCCCTACGGGCAGAAGACGCTGTCGGTGTGCACATATTGCATCACCCAGTTGGGATGGTTGTACACCACGTAGTAATGCTTCCAGAAGCGAATTTTGCCCGACGCCATGGCGCCCGCATACTCCCAGTAATTCCAGAAGATGCTGTCCCGCTGAATGCGGATCGGATAGACCGTCCGGCAGCCCCAGTTCTCCGGCGGCGGGGATGCGCTCGCCCTGGATGGGCGCCACCCGACTGCGGCGAGAAGCACACACAAAACAAGCAGCAACGTTTTCAGCGCTTTCCCAACCCTGTGCTTCCCGGCGGACGCAAAGTCTTGATGAAGTCGGCTCCGGGGAAAATTGCACAACGCTGCAAGGTGCATCAAGCGCTCTTGCATTTTTTCCGGCGCCTCGGCATCTTTGCACCTTTGCGTTGCATCAATTTTCACATCCGGCGGTGCAAAAAGATGAATTCCCATGCGATGCTTGTTCCGTTCTCGCAATTTTCCTGCTTCCTGAAAACCGCTCTGCTTTATGCTATACTACCTGCTATGTCAGTGCAGGCAAAACCCACGCCTAACCCGAACGCCATGAAGTTCACCCTGCCCGAGCGGCTCTTTCCCAAACCGCTCAGCTTCGCCAGCCCTCAGGAGGCGGCCGGTCACCCCCTGGCGTCGGCCATCTTTGCGCTCGACGGCGTCTACAACGTCTTCATGGTGCAAGATTTTGTCACGGTCAACAAGCTTCCTTATGCGGCCTGGGAGGATTTGCTTGAACCAATTCAAACGTGTATCGAAGAATACCTGATGAACCATCGTTGACGCTCAATCGCAACGATGTCGAAAAGATTTCTTCGTGCTTCGTGTTCCTGAGTGGATTTTTCCCATAGGATTCGATGGAGGTGCGTGTGCCGGTTCCGGTGATTGTAGCAAGCGAGAATGGACGTCGCGGCATTCTGGCGGCAATGCCCCTGTTGCGCGCAGGCGGCAGTGCGCTCGACGCAGTCGAGCTGGCCTGCCGCGTTGTAGAAGAGGACCCCGAAGACCACAGCGTCGGCTACGGCGGGTTGCCCAACGTGCTCGGCGAAGTGGAGCTGGACGCCAGCATCATGGACGGTGCAACGCTGCGCGCAGGCGCAGTAGCCGCCGTGCAGGGATACGGCCGAGCCATCACGCTGGCGCGGCGCGTGATGGAGGAGACGCCCCATGTGCTGCTGGCGGCGCGCGGGGCGGAGCGCCTGGCCGCCGAGCTCGGCGAACAGCCGCAAGATCTGCGCACCGAAGAGGCGCTGCGCCGCTGGCGAGAACGCTTCCTCGAGCGTGGGCTGACGCCCGGCGCCACAGAGAATTTGCGCGCCGTCGCTCGCATCTTGACGCAGCCGCTCAACCTTCAGGATAAGCTCTATCAGGCCGCCCGCCCGGACACGCTGGGCACGGTCAATTTCCTTGCGCTCGACGCCCAGGGGAATCTCGCCTCTGGCGTGAGCACCAGCGGACTGGGCTGGAAATATCCGGGCCGCGTCGGCGACAGCCCGCTGATCGGCGCCGGCAACTACTGCGACAATCGATATGGCGCAGCCGCATGCACCGGCATGGGCGAGCTGGCGATTCGCGTCTCGACCGCGCGCAGCCTTGTGCTCTATCTCAAATGCGGCATGAGCCTGCTTGAAGCCGGACGCGAAGCGCTGCGCGATCTGCTGGCGCTGGACGCCGGCGAGGGCCAGTACATGAACATCGTTGCGCTGACCCCCGCAGGCGAACACGCAGGTTTCACCACGGTGCCCGGCAAACAATATCTCTTTCAAAGCGCCGACATGGACGAGCCGCAGTCGGCGCCGCGTTGGATGGTTGCATAGGAGAACGGCGGATGGCAACGGTCGTCAGAATGCCGCAGCTCGGCGAGAGCGTCGTCGAAGGCGCCATATTGCGCTGGCTAAAACGCCCCGGCGATACAGTCGTCAAAAATGAGCCGTTGCTGGTCATCAGCACGGACAAGATCGACACCGAGGTGCCTGCGCCGGCGGACGGCGTGCTGCTCGAGGTGATGGCCGAAGAAGGCGCCACCGTTGCCGCAGGCTCCGTGATCGCCGCCATCGGGTCGCCTGAAGAGCAACCGCAACGCGCGAGGAGCGAAGGATCGCCTCCCCAGCCAGAGCGACAAGCCCAACCCATAGACGCCAGACGCTCGTCTCCGGCCCGACCTCAAGCCGAAGAACGGCCAAGCGGGCGGAGCTTTATCAGCCCGGTGGTGGCGCGCATGTCCGCCGAGCACGGCATCGACCTGTCGAAAGTCACCGGCACCGGCCTGGGAGGGCGCATCACCAAAAAGGACCTCGAAGCCTATCTCGCCGGCGTCCGCCGCGAAGTCGCAGAAGGTGAGGAAGGCGCCGCTGCACGCGTCACGGAGCCGGCTGCGCTTGGCGAGGACGATGTGCTGCAGCCGTTGACCGCCATGCGCCGCGCCATCGCGCAACACATGGTGCTGAGCAAACGCACCAGCCCTCATGTCACCACCATCTGCGAAGTGGACATGACCAACGTCGTGCGCCACCGTGAAGCCAACAAGCGCACCTACACGCGCGACGGCGCTGCGCTCACCTACACGGCCTACTTTATCGTGGCCGCCGTGGCCGGGCTGCGCGCCGTGCCGGAAGCCAACAGTCGCTTCACCGACGCAGGCATCATCCTGCATCGCCGCATCCACATCGGCGTGGCGGTGGCGCTGCCCGACGGCCTGCTCGTCCCTGTGATCCGCAACGCCGACGAACTGAGCCTGGCCGGCGTCGCGCGCACGCTCAACGATCTCGTCAACCGCACGCGCAGCGGGTTGCTCAAACCGGACGAGGTGCAGGGCGGCACCTTCACGATCACCAACCACGGCACAGGGGGCAGCCTGCTCGCCACGCCGATCATCAATCAACCGCAGAGCGGCATCCTCGGGGTCGGCGCCATTGTCAAACGGCCGGTCGTGCGCAGCGCCAGCGCTTCGCTCCTCCCCAGCGCCGACGACGTGATCGCCATCCGACCGATGTGCTATCTCAGCTTCACCTTCGACCATCGCGTGATGGATGGGGCGCAGGGCGACAGATTTTTGACAGTGGTCAAGCAAACATTGGAAAATTGGGAGGCATAGCGCGAGGTGTGCGTTGCGTGGTTCGTGAGCGGGGATTTGCCAAACGATCGCTTCGTCCTTCCGTTGCGCACCACAAAATACGAAACACGAAACACAAATCCGCAAACATGGGCGCCGCACCGTTTCCGCCCTCAACTGCGAAAGGAAATTGTTTATGGCTACTCATGGATATCAGTATGATGTCGTCGTCGTAGGCAGCGGGCCAGGTGGATACGTCGCCGCCATCCGCGCCTCGCAACTGGGTTTGAAGACCGCCATCGTCGAGCGCGAAAGCCTGGGCGGCGTCTGCCTGAACTGGGGTTGCATCCCCACCAAGGCGCTGATCCACAACGCCGAAATTTTGGAGGAATTGCACAATGCCGCCGAATATGGCTTCACCTTCGACAATCTCAAAGTGGATTTCAGCAAGGCCGTCAAACGCAGCCGCGACATCGTCTCGCGCCAGACCAAAGGCGTCGGCTTCTTGATGAAGAAAAACAAGATCGACGTCATCGAAGGGCACGGCGTTTTCGTGGACGCCCACACGCTCAAAGTGACCCCGTCGGAGTTCAAGCCGGACGTGCAGGAGCAGACGGTCACCGCTGCGCACTTTATCATCGCCACCGGCGCGCGCGCCCGCAGCCTGCCGGGGACGCAGATCGACGGCGACCGCATCATCCAGTACCGTGACGCCGTCGTTTTGCCGGAAGTGCCCAAGAAACTGATCGTCGTCGGCTCGGGCGCCATCGGCATGGAGTTCAGCTACGTCTACAGCACCTACGGCGCAGACGTGACGGTCATCGAAATGCTCGACCAGGTGCTGCCGCTGGAGGACGCCGAAGTCTCCGCCGAGGTGCAAAAAGCCTTCAACAAGAAGGGAATCAAGACGCTGGTCAGCACGCGCACGGAAAAGGTCGAAGTCACCGGCGAGGGCGTGACGGTCACCGTCAAAAACCTCAAGACGGATGAAGTGCAGACGCTCACCGCCGATCGCGTGTTGATGGCGATCGGCGTGCAGCCGAACACCGACAAGCTCGGCCTCGACGCAGCCGGCGTCCGAACCGACAGCCGCGGCTTCATCGAAATCGACGAGGTCATGCGCACCAACGTGCGCCACATCTACGCCATCGGCGACTGCACCGGCAAGCTGGCGCTGGCGCATGTGGCGAGCGCAATGGGCATCGTCGCCGCAGAGAGCATCGCCGGCGCGCCGACCATGCCCATCCCCGCCGAACGGTACATCTTCATGCCGCGCGCCACCTACTGCGAACCCCAGGTGGCAAGTCTGGGCTACACCGAGGCGCAGGCGAAGGAAAAGGGCTACGAGATCAAAGTCGGCAAGTTTCCCTTTATGCCCAACGGCAAAGCGCAGGCGCTCAACGCCAAGGTGGGCTTCGTCAAAATCATCGCTGAGGCCAAATATGGCGAAATCCTGGGCGCGCACATGGTCGGCCCGAGCGTCACCGAGCTGTTGCCTGAATTGAGCCTGGCGCAGATGATGGAGATCACGCCTGCCGAGATTGCGCGCAACGTGCACGCCCATCCCACGCTCAGCGAGGTGATCATGGAGGCTGCGCACGCTGTCGAAGGCCATCCGATTCATATGTGATCTGCTCGAGTCAAGGGGCGCTGAGGATGACGGTCAAGCACAATGGCGCTGGAGACAACGCAGGGCCATCCTTTTCCATTGAGATTCCCGTGCGTTTCGCCGAGACCGACGCCATGGGCGTGGTGCATCACAGCGCCTATATCATCTGGTTTGAAGCGGCGCGCGTGGCGTGGATGGAGGCCATTGGCTTGCCTTACGCTGAATTTGCAGCCAGCGGCCATCACTTTTCCGTCACCGGGCTGCGCGGAGAATATCGGGCGCCGGCGCGCTTCGGCGACGTCGTGCGCGTGACGGCCAGTTTGAGCCAACTGCGCAGCCGTCAGGTCCGTTTTGAATACACGGTGACGCATGCGACAACCGGCCAATTGCTGATGACCGGCGCCACCGATCACATCTGCGTCGATCTGGAAGGCAAAATGACGCGCATTCCCGACGCGTTCGTCGAGCGAATCCGAAGCGGCATGGAGAAACTGGCAGGAAGCCCATGATTCAGGTGGAGCAACATGGCTCGGTGACGGTGATCCGAATGGCGCGCTCCTTTTTGGGGAGACCGCTGTACTGGACGGCTGCGTACTGGCTCGATGGCCTGCTGATCGACGCCGGCCCCGTCTGCACAGCGCATGAACTGGTGCGCGTGTTGGAGAAAGTTCCGGTCGAACAGATCGCCATTACGCACGCGCACGAGGACCACATCGGTGGACTGCCGGCGCTGTTGATGCGTTACCCGAACGCGCGCGTCTACGCGTCGCGGCGGTCGCTGCCGCTCATCGAAAATCCCGACTTGATCGGCATGCAGCGCTATCGTCAGTTGGTCTGGGGCAAACCTCGCCCCTTCACCGGCGCCTGCTCGCTCGATGAAGTCGAAGATGTGCTGCGCACGCCCCAATTTACGCTGCGCGTCATTGAGACGCCCGGCCACAGCCGCGATCACGTCAGCTACTTCGAGCCTTCGTTCCGTTGGCTCTTCTGCGGAGACGCCTTCATCGGCGGCCGCGATGTCGCCTGGGCGCCCGAGTTCGACATGTTCGCCATCGTCAGTAGCCTGCGCACCATGGCGGCGCTGCGACCGGAGCGCCTCTTCCCGGGCAGCGGCAACGTGCGTCGCTCCCCTTTCCCGGAGCTGCTCGGCAAAATCAACGACCTGGTCCGCCTGGCCAATGAGGTGCAAAGGTTGGAGGCCAAAGGCCATTCGGTCGGTGAAATCGTTGAAATGCTCTTCGGCGGCGAGCCGCCGATTCGCCGTTGGACGTTGGGCCATTTTTCCGCCGCCAACCTTGTCCGCGCCTGCCGAATGTACAATGACCTGACAGGCAAACCCGACGGCTCTGAACCGGGGCGCAATCCGGCCGGCGGACAGCAGGGCGACCTGCCCGATTCCTCTAAACGTCGCTTCAGTGATCCTGGCGACCTTCGACGCTAGTTTCCCGTTTCTCTCATTCTGGCTGCAGCGTCGCCCTGTGCTATGCTTGGTGCACCCCTCGGTGACGTCTTTGGAATCATTCTGAGGGGAGGACGATTCTGAAGGGATGACGAGAGGTGCAAGTTCGTTTCGTGAGGAGTCAAGCCTATGCGAGTTCTGATCACCGGAGGAGCCGGTTTCATCGGCGCCCACCTCGCCAGACGCCTGGTGCAGAGCAACGTCGCCGTGCGCGTGCTGGACAATCTGAGCAGCGGCGATCCGTCGAAGCTGCCGCCGGAAGTCAGCTTTAACCGCGGCGATGTGCGCGATGTGCCGAAGCTATGGTCTCTGCTCCAGGGCGTCGACGTCGTCTACCATCTGGCGGCGCTGGTCAGCGTGCCGGCCTCGGTGCTTTACCCGCGCGAATACAACGACGTCAACGTCGGCGGCACCGTCGCCTTGTTGGAAGCGTGCCGCGACGTCGGGGTCAAGCGCGTGGTTCTGGCGAGCAGCGCCACCGTCTACGGCGATCAACCCCGGCAGCCGGTCACCGAAGACATGCCGCCCAATCCGGCCGTCCCGTATGCGGTCAGCAAGATGGCGGCGGAGCGCTATCTTTTCACCATCGGACGCTTGAGCGGATTTGAGACTGTTGCGCTGCGCATTTTCAACGCCTACGGCCCAGAACAGCCGTTGCCGCCGACCCACGCGCCGGTGATCCCGCTCTTCATGCAGCAGATCATCGGCCGCGGCTCGGTCGTCATCTTCGGCAGCGGCAAGCAGACGCGCGACTACGTCTACATCGACGACGTGGTGGACGCCCTTGTCAGTGCGGCGACGGCCCCGAACGTCGACCAGGAGATCATCAACGTCGGCAGCGGCGAAGAGACGTCGATGATGCAGCTTGTCGAACAGATCAGCGCCACCGTGAACGCTCGCGCCAATATCATCGAGAACCGAGAGGCGTCGGGCGGCATCGAGCACCTGGTTGCGGATTTGACCAAAGCGCGCCAACTCCTCAAATACAAGCCGCGCACGCGCCTCGGCGATGGGCTGCGCAAGTTCTACGAGCTCGATCCCCGCTTCAACGTCAAAGCCGGCGCCGGAAAGGTGCTGACGCAGTGATGCAAGGCGCACTTCGACGGATGAGGCCATCGATCCTGTGGTTGTTCCTGAGCACGCTTCTGTTGACCGCCTGTGCTCGCACGGCCATCGACCAGGAAATTTACTTACGCTTGAATCAGGCTGCGCTGGATCGACCGGCCAGCGTCGACGCCTGGCCGGTGCGATTCGTGGTGGAGCCGGGCATGACGGCTCGCGCCATCGGACAACAGCTCGAGCAGGCGGGGCTGATTCAGGACGCTGCTCTTTTTGAAGCGTATGTGCGCGTGAACGAACTCGACGGTCGCCTCTCGGCGGGCGCCTTCACCCTTGCCCCTTCGATGACGCCCCGCGAGATCATCGCCATCCTGACCGATCCCCAGGCCGCAGCGTTGACGATCACGATCCCGGAAGGATGGCGCATCGAGCAGAGCGCAGATTATCTGAGCCGGCCTGACTTGCTGGGTCCGGCGGAAGGCGCTATTTACCGGCGGAAGGCGCTCAACGGCGATCTGAGCGGCCTCGACCCTTCGCGCTATCCTTTTTTGCAGGAACGACCGGACGGCGCCTCGCTGGAGGGCTATCTTTTCCCCGACACGTACCTCATCCCCTCCTACGCACCGACCGCGCTCGACGTCCTCTCCCGCCAACTCGACGCCTTCGCACAGCGCGTGCCGCCTCTCTATCAAGAAGCGCGCAACGACGGCGCGACCCTGCTTTCGTTGCATGAAGTGTTGACTCTCGCCTCCATTGTGGAGCGAGAGGCCGTTGCGCCCGAAGAACGACCGGCGATCGCGGGGGTGTATCTGAATCGGCTTGCGATCGGCATGAAGCTCGACGCCGATCCGACGGTGCAGTATGCGCTTGGCTATCAGCCCGCCACCAACCAGTGGTGGAAGACGCCGATCTTTCTAGAGGAATACAGCCGCGTGGATAGCCCCTACAACACCTATCTGTACACCGGCCTGCCGCCTGGGCCGATCGCTGCCCCAGGGCTGAGCAGCATCCGCGCTGTGCTCTATCCAGAGCGGCACGACTACCTGTATTTCGTCGCCTTGCCCGACGGCGGCGGGCGCCACGTTTTCGCCAAGACCTATGAAGAGCATCTGGAAAACGTGCGCCGCTATTTGAGGAGGTGAACACAAATAAAAACGCCTCCTTGGAGAGAGCATCTTCTCTAAGGAGGCGGCGGATGCAGAAACTGCGCCGAGGCGACAATCCCTGCACCCTTTACCCTTCGGCCTCTTTGCCTCAAGACTACTGCGCCATGCCGATGATCTCCCGCAACGCCTGTGAAAACGTCTCCAAAGGCAAGGCGCCCGGAATGATGCGCCCCTCATCGTTAAAAAGCACGATAAAGGTCGGCGTGCCCTGAACAAAGGGGGCGCCGTCGTTGAAATCGCGGGTGACGCGATCGGCGATGGATGCGTCGTTTGTGCAGGCGGTGAATGCATCGAGGTCTAAATCAAGTCGCCCTGCCAGATCGGCGAAGACAGGCGACGGATCGCTGACCGACCAGCTCGACATGTTGGCGAAGAGCAGATCGTGCATCTCCCAGAATTTCCCCTGCTCGCCGGCGCATTCGGCGGCGACGCCGGCGGCGGGCGCCTGCGGATGGATGTTCAAGGGGAAGTGTTTGAAGATCCACAAAACCTGACCTGTATCGACGAATTCCTCATCGAGCGCAGGCTGCGTTTCGGTGGCGTGGCGTCTGCAGAAAGGACACTGGAAGTCCGAAAACTCGATGACGACCACCTTCGCGTCCAGGCTGCCGCGGTACCAGTCGCCCGCCATGTTGACGCCAGGGCGATTGGGGTCTGGCTGCCAACCTTCTCGCGTGGCCCAGAAGGGGATCTGCACCTCTTGCTCTCCGCCGGAGGCGCGTTCTGCGCCGAGCGGCGCTTCGCCGGCGGCCAACGCTTCGACGTAGGCGGCGAAGCGCTCATACGGTTGGGCGCCCACCAGCAGATACGCCTCGCCATCGGCCCCTACGAAGCTGAAGCTGGGCGTGCCCGACACACCTGCGCGTTGCCCTTCGACGATGGCAGCGTTGATGAAGGCGCGCTTGGCGTCCTGTTCGGTTTCCATGCATTGTCGATACAACTCGATCGCTGCGCCGGATTCTCCGGCGAGACGTTCAAACACAGGGAGCGGATCGGACAAGTTCGCCCACTCTCTTTGCGTTTGGAACAGTCGGCTGTGCATCTCCCAGTAGCGCGCCGCGCCCTGGTCGGCGACGCACAGGCTGGCGATATGCGCCGCAAACGCGTTGGGGTGCAATTGTTCGATGGGAAAGTCTCGGAAGACGACGCGCAACTGACCGGTGCGCACCAATGCATCGTTCAGCGCAGGCTCCGTCTGTACGAAATGACGGGCGCAGAAAGGACACTCGTAGTCACTGTATTCGTACATGGTGACAGGCGCATTCGGGTCGCCTCGGAAGGGATACCCCTCTGGGGTGAAGCCCACCGGCATGCCTTGATAGGTTTCTGTGGTGGAGAGCGGCGCATCGATGGAGTCTCCTGCGTCCGCCGTCGCCGTCTCTGCTTGCCCATTCGGATCGGCTGCAGGGGTGATAGGAGCGCACCCTGCGACGAGAAACGCCATCAGCAAAAGCGGCAACAGAACCGATGAGAACAAAGTTCTGTGATAAGCCGAAAATGTTGTCTTGATTTGTCTCATAAATAATCTCACACCTTTCGGTTGCTCCTTGCTCAGTTCGATAAAGTTCACTATAGCATAGTCGAACGTCACAATGAAGTTAAAAATTTTTCATTCTTCTCAGTCAATCCCAATAGACTCATCTCGGGATCATGTCCAGGTCTGCATATCCATACTTTCTGCGGGTCGAGCGAAACGTCGCGCAGTCCTTGGGCTACGCAAACGAGAGGTGTATGGAAACACAGAGGAAATAAGGGCGCTCAAAGCGATCTGGAAAGCGGGGGGGAATGCAATTGAATATCGGCTTGGCGGAGGCCAAAGCACAATGAATCAAGCGCTGATGCTTGAGCGGCTCAACACACGCGCCTATTCTGCGATGCGCTTGCGCCGATGCACGGCAAAAGATTCTTGCGCCTGAAGGATTTGTCGAATCGTTTCGACGCTGATGTTTTCTACAATCTTGTGTTCGATCAAATAGCGGCGCAGGCGTTGAAGAGACCAGCGAGAGTAGTGGAGCCCGAGCAGACGTGGATTGGTGCTGGCGATGGCGACGATGCGGTTGCGCTGTTCCTCTGTAAAGACCGGCGGACGCCCCGGCGACTTGCCGCTGCGCAGACCGTCTAAGCCGTAACGATTGAAGCGATGAATCCATTTGCGCACGTTGATGGGGTGCAGATGCACTTCTTCGCTGATCTCTGGAACGCGCTTTCCGGCGGCCGAGAGCATAATGATTTTAAGGCGATGCACAGGCAGGTCTTCTTCAGGCGCCTGGAGGTGATTTTCAATCATTTTTCGCTCGTGCTGCTTTAGCTTTCGAGTATAAAGCGCCATGTCCGCACCTTCTCAGCAACTGGGAAACATGTGAGAAAGATAGAAAACAGGCTATCTCCTCTTTCATGTCGTTGCTTTTATGCTACCGGAGGCGTAAATTTGGGTGATCGGTTAAATGATGTATTTTCCACCCTGGCGCGCTGGGATGAATGGCAACTCTTGCGGTCGCCTAGTGAGAAAAGGTGCAGTTTGTGCAGTTGCTGGAGAAGGGGTGACCGAGGCGCCAACGTCTAATCAGGGCATAGCAATGCGCAACGACCACGTCCCACGGGGTGTTGATGGAAACGACAGCGTCAGCGCCGGCGAGCAATCCGGAGATGGTTCGCTCGGTGCGCGAGCTATTGGTCAACATCACCACGGGGGCGCGACTGCCCATCCGAATCCAACTCAGCACAGCCTGGCTTTCGTTGGTGATGCGGTCAAACGCCTCAAAGAGAATCAGATCGCAGTCGGAGAGCTGATCTGGAATCAATTGGTCGGTGGAGGACACATTCACGTGCATTGTCTGGATGTCAAAACGGGCGAGCAGGCGGAGGATTTTTTCATGGGGGCGTTGGCCCGTATGCAACAAAACCACCTTGGCGGGCGTTAGTTCCATTTGTACATAACCTGCCTGCATCTCTGGCATGTAGAAGTAAGCATCTGTCCTGAACATTTTCGGTAGCCGTGTCATGATGAATTCAGCGGGCAGGCCGAGCGATGACGGCGTCGTTGCACCTGATTGATGAATTTACAGTGAATCGCATCGATTGACCCGATTATAGAAGACTCTCGTCCGGCGATCAATCGTTTTACTCTTACATTCTGCTGACAATAGATAGGTGAAACGCAGGCACTGGGGAGACGCCTGACGATTCAATTGAGAGGAATCAAGTAGGGAAGGGCTGCAGGCAAGGAAAATGATGGCTCGGTCAGAACCCTCACAGCTGAAAATTGCGCCCATTGTCGGGAACGACTTTGTGGCTGTAATTGGTGACATATGTCAACAGTTTTTCATGAAGTTTTTTCCAGCCGGGGCTGCGCAATATCTCCTGAAGTTTTTCTTTGCTCTCCACCGCGCCCAGTGTCAACATTTGCGGGCCTTCTCCGTACATGGTATACAGAACTTCGCTCGGTTCGATGCCGAGCTGCATCAGGCGAGGGGCGAATTCGCGCACAACAAATTCAGAGAAGTCTTGTTCTCGCCCCATTTTGATATCCCATTGCATGAGTAAACGGACCATAGGCGTCTGATGTTTGTGACTCGACACGTGTTCCTACACGGATTTCAACGTGAATTTGGCCGACCTGATTGAGAAGATTGTTATCTGGCACGATACCAGAACGAAGAAGGAAACGCAACTTTTAGGCAAACGCAAGGGGCTGTTGCGCGTCCGCCTGTTTCTGCTCCTCATGCTTCTGTGCCCGGCAGGTGCGCTGAGCCCGGTTCGGATGGTCTCAGCCGCCCCGGTTGGCCAGGAGGGGGCATCCGACGCGACGGTGATGTTGCCTGTGGTGAGGCCCGAAGGCGGAGCCGCCCCTACACTCCACACCCATGTCGCGACGATGCTGTTCGAGTACGACGAACAAAACAGGCCCTGGCTTCGCTTCGAGGCCCGCTACGATTTACGCAACGAGACGCGCAGCGCTTTAGGGTTCTCGATTCGGCTCGAGCCGGGCGCGCTCCAAGACCTGAGCTTGACCCAAGATGGCGCAGCGGTGGCGCTGGCCTTTGCAGAAGACGGTTTGTTGGCTGCACAGGTGACGATCCCGCCCAACCAGAACAGCGTCCTCAGGCTGACGACCCGGCGGTCGCTCGACGGTCTGTCTCTGGTCCACGTCGAGTATCCAACAGAAGCGCTCAGACGCTGGCGGGGACAGCGGAGCATCCGCGTTGAGCTGATTCCGGGCAATGCTCTGGCGCGAGATGCATGGCTGCGCGTCGAGCCTGACTCCTGGAGTTATTCGCCTTTCGCCGACGACGGCCGCCTGGAGTGGCTCTTTGAAGGGGAGATTCCATCGCGCATCCTCTTTCAGTCGATGGCGCCGGACGCCTGGCGCACGCTTCAACGGTTGCTCGGCGACGTCGCCGGCGGCGCGCCATCGGCCCATGCGGCGCTGGCGGAGCACTACCGCAAGCTGGCGACCGCCGCGCTCCAACTCGGGGAGAACGCCACATATGAACGGTTTTTGGCGCAGGCGACGGCGGCGTATCTCGAAGGAATCCGTCGAACAGAAGCGGCAGGGGCCCCCGCCACCCACTCCGCCGCCCTGCACGCCGGCCTCGCCAGCCTCTACAGAGAACGCCTTGCCCGCGGAGAAGATCTGACCTATGCGCAATTGATGGTGGACGAAGTGGAACTGGCGCTGCGCGGACTGATGGTCGATGACCCGCGTCGCGCCGAGCTCGAGCAGTGGCGCGCCGATGGGCTGCGCTTGCTTCTCACCGATCTGCGCCGTCGCGGCGACATCCCGGCGGCGCTCGCCCTCATTGAGCAGCTGCGCTCCCTCGCCGCAAACGACGCCGGAAGCGATTTTCTCGAACAGGAACGTCAGGCCCTTCTGGTGCAGCAGGCTGTGGAGCTGATCGAGCGGGGGGATCGCACGGCGGCGCTGGCGCTCGCCGGCGATCTGATCGACGCGCCGACCCTACACCCCCCTGCCGAATATCGAAACCTGTTTGCCCGCTGGAACGTTTCAACAGTGATATCCGATCGCGGTGTGGAGGTGCGCGCCGCCGTGCGCGCCAGCAAGGGCCGCGAGCAAGAAGCGCAAGAGGCGCTCGAAGAGATCGTGCGAACGTGGCGCGCTTCGCCCGAGCTTCGGGCCATGGCGCCGGCGCTGCAGACGCTCGCCGAAACGGAGGAACAGCAAGGCTTTGAGTTGACTTTGAACATTCCGGTGAAGGAAAATGGCGCCGGCCTTGCGCGCGCATTGCCATCGACGCCGGACTGGACGCTGTTGCGCAATTTTCTGAATCAGTTGGGGCCTCAGGTTCGGACGCACACAAATGGCGTATGGCAGCGCATCGAAGTGACGCAGCCTCTTGACCTGCGTTCCGTTGGAGAGGAATGGCGACGAATCGCCGATGAGCTGGAACGCCAGGCGGAGGCGTTTGAACAGGACGCCCTGCAGACAGCGATGCCTATGCAGGCGGCGCTGGAGGCGCGGCTGCGGGCGGCCAATTATCGAGACGCCGCCCACGGCTGGCGCGAGCTGGCGCAGAACAGCGGCGTAATGATCTCGTTGACGCCTTCCGAGGCAGCCGGCCATGCCGCGCGCACATGGATGGTCGCCGTAGATAGCCCGCCCCAGATGCTGACGGTGCAGGTGGAGGCAATCAGCGGGGTGCGCGTGCTGCTGATCCTTCTCGTTGCGTTCAGTGGATTGTTCGCCGCTTCTGCATTGTTGTGGCGGCTGTTGATGTAGAACTTTTCATGGCTCAGACGACGTACTCGCAAACACCCTACACTTCATCGGTTTCTGCAACGACTTCGGGGACGGCGCAACAGCCGACGCACCGTCACCGCTACCGGGACAACGTCTATTTCCAGGATGGTTACTGGCTCACCGCAACCTTGACCGGCTTGTTGTATTTCATTCTGGCCGTGGCGCTGGATGCAGCGGGGCACGTCGCTTCGATGGCCGTGGTGATCCCGGTGACGGCGGGGGCTTTTGTGCTGGGGCTCTTGATGTCTTTCAGCCGCTTCGACGGCTTCTTCGCCCTGTCTCACAGCATGTTTGTGGGGCTGGCCTGGATTCTTTATTCGATGGCAGGGATGGTCCCGGCCCGAGAAATTGCGCCGTTTCTCGACAACGGCCACATCAGCGAGCTGCAAGCGCGCGTATACTTTGTGCTTCTGCGCCTGCTCGACTGGGTGGACGCAGCGATCAATCGCTCCGCCAGCGCCGACAACTACGTTTTCATCTTTGAGATTTGTTTTCTGGTCTGGTGGCTGACCTATCTCGGCGTCTGGTCGATCTTTCGCTATGGCTATACGTGGCGCGCCGTTACGCCGGCCGGCGTCGTGCTGCTCATCAACACCTACTATGCACCGCGCTCCACGCTCGGTTTTCTGGTGGCGTTTCTGCTGATCGCGCTGGTGTTGCTGGTGCGCACCAATCTTTCGGAGCAACAGCTCCGCTGGCGCGAACAACGCATCTATTTCCAGCCCGACATTGTCTGGGATTTTCTGCGCAATGGGCTTCTCTTTGCCATTGCGGTGGTGATGGCGGCCTGGCTGTTGCCCGGCCTGGGGCGCAATCCGCAGGTGCGCGCGCTGTTGGAGCCGGTCAACACAACCTGGGAATCCACCGCCGAGAATGTGCAACGGCTGTATCAGGGGTTGAATCGCCAGCCGGCGCAAGTTTTTTCCAACTTTGGCGACACGCTTACCCTGGGTGGTGAGCGCAACGTCACCGACACGCCGGTCTTCCAGGCGCAGGCGACGCGCGCACGCTACTGGCGCGCCGTCGTCTTCGACACCTATGAAGACGGTCGCTGGTTGAACACGGCTGAAGAGACGCGACGCTTCAGCGCAGGCGAAATTGCGCCCATTGCCAGCTGGCGTGCGCGCACCGCCATCAGCCAGACGATCACCTTGTTGGCGCCGGTGGGCACGATTCTGTTCGGCATGCCCGAAGTCGCCCAGTCCACGCTGCAGTTCGAGGCGCAGTTCCGCCCTCAGGCCGGCGCAGTCGCCATTGCGGCCGCGCAAGCGCCCCCCGACGCGCCCGCGCTCGAATTCACCATGATCCACGCCACCCGCGAGCTGGACCGCGGCGACCGCTATGTGATGGTCAGCGCCGCCGCCGACGTCACCGTGCGCGACCTGCAAAACGCAGGCCAGAATTACCCACCCGAAATCGTCGAGCGCTTTCTGCAGGTGCCCGAAAATTTCTCCCCGGCCGTGACGCAGCTCGCTCAACAGTTGACTGTCGGGCTGACGACGCCCTACGACAAGGCGAAGGCGATTGAAAGCTATTTGCGCACGATCGACTACAACGACGCCATCGCCGCGCCGCCTCCAGGCCGCGATCCAATCGAATACTTTCTGTTCGATATTCGGGAAGGCTATTGCGACTATTACGCCACGGCGATGGCGATGATGCTGCGCGTCGTGGGCGTCCCTGCGCGCACGGCGAGCGGCTACGCCGAAGGAACATTCGACGAAGAGAGCGGCCTCTATTTTGTCACCGAGCGCGACGCCCACACCTGGGTGGAAGTCTTTTTCCCTGAATTCGGGTGGATCGAATTCGAGCCGACGGCGGCGGAAAGCCCACTGGAGCGCCCCCCGGGAGAGGATCCCGTCGAAATCACCGCCGCCAATCAGGCGCCGACGCCCACGCCGGCGCCGCGCGAGCCTGGCGCGGCGCCCACGCCGCCGATGTTGGACGATCCGGCGCTGCCTCCTCCGTTCACCGGGGAAGAGCTGCTCGATATGCAGTCTTCCGCCGGAGACGCCTCCGGCTCCAGATGGTGGTTGGTGCTGCTGGCGTTGGCGATCGTGACGCCGATCGGCGTCTTCCTGATCTGGCGCGCCCGCAGCAGCGGCCCGACGACATTCACGGCGGATCTGCCTTTGCAAGTGTACGAACGCCTGGAACGCTGGTCGCAACGCATCGGGATGCCCATCGGCGCGAGTCAGACGCCCTACGAACACGCAAGGTCGCTCAGCCGCGCCTTGCCGGAGGCGGAGCCGCTCGTGTACAGCGTGACCGAATCATACGTGCGGTATCGCTTTGGCGGCGCTCCACCCTCGCCGGACGCGCAAAAGCAAGTGAACGGCGAACCGGCTCTCTGGCGCACCTGGAGACAGCTCGAAGCCCTCTTCTGGCGGGCGTGGGGCCGCGCCTGGAAGCAACGGCTTCTGCGGCGAACTCCTAACCGCTCGCGCTGATTTCTTGAGGCGAAAAAAGTTTCTTAAGGCGAAACCTCTTGAGGCGAAACAAGTTCAAAGACACCCTCCTGACGCTCGTTACAGGTTCGGCGTCAGGAGGACGATCTGGGTTTCTTCGGGCAACGCGCTTTTCGTCAGCTTGAGCGTTTCGATCGGCTCGACGCTCGCCGCGCCGAATTCTTTCAGAAACTTATCCACCTCCTCCAGCGTGCGCAGCAAGGATTCATTCAGTCCAGGGTGGCGATAATGCATGGGGATCACCAGGCGCGGCTCCAGGAGGCCCACCAGCTCTACGGCCCGCGCCGGGTCCAGCGTCTCGCCGCCGCCGACAGGCACCATCAACACATCGACTTCCCCGATGTTCAGCTCCTCGATCTCCGATTGCGCCGGCACTTCACCGATGTCGCCCAGATGGCCGACGGTCAAATCGCCGAACTCAAAGAAAAACGCCACGTTGCGCTCCAGCGGATGTTTGTCGCTGCGGCGGTGGTAGGTCGTCAGGCCGGTGATAAAGACGTTCTTGACTTCGTACTCGCCGGGCCCGGTCAACACCTTGGGCTCGCCGAGCACGCGGTCGACGGCGTTGTGTCCGGGACGGTCATGGCTGATGGTGACGATGTCGGCGCGCATTTTGGGCAAGACCGGGCCAACCGATCGGTCGTAGGGGTCGCAAATCACGGTCACGCCGCCTTCTCTGATGCGAAAACAGGAAAGTCCATACCAGGTGATATCCATGCGAATCGACTCCGATAAGAAGAAGAATGTGTCGAATCCATCTTTTCAAGCAGTTCAGCGGATCGGAACATCCGTTCAATTCACTATACATTACCCTTTGAGCACCTTCCAAACCATCAGGAGCGAAGGCTTTAGATCACAGCCTCAGCGACGGCAAGGCGATTCGCTTTATCAATGGTGTCTTTGCCAGTGGTGTCCAATGGTATGATGAATCTAAAAATAGATTGCAGCAATTAGGATGTCGGATATGACGGATATAACAACGGGAATTCATTCAAAAGACATCGACCTGGTCATCGCCGTCGCCCGCGGCGCAGGCGATCTGGCGCGCAGAATGTACGCAAACGGGCAGGCGACCGTTCGCCAAAAATCCAGCGCAATCGACCTGGTGACGGCCGCCGACGTCGCCGCCGAAAATTTTGTGCGCGAAGCCTTGGAGCGTCTCTACCCGGGCGTGGCGCTGTGGGGGGAGGAAAGCAATCAGCCGCCCGCGCAGGAAGAGTTCTGGCTGCTCGATCCGATCGATGGGACGACCAACTTCGCCCACAACGTCGGTTATTGCGCTGTGAACATCGCCCTGCAACAGGGCGTGCGGACGCTGTTGGCGGTCACCTATCACATCGGCGAAGATTGCGCCTTTTACGCAGTGCACGGCGGCGGCGCCTATCAACGGTTCGCTTCTGGAAGCGAGCGACGGCTGCAGACCAGCGCAAGAGACTCGCTGCAGCAGGCGCTGTTGATCACCGGCTTCCCCTACCATCGCGCCGAGTCGATCGACAACAACGGCGCCGAATTCGCCTACTTTATGCCCAGGACGGCCTGTGTGCGCAACTTCGGCTCGGCGGCGCTCGACCTGGCGCAGGTGGCGATGGGCGCCGCCGACGGCTACTGGGAAGCGTGGCTGAATCCATGGGACCTGGCGGCGGGCGCCTTGCTCGTGCGCGAGGCCGGGGGGACGGTGACGACGTACGAAGGGGCGGAATGGACGATCTACGACAACCACATCGTCGCCAGCAACGGCTCGCCCGCGCTGCACGCTGCGCTTCTGGAGGGAATTCGCATAGCCAGAGCTTCTTTGACAGAGACGCGGCTCGCCGTCTTCGGAGAGCGAACTGCGACAGGATAAATGCAGGATAAACAATCAGGTCGTTTTTGACACTAAGACAAACCACCGAGGCGCGAAGACACCAAGGGGTGAAGACAAGATGAGCGACCACGCCGTTTTTGACCGTTTGACCCGGCTTTACCCCTCCCTGGCCGAAATGACGCCCGACGCCCAGCGGCTGATGCGCGAATCCTTACAGCGAATTGCAGCCCCGGCCAATCATGTCCTTTTCGATCTCGATTCGCCCTGCTCGGCTTTCATATTGCTGGATACAGGGTCGATTCGGGTGGTGAAGCCGGCGCTCTCCGGGCGTGAAATTCTGCTCTATCGGCTGGAGCCAGGCGATTCATGCGTCTTGACGGCAAGCTGCCTGCTGGGGCGCACCAACTATCCGGCGCGCGGCGTGGCGGAGACCGATCTGGCGGCGTATATGCTGCCGCAGCCGGTGTTCCATCGCCTGATGGACGCTTCGGCGCCGTTTCGTGCGTTGGTCTTTCACCACTTCGCCGACCGCATCGCCGACCTGATGCAGCTGGTCGAGGAGGTTGCCTTTGGTCAGGTGGATCAGCGGCTGGCGGCGTATCTGGCCGAACGCGCCCCGCTGCTGCAGGCGACGCATCAGCAGATCGCCGACGAGCTGGGCACGGTGCGCGAGGTGATCAGTCGAAGGCTCAAACAGTTTGAGCAGCTTGGCCTCGTGCAACTGGCGCGCGGCCAGGTGCGAATTTACGATCCAGCGCGCCTGCAACAGATGGCCGCCCCCCTGCGTGACTCCGGTCACTGACAATCTGACCGAACTTTGCTATGTTTTTTATATGGTGCAGTTAACCTATCTCCCAGGAAACTTCAATGTCCCTGGAGGATGAAGGTTTGACGACTGCTGGTCCGTAAGATTGAAGGTGCAGAGAAGGCATCTTTCATGGAAAGGAGGTCTGTATGATCAAGGTCAATCAGGCGAACTGGGAACGCATTGCTCGCGTGGTGTTGGGAATCGTGATGTTGGCGCTCGGCTGGGGCGGCTTTGTGCCGGGCGTCTGGGGCGTGGTGTTGCAGTGGCTCGGCTTCGTTCCGCTGCTCACCGGCCTGATCGGCTGGTGCCCGCTCTACGCTCTGTTCCGGTTCAGCACGAAGTCGACGTGAGCAGCCACTGCAGCGGAGGTTGCACAGGGGAGGCGTTTCGGAGAGAAACGCCTCCCCTTTCCATTGCATCCAGCAGTGGACGAGACGTCAAACCAGAAGAAAGTCCAGGCGATAAAGAAGGAACATGACGATGCATCTTGAGGAGTTCCGAGAGCGCTTGCAGGAGAGCCGACGCCCCGTCGTGGTTGACGTTTGGGCGCCGTGGTGTGGCCCCTGCCGCACCTTAAGCCCGCGCCTCGAGAAGGTCGCCGAGTCGTTCACAGGGCAGGTCGATCTGTGGAAGCTCAACGCAGATGAAGCGCCCGAGCTCACGCGCGAACTCGGCGTCATGGGCATCCCCACGCTGATCTTTTATCGCAACGGCGTCGAAATCACCCGGCGCATAGGCGTGCAGTCGCAAGAGGAGCTCTCTCGCCTCTTTGTAATGCTTCTAGACGAGCGAGCGCCGATGCCTTCAAGCCAAATGTCGGACGCCACGCGCTGGCTGCGATTGCTCAGCGGCCTGGCGCTTTGGACGATCGCCGGCTTCAGCGGTTGGTCGCCGGTCTTGTTGATCGTAGGAGCCATCCTCCTCTTCAGCGCCGTCTACGACCGCTGCCCTCTCTGGCAGGCGCTGAGGCGACGCCTGCGCTGAACGTCGAAATCCCGGTCGGCGCCCCCGCCGGAGAGAGGCCGGGATTGGGACTCATCTTGGATTCCTGCTATACTTTCCCCGTTATCCTCTGAACAACGGTCAGGAAAGGACAGCGAGATGAGCGACATCAAATTCGGCACCGATGGGTGGCGCGGGCGCATTGCGGATGACTACACCTACGCAAATGTGCGCCGCGTTGCGCAAGGATTTGCAAGCTACCTGAAAACGACCGGCAGAGAAGGTCCGGTGGTCGTCGGCCATGACCGACGCTTCTCGGCGGAGCACTTCGCCGCTGCGGCCAGCGAAGTGCTGGCCGGCAACGGCTTTTCGGTGCTGTTGACGCCAGGGCCGACCCCCACGCCGGTGATCAGTTTCAGCGTCAGAGCGAACGGCGCCATCGGCGCCGTGAACATCACCGCCAGCCACAACCCGCCGGAGGACTGCGGCTTTAAGGTGCGCGATCACAACGGCGGCGCCATCGACCCTGACGGACTGAAGGCGATCGAGGCGCTGATCCCCGACGCTCAAGATACGGCCGCCATTCGGCGGATTCCCTTCGAGAAGGCGCTCGCCGATGGAAAGATCGCCTATTTCGATCCCAAGCCCCCTTATTTCGCCCATCTGCGCAACCTGATTGAGGTCGAACCGATTCGGAACGCCGGGCTGAAGATCGTCGTCGACAACATGTGGGGCAACGGCGCCGGCTGGCTCAGCGAGATTCTGGGCGGCGGCCGCACCGAGGTGATCGAGGTTCACGCCGAACGCAATCCGATCTTTCCCGAAATGAGTCGCCCCGAGCCGATCCCACCGAACGTGGACGCCGGCCTCGCCGTCGCCCGCTCCGTAGGCGCCGATTGCGTCTGCATCCTCGACGGCGACGCCGACCGCTGCGGCTTTGGAGACGAACGCGGGGCGTTCGTCGATCAGTTGCGCGTGTACGCGCTGCTGGCCTACTATCTGCTGGAAGTGCGCGGCCTGCGCGGGCCGATCGTCAAGACGCTCAGCACGACGTCGATGCTGGACAAATTGGGCAAGCTCTACGACGTTCCCGTCATCAACACGGGCGTCGGCTTCAAATATGTGGCGCCGGCGATGCTCAAACACGACGCCCTGATCGGCGGAGAAGAGAGCGGCGGCTACGCGTTCCGTGGGCACCTGCCGGAGCGCGACGGCATTCTCTCCAACCTTTACCTGCTTGATTTCATGGTGCGCACGGGCAAAAAACCTACGGAACTGATCCAGATGGTCTTCGAGAAAGTAGGCGCCCACTACTACGATCGCATCGATATCCGCCTGACGGACAATGCCATGAAGGAAGAGGCGCGCCGCCGCCTCGCCGCCGTCGACGTCTCCACGCTCACCCTTGGCGGCCATCGCGTCACCGAGCTGATCACGCTGGATGGATACAAATTTGTGATGGAAGACGGGGGATGGCTCCTGATTCGCTTCTCCGGAACAGAACCCCTGTTGCGCATTTACACAGAGACGACAGACCCTCAGGCAGTGCGGGCGATCCTGGCGGATGGCCGCAAACTGGTCGGCGTTTGAGCGCTTTGCAACGCAGCGGAGGTGAGCCCCGTCGCCCACCTCCGTTTTTTCCATTTCCGCTTTTTCCATTCAGGAAAACGGAAACTCGGTGCGTCCTGAAAAAACTGGTATACTGAAAAAACTATGTGCAATCAGACCTACTTTTCTAGTGAATTATCTGTGATAAAATGAACAAACGAAAATGCATAAAAGATGATCAATGTTTGAAGAAGGTTTCTGTCGTTCATGCGAGTAGAGCGCCCCTTGCGGCTTGTCGATAGCCATTGCCATCTCGATCTGCCACAGTTTGACGGCGATCGTGAGGAGGTGGTGACGCGGGCGAACGAAAAAGGCGTTGGACTCATCATAAACCCGGGCATCGACCTGGATGGCTGTCGTCGCGCGCTGACGCTCGCCGAACAATTCGCAGAGTTGTACGTGGCGGTCGGCGTCCATCCCAACAGCGCAGACTCCTTTGACGCCGACGCGCTTTCATCGCTGGCGGAGATGGCGAAACACCCCAAGGTGGTGGCCATCGGCGAAATCGGGCTGGATTTCCACTGGAAAACATCGGCGCCTGAAACACAACGACGCGTCTTTGCTCAGCAACTGGAACTGGCGGCGGAGCTGGGCCTGCCTGTCATCATCCATAGCCGCGAAGCTGACCCGGAGATTCGGGAAATGGTGAGCGAGTGGATCGCCGGCAGTTTGTTCCGGCGCTCCCCGCTGGCGCAACGCCCCTTCGCCGGCGTGTTGCATGCATTTCACGGCGATCTAGCGCTGGCGGAGGAGGCCTATCGTTGGAACTTCGTGCTCGGCCTCGGCGGGCCGGTGACGTTTCGCAATGCGCGCTCCTTGCGCGCGTTGGCGCCCCAGCTGCGCCTGGATCGCCTGTTGCTCGAAACCGACGCACCCTATCTGGCGCCGCATCCGTTGCGCGGCAAACGCAACGAACCGGCCTACGTAACGTTGGTGTGCGAAGAATTGGCGCATCTTTTGGCGCGGACGCCGGAAGAAGTCGCCATGCAGACGACCGCCACAGCGCTTCGCTTCTTTGGTTTGGAGGATCGATTTGGTTTGGAGGATCGATTCGGTGTTGATTTCTCAACTCACGTCACCGCCGTCCATTCCTGACATGGCCATGGACCCATCGGCGTCGTACGAGGCTGTTGAAACGATTCCGCAACGCAACGATGCTCCGCCGGACGTCAACGCGTTGTTTGCGCCGATCCGCCCTGGATTGCGACAGGTGGAGGCCAAATTGCGCGCGGTCGATTCCACACTCTTTGCGCCATTGGCCGAAGCGTTTCTCACGCTCATCGGCAGCGGAGGCAAGCGACTGCGTCCGGCATTGGCGTTGTTGTCGGCGGAATTCAACGGCCCCATGCAGGGCGGCCCGCGCCATCACGTCGTGATTGCGTTGGCGGCTTCCGTGGAAATGTTGCACACGGCGACGCTGGTGCATGACGACGTCATCGATGGGGCGTTGTTGCGCCGCGGCGCGCCGACGCTCAACGCGCGCTGGAGTGGGGTCTCCACGGTATTGGCCGGCAACTATCTCTTCGGCACCGCCGCTCACTTTTCCGCCGAAACCGGCGATATGCGCGTCATTCGGCTGTTCAGCGACACGCTGCGCACCATCGTCGACGGCGAACTGCGCCAGCTCAAAGACCGCTACAACTTCTTGCAGCCGCGTGAAAACTATTATCAGCGTATCTACGCAAAGACCGCCAGCCTCTTCTGCGCAGCCACGCAGGGAGCGGCGATCCTTTCCCGGCTGCCCGAAGAGCGCATCGACGACCTTCACCAGTTCGGCTACAACTTCGGCATGGCGTTTCAAATCATCGACGACATTCTTGATTTTATCGGCGACAACGCCACCTTGGGCAAGCCGGCGGGCAGCGATCTGCACCAGGGCACCCTCACCCTGCCCTTTTTTCACTATCTTCAGCAACACCCAGCGCCGGAGAGCGTGCTGGCGACGCTGGAGGAGGCGCAGCGCGAGGCCGACAACGGCAACCCGACCGTTTGGGACGAGACTGTCGCTGCGCTCGTGCGCGATCTACGCAACAGCGCTGCCATTGAAGCCGCGCGCGAGGAGGCGCGCCGCTTTTTGAACCGCGCCGTGGACAACCTCTCCGCCTTGCCCGACAACGTCTATCGAAGCTCGCTTCTGGGGCTGTGCGAATTCGTCGAAAAACGCACCTACTGATCCGCATCACTGCAGACGTCGCCCTCTCTTCGGCTTGTCGCCTGCGCTCTTACACGGGACCGTAAGTTGTCCTCCCTTCTGAAATACGCCTGCTTTCTGCATCGCAGCCTTCCCGATTGCATGCGCAACGGTTAGTTGACGGCAAGCCCATATCTACGTACCATGAAGTTGCTGCCATGGAGGCAGTCACATCCTCTCGGTGGAGGGGACGCTTGAATCCACCGGACAATGCATGCAGTAAAGGCGCGACGATGCAACATCAATCGATTGCAGAAGAGATCATTCAGGTGGCGCGCTTGATGTTCGATCGCCGTCTGACCGACATCGCAGGCGGCAACATCAGCGCGCGCGCGGGAGACAAGATATATATCACGCCGCGCTACGCGGGCAGCAGGCAACACTGGCAGCTTGCGCCCGCCGACATCCTTTGCGCTTCGATCGACGGCGACGAGCTCCTGCAACATCCGCGCTGCTCTCGCGAGAGCAGGATGCATCTGGCCATATATCGTCATTATCCAGACGTTGGCGCCGTGATTCATGCACATCCTTTCCATGTGCTTCCCTTCTGCGTCGCCGGTCGAGCGATCGAGCCGGTGCTGGAAGGCACGCAAAAATTTGGGGTGACGCCGGTCGCGCCCTTTGCGCCGGCGCACAGTGAGGCGCTGGCGCAGCACGTTGTGGAAAAATTGCACGGCCGCGAGGCCATCATTCGCAAACAGGCGGCCGCCGTGCTGCTCGCCAAACATGGGATCGTCGTCGCCGGCCTTGACCTGCTGGCGGCGGTCGACGCTTTGGAGCGCATCGACTGGAACGCTTGGTGCATTCTCAGCCAGAGCCTGTTGCCCGCCGCCCCGTTGACCTACTCGACGACGCCATCATGATCTTGACGCTCACCGCCAACGCCGCCCTGGACCGGGTCATCTTCATCGACGAGTTCGTTCCGACCACCACCATGCGCGCCCCTCGTTTCATCGAGTGTGCAGGGGGCAAGGGCTTCGACGTTTCCGTGGCCCTGCGCGGGCTTCGGCTTGAAACGACGGCTGTTGGCTTTGTCGGCGGCTACTACGGCAAACTCCTCGTCCATGTGCTGCAGAATTACGGAATCAACGTCGATCCGATCTGGCTGCCGGGCGAGACGCGGCTGGCGAACGTGATCGTGGAGACCGCGCGCGCTCGACACAGTCACGTCATGATCGGCTCGCTGCCGGTCACCGCCGCCGACGTCGAAACGATGCTGGCGCGCCTGCGCTTCCACCTGCCCGCAGCCACGTGGGTGGTCGCCGCCGGTTCGTTGCCGCCCGGCATGCCGCCGTCGTTCTATCGTCTGGTCACCGAAATCGCCCATGCAGAAGGCAGACCTGTTTTGATCGACGCCACGGGCGCAGCGCTGCTCGAGGCGTTGGCGGCGCAGCCAGAAGTGGCCAAAATGAACCATGACGAGTTTATCAGCACGTTCGGGTTGAGCGGCGGCGAGTTCTCCGCCATCGTCGCTGCGGCGCGGACGACGCAGCAAACCTATCGCCTGCCTGCCCTTGTGCTCACCTGTGGCCGCGAAGGGGTGCTCGCATTCACCGACGAAGGCGTTCTGCAGGCGCAGGCGCCGGTGCAGCGCGCCGTCAACGCCGCCGGGGCCGGCGACGCAGCCTCCGCAGCCATCGTATGGCGACGCTCCCTGGGCGACTCCTGGGCGGATACGCTGCGCTGGGCGGCGGCCGTCAGCGCCGCTTCGGTGTTGACGGAATGCACGGCCGAGGTGCGCTACACCGACGTCGAGCATTTGCTGGCGGATGTGCGGGTGACACCCTGGACATAAGCGCTTCCCATGAATGCACGACCTTTGTTCTCTCAAGCAGGCCGATTGGCCTTTTGCCTTGCACTGCTCCTGGCGCTGTTCGCATTCTCCGCCTGTGAACGACGCCCGACGGCGACCACCTTTGTCTTTCCCACGCCGACGCCGACGCCCTTCGGGTATCTGACGGGCTCACCCATGCCAGGAGGCGTGTGGACGCGAGCGATCGCCGCCAATCCCACGAGTCTCAACCCGATCCTGGCCGCCGACAGCGCCAGCGTGGCCATCCATGCCATGCTCTATCCGTCCCTCGTTCGCCCGGATCCGCTCACCGGCCAACCCGGTGCGGCTGGCGCCATGGCGGAGCGCTGGGAAGTCTCGGAGGCAGGTCGCTTGTGGACCTTCTATCTGCGCCCCGGCGTCACCTGGAGCGACGGCGAAGCCGTGGACGCCAATGATTTCCGATTCACTTACGAAGCGATACGCGCGATCGGCGCCGATTCTCCTTACATTCGCCTGGCCGAACCGATCGAGGCGATCGAGATTGTCAATCCGCTCACCGTGCGCGTGCGCCTGCGCGAGCCGCGCTGCGATGCGCTCTCGCTGCTGCGCGTCGCATGGCTTCCCAGCCACCGCTTCGCCGAAGATTTCAGCGACGTGGCCACCAGCTTTTTCAACCAGTCGCCCGACGTCAGCGCAGGCCCTTTCATCTTTCAAAGTTATATTCCGAACGACAGCGTTGTGCTGCGGCGCAACGCTCGCTACTGGCAGGGCGCGCCATCCATGGAGCGCATGGTTTTTCGCATTCTGCCCGACGCGGACGAGCGTCTGAGACTCCTGCTTGCAGGGACCATCGATGAGACGGCCCTGACGCCGGATCAGTTGCTGAACCTGTTGGACGCTCCACAGATCAAAGTTGCGAGCGGCCCCGTGGACGCCTACGATTTTCTCGCCATCAACCTGGCCAATCCGGCGGCGCCTCAGCGAGGGGTGAGAGAAGATGGAGCGCTTCTTTTCCAGGATCCCCATCCGGTGTTGAGCGACCGCTTGGTGCGCGAGGCGATGTATCACGCCATCGATGTGCGCGGCATCGTCGCCGCCATTTACCTGGATCAGGCCTATCCTCTGGCGGCTAATGTGCTGCCTATTGTTCCCTGGGCCTTCGATCCAACGCTCGAACCCGCTCCATACAGCCCCGACACGGCGCGGGCGATCCTGGAGAACAACGGCTGGGTCGATTTAAATCGGGATGGCGTGCGCGAGAAAGGCATCCGAACGCTGCGATTGAACCTGATCTTTGTCGAGGACAATCCGTACTATCAACGGATCGCTCAGACGGTGCGCGACCAGCTCAACGCGGTGGGTTTCGACATTCGTTTGCAGCCGATGCGAGCATCCAATTTCACCCGAGAATTGCTCGGCCAGCGTTTCGACCTGGCGTTGAGCGGATGGAAAGATATCGGAATCGATCCAGATGACCATGAGCTATGGATGGCGGAAATGGACCGGCCGGGGAGCGGCTTCAATTTTGTGAGTTATCAGAACCCTCGACTCGAGACGCTTCTGCAGCAGGGACTGACTACGCCTGGCTGCCAGCCGCAGGATCGGGCGCCCATCTATCGCGAAATCCAACAGATCTTGCACAACGATTTGCCTTACGTCTTCCTCGCCGGAATTGTTCAGAACATCGGCTATAGCAGCCGTTGGGCCGGGATCGAGCCCGGCCCCTGGGATTTTTATCACAATGTGCACGTCTGGCATCGTCTGTCCTGAGCGGATGTGACCATGAGCGATCAACCCAAGTCTTCAAGCCGGGAACTCTCCGGCGCCGTCGAAGCCGCGGAAGTGGGGACGCTGCCGCAGCCGGCGGCCGAACAGTTCGATCGAGACTGGCTCGGCGCCCTCTTTCGGCCCGCTTTGGTGATCATCATGGTCAGCAGCATGAACGTGGCGATCCTGGCCTTCCTGCGCCAGTATGCACCCGAAATGGCGGCGAGCGTACGCTGGACCATCGTCGGCATGGGGGTGCTGGCGGCGATCATCGGCTCCACGACGACGACCTGGCTGGCATTGCCTGCGCAACGGCTGCGCCGTTCTTCAGGGTACCGGGCGGCGGAGATTTTTCTGCTGGTCGCTCTGGCGCGATTTGCACTTTGGCTGGCGGCGGGAACGTTGCCTGGGCCTCTCCTCCTTCTCAACGATCCTTCGGCTGCCTTGTTGGACGGAGTTTTCCTGTTCGCACTGGTCACCATCCTTTTCACCTGGTACGCCGCCATCGATTTCACCGACGACCTGACTCGAATGGCGCTGCAACCCGATGAACTCTGGCTCAATCGGCGCGCCAATGTTCGCTTCGCCGATTCTGCGCGACCGGCGCCGACGGGGCGCGCCGCCATTCTGCGCGGTTTTGTCGCGCGTTGGGTGGCCTGGGGCATCGGTTTGATTCTCCTCGTCTCGACCTTGCGTCTCGGCGTCACCCGCCCTGGCTTCTGGAGCCTGACGCGGCTGGACATCGATCCGTTGGCGATCGGGGCGATCCTGATCTATTTCTTAAGCGGACTTTTGTTGATCAGTCAGGGGCAGCTCGCCGTGCTGCGGGCGCACTGGACGATCGATCGCGTGCCGACCATGCCTTCCATCGTCCGCAACTGGCCTATCTACACCGCGTTGGTCATCGCTTTCTTTGCAGTGGCGGCCGCCTTCCTGCCGTTGGGCGACACCTATCTCCTCTCGATCATCTTGGGAGCCATTCTCAACGTGCTCTTTGCACTGGTTTATCTGCTCTATCGACTCTTGATGGCGGCCATTTTCCTGTTGCTTTCCCTGCTGCCTTTCGCCGGCCAACGCCCGGAAGAGGCGACGTCGCCTCCTCCCGCTGAGACCATCCTGAGGGAGCCGCCGGAAATGCTGGTGATCCCTCCCTGGGTGGGCGGCGCATTTTTCTGGCTCTCCGTCTTGATTCTGCTGGGCTACGCAGCCCGCATCTATTTCAGCGACAAGCAGATCTCCCTGGCCTGGCTGCGGCGATTCTGGACGCGACTGCTTGAGCGCTGGCTGAGGCTTGTTGACGCCGCAGCGCGATGGCGCTCGCAGAACTTCGCCCCAGACGTGGACGAAGAACGGGTCCCTGCCCACTGGTCAACGTTTCTGCGACGGTTGACGCTCTGGCGGCTGCTCACGCCGGAACAGCGCGTGCGGTTCCTCTATTTTCGTTTGCTGGAACATGGGGCGGCGCAGGGAGTGGCGCGGCGCGCCGCAGAAACGCCAAGCCATTATGCGGTGCGCCTGGAAAGCGCTCTCGACGCCTCTGCGGAAACAAGGGCAGACATCGACGCCCTGACGGATGCATTCATTCAAGTGCGCTACGCAGGCGGAGCCATGAAGCCGGACGACGTCGATGCGCTGCGCCAAAGCTGGAAACGCTTACGTAAGACGCTGCCTGCAAAAGCGGTTGAATAACTCCCTCTTCGCAATTGCCTTGACGCCACTTTACGAGGCTGATATAATCAGGTTAGCAATGATTCACCACTGGGGATGGATTCCTGCCGAAGGTTTCATCGTGGACATATTGAACCTACGCTGGAAAGCATGCCCCCTGCAAACTAACACTTAAGGCGAGGTCGTATTAGATGTCCGAGGCAGAGAGCAAGGGTAGCGCGCCGAATAGCGAGGAACAAAAGTCGTCTGATTTGCAGTTGTTTGAGCAGTATCTCAGTGAAGGCATTGATCTGGATATGCCAGGGCGCGGCGACCTGCGCGAAGGCGTCATTGTTGAAATCCGCCCCACCGAGCTGCTGGTCAATATCGGCAGCAAGCGAGATGGCGTGGTGCCGCAGTCGGATCTGGCCAGGCTTGACCCCGAATTTGTCAAGAGCCTGCGCGAAGGCCAGACGATCGACGTTGTGATCGCAAAACAGCCTGAGGAAGACAGCGTTTTCTTGCTCAGCATTGCAGACGCCCAACAAAAACGCGACTGGCTGATCGCAGAACAGCTGCTCGAAAGCGGTGAGATCACCACGCGCAAAGTCGTCGGTTACAACAAGGGAGGGCTCACCGTCGAATTCAACCATATCCGCGGCTTTGTGCCGGCCTCGCATCTGGTGGACATGCCTCGCAACCTGACCGAAGAGCAACGTCGCGCCGAATTCGAGAGTCGCATCGGCGAAGAAATGCGCCTGAAGGTGATCGAGGTCGATCCCAAGCGTCGGCGGCTGGTTATGTCGCAAATGTTGGCGGAACGCGAGTATCGTTCCGCTCAGCGGGAGGAGCTTTTCAAGACGCTTGCGGTGGGCGATGTGATTGAAGGCGTGGTGCGCAGCATTCGTCCGTTCGGCGCCTTTGTGGATATCGGCGGCGTCGACGGCCTCTTGCACGTCAGCGAGATCGGATATGGCAATATCAATCACCCGCGCGAGGCGATCTCCGTGGGCCAGAAGATTCAAGTGCAAGTGATCCGCATCGATCCCGAAACGCAACGCGTGGCGCTGAGCCGACGAAAGTTGCTGCCCAATCCGTGGGACGGCATCGAGGAGCGCTATCCGGTCGGCGCCATCGTTCCGGCCACCATCACGCGCATCTCCGATTTCGGCGCCTTCGCCGAGCTGGAGCCGGGCGTCGAGGGCTTGATTCACATCAGCGAGCTGGCGGATATCGCCGTGGCGGAACCGCTGAAGACGGTGAAACCGGGCGACCGGGTGATGGTGAAGGTTCTGCGCGTCGACCCCAAGCGACAGCGCGTGGGGCTGAGCATCCGACAGGCAAATGAAGGCGGCGCTCCTGAAGCCTGATTTGCTGAGAGCTCCTGTTCCGTCCGGACATATGTGGCAAAAGAGCGAGGTTCTGGAACGAATCTCGCTCTTTTTTGTCATAATGCACCTCTTGGTTTGGCCGCCTTTCGGACTTCCACTATAATGAATGATGTTGTGCAATGCAGGAATAGTTTGCTTGAAAGGCTTATTTGAAAGAAATGTCTGACGAAAGGGGGTGAATGGAGAGATGAGTGTAGAGCTTCGTCCAGGTGAATCCCAGGAAGGGCTGCTCAAACGCTTCCGCAAAGCGGTGGCTGAGGCGCGCATTTTGCCCATCGTCAGACAGAAACGCTGGTTCACATCCAAGAGCGAAATCCGTCGCATCAAGCGGCAAAAAGCGATTCGCAAGGCTCAACGGTTGAATCGTTCTTAAGGAAACTCATGCCAGAAGAAACAATCACCCTCGACGGTAAAATTGTCGATGCGCTGCCGAACGCCATGTTCAAGGTTGAACTTGAAAATGGCCACACCGTGCTTGCCTATTTATCGGGCAAAATGCGCAAGTATTATATTCGTGTCCTGTTAGGGGATCGCGTTAAGGTCGAGTTGAGTCCCTATGATCTGACGCGAGGGCGCATCACGTATCGATACCGCAATTGATTGGGAATTGATTGGGCAAATTGCAGGGCGTTGAAAAGGGGCTGACTTTTATCAGCCCCTTTTTCTTTTGCCGACCGCTTAGAATTTCCCCATCCCCATCACAGCAGCTGCTGCTCTTTGAGTCTTCGATAGGCGTCGATGGCGCGTTGGGCGAACTGTTGCTCCGCCTCGAAGCTCAATCGCTGCACGGCTTCTTCCATCGGGGTCCAGACAGGAGCAAATTGCGCTTCATCCTTGCGATTTCGAGGAGTTGTGCGTTCGCTGAGAAGTCGCATCAAAAAATAGCGCTCCGTGCGAACGAAGTCGTCTCCCTGAAAGGTGAACTTGACCACCTGACTTCCGAGATCGGCGATGATTTCGAGGTCAGCGTATCCGCTTTCCTCTCGGGTCTCTCGCAGTGCGGTCTCTTCCGGCGTCTCGCCTGGATCGACGTGGCCTTTGGGGAGGCGCACCTCGCGGCGCGCCGGTCTGTCGAGCAGGAGCATGCGGCCGCAATCGTCGATGATTACGCCGCCGGCGGATTCATATTGTTTGAGCGCCATCTCGCACCACTTCCCATTGCACCGATTCGGTGGGTTGTTTAACCAACACAAAGAGTTGAGCCGCCAGCTCGCTGCCTAACACCTGCCTCACTCGCTCTTCGTCGCCGTTCATTCCATGCACCTCAATCGTCACCGGCCCGTTGAAGGGCGCCGCTTCGATGAATGTCACGATGCGCCCTGGCTCCAACTTCAATTGAGAAAGATAGCGCAACACGCGGGCGTCGGTGTTGCCGATGCGCCGCAGGACGGCCTCCTGGCCCGGCTGCAGGTCGGTGAGCGGCGTCAGCGGCTCGTCCGGCATGGCGCCGTCTTTGCGAGGAATCGGATCGCCGTGGGGACAGTGCGTCGGATACCCACACAGTTCATCCATCCGATCTTCAAACGCCGAGCTGATGGCGTGTTGCAGGCGGTGCGCCTCGGCGTCGACCTGATCCCAGGTGTACCCCATGACTTTGACCAGAAAGACCTCCAGCAAGCGATGCCTTCGGATCAATTGCAGCGCCGCCAGCTCTCCCTGTTCGGTCAGGGTGATCCCCTCGCTGTTTGAGCGATCGACAAAGCCCGATTCTTCCAGTCGTTTGAGCATGCTGGAGACTGCAGCCGGCGAAACGTGCATTTTTTCCGCCAACGCCGAGGTTGTCACTTTATCGGAGGCGCGCCCGCGTCGCCCCCCCAGTTTGTAAATGGCAGCCAGATATTCCAGCATGCCATCGGTTGTCAGTCCACAGAATGTTCGCATTGAATTTTTCTCATGTTGCTCAGAATTATTCTGGGTGGATTATATGATTTGGAAGCAACGTTTGTCAATCTGGGCGTCTCTTGCCGCAAATGATCGAAGGGATCGGTGCTTTGCGGCCACGCTAAAGCGGCCATACCCATGGGACCACAGTCAACCCGATCCCCATAACGATTAAGAGCAGGGGCAGGCCAACCCGCGCATAGTCGCCCCAGGTGTACCCGCCGGGGATGTACACCAATGCATTGGTTGGCGAAGCGATCGGTGTGAGCAGCGCCGCCGACGCGCCGACCGCCACCATCATCAGGAGGGGCTGCGGCGCAACGCCCAGGCTGAGCGCCGCGTTGTAGGCGATCGGCGCCACCAGCACCGTAGTCGCCGTGTTGCTCATCACCTGACTAAAGCCGGCGGTCAGGAGAAAGACTCCCGCCATCAACGCCAGCGGCCCCTGCTGCCCTAGCGTCGTCACCAGCGCATCGGCGACGAGCTGTGTGCCGCCTGTAACCTGCAGCGCCGTGCTCATGGGCAGCATGGCGGCAATCAGCACCACAGTCTGCCATTGAATGGAGCGGTACATCGCCGAAATGGGCAAACAGCCGGCCAGCGCCATCGCCATGGCTGCGAGCAGCACGGCCATCACCGTGGACACGGCGCTCGTCGCCATGAGGAGGATCATCCCGGCCAAGCTCGCCAGCGCAGTCAGCGACCGGGGGCTGAGCGCCACGACCTGGCGAGCCAGCGACTCTGGCTCGCCCACGACGACGTATCCCTGGCCTGCCCTCGCCAGAGCATTGATGTTGCTCCAGCGTCCGCGCACCAGCAGGCTGTCGCCGACGTGGAGCGTGTCGCGGGTGCGCGAGAGCAACTCGTCGCCGCGCCGCATTGCCAGGACCTGCACGCCGAAGCGACCGGCGAATTGAGCGCGCGCCAGGGTGCGGTTCTGATCCTCGCAGCGGGGCGCCACCAACACCTCCGCCACGCCGACGTCTTGCGAGAGTAGAAGATTCGCCAATTCCTCATCTTCGACGTCCAGCGGCAGCTTTTCCAGGTCGAACGCCTCCATGGCGCGTTGAACCGCATCCGGCTCCCCATCGAGCACCAGGATGTCGTTTTCATGCAGGACCGTCTCCGGGCCAGGCGTTTCTCTGGGAGCGCGTTGAATCCGTTCCAATTGGGCGCGCAGCCGGCTTGCCTCCCCTGGCTCCCTATGGTCCGCCAGCGGGACGTGGTCTGGCTGCACCACAACCACCGATACGCCGAAATCCCGGCCCAGCGCCGCTTCGCGCAGCGTCTTGCCGACCAGCGGCGAGCCCGGGCGCACCCGCACCCGATGCAGCTGTTCGGCGAGTCGATACTCCTCGACGAGGCGTGAGACGAGCTGAACGACATCGACAGGGCGCTCCTCGCTGGGGCGATCGCGCAGCAGCCGAAACCCGAAGAAAGCCATGAAGAGAATGGCCGCCGTCACCTGAGGGACGCCGATCCAGGCGAACTCGAAAAAGCTGAAAGGCCGTGCTCCTTGGGTCGCCAGCGCGTCGGTCACTACAATGTTGGGCGGGGTGCCGATCAGGGTCAGCAGACCGCCCAGGTTGGCGGCGATGGCGATCGGCAGCAGAAAACGCGAAGGCGCCATGTGAAGCCTCCAGGCGGCCGCCGTCACCGCCGGCAGCAGCACCGCCACGGTGCCTGTGTTGCTGAGCACGCTCGAAAGCAACGCCGTGCCCGCCATCGCGATCACCAACAGGCGCATCGGGCTGCCGCCTGCCTGCGCCATCAGATGTTGCCCAAGCCAGGCGGTGACGCCCGTTCGCGACAATCCCTCGCCTACTACAAACAGCGCGGCGATCATCACGGTCGTCGAATCGGCGAAGCCGGCCAGGGCCTGCTGGGTGGTGAGCACGCCGCCGAGGTAGAGCGCCAGCATTGAAAGCAAGGCGACCAGGTCGGCGCGCAATTTGGAAAAGACAAACAGCAAGATGGTGACGGCCAGGACGGCGAAGGTGAAGAGCATGAGAGGATCTCCGCCAGGTTCAGTCTGGAGAGGGATGCAGTTTGTCGAGTTGCAGACGAAATTGTTGAAAGAGCGCCGTCAACGACGCAAAGGAGTAGTGAGCGTTAAGTCCGCTGGGGTTGGGCAGCACCCATACGGGGACGTCGGCTAGCGTCTCCGCCTGTGGCCCGACCTGCGCCTTGGGTCGCCGGAAGGCGGTGCGATAGGCGGTGACGCCCAGGACGGCGACGCTTCGAGGCCGAAAACGCTGCACGACCTGAAAGAGCCGCTCCCCGCCGGCGATCAACTCTTCGGCACGAAGCTCGGCGGCTGTGGCGGTGGCGCGGTTGACGAAGTTGGTGACGCCGCAGCCGTACTCGAGCAGCAGATGTTGCTCAGAGGGCTTCAAAAGGCGTGGGGTGAAACCGGCTGCGTACAAAACCGGCCAGAAACGGTTGCCCGGCCGCGCAAAATGATAGCCCGTCCAACCGGAGTAGAGACCCGGGTTGATGCCCACGAAAAGCACGCGCAGCCCCGGCGCGATGACATCTTCAACGCCGCGGTTGTGGGCGACGATCAGGTCTTCCGCAGCGGGTTTCTTCGCAAAAGTCATGCCTTCAGTATATCATGCGCAGACGCACCTTCCCATCGCCTGTCAGGTGAATAGGAAATGTTTGCCGATGTGTTCCAGAAAGCCCAGCGGACGGCAATCCGTAAATGGGAGAATCCGTATCTAGGAATCCGTAGGCGCTGCTCGCAGCAGCGCTTCCCAGAATTTTCATCTGTGACTCGTCTCGGCGGACAGAGGAGCGCCTTCTTGAGGGCGCGCTTGTCGTTCGACGCAGGGGTGTGTACAATGTCTCGCTGGAGAACATTCGCCTGTTCGGTCTCTGCACCGGAGCAATCCAGGCGGCTACATTCTCGAACTCGTCGCATCACCATCTCATTCTCACCAGCAGGAGCAACCGATGAGCCAGCAGACCAAATTCATCTTGTCCGAGCGCGATATTCCCGAAAAGTGGTACAACATCGTCGCCGACATGCCGAACAAACCCTTGCCGCCGCTGCATCCGGCCACGCACCAACCGATCGGGCCGGCCGATCTGGCGCCGCTCTTCCCGATGGAGCTGATCAAACAGGAGGTGACGACCGAAACGTGGGTCGAAATTCCCGAAGAGGTGCGCGAGGTGTACAAGCTGTGGCGCCCGACTCCGCTCTATCGCGCCCGTCGCCTGGAAAAAGCGCTCGACACACCGGCCAAAATTTATTACAAATATGAAGGCGTCAGCCCCGCCGGCTCCCACAAGCCCAACACCGCCGTGCCCCAGGCCTATTACAACATGAAAGAGGGCGTCAAGCGCATCACCACCGAAACCGGCGCCGGCCAGTGGGGCAGCGCGCTCGCCTTCGCCTGCAACCTGTTCGGCGTCGGCTGCGAGATTTACATGGTGCGCGTTTCCTACGAGCAGAAGCCCTATCGCAAGATCATGATGAACACCTGGGGCGCCGAGGTGTACGCTTCCCCCTCTAACCGCACCAACGCAGGGCGCCAGATTTTGGCGCAGGACCCCGATTCGCCCGGCAGCCTGGGCATCGCCATCTCCGAGGCGGTGGAGGTGGCCGCCACCAACGAAGACGCCAAATATTCGTTGGGCAGCGTGCTCAACCACGTGTTGATGCATCAGACGGTGATCGGCCAGGAAGCGATCAAGCAGCTCGAGATGGCGGGCGACTTCCCCGACATCGTCATTGCGCCCTTCGGCGGCGGCTCCAACTTCGCCGGCATCTCCTTCCCCTTCCTGCGCTATAAGCTGACCGAAGGCAAACCGGTGCGCGCCATCGCTGTGGAGCCGACCTCCTGCCCCAAGCTCACGCGCGGGGTCTTCCGCTATGATTTCGGAGACACCGTCGGCATGACGCCCTTGCTGCCGATGTACACGCTGGGGCACACCTTTGTGCCGGCGAAGATTCACGCCGGCGGACTGCGGTACCATGGCGCCGGCGTGATCGTGAGCCAGCTGCTCAAAGACGGCGTCATCGAAGCGTCCGCCATCGACCAGATCGAAACCTTCGAGGCGGGCGTGCTCTTCGCCAGGACGGAAGGGATCATCCCGGCGCCGGAGGCGAACCACGGCATCGCTCAGGTGATCCGCGAGGCGAAGCGCGCCAAAGAAGAAGGGGTCTCGAAGACGATCCTCTTCAACCTGTGCGGCCATGGTCACTTCGACCTTGCTGCGTATGAAGCATATTTTGAAGGTCGTCTGCAGAAGCATGAAATGAGCCAGGAAGAGATCGAGGCGGCCATTGCCATGATCGACACGCCTCCGATCCCGGCGTAACGATCCACCCGACCGTCATATACGAAGCGACCTATGCTGACCGAAACTCAGGTGAAGGCCGTTCTTCCGCTCGCCCTGGAAGGAGTCGATCTCCCCTTCCTCGGCGAGCGGACGCGCGGCAAGGTGCGCGATATTTACCGCTTTCAGGATGAGCGCTGCGGCGAGCGTCTGATCCTGGTGACGACCGACCGCCTCTCGGCATTCGACCGCATCCTGGGGTTGATCCCCTACAAAGGCCAGGTGTTGACGCAACTTTCCGCCTGGTGGTTTGCGCAGACGCAGGACATCATCGCCAATCACCTGATTGCCCTGCCGGACCCCAACGTGACCGTCGCGCGCGTCTGTGAGCCGCTGCCGGTGGAGGTGATTGTGCGCGGGTACATCACCGGCGTAACCTCCACTGCGCTGTGGTATCAATACAGCCTCGGCGCGCGCACGATTTACGGCATCGACTTCCCGGACGGCCTGCGCAAAAATGATCCCCTGCCCGAGCCGATCATCACGCCGACGACGAAGGCGCGCGACGGCGGCCACGATGAACGCATCACCAGCGCCGAGGTGGTGGAGAAGGGATTGGTCGCCGCCGACGTCTGGGAGCAGGTCTCCCGGGCTGCGCTGGCGCTGTTCAAGCGCGGCCAGGAGCTGGCGCGCCGCGGGGGGCTGATTCTCGTGGACACCAAATATGAATTTGGGCTGGCCGCCGACGGCTCGGTGATGCTGATCGACGAAATCCACACGCCGGACTCCAGCCGTTTCTGGATCGCCGACACTTACGCAGAGCGGATCGCTGCCGGGCAGGAGCCGGACAACTTCGACAAGGAGTTCATTCGTTTGCACTATGCGGCGCATGGGTATCGTGGAGAAGGCGAGCCTTTCCCATTGCCCGCCGAGCTGGCGTTGCAGGCGGCGCTGCGTTACATTCGTACATATGAACTGCTGACCGGCGCTCCCTTTGAGCCGGCCGCATACCCTGCCGGCCCACGCATCGAGGCCAATCTACGGCGCTGGCTTAAAAACCCATGTTGAGCTTCAAAATCCTCTCGATAATTTTTGACTTTCGGGAGGAAAATGGCTATACTAAAGTTGTCAGTGCCCCCATGGTGGAATTGGTATACACAGCAGGTTGAGGGCCTGTGCCCATTAGGGCATCTCCGTTCGAGTCGGAGTGGGGGCACCACAAATAAGTCGGTCTCGCTGCGAGACCGACTTTTATTTTTCACAGAGCTCCACCGCCAGCGCCGTCGCCCCGCCGACGCCGTGACACAGGGTCGCCAGCCCGCGCGGCTTGCCGTGCGCGCGCAGCGCATGCACCAGCGTGACAAGGATGCGCGCCCCCGACGCCCCGATGGGATGCCCCAGTGCGATGGCGCCGCCATGCACGTTCATCTTCTCATAGGGAATCTCCAGGAGGCGGCGCAGCAGGACATTGTTCAGCGCAAAGGCCTCATTGTTCTCGATCAGGTCGAAGCTGTCGAGGCTGGCGTCGAGCTTGCGCAGCAGCTTGCGGATCGCTGGCGCAGGCCCTTCTACGAAGCGCCAGGAGTCCACGCCCGCCCACGCGCCGCCCAGGATTCTGGCGATCGGCTTAAGGTCATAGCGCTGGACTGCGCGGGGGCTCGCCAGCACCAGGGCCGCTGCGCCGTCGGAAATTTGGCTGGAGTTGCCGGCGGTCAGCACGCCTTCTCTGGCAAAGGCGGGGCGCAGTGCAGCCAGGGTCTCCATCGTGGTGTCGCTGCGAATGCCTTCGTCCTCGGCGAAAAGCACGGTGCGTTTGCGCTCCTGGATCGCATAAGGAGCAATTTCGTCGGCGAACTTGCCGCTTGCCCTCGCTTCGGCCGCACGGGCGTGCGACAGACAGGCGACTTCATCCAACTCTGCGCGCGTGACGCCGTGCACGGCGCAGAGGCGTTCGGTCTCCTCCCCCATCAGCTCGCCTGTCAGCGGGTCGGTGAGGCCGTCGACCAGCATGGCGTCCTGCAGGCGTTCGACATTGTCGCCGATCAGGAGTTTGTAGCCCCAGCGGGCGCGCGCGCTGAGCACAAAGCCTGCCTGCGACATGGACTCGACGCCGCCCACGAGCACCAGGTCGGCGTCGCCGGCGCGGATGGCAGCGTCGCCGTTCATCACGCTCATCATCCCCGACGAGCAAAGCATATCGACGGCGTAGCCGTCCACCTCGGCAGGGATGCCCGCCTTGAACGCCGCATGTCTTGGCACAAGCTGTCCGTGCCCATGTTTGAGGATATTGCCGAAAATATAGAGGTCGAGATCGGCGGCGTCGATGGCGGCGCGGTCGATCGCCGCCTTCATGACGTGGGCGCACAGATCGACCGGAGAAACATCCTTGAGCGCCCCGCCGAATTTTCCAATCGCAGTGCGCACGGCGGAGACGATGTAGGTCTCAGACATCTGGCTGCTCCTTTGCAGTGATCAACGGCGGTCGGCGGCGTCGGCGCAACCTGCGGTGAAGCTGCGCCGACGCCCATCGACAAGACGCTACCCGACTCCATCACCGATTGGGGTCATAGAAGTAGAACCACTTGGTGTTGAGGTGGTCGATGAAGCCGTCCTGGAGCATGGTTTCGATGGCGGCGTCGATGGGTGCGACGAGGTCGGAGCCTTTGGGATAGATGAAACCGAACTCCTCGGACTTGATGGCGTCGCCCACGATTTTGAGTTTTTCCGGGTTGGCGCCGATGTAGCCGCGTCCGCTGGCGGCGTCGACCAGCACCATGTCGACGTCTCCGGCGATGAGGGCCTGGACGGATGCGCCGAAGGTCTCGAAGAGCTTGATGCGGGGGTTGGCCTCATCGCCGTCCAGGATGTCGTAGACGGCGGTGTAAAAGCCCGTGGTGCCGGGCTGTGCGCCGATCAGCAGGTCGGGGTTGGCGGCGAACTCCTCCGGCGTCGTGAAGCGATCCTCCTCGACGCGCACCAGCATGAACTGCTGGGAGGTCATGTAGGGGCGGCTGAAGTCCACCTGCTGCGCCCGCTCCGCCGTGATGGTGATGCCGTCCATGCCGATGTCGAACTGCCCGGCGCTGATCGCCGCAATCATCGCATCCCACGAGACGTTGTTCCACTCCACCACGCAGTTGAGCCGCGCACAAATCTCGTGCATCGCATCATACTCCCAGCCCACGGCGTGACCGGTCTTGGGATCGATCAGCTGCAACGGCGTGTAATCGTTCGCCACGGCTGCGCGCACAACCCGGCCACCCAGGTTCGGCAGGCGATCGTAGATGTCTTCGCCGTTGGGATCGGTCAGGTAGAACCACTTGGTGTTGAGGTGGTCGATGAAGCCGTCCTGGAGCATGGTTTCGATGGCGGCGTCGATGGGTGCGACGAGGTCGGAGCCTTTGGGATAGATGAAACCGAACTCCTCGGACTTGATGGCGTCGCCCACGATTTTGAGTTTTTCCGGGTTGGCGCCGATGTAGCCGCGTCCGCTGGCGGCGTCGACCAGCACCATGTCGACGTCTCCGGCGATGAGGGCCTGGACGGATGCGCCGAAGGTCTCGAAGAGCTTGATGCGGGGGTTGGCCTCATCGCCGTCCAGGATGTCGTAGACGGCGGTGTAAAAGCCCGTGGTGCCGGGCTGTGCGCCGATCAGCAGGTCGGGGTTGGCGGCGAACTCCTCCGGCGTCGTGAAGCGATCCTCCTCGACGCGCACCAGCATGAACTGCTGGGAGGTCATGTAGGGGCGGCTGAAGTCCACCTGCTGCGCCCGCTCCGCCGTGATGGTGATGCCGTCCATGCCGATGTCGAACTGCCCGGCGCTGATCGCCGCAATCATCGCATCCCACGAGACGTTGTTCCACTCCACCACGCAGTTGAGCCGCGCACAAATCTCATGCATCGCATCATACTCCCAGCCCACGGCCTTTCCCGTCGCCGGGTCGATGTACTGGAGCGGCGTGTAATCGTTCGCCACGGCTGCGCGGATGACGCGTCCCCCCAGGTCCGGCAGATCGTAGACAACGTTCGGGCGCGTGGAGGGCGCGGCGGGTGCAGCAGGCGCTTCAGGCGGCGCGGTCGCTACGCCCACCGTCGGTGCAGGCGTTGGAGCGCAGGCGCTCAAGACCAGCGTCCACAGCAGGAAAAGCGCTAACCAGAGAGAAGCTCGTTGCACTTTGATCATGTCAGGTCTCCTTGAAATGGTTCTTGTATGGAATCTTTGAGTCGCATTTATGTTGTGGGGTAACTATAGCACAATTCCATCTAGCTGATCTATCACTTTGTGAGTAGGTTGCGTCTTTTGCGTTTGCGAGGGCGGCGAATAAACGCCGGTCAGAAGACGAATTGAGGGCGGTGAAGAGCAATTCTGTTTTCTATAAAGAGGGGTTTGTTGCGTCAGACGTTCGCCTTGACCCCCTCCTCCTGCAGCAGCGCCAGGAGCCGCGCCTCCAGCAAATTGTATCCGGTTGCGCGAATCTCCAGCGGCAATTCCAGGTAGGAGGCGGCGGCTTTCGCCTCTTCGATCAACGCCGGGTCGGGCTTCTGCACGAGGTAGACCAGCCGCTTGTAGTTGCCAAAATAATCCTGCTTGAGCTGCGGAAAGCGATCCAGCCCCATGCTTTTGAGGATCAGCGTGCGGAAGTGGCGCACCATGAAGTCGGTGAGAAAGTAGGTGCCCGGCTCTTCGTCCATCAACTGCTGGAAAAGGCCGCCGCCATACCACTCGTAGCAGTGCGGCCCGGCGATGCGCTCCACGCCGAGCCGATCGAGCGTTTCATCGAGCGCGCCGCCTGTGCCGCAGTCGCCATATACGACAATGAGTCGGTCGTAGCGTTCTCGCAGCTCGAGGATGCGCTTTTCCACCGCCGGCGCAATGCGCGCAGGAGTCATGTGGAACGTGGCGGGAACCGCCGCCACGTCCACCTGCCAGCGATGACGTTCTTTGAGCGCCAGAATTTCCCGCGCCAGCGCACCGCAGATGATGAGGCAGGTGCTCATCCTCTTCGTATCCTTCGTTCGCGTCGGGCGCCCCCGCCCGCAGCCTCGCCTTCTGGCCGCGGCTCGCGGTTGGCCATGATCCAGTTCAGGCAGTTCTCGTCGTTGCCGGTCAGCACATCGGCGGCCTTGACGGCGATGCGGATGTGCTCCTCGAGCGGATTGGTGATGGCGGAGGTCAGCCCGGCGCCGATCGCCATCGCCAGGAAAGTGGCGTTGAGCGGGCCGCGGTTGGGCAGGCCAAAGGAGATGTTGCTGGCGCCGCAGCAGGTGTTGACCTTCAGCTCGTCGCGGCAGCGACGCACGATCTCGAACACCTGGCGGCCCGCATAGCGCATGGCGCCGATCGGCATGACCAACGGGTCGATCAACACGTCCTCGCGCGGGATGCCGTGATCCTGCGCGCGCTCAATGATCTTTTTCGCCACAGCCAGGCGCACCTCTGGGTTTTCTGAGATGCCCGTTTCGTCGTTGGAGATGCCGATCACCGCCGCGCCATATTTTTTCACCAGCGGCAGCACGGCCTCCAGCCGCTCCTCTTCCCCCGTGACGGAATTCACCAGCGCCTTGCCCTGATAGACGGCCAGTCCGGCCTCCAGCGCCTTGACGATCGAGGAGTCGATCGCCAGCGGCACATCGACGACCGACTGCACCAGTTTGATCGCCTCGGCCAGAATCGCCGGCTCATCGGCCAGAGGAATGCCGGCGTTGACGTCGAGCATGTGCGCGCCGGCCTCCACCTGCGCCAACGCGTCGCCGATCACGCGCGAAAAGTCGCCGGCCGCCATCTCCGCCGCCAGCTTTTTGCGGCCGGTTGGATTGATGCGTTCGCCGATGATGACGAAGGGCAAGTCCGGCCCGATGCGCACCTCCTTGGTGCGAGAACTGACAACTGTTTCCACACAGAACTCCTTCTGTTCCCGTTTTTTTGTTTCCGTTCGGCGATCGGTGCAAGACCGACCGCAAGATCGTTCTCGAAATCGATTCAACGCAAAGCCGCAATCGTGCAAAGAACAGCAGAGCAGGCTCCGCCGGAAAAGCAAAGTTTCCCTAAACGGCGTCAGCTCGCCGACGCAGCAAACGTTGCAGTGAAATTAAACCACAGATCGGCGAAAATTATGGATTGGGAATGCGCTGTGTGGGGCGATGACGTCTGCGCGGCGGGGGCGGCGGCGCATCGCTGCGGAAGGGGCGGGGCAAGAGGCCGGCCTCCTCCACGATCTCGGCGACCAGCTCCTCCTGGCGGTAGGCCATGATGTGCACGCCCGCCACCCCTTCGATCTCGCGCACCTGTTGGATGATCTCGATGCAGATGCGCTTGCCTTCGGCGCGCTGTTGCGACTTCGGCGCGCCCTTGAGCCGCTCGATGACTGCGTCCGGGATGTAGACGCCCGGCACCCGCGCGCGCATGAACTCCGCCGCACCGACCGAGCGCAACGGCCCGACGCCGACCAAAATGTAGCATCTTTCATGCAGGCCCAGGTCGCGCACGCGCTGCATGAAGACGCGGAAGCGAGCCGGGTCGAAGCAGTACTGCGTCTGGATAAATTCGGCGCCGGCCGCCACTTTTTTGGCAAGCCGATGGGGGCGCCAGTCGAAAGGCGGCGCAAATGGATTTTCCACTGCGCCGAGGAAGAACGGCGGCGGCGTCGTCAGTTTGCGGCCGCTCAAGAAGACCCCGTAATCGCGCATGATGCGCGCCGTGTGGAGCAGTTGAATGCTGTCCAGGTCGAAGACGCGTTTGGCCTCCGGCTGGTCGCCGACCGTCACGTCGTCGCCTGTGATACAGAGCACGTTGCGCACGCCCATCGCCGCCGCGCCGAGCAAGTCGCCCTGAATAGCGATGCGGTTGCGGTCGCGACAGGAGACCTGATAGACCGGCTCGTAGCCGGCGCGTGTGAGCAGCGCGCAGATCGCCACGCTCGACATGTGGCAGTTGGCGCCCGACGCGTCGACCGCGTTGATGCCGTCGCAGACGCTGGAAAGCACCAGCGCCGCGTCGTACACCTCCTGCGGATCGGCGGAGTCGGGCGGATTCAGCTCCGCAGTCACGGCGAACCGACCGGAGCGCAACACGCGCTCCAGCCTGCTGCGAGGTTCACGCTCCGCCTGGCTGCGGCTTCGCCCCTCCTCAGGATGGATGTTCGGCTGTTGAGCGTTGCGTGCGAACTCTGGCATGGGAAAGAGGAGAAGGTTGGGCGACGCATATATCTTCAATCGGAATCCAGCCGGCGGGCGCGCGTTTGTCTGCGCCCGTCAGCATGTTGATCCACGCCGAGGTGTCCTCCAGTTGGCGATTCACCGGCGGCTGAATCTGATGCATCTCATGGCCGTAGATCGGCATCTGGAGTGAGTTTTCATAGGCGACGACCCAGACGCAGCGCATCTCCGGCTTGACTTCGCAGTGGCCGTTGGCGCGCACGCCGCCGCAGGGTCCGTTGCGCAGGTTCTTCGGGCATTCCATCGGGCACGACATGCCGGTCGAGTGCAGGATGCACTGTCCACAGTGGCGACAGCCGAAAAGTCGCTCCTTGGCGAAGTCCTCGACCGGCTTGATCACCCGCTCGACGCGGCGATAGCCGATTCGCGCGATCCACGGATTGAGCGCCCAGGCGGTGCGTTCGGCGATCTGATAGGCTTTTTCGAGCAGAGTCGGGCGCTTAAAAGGAAACATGAGTGCTTCGTATTGTTGCGTTTCACCTTCTGTTGCAACCCCTTCCAAAGTGAAGCGCCATCCCGAAGAGTCAGACGCTTCCAATGGAGAGAAGTTATCTCCGCACGCGGCGCTCGCGGACGCGGCCGGCTGGCTCCGACGCGGCGGGCGTCGTGGGCGGGGGCGCGTCCGGAACCGGAATGAGGCCGTCGAGCACCTGGCGCATCATGCGAATGTGCGCCGGCCCGCTGCCGCAACATCCGCCGATCAGCGAGACGCCGTTGCGGCGCACGCGGTCGGCGTAAGCGGCCATCACCTCCGGCGTGCCGTCGTAGATCAGCTTCTCGCCTTCATAGCGCGGCATGCCGGCGTTGGCCTTGGCGATCAAAATCATCTGCGGCGCTGCGGCGCGCATTTCCGCCAGCGCAGCCTCGGTGTCGATCAGGTTGTTGCCGCAGTTGGCGCCGATCGCAGTCAGCCCGAGACCGGCCAACTCCTGCGCCATCTGTGCGCCGGTGACGCCCATCATCGTGCGCCCGCGCGTGTCGTAGCTCATGGTGGCGCAGATGGGAATCTCTGCGCTGACGGAACGCGCGCCCTCGATGGCCGCTTTCACTTCGTTGAGGTCGCTCATCGTCTCGATCCAGAGCAGATCGACGCCGCCTTCGATCAGTCCGCGCGCCTGCTCGGCGAAGGCGTCCCGACATTCTTCGTAGCTCATGCCTCCCATCGGGATCAGCAGCTCGCCGGTCGGCCCCATGGAGCCGGCGACGAGCACGGGGCGGCCCGCCGCGTCGGCCACGGCGCGCGCATTTTGCGCGGCGGCGCGATTCAGCTCCACGACGCGATCCTGCAAATTGTGCAGCTTCAGCCGATAGCGCGTGCCGCCGAAAGAGTTGGTCAGGATGATGTCTGAGCCGGCCTCGACGTAGGCGCGGTGCACGTCCTGCACGCGGTCGGGATGGCTCACGTTCCACTCCTCAGGGCAGCCGCCGGAGACCAGGCCGCGCTTGAAGAGCTCGGTGCCCATGGCGCCGTCGAGCAGTAAAACAGAGCGTTTTTGGAGTAAGTCGAGCAATTTGTTCATGAGTCTCCTAAAAAGGTTGGGTCTTTACCTGCATTTTGCCAGAAAACAGCAATTCTCTCAACCAACTCAAAAATGAAGCCGCCGGCGCGCTCATCCGTTGTTGCGTCGCTGCGCGCGCAGCGCCTGCGCCGTGGCGCGCCAATCGATCTCGACGTACTGCGCCTCCAACTCTGCGGCTACAGCTGCAGCAACTTCTTCGGGGCTGCCTTCGCGCTCCTGCGGTTCGCTCCAGCGATACTGCTCCGTGTAGGCGTCGGAGCCGGTCAAGCCGGCGGCCATCGCTGCGGCGTCCACGGCTTCGGTGAAACGCTCGGAAAGTGGGGTCGAGCAGCGACTGCGCCCCACCCACGCCTTGACCTGCACAGGGATGTCGGACCAGTACAGAATTTGATACGATGCCATCGTTGTACGTTCCTCCGCTTTTGTGCGTTCTGATATTGAGACCCTTTTAAGATTTTCGCAGCCGTGCCGCCAGCGCCTCGGCGGGATGCAGCGCCCGTCGTCCGGTTGCGCTCAAAATCTGCTGACGACAACTGACGCCTGCCGCAACGATGACGGTCGTCGGCGCAGCCGCACGCACGGCGGGCAGCAGCCCATGCTCGGCCATTTTGAGCGAAATGGCGACATGCTCGCTTTCGTAGCCAAAGGCGCCCGCCATGCCGCAACAGGTGCTGTCGATCTCCTGCACCTGGTATCCGGCCGCAGAGAGCGCCTGCACCGCCGGTCTTGTTCCTGTCAGCGCCTTCTGATGGCAGTGGCCGTGCAGCAGCGCCGCCTGCGGCTCTCCTCCAAAGGGCGAAGGGAGGCCTTGCGCCAGCCGGTCGGCGACGAATTGCTCGAAGGTCAGACAGGCCGCCGCGACGACCGGCAATCGCTCATCGTCGGGCAGCAGCGCAGCATAATCATCAACCACCGCCGACCAGTCGCTCGGCTCCAGGAAGAGGATCGGGCGACCCGCTGCGGCGTGTGGATGCAACGCCTCAACGGCGCGCTGCGCGCGTCTGCGCGCCAGGTCGATCATCCCTTTCGAGAGCGCCGGTCGGCCCGCGTCGGTGATCGGCGCGGCTTCGACCGCGCAGCCCAGCGCCTTCAGCACCGCGACCGCCGCCTCCGCCACATGGGGATAGGCGTAGGCGTTGTAGGTGTCCACAAAAAGGAGCGCACTGCTCTGCGTTTCGGCGGTGAACTCCTCAGTGCGTTCATTCGGCGAGACGGTCTTCGACTGCGCCGTGGCTTTGAGTCGACGCGCCGTAAACGGATGGCGGCTAAAACGCGGCAGCGAGCGCTCTTTGCTGACGCCAAGCCAGCGATCCAGCAGCGTTTTCGTCACCTTCAGAGAAAGCGCCCAATTCGCCATCGGCGCGCGCCAGCCAGAAGCCAGCCGGCTCAATACGTCGATGTGGGCGAAGAGGTAGTCGCGCTTGCGCCGTGGATGATGGGCGTAGTATTGCGCCAGAAACTCCGTCTTGATGCGCGCCATGTCCACCGAAGAGGGGCATTCGGATTTGCACGCCTTGCACGCCACGCAGAGGTCCATCGCCGCATACATGCGCGGGCTGGTCAGCTCCGCAGTGGGCAGGCGACCCGACAACGCCGCGCGCAACAGGTTGGCGCGGCCGCGTGTGCTGTGCTCCTCCTCGCGCGTGGCCATGAAGCTGGGGCACATGGCGCCGGTGGTGAGTTTGCGACAGACGCCTGCGCCGTTGCACATCTCGATTTCCATCGCAAAGCCGGTCGGCCAATGCAACGCCGTCTGCACAGGCGTCGTGCGATACTCCGGCCCGTAGCGCAGATGTCGGTCGATCGGCGGGCCATCGACGATATTGCCGGGGTTGAAGAGATTCTTTGGATCGAAGATGGCCTTGACCTCTTTGAACAGGGCGTAAAGCTCCGGCCCATAGAAACGCTCGGCCAGCCAGCTTCGCACGCGGCCATCGCCATGTTCGCTGGAGAGGGCGCCGCCGTACTGCCCCAACAGGTCGGCCACGAAGAGGCTGATGGCGCGCATTTTGTCGATCTCCGGCTGTAGTTTGACGTTGATCAAGGGGCGAATGTGTAGACACCCCGCCGACGCGTGCGCGTAGTAGGTCATCTGCGTTCCCAGCTCTCGACAGAACGCCTCGATCTTCGGGATGTAGTCGGCCAGGTGGTGCGGCGGCACCGCTGTATCTTCGATGAAAGGAATCGGCTTCCAGTCGCTGCGCATGCTCATCAGCAGGCCCAGCCCGATCTTGCGCACCGCCCAGACGTTGGCCTGGAGCTTTGGGTCGAACAGGGGTGTGATGGGAAGATGGCGGAAGCGATCAAGCAGCGTCTGCACCCGTGCGCGCAGCTCGGCTTCGCTCTCGCCCTGGTATTCCACCGCCAGAAAACAGAAAGGGTCGCCCTGAAGGAACGATTTGACCAGCCGTGCGGCGTCGCGGTTTTCTGCGGCCATGCGCAGACTAAGGTCGTCGATCAGCTCGACGGCGGTTGGGCCGGTCTCCAGGATGGCGGGCGTCGCCTCCAGCGCAGCGAGCAGCGTGGGGAACTCCATGATGGCGAGCGCGGTGCGTTGAGGCCGCTCCACCAGTTTGAGCTTGAGCTCGGTGATGGCGGCCAGCGTGCCCTCGGCGCCAGCGATCAGGTTCACCAGGTTGAAGCGCGTATCCTGGGGCAGATAGTGGTCGATGCTGCCGTCGTGGATGAAGCGGGCGAGGTTATAGCCGCCGCAGCGTCGCCAGTGACGCGGCGTGCCCCGGCGGATGATCCGGCGGTTTTCTTCGTCGCCGACCAGCGCCGCCATACGGCGGTAAATTTCGCTCTCGCGGTTGTCGCCGAGCAGTTTCTGGCGCAGTTCCTCTTCATTGAGCGGACGAAAATGCGCGGTGGAGCCGTCGTCGAGCAGCACCTTCATCTCCAGCACATGATCGACCGCCATGCCATAGACGATCGAGTGGCTGCCGGTGGCGTTGTTGGAGACGACGCCGCCGATGCAGGCGCGGTTGCTCGAGGCCGGATCGGGGCCGAACTGCAGGCCATGAGGCTTCAGTTTGTTGTTGAGGATATCGAGCACGATGCCTGGCTGCACGCGCACCCAACGCTCTTCAACGTTCAGCTCCAATATCTGATCCATCCAGCGCGAGACGTCCATCACCAGCGCCGCGTTGACGGTTTGCCCGGCCAGGCTGGAGCCGCCTGCGCGCGGCAACAGGGGCACCTGATAAGCGGCGGCCAGTTCGATCGCCGCCTGCATGTCATCGGCGTTTTTAGGAATCAACACCCCGTGCGGCATCACCTGATACAGGCTGGCGTCGGTGCTGTACAGGGTGCGCGTGTAGAGATCGCTGCGCAGGTCGCCCGCCACACGCGGACGCAGATCGTTGAGAAAGTCGTCAACTGCCGTGTTCATGGTTTCCATGATAACGACTTCAATGGGAAGATGCAATGCGGCTTGTGTGAGCGAGAAAATACGGCCGTCATCTCCTTCATAGGGAGCTTTCCACGCCGGGTTGAACGGTGCGGAACTTTCTCCTATATCCGAACGTCCATACACTGATGTAACTTTGGAAACGCCTTCAACGCACTCAAAAGAACCGGAGCAGCCTTGCCTATGAACGCGACCTTTTTCATCCACCGCCGACAATGGAGCATCGCCCTGGCGGCGCTCCTGTTGACGCTGAGCTTGACCGCATGCGGTGGTCCGCAGCCGACGCCTACGCCGGCGCCCACGCCGACGCCCACCGTCACCCCTACGCCGACGCCCACTCCGCAACCTGCGGACGGCGCAGCGGTTCTTCCAGCCGGAGCTGCACAGATTGTGATCACCGAGCAGCAGATCAACGACCAGTTGCAGAGCGCTCTTGCAGGTCAGCAAGGTTTGCCGATCTCCGATCTCGCCGTCAATCTAAAGCCGGGGGTTCTTGCAGCGACGGGGAAAGTGACGCTTGGCTTTCTCAATGCGGACGTCGAGGTCTCTGTGCGGCTGAACGCAGTCGATGGCAAAATTGCGCCGGAAGTGGTGGACATCTTGCTCGACGGACGACCGGCGCCCGCCATGCTCAAGGGACAGGTCGATGCGTTCCTCCAGCCGCTGATCGAGGAAGCCAGCCGCACGGACTACGGCTTTTTTGTCGAGTCGGTGGAGGTCACGGAGAACGAAATTCGCGTGTACAGCAGATAGAATCGTTATCGCTTTCTCCTCCGCACGCGCATCTGCACGCCGGGGCGAGGCTCCAACGTAGCGCCCATGTGGGGATGAATTCGATCGCCGTTGAGCAGCTCGAAGTCGAAGCGCTGGAGCAGCCGCGCCAGCACGGCGCGCGCCTCGATCTGGGCGAAGGTGGCGCCGATGCAGGTGCGCGGCCCGCCGCCGAAGGGCACATAGGTGAACGGCGGCGTCTTTTCCTCCTGGCCGCGCTCGAAACGCTCCGGACAGAAGGCGTCCGGCTCGCGCCAGTGCTCCTTGTCTCGATGGGAGAGATAGATGGAGTACATGACGCGCGAACCTTCGGGCACGCGATAGCCGCAGATCGCCATTTCCTCTACGGCGCGACGATTGCCGACGTGAATGGGCGGATAGAGGCGCAGGGCCTCCTTGATGACCTGCTCCAGCAGCGACAGCTCGTTGAGCTGCTCATTGCTGGGCGGTTCGTCTTGCTTGCCCAACACGGCGTCAATTTCGGCCTGAAGCTGCGCCAGCCACGCCGGATGCATGCCGAGCAGGTAAAAGACCCAGGCCAACAGCGCTGTGCTGGTGTCGTGACCGGCGATCAACATCGTGAGCAATTGATCGCGGATCAGGTCGTCGGTCATGCCGGGCGTGACGACCAGTGCGCCCAGCAGGTCAGACGGTGCAGGCGCGGCGCCGCTCTCGGCGAGCGCCTGTCGCCGTTCGCGGATAATCGCGTAGAGATATTCGTCCATCGCCGCCATGGCGCGACGATGTTTGGCGGCGACGGGAGCGCCGGGCCAGACGACCCACAACCCAGGTGAGATGTATTCGATCAAGTGCAGGATGGGCTGCCACAGGCGCTCCATGTGAGGCGCAAAATCCACGTGAAAGCTGGCGCCCATTAAAATCAGCAGCGCCACTTTGCGCATTTCCACAAGCATGTCCTGCGTCGAGCCGTCGGCCCAGGCGTCTGCAACCTGGTCGGTGTAGCGCCAAAAATCGGGGATGTGCGGAATCACGTTGCGCCGTTGCAACGTCGGGTCCATGATGCGCCGATAGTGATCGTGCTCCTCGCCGTCGACGACCAGTACGCCCCGCCGCAAGAGCTTGACGACCGGGTCGCTCTCGTTGCGCCAGCTCAGCCGCTCACGCTCGGTGATCAGAATTTGACGATTGGCGTCCGGCCCGACGAAGACGGCGGGACGAAAGTTGGGGGCGTTGATTTGGAAAACCGGGCCGACATATTCTCGCATCAAAGCGAGCGCTGTCAACGGCGAGCGATCGCGCAGGAGGCCGGCCAACACGCGCAGCCCCTTGCGCGGCTCAGCCTGCGGCAGTGGAGGAATCTCTTCACGCATACGCATACAGAATCACAACAAAGCCGTGCGAAATTCGACGGCTCCCTCTCCGAGGACGCGCTCGCCGGGAGTAAAACCGTCGGCGGCGAAGTGCAGACGCAACACCCCGCGCCAAGAACGGTCGGAGTTGATGGTCAGATCGGCGCAGTCGTGCATCACGCCATGGTAGATTGAGACGCCGTTGACCTGCACGCGCAGATTGTGGGTGCGGCTGTTGCAGCCGTTGCTGGTGCGCAAAGAAAAATGCGTGATCCGGATGCGCAGCGGTCCCACCGGCACGCTCCGCATGACGTGGACAATCCCTTTGGCGTCGGCGACGCCTTCAAAGGAGAAGGGCAGGCGGGTCATAGACGGAACAATCGATGCATAAACAAGGTAGGACGTTTCACGACCGCAAGTATATCACGCAGAGCCAAGGGGGCAGAAACGCTCAGAATCCGCCGTCCACCACCGCCAACGCCTCCACCGTGGCGTCGACCGTCATTTGTTGTTGCTGGCTGCGACTGATCGTCGCCGGGTTGTCGCCGGGTTGTTCACCGTACCAGCCAAACTGCGCATGGTTGCCGCCCTCGATCGGGATGAAGCGCGCCGTGGGCGGCAAAAGCGCCCTGGACGCCTCGATCTTGTCCGGCGTCGCCAGCCCGTCTTGCGTGCCGTAGATCGAATAGACGGTCAGGTCGCTGCGATCCGCCAGCGAATCGCTTGCTGCAGGATAAGCAGCCCAGAAGACCACGCCCTCGACCGCCCCCGGATGATTGCGGGCAAAGTTGGCGGCCATGGCGCCGCCCAGCGAGTGGCCGCCGATCACCCAGTGCTCGATCTCGGGAAAAGCCGCCATCACCTCGCTGCCGCGGTTCGCACCGAAGACGGCCAGGTTGAGCGGCATCGGCGTAATTACGACCAGGAAGCCTTGCTCTGCGATCGCTCTGGCTTGCGGCGCATAGGCGCGTGGATCGACGCGTCCGCCTGGATAGAAGACGAAGCCGGTCGAGCGTGGGGCAGTCAACGGCTGAAAGACGATCCACCGTCCCTCGATCACGCCGACTTGTTCATCCCCCTGCAGCGAGGCCAACGCCTGCGCCATCGGCTGGAGCGGTGTGTTCGCCCAGAGGACGAAGCCCGCCGCAGCGAGGAGGAGTGCCGCTGTGATTCCCGCCAGAATCCACAGCCACCATCGCTTTCGCCCTGGCCGCTTTGATGACGGGGAGAGCGGCTTTGTAGAACTTTCTTCGCTGTGCATACAGGCTCCTGAATCGCTTGAAACGATGTTGTTGCTTTGGGCGTTGTGAGAGGCGCTCCCGGAAATGGCCGCCTTCGGCGCGACGCCGCGCTCTCATGCACGAAAATCTTTTATGATCATCTCCACCACAATTTTACCCGATAGCGTCACCATCGGCACGCCGCCGCCCGGATGCGTCGTTCCACCTACGAAGTAAAGCCCCTGCACGTCCGGGCAGCGGTTGTGGGGGCGGCGAAACGCGTTGAGCGCCTGGTTGGAGGAGACGCCATAGAGCGCGCCGCGCCATGCGCCGGTCAGTCGGCGGATGTCCGCAGGCGTCAGCGCGTGCTCGACGCGAATCCGGCTGCGCACATCGAGCCCGTAGCGCGCCAGCGTCTCCAACACCAGCGTCCGATATGCAGCTTGTCGATTCTCCCAATCGAACGCCGGGCCGAGCGCCGGCGCGTTGACCAGCACGAACCAGTTTTCACAGCCCGGCGGCGCATGCTCTGGGTCGCTCTTGCCGGTGATGGCGACGTAAACCGTCGGGTCTTGCGGCGGGATTCCCCGGCGGAAGATGTCGTCGAACTCGCGTCGATAGTCCCGGTTGAAGAAGATATTGTGATGCGCAAGCTGCGGATGCGTCCCCTCGACGCCGAGCAGCAGCACATAGCCGGAGCAGGAAGTCTCTCGCTCTTTGAGGGCGAGGCGGCGCTCCAGCCCGACGGTGCGCGGCAGCAGATGCTCATAGACGGTCGTCACATCGACGTTGGCGACCACGGCGTCGGCGGGGAAGCGTCGTCCATCCGCCGCCAGGACGCCGACGGCGCGACCGCCGCGCACCTCGATGCCTGCGACCGGCGTCGAGGTGTAAATCTCGACGCCGAGTTCGGTCGCAAGCCTGGCCATGGCAGCTGCGATCTGATAGACGCCTCCGCGCGGATACCAGACGCCGCCGGTCAGCTCGACGTGGGCGATGACGCTCAGCGTCGCCGGGGCCTGATAGGGATTGGCGCCGACGTAGGTGGCGAAGCGCGCCAACAGTTGACGCAGATGCGGCGAGCGCACGCGCCGACGAATCGCCTGGTCCATCGTCCGCCAGGCGTCGACGCGCGCCATGTCCATCGGTGAGACGCGCAGAAAAGAACGCAGCGTCGGCGGCTGATTGTAAATGAAAACCGGCCCGGTGATGCGATGCAGCCGCGCGGCGTATTCCAGAAAATCCAGGTAGCCTTCGACGTCGCGTTCGTCAAGTCCGGCGATCTGCTCCGCCATGCGCGGCAGGTCGCGCGTGGCGTCGAGACGCACGCCGTCGGGGTAGAAGTAGCGCGTCAGCGGCTCGACCGGCAGCAAGGTGAGATACTCTTCGAGCCGACGGCCGACCGTAGCAAAAAGCTCCTCAAAGACCGGGCGCATCGTGATGACCGAGGGGCCCGTATCCCAGCGAAAGCCGTCGCGCTCGATCTGGCTCATCTTGCCGCCGACGGCCGGATTTTGCTCCAGCATCGTCACGCGCCAGCCGGCGGCGGCGAGGCGAACTGCGGCGCTTAACCCGCCGACGCCTGCGCCGACGATGACGACGCGAGGTCGTGCAGCCTCAACGCTCACGGATCAATCGTCCTTTCCAGCGCACGCCGCCGTAGCGCAGCTGTTGCCAGAGCGCGCGGCCGGCGATCCAGGTGAAAATCAGCACAGAAACCGGCAACAGCACGGCGTCGCCGACGCGCTGACGCGTGGCGTGCGCCGTGATCGCCCGCACGGCTACGCCTGCAAACCCAAGCGCCAGCGGCCAGAGCGGCCAGCCCGGTAGCGGCCAGCTTCGACCCAAACCGAGCCACAGCCATGGCGCCAAAAACAATGACCAGTGAAAGAGCGTCGAAAGCGCCAGCAGGGAGAGCCGGTTGCCATGGCCGGCGAAGATATTTTTGGTGTAGCCGTCGAGCGCCTCGCGAGCGCCCCGGTACATGCGACATATGACCAGACCGGAGCCGTCCGCCATGCGCAAATGCAGGCCGGCCTCCTTGATCTTTTGCGCCAGGCGCACATCCTCCACGATGGCGGCGCGCACCGCTGCGTGGCCGCCGATCACCTCGTAGGCGGAGCGGCGAAACGCCATGCACTGGCCGTTGGCTGCAGCCGCCAGGGGATGATAGAACGTATGCGCCAGCCAGATCGGCAGATAGGCCATCACTGCCATCGCCATCAGCGGCACGGTCAGCCGCTCCATCCAGGTGACGGTGATCTGCGTCGGCCAGACGGTGAGCAGGTCGGCGTCGAGCGTCTCCATGGCGTGCAGCACGCTGCGCAGCGCGCCCGGTCGCCAGCGCACGTCGGCGTCGGCGAAGAGAAGGATATCGCCCGTCGCTGCAGACGCCAGTTGAGCGCACGCCCAATTTTTGCCCGTCCAGCCCGCCGGCAACGCTTTGCCGCACAGCAGGCGAACTTCCGGCGCGCGGCGCATAAACGCACAAACGATCTCGGCCGTCGCATCTTCAGAATGGTCGTCCAACACCAGAATTTCCAGGCCGGGAAAGGCCTGCTGCGTCAAGTCTTCCAATGCATCGCCGATGTGGGCTGCTTCGTTGCGCGCCGGAATCAACACAGAGACTTTTGGGAGGGTGGACAAGGGTGCATCCTCTGCTGCAACGGGGTGCAGCCTTGGAAAGCGTCGATGGTTGGTAATCGCGATCGCCAGCAACACGGTCAACCCCAGGGTGACCATCCAGGGCAAGAACATCATGAGGCGGCCTGTCGCTGTTTTCTGCGCAGCGTGGGTGGATGGGAGAGGTCGGCGCGGTGTTTGTAGAGAAGCAGAGCCATGTTGCCCACCCAAATGGCGAGCAGGATCGACTGCGCCGGCTGGAGATGCAGGAAATCAAACGCGGTGGGCATGGTCAGCAAAAACAGCAAGATGACCAGGTTGGCGAAGACGACGGCCCAGCCGTTGGCGCCGACGAGCAGCGTAAAGACGAGCAGCGCAACGCCGCCCAGCGTCGGAATCGTCCAGATCGTGAGCGCCATCCACATGCCGAGCGTGGCGGCGACGGCCTTGCCCCCGCGCCAACCCAGGAAAGGCGAGAAGGCGTGACCAAACGCCGGCGCCAGCGCGACGGGGACGAGGCGCCAGTCGTCGATGCCCAGGCGATAGTAAGCGAAGCCGATCGGCAGGGCCGCCTTGAGCGTATCGAGCAGGAGCGCAAGGGCGGCGGCGATGCGTCCGCCGGCGCGCAGGACGTTGGTGGCGCCGGGGTTGGCGTCGCCGTAGCGGGTGATGTCCTTCTTGAGAGCAAGGCGACCGATCCACACCGAAAAAGGCAACGAGCCGGCTGCAAACCCGATCATGGTCCACAGCAACATCTCGAGCATGGCTCACTCCTGTCTTCAGCGTCGCCAGGGACTGTGCGACGGAGCTAGCGGCGCCGCAGTTGCGTCAGGGCGGCGACAAGAAACGCTCCCATACCCAGGAAACCAAAGAGCGCCGGTCCAGGCATCCGCCAAAAGAAGAATAGACCAATGCTTTGCAGGAGCCAAACCGCCGCATAGACAAAGAGCAGCGGCGGCAATGGCGGCGCAGGCGGCCGCGCGACCCACGTCAACGCCATCGCCGAAAGCGCCCACCCCAGAAAATTGACCAGCGGGATGCCGAAGTAAAGGCCGGGCGTTTCCCACACCCAATAGCCCCACCCCACCATCTGCGGGTCAAGGAAAAGATCCCAGGCGGTGAACGCCAGCCCGCTGACGAACACAAAGCGCCGGCCGCGCACTGCGCCGGTGATGGCGTAAGCGACCGCCCACGCCGGCGGCAACATCATCAGCCAGGCCAGCGGGATCACCGCGGGCACGCCGCCGATGAGCGGGGAAAGCGCCTCGGTGTAATGGTAGGGGCCGAAGGGGAAACCGGTCGCGCTGCCGATGCGTTCGATCAGCCAGGAAAGGGGGATCACCAGCGCGGCGATGCGCGCCGTCGTGGCCGCGCCCCACGCATGACGGCAGATCAAGAGCACCGCCGCCGTTTGGAAAAGCACGCCCGCCATCACGCCATAGTGCAGCGCGTCGTCGCCGATGACCCAACGGATGATCGGGATCGAGATCATCGTCAACAGCCAGGCGACGAGCAGTCCGGTCGTCAGTCGTAGCAGGGCGTGCGTCTGGAGGTTCGACCGCCATTGGTTGAATTGCTCACGAAGCGTCGCAGTCAAGATGCTTTCTCCTGAAATTGTCTTCGTCGAACACACATCTGGCTCTAATCGTGACAATTTCAGCGACCGTTTTCCGTGATGCGCCATCCCAGCCTGTGACAAAATCGGTGACGGTCCACACTTCGGTCCACGGTCAGGAAGCGCCCAGGCACGTCGCCGTGAAAGCGCCCAGGGGCGCAAGCTCCGGGCGCTGACGGCGCAGCAAGACCGCCGCCGGCAGCGAGCTCCATCCCTGCAGCATCCCGCCAGGCGGATAGGGCGGGGAAAAATACTCCACCGGCGTGAGCCATCCTTGCTCCAGGCTGTACGTCCACCAGCGGGTCAGCGCGTAGCGCCAATCGTCGTCCTCTCTTTCCAGCAAAACAGCGCCGTAGACGCCGTCCCAGTAGGGCCAGTCGGCGCCGTTGTGATAGTGATAGGGTTGGGCGCTCTTGCCGAAGAGGTCGCGCGGCTCGCCGTAGTGCGGAAACACCGACATCACCCCCCAGTCGCCGAAGGGCTGTTCTGCGTTCCGGCGCGTTTGCAAGCATTTCGCCGCGCGCACCATCGAGGCGGCTTTCTCCTCATCGACCAATCTGAAATACAAGGTCAATAAGGCGTCGATGGAAAAGTGCGCCTCCGTGTATTCGGGGCGCATGTAATTTGCAAAATGGCCCACTTGCGGCAGCCAGAGGCGTCGATTGAGCGCCGCGCATGCGTCGCGCGCGGCGCTTCGGAAATGGGCGGCGTGCGCAAAATCGCCCAGCCAGGCTGCGAGCGCGCCGCCTGCACAGAGGGCGGCGACCAACAGCGCCTGGTCGTAGGTGACCCAACGGCTGCGTCGCACGTTGTCGGCCCAGTCATTGGGAGCGTAAGGCTTCTCGAGCAGGCCATTAGGGGAGCGACGCAGCAGATGCTGCAGCGCAGCCCAGGCGATCTCCCACATCTTCTGAGGGCGATTGGGAACAGCCTCATGCAAGACGTTCAAATCTTCCGTCAGGGAGACGTAGTCATACAACAGCAACACAAATAGGGCGGGAGAGTCGATATGGTCGGGAAGCCAATCCAACCTTCCCTGTTGCTCTTCCAAAGGAAGCGAGCTCTCTTCCAGCAGGTGAGGCGCAAAGACTCCGCTCGGACATGCGCCGTCTGCATGAACCCCGCGCGCCAGGCTCAGCAGATGGCGCCGCACCAATTCAGGTCGCGTCAGGAGAAGAATCTGCGCCGTCCAATAGCCGTCGCGAAAATAAAGGCGCGGGGGATAGGCGTAGTCCGGGCCGGCCAGCAGCCCGCAAAAATTATCGGGAAATTCTTTATACATGCTGAGAGCGGCGTTGAGTCCCGAGACCATCAAAGCGCGCAAAAGCGGATCAGAGTGCACAGCCGTTGCCTGCAGCCACTTTGCGTATGCTTCCGCCTGGCTTAGCGCCTCCCGCCATGGATGAGGGTCAGCCTCTCTATCCGCGCTCTTTCGGACGCCCCACGCGAGTTGTGCAGAGCTTCCGGCGTCGAGGGTCAAATCATATCGCAAGGTTACGCTGCGTGCGTCTTGGGCGACGTGGGCCGGCGGTTGGCTCGCCACCCATGCGAAATGCTCCCTGCTTCTGAATTCCACAGTTCCACCTTGAAGCACACATAACCGCGCCGGCTGAGGTTTGGCTGCCTTGGCGCCCCCTTGCGCCCACAACCGCCAGAAATCGGGTTGTTTCGTCGTTGCAAAGGGCGGCTCGGCTTCTTGCGATGAAGCCGCATTCAAATCTATCGTCACCTGAAGGGAGAGGCGCTCGCCGCTATGGTTTTCTACATTGAGGAGCTGATACACGGCGGGGTCATTGCTCGCCATGCAAGAGATGAGCGTATAGGTGCACCGAGCGCAGCGACCGCGCAGCGTCCACAGCCGACCGATCGCCTGCGCCTCCCTGAAGTCGAGGAGTTGTTCGTTCAGACGCAGCTGCACGCGCCAGCCGCCCAGGTCGATTCCTGCCGGCAGCAAAAGCCTGGCGACGTCGCCAGAACCGTTGAAGCTGGCGAAAAGTTGTGCATTGCCCATGTCAAAGCGCGTCTCTTGCTTGGGGCTGACGACAAACAGAGACCCATCTTGAAGCGATTGAACTTGCACCATAATCTTTGTTTCTATTTTTGAGGAAGCTTGTTGAAGTGATTGAGAGTCGACACGGTGAGCAGCGTTATCCCTTTGTTGCGCCGGCCGTTAAACTGGCCAACAAATAGCGCTGGAAAAAGATGGCGAGCGCCATGGGCGGCAGGCTCGCCAGCACGCCGGCGGCGCTCATAAGGCCGTATTCCGTATAGTGGCGCCCCACGAACATTGCGATCGCCACGGTGACGGTGCGCATGGTGTCGCTGGAGGTGAACACCAGAGGGATCAGAAAGGCGTTCCAGCTCTGCATAAAAGCATAGACGCCCGCCGCAAAAAGGCCAGGGAGCGCCAGCGGAAGGGTGACATACCAGAGCGCCCGCAGCCGGTTGCAACCATCCACCATCGCTGCTTCTTCAAGGTCTTTCGGGATGGATTGAAAGTAACTGCGCAAAATCCACATTACAAAGGGCAGATGATAGGCGGTGAGCAGGATCACGACGGTGAAGAGTCGGTCGAGCAGGCCCAATCGACTCATGGTCATGAACAGGGGGACGATCAGCACGACCGCAGGCAGCATCTGCACCATCAACAGGAGGTAGATCAACAGCGCATTTCCGCGCAACGGGAAACGCGCAAATGCGTATCCGGCCAGCGCGCCCAGCCCTAGGGCGCCGAGGGTGACGCCGACCGCCACAATAAAGCTGTTGCGCAAGGAATAGCGAAACGCTCGCAGCGTCAGCTCCGTCAGCGTCCCGTCGCTCTGCGTTGCGCCGCTCCCAAAAAGAAGCGCCTGATAATACTCCAGCGAGGGCGGAAACGGAAGCCAACGCGGTGGAACTTGCAGCAGGTCTTTCGAGGTGGACACGCTGCTGATGACCAACCAAAGCACAGGCCCCAGGACAAAGGCCAATACGAACATCACCAGGACGAGCTGCACGAGCGAGCGCGCCAAACGCTGCGCCGACCTCCACAAGCGAGGCTGCGAAAAGAAGCGTCGATTCGACATCATTGGTTCAATCTTTCCGGGCGAGTCAAGCGGTTATAGAACAAAGCAAGCAGCGTCGTCATGACGGCGATCACCCACGCCAGGGCAGATGCATATCCGTATTCCAGGCGGGTGAACGCACGCGTATAGAGATGATAGCCGATGACTTCTGTCGCGCGGGCGGGGCCGCCGCCGGTCAGCACAAAGACCAGGTCAAACAGCGCAAAGGCGTCGATGGTTTTGAGAATCAAATTGATCAAGGTGACCGGGGCCAAAAAAGGCAGCGTAATAAACTGAAACCGCGCCCAGCGTCCGGCGCCGTCCACTTTGGCCGCTTCATACAGCTCCTGCGGAATGCCCTGCAATCCGGCGAGGTAGAGCAGAGTCATCATCGGAACCGTGCTCCACAGGTTGGCGATCGCAACCAGGAAAAGCGCTCGCATGGGCTCCAACAGCCAGGGGACCGGCTTTTCAATCCATCCGAACTGAATCAACAGCCCATTGAGGGCGCCATAGCCGTATGGCTCCAAAATGCGGCTCCAGAGCAGGCCCTGAACAGAGCCGGGAATGATCCATGGAATGATCAACAGGCCGCGCACCAGTCCCCGCAACGGAAAAGGCTGATTCAGAATCATTGCGAAGGCGAGGGAAAGCGGAAGCCCAAGGCCGATCCCCACGCCGGCGAGAAAAAGCGTCCTTCCGAGCGAGTGATGGACTTCCCGATCGGTCAACACGTCGAAGTAGTTGCCGAATCCGACGAATTCCCACCCTTTCCAGGGCGCTCGCACATGGAGATCGTAGAAGCTGATCAAAAGCGAGTACAACAGAGGATATAAAAGCAATCCGAACACGACGAGGAGGGCGGGCAGAATCATCAGATAGCCCACGCGGTTGGCCGTGCGAAGCCGCTTTCGTCGCCCCCAGGGTTTCGATACGGTTTGCAGCAAAATGAACGTCGACAATGGGATTTCTCGCTTTCATCCAGATTGCGTCTCGCAGACCCATGGTCACCCATGGGTCTGCGAGAAACCGGGAATCGATGCAACAACTACTCGTTGTACTTTGCCTGAAGCTTGAGCGTCTCGCTGACGGCGTCGTCCAGTGCCTGCTGGACGCTCTTTTGATCCGTCAGCGCATAGTGGACGGCCTCCTGAATCAGCTGAGACCACTCCGCATAGTAGGGCAACGACGGCCGAACGGCCAGGAACTCCGCTTGCTTCTGCATCACATCGCCGCCCGCCGCCGCCAGTTTCGCCGCCACCTCGGGATCTTCCAGCACGCTCCTCCAGCCTACAGGCGCCCCTTCGCGGAGGAACATAAATTTGGCGCCTTCCGGCCCGGCGAGGCACTCGATAAATTTCCAGGCCGCGTCCGGATGTCTGGAGAAAGCCGTGATCGACCAGCCCATCGGCCCTGCGACCGAGTACGGGCCGTTGCCGCCGTCCGGCGCCAGCGCAATGGCAAACTGGCCGGCGCGTTCGCTCTTTTCAGGATCGTTCATGACGACAAGCGGCGTGCCCCACAGGAAGACGAAGGCGCCGTTGCCGGCCATCATGACATCGCGGCGCGCGCCGCCGCCGCGCAAGGTGAGCGCCGCCTTGTCCACGATCTCGTGCGTGTTCATCATGTCATACATCATCTGCAGCGCCTGCAGCCCTCCGCCCTGGTTAAAGACCGGCTGGCCGCTCTCATCGAAGAGTTGTCCGCCCAGGCTGTTCACCAACATCACATAATCCACCGTGATCTGTTCGTAGTTGGCCGCCCAGCTGAACACCATGGGATATTCCACGACGCCTTTTTGCTTCAAGGCGACGCCCATCTCGATCAGCTCATCCCACGTGGCCGGCGCATGGTCGTACCCCGCCTCCTGCAACATCTGCGCGTTGTAGACAAAGGACATCCACTCCGCCTTCCAGGGCAGGCCGTACAGATGACCCTGATAGCTCACGCCCTGGCGCGCAAAGGGCAGAATGTCCGCCTCCATCTCTGGGGTGATGTAAGCATCCAGGGGCAGCGCCCAACCGGCTGCAGCATATTTGGCCAGATCGATCACATCGATCGCAAACAGGTCATAGGTGGACGCCTGTGCGGCGAGAGCAGCCTCCAGCTTCGTGCGCACTTCGCCGTGCGGCGCAACCTCGACCTTCAGATCGACGCCGGTCTGTTGCTGACACTTCTCCTGCAATTGAAGCATCGACTCGCTCTGACCTTCGGGGTTGTCGATCAGGGTGAGCGTCACCTGGCCGGGCGCCGCCTCTGGAGCCGCCGAGGATGGGCGTTGACCGTCGGCGGGCAGGGCGGTGCAGCCCGCCAACAGCGCGGCGACGAGCAGCACAATGACATACATTGAAAAGCGTTGCTTTTTCATGGTTCTCCTTTCTGGTTTCAAGGTGCAATCGAGCGATGTCGGTGAATCCAACAGAAGGTCACAAGGTTCATTAGAGCCAATCCGATGAAAATCTCCTTTCGATAAGCATCACCTCCTTCACCGTTCGTGGTGGATGGCGAGCGCCGGATGAATGCATCCAGTCAGCCTCTGATGTGAACCGGTTAGATCAAGCGACGCAAAAAATCAACTCTTAGCCGTTGCAGGCGACAGGTTGATTGACAAGAGTTGATTGACGAGAGTCGACGCTGATGTAAACCGGCTAGACCGAATATTGTTGTGAACCGGTTAGATTGGTGCAGCAAAAAAAGCCGATGCGTCAGGCGCTAAAAGTCTGCACGTCCGCTGCAATCTTTGCAGACCCCCGGCGCTTTCCGAGACAGATGTCTACTCGAAGGTCAGTGCATTGCCGGGCGCGGCGGGCTTGATCGGCGCACGATCAACTCCATCGGCAACGTTGCCTCCAGCGGCTCGGGCGTCCGCCCCTCGATCAAGTCCAACAACATTTCGACGGCGCGCCTTCCCAGCGCAAATTTGGGCGGGCGCAACGTGGTGAGGGGAACGTCCAACGCCGCCGCCGCTTCGCTCTCGTCCAGCCCCACCAGTGCAACCTCGTCGCCCACCTGCACGCCCAACGCGCGCAGATGGTTGAGCACGGCGATCTCGCGGTCGGTGATCAGGGCGTCGGCGCCGGCGGCGAGCAGCGCGCGCACCTCCTCCAGGGCAGGGTCGTCTCGACTCTGCATGGGAATCTTCACCAGCGCAGCTTCATAGGGCAGGCCGGCTTCGCTCAGCGCCTTCTGATAGCCCTGAAGACGCTCCAGCGCGTAGCTAAAATTCAACGCCTGGCCGAGAAAGCCGATCCGCCGGTAGCCCCGCTCGGTCAGATGGTGCGTCGCTTCATACGCTCCTTGAAAATAGTCCTGTTGCACGCTGCATACGGTGTGACCGGGCACGCGACGCGCAATCAGCACGGCCGGGCATTTTTCTCTGTGCAAAGAAACCACCACCTCATCAGGAATGGAGCTGCCGATGAGCAGAAAGCCATCGACCAGGCGCGAGCGAATCGTCTGACGCAGGAAGGTCAGCTTGTCGGCGCCCTGGTAGTTGGTGAGCAAAACGACGTTATGGCCATAGAGCTCCGCTGCGTAGCTGATGCCGTGGATGTAGCCCAGAAAATAGGCGTCGGCGAAATTGCTGGTGCTCTGAAGCCCCGCAAGCACGACGCCGATGGCCCCGGACCGCTGCTTGGCGAGTTGACGGGCGGAGGCGTTGGGGTGGTAATTTAACGCCTCCATCGCCTGCAACACCCGCGCCCGCGTCGCCGGCGCTACAGCGCGCGTTCCTTCGTTGATCACATAAGAGACCGTCGCCACGGAAACGCCCGCTTTCCTGGCTACGTCGCGAATTGTGGCCATGGCATCGTTTTCGACAATAGAATGGTCTTCAACGCTGTAATGGGTGAAAAATCTAACCGGTTAGAAGAGAGTGTAATGAAAAACGATGCAAAAGTCAAGATGTTTTTGGAGAGTTTTTTGCGCCTCGTTCTGCGCTATGTCCCCGTGCGAGACCCCATGAAGGTGGTGCGCGTCGTCAGATTGGGAGGCGACGCTTGCTTCCAGTCTGATCGCTCACCCTTGGAGTCGGCGACGACGTGCGCAGCAAAAGCGCGCAGCGTCTGCTCCACGATTCGCCAGTCCGGCGTCGCCCCGCGCACCAGATCGTGCTCGCCGTCCACCTCAACATAGTTTACGAGGTTGGGGAGCCGGCGCGCCAGTTGCTGCGTCCGGCGCGGCCGCACCAAGGGGTCGTTGCGCCCCTGGAAAATCAGCGTCGGCGCGGCGACCCGACCGGCGGCGGCGAAGCCCAGCCTCCCTGCGCGCCGCACCTGACCGAGCACGCGCGTGGGGAGCTCCAGCTGACGAATCTGCACCTGCACAGCGGGATCGTCCAGGTCGACGCCGCTCAAAAAGTGCATCAGCTCGAGGCGGAACTTTGGATCGGAAAAGTCGGCGCGGGCAAAGGGACGGATGCGCGGCAGGATGCGCTCCGCCAGTGGATACAGGTTGTCCAGCCAGGAGTCGAGGCGCCAGAAGGGGGCGAAGAGGATTGCGCCGTCGATAGGGTGACGCGCCGCAGCGACCAGCGCAAGGGCGGCGCCGAAAGAATTGCCCGCCACGACCAATGTGACATGCGTACGGCGAAGCTCGGCCACGGCGTCGTCCACAGCCGCCTGCCAGTCTGTGCAGCGTCTGTGGCCCAATGCGTCGAATTCAGCGCCAAAGCCGGGCAGCAGCAGCCCCCGCACGCTCCAGCCTTCCCCGGCAAAGACCTGGCCGACGCGACGCATCTCCGCCGGCGTGCCGGGAAAACCATGGATGAGCAAGATGGCGTGAGGGCCGTTTTCCCAGAAGAAGGGGGCGTGGTCTGGGGACTGATAGGCGAATGCGGCCAAGGTCGAACCGACAGTGCGCTCCATTGTCATACAGCGCATTGTGCACAGATTCTCGAGCTTTTCCGTGAGAGGCTATCCGATTGTTGCGGGTCGACGGAGAAAAACCTTATAATCCCATCAGATTTTTCGCGCCAGGCGAATCCTGCTTGACGGCGCCGACGCTGATGAAGACGCTATCAGGTCCGCAAAGCGTCCTTCTGACTTCTCTTGGCGCACTGACGTTGAATCTATTTGCAGAAAGCACAAAGCCATCGATCACGCCACAGCAAGGACCGATCATGACGACATCGTTGAATCCCCAAGAGCGACTGGATCGCTACGCCGACCTGCTCATCCGCACCGGCGTCAACCTGCAACCTCGTCAGGGGCTTTTGATCCGGGCGGAGCTGGGTCATGCGCCGCTGGTGCGCGCGGCGATCGCCGCTGCGTACAAAGTCGGCGCCAGCTATGTGCATGTGGAGTGGGTGGATCAGCCCTCCACCGCCGCCATGCTCACCTACGCCGACGTCGACGCCCTGGAGTTGCCGGCGTTTGAGATTGAACGCTTTCGCTATCTGGTCGACAACGGTTGGGCGCGACTCAGCCTGGTCGGCGATGAGTTTCCCAAGGCGCTCGCTGGCGTCGATCCGAACGCACTGCGCGCCTGGACGGTCAAACGGGCGCGCGCCATCAAATTTTACACCGAAGCTATGATGGCGAACCGCCTGCAATGGTGCGTGGCCGGCGTCCCGACGCCTGCCTGGGCGCAGCAGGTCTTTCCCGACAAGCCCGCCGAAGAAGCGCTGGAGGCGCTGTGGGAGGCGATCTTGCGCATGACGCGCGCCGATCAGCCCGACCCGCCGGGCGCCTGGAACGAACTCAACCGCCGGCTGAAGAGCGCGGCCGCCTTTTTGCAGCGCAATCAGGTGCAAACCCTGCATTTTGTCGATCCCGTCCCCGGCCCGGACGGCAAACCTTCCACCGATCTCTACGTCGGGCTGGCGGAGGGCGCGCTGTGGGTCGGCGGCGCCGCTCAGACGCCGGCCGGCGTCTGGTTCCAACCCAACATGCCCTCGGAAGAAATTTTCAGCATGCCGCACAATCAACGTACGCACGGCTATGTGCGCACCTCGCGGCCGAGCTTCCCCATGCAGCGGGAGGTCAACGACGCCTGGTTCCGCTTTGAAAATGGCGAAGTCGTCGAGTTCAAGGCGGGCGTCGGCCAGGATGTGCTGGCGCAGTTCTTCGAGATCGAAGGCGCCAGGCGGCTGGGCGAGGTGGCCCTCGTCGACGCCGGCTCGCCGATCTTCCAGAGCGGCCTGGTGTTTCACGAGATTCTCTTTGACGAAAACGCTGCATGTCACATCGCCTTCGGCGAAGCCTACCCGGAGTGCATCGAGGGCGGCGGCGCCATGAGCAAGGAGGAGCTGGCCGCGCGTGGGGCGAACTTCAGCGACGCCCATGTCGACTTCATGATCGGCGCCGCCACCATGCACATCGACGGCCTCTGCGCCGACGGCCGCACGGTGGCGATCATGCGCGATGGCCGCTTTGTCGAGGAGATGTTGGCCTGAGCCATGTTCGATGATCTGATCAGCGCCGAAGTCTATATGATTCGTCCGACGATGGACGATCTGCCGGACTGGCCGTTGCCCGAAGGATACCGCTTTCGCACTTATCGGGATGGAGACCTGGACGTTTGGCTGGCGCTCCATCACGATGCGGAGCCATTTCTCACTATCGGCCCGGAGCACTTCGCCCGTTCGTTCGGCGGCCGCCTCAGCGCCCTGTACGATCGCATGTTTTTCGTGCAGACGCTCGCAGGGGAGGATGTCGGCTCGATCACGGCCTGGTGGGAGGAGGACTGGCAGGGGCGCGGGGCATGGGGGCGCATCCACTGGGTCATCGTGGCGAGAGCGCATCAGCGCCGCGGCCTCGCCAAGCCGATGATGGCCCACGCGCTGCGCCGCATCGCCCGCGATCACTCTCGCGCCATGTTGGGCACCGACACGTTGCGCCTGTGGGCGATCAAGACCTATCTGGACTGCGGCTTCATCCCCGATCCGATGCAGCGCAACGATGCAAAGGCCGTGCAAGGGTGGCGTTCGGTGCAAAAACATCTGCACCATCCGGCCATCGAGCAGTGGTTGCAGGGAGGGGCGACGCTTGGACGATAGCGACGGGCGATTCTCTTCGTTCCCGATCATTGAAACGGAGCGGCTCACCCGCGCCTTTGGGCAGACCGTCGCCGTGAATGCGCTTTCCATCTCCATCCATGCCGGCGAGGTGTTCGGCTTCCTTGGCCACAACGGCGCCGGCAAAACGACGACCGTGCGCCTGCTCAACGGCGTGATTGCGCCGACGGCGGGCGTCGCTCGCGTCTTTGGCCTTGATCCGACCACGCACGGTCATCGCATTCGCGCCCGCACCGGCGTTCTCACCGAGACGCCGGCGCTCGACCCGCGGCTGACCGCGCGCGACACGCTCCGCTATTTCGCCGAAATCTACGGCGTGCCCAAACAGGAGCGTCGTCGCCGCGTCGATGATCTGTTGGCGTTCTTCGAGCTGAGCAGCCGCGGCGACCACAAAGTCGGCGGTTTCAGCAAAGGGATGCGTCAACGGCTGGCGCTGGCGCGTACGCTCATCCACGACCCAGAGATCATTTTTTTGGACGAGCCGACTTCCGGCCTCGACCCGGTGGCCATCCGCGACGTCCATCGGATGATCGAGCGGCTCAAACAGCGCGGCCGCACGATTTTCCTGTGCACGCATAACCTGATCGAGGCGGAGCGTCTTTGCGACCGCATCGCCGTGATGGCGCAAGGGCGCCTGCTCGCCGTCGGCGACATCCATCAATTGAGCAGTCGCCTCGACCGCGGCCACCGCGTCAGCGTGGAGGTGGACGCCGCCGATCTGCCGCGCGCAATGCAGCTTTTTTTGCAGACGCCGCCGGTCGTCCACGCGGAAGCCGCCGCAAACCGCCTGGCCGACCGCAACGGCGGCGCGCAGCTTGTGCTCTACGGCGTCAGCCGTCGCGATGTGCCCCGCATCATCGAGGCGGCCATGCAAGACGGCCTTCAACTGTACCGCGTGCAGCCGGAGGAGCCGTCGCTGGAGGATGTCTATTTTGCCTTGCAGGAACTGTAAACAGCACAGGAGCCGGAAAACATGAACTGGGAGGCGATCTGGGCGATTGCGCGCAAAGACGTGACGGTGGCGCTGCGCACGCGCGCGGTGGCGTTGCCGCTTGCGCTTGTGCCGCTGGTGCTGATGGTGGGGGTTCCGGTGCTGGTGGGGTTGATCTCCGGCATGGCCGCGCGCCTGGAGATCGCCCCTGCCGACGTCGACGTCCTCTCCAGGCCGATGCCGCCCGGCTTCGACGCGCGCTACGCCGGCCTCAACGACGCGCAGCTCGGCTACATCTACTTCATCGTCTACCTCTTTGCGCCGATGTACCTGATCCTGCCGCTGATGGCTTCCGCAGTGGTGGCGGCGGATAGCTTCGCCGGCGAAAAGGAGCGCAGGACACTGGAGGCGCTCGTCTATTCGCCCACCACCGACCGCGAGTTGCTCTTCGCAAAAATCCTGGGGGCGTGGATCCCCGGCGCGTTGGTGGGGCTGATCGGCTTTGCGCTCTATGTGCTGGTCGGCAACTTTATGACCTGGTACGTCGCACAGCGCATCGTCCTGCCGAATTTGTTGTGGATTTTGCTGGCCTTCTGGGTGGGGCCGGCTGCGGCGGTTTTGGGGTTGGGGGTGACCGTGATCGCCTCCTCGCGCGTGAACACCTTTCAAGAGGCGTATCAGATCGGCAGCTTGATCGTTCTGCCCTTGGTGCTGGTGGTCGTAGGCCAGGCGATGGGCGCCTTTGCACTTTCCGATGGCCTGGTGGCGCTCTTTGGGCTGGTGCTATGGGGCGTCGCCGGCGGCGTCTTCGCCCTTGCCGCCTCCACTTTTCGGCGCACTTCGCTCTTGGCGCGGCTGTGAAAATGACGTGAAGACCCGACTGCTTTTGCTTTGCATCCTGGCTGCGCTGCTTGCGATCGTGTGGCGGCTTCATCGCCCCACGCCGCCTGACCCGCGCATGGTTGCGCTGGCGGCCCGCGCCACACTCTACGCCCTGCCCACGCCGACGCCGCAGCAAGTGGTGGTGACGCAGATCGTCGTCGTCACGCAAGTGGTGACGCAGGTGGTGGTCGTCACCGCCACGCCGACGCCTCTGGAGAGGGCGACGCCTTCTCCCACAGCTACGCTCCTTCCATCCGAGGCCATAGCTGCGCCTGCGGCCGTGGAGGCGCCTACGCCTGCCGCTGCGCAAGCCTCGAACGCAGTGGAAGCAGACGCACCGGTCGCCCGCGCAGCGTCTTCTTTCCTCGAGGCCGGCGCCTGTCCTTCCGATTCACAACATCAATACGTCGCCATCCCGGTGGCGGGCGGCGGCTTGGAGCATCCGCCGGCGCTGCACGCCGATCTGCGGCTTGCGCTGCGCGGCTACGAGCCGGTCGACGCCGCGCGCACGCTCGTCGATAAAGAGGGTCCGGTGGACGGCGATCCACCGCAGCTGAGCGCGCTGTTCGCCCGCAGCGACGCGCCTTCCTTCGGCCAGACCTACCAGGTGTATGATTGGAACTGGGGCTGCGGAGAACATGGCTGCCGGGGCGCTTTGCTGCAAACGCCCGGCGTGACCCTGGCGGCGCTGCACGCACGGGAAGGAGAGCCTGTCTTCATCCCTTCGCGAGGGCGGCAAATCTACGCCGGCGGCTACAAGGCGCTGGTGCTCTACGCCGACGCAACCCATATCACGCTGGGCTATACGCGCGAAGACAGCGTCGCCAACGGCTATGTCGTGCACCTTGCCAACCTCTGCGTGGACCCCAATCTGGCGGCGCTCTACGCAGCGAGCGACGCTGCAGGCCGGGCGTCGTTGCCCGCGCTGCGCGAAGGGGAGCCGATCGGCGTGGCCGCTTTAGGCGATCTGCTTGTGGCGGTGCGCGATCGGGGGACTTTTCTGGACCCGCGTTCGCGGCTGGATTGGTGGCAGGGGGAGTGAGTCACAAAAGGAGGAATGCATGTTCAATCCGCTGACGCCGTTGCTGGAAGCCAACGGTGTAATCGTGCTCGATGGCGCGCTGGCCACCGAGCTGGAGCGTCGCGGCGCGGACCTCAGCGACGCCCTCTGGTCGGCGCGGCTGCTCATCGACGCGCCGGAGATGATCCGCAGCGTGCATTTGGACTATCTGCGCGCCGGTGCCGACGTGCTGATCACCGCCAGCTATCAGGCCAGCATCGAAGGGTTCAAACGCCGCGGCCTTAATGAAGCGCAGGTGCGCACCCTCTTCCGCCTCAGCGTGCAGCTCGCCGCCGAGGCGATTGCAGAGCATCTCGCCGAAGAACGGAGCGCCCCGCCCCGCTTGCCGCCCCTGATCGCCGCCTCGATCGGCCCTTACGGCGCCTATCTCGCCGATGGCTCGGAGTATCGCGGCGATTATGGTCTCAGCGTCGAAGCGTTGATCGCATGGCATCGCCCGCGCGTCAGCACCCTTGCGGAGACGGAAGCCGACCTCTTCGCCTGTGAAACGATCCCCTGCCTGACCGAAGCGGAGGCGCTCATCCGCCTGCTGGAGGAGTGTCCGGACATGCCGGCCTGGCTTTCGTTCAGCTGTCGCGACGGCGAGTCGCTCTCCTCGGGCGAGCCGTTCGCCGAGGCGGTGCGGCTGGCGAACAGCAGCAAGCAGATCGTGGCCGTGGGCGTCAACTGCACTGCGCCTCGGTATGTCGAATCGCTGTTGCACATCGCCAGGCCGCTCACCGACAAGCCGTTGCTCTGTTACCCGAACAGCGGCGAGCGATGGGACGCCGAAGCGCGCTGCTGGGTGGAGGGCACCGGCGTGACCGACTTCGCCGAGCCGGCGCGACGCTGGTACGCGGCGGGCGCCCGGCTGATCGGCGGCTGCTGTCGCACCACGCCGGCGGATATCGCCGTGATCGCGCAGACCTTGCGCCAGGAAGTGGAGCAACGCCGCCACCGGGCGCTGTAACGTTTGTGCAGTTCGTGCATCCAACCAAACAGATGACCCGCTATCCGGCGGGGTATGGAGACAAAAGTTCAACCAAAGGGGTGATTCACATGGCGATTTTGAACGACAACATCAAAAATCAGGTGCGTGAAATGCTGGCCGACCTGCCTGCGCCGGTGCGGCTGGTTGTCTTTACACAAGGCGAGGGCGGCGCGCTCGAATGTGAGATGTGCGCCGAGACGCGAGAACTCGTCGAGGAAGTGGCGGCGCTCTCCGACAAGGTCAGCGTGGAGGTGCGCGACTTTGTCAAGGACAGCGAAGTGGCCGAGACCTACGGCATCGACAAAATTCCGGCCAT
>NZ_CAKZMJ010000109.1:0-72500 GCF_937128415.1 uncultured Caldilinea sp.
CAGGTGCGCATCCTGGAGTTGCTAGGCTTGTCGCCTGCCGTCTACACCGCCCTGGCCCAAAATTGAGCAATGTCACCTTTTTTCAGCGAATGAACAGAGCTAAGCTAGAGATTGGCAAATAAAAGGAGATCACGATTTTTGAGCGCAGGGCGGCAGCCTATTATCGCCGCTCTGCGCATCTTAGTGGCGAAGGCTTGGAGTCTAGGCGAGTATGACTTGAACGGTTGTTGCGTCGTCTTCTGGCATGATAAGCGCACCTTCATCGGCGACTTGCATAATTCCACCTATCACTGAAGCAAGTGATTGGACTCCTGCTAGCAAAATACGCCACTGTTGAGGCTCACCCTCCCAAGAGATGGTAACCACGCTTCCCCAGCGCTGAACGTTGAAAACTACCGCCACCTCGCCTTGAAGCGTAGGAATGACTGTCCTTACCGTAGCGTCATCTTCGAGCTGATAAAGTCGTAACGTGAAACCTACAGAATAATCATAATCAGGGCAATCCTCTCGATCGCTAATAACTAAGGCTGTGTTCGGTCGAACTAGAAGCGGCAGGCTGAAGAAATCATACCTCTCACGCAGCCAACGCCCCCCTTCAACCGATCTCCCTGTGAAGAAATGCGTCCATCGACCCGCAGGAAGATAATACTCCACCCAGCCATCATAGGTGAAGATTGGCGCCACGAGCAGCGACTCTCCCAGCATGTATTGACGATCCAAAGTGGCGCTGGCGGGGTCATCGGGAAATTCCAGGAGCATTGGGCGCATGATCGGGAGCCCGCGCGTATGCGCCTGACGTGCGGCTTCGTACAGATAAGGCATTAGGCGGCATTTTAGCTTGGTGAAGAAACGCAACACGTCCACTGCCTCCTCATCAAAGAGCCAAGGGACGCGATAAGATTCATTGCCATGCAACCTGCTGTGCGATGAGAGTAGACCAAAGGCGCACCAACGTTTATAGACCGCTGGTGGCGCGGTTTTCTCGAATCCACTGATGTCATGGCTCCAAAAGCCAAAACCGCACATAGAAAGCGACAAGCCGCCGCGCAGCGTTTCAGCCATAGATTCGAAGGAAGCGGTGTTATCGCCGCCCCAATGCACCGGAAATTGTTGGCAACCGGCCGTGGCCGAACGAGCGAAGACAATGGCGTTTCCCTTGCCGTGCGTTTCTTCTAGAAGACGAAAAACGGTTTCGTTGTAAAGGTAGGTGTAATAATTATGCATTTTTATAGGATCTGAACCGTCGTAGTAAACCACGTCGGTAGGGATGCGCTCACCGAAATCAGTTTTGAAGCAATCTACACCCATATCGAGTAGCCGTTGCAATTTCTCTGCGTACCAACGTCGCGCCTCAGGGTTGGTAAAATCGACCAATCCCATGCCCGCCTGCCATCGATCCCACTGCCATACGTCTCCGTCCGGCCGTTTGAGAAGATATCCTTTTTCCATTCCCTCATCGAACAGTGGGGACTTTTGGGCAACGTACGGATTGATCCAGACGCAGATGTGCAACCCTCGCTCTTTGAGTCGCCGCAACATTGCCTCTGGGTCAGAAAAAAGGCGTCGATCCCATTCAAAATCGACCCATTGAAATTCTTTCATCCAAAAGCAATCAAAATGGAAGACATGCAATGGAATGTTGCGGTCGGCCATCCCCTGAATGAAGCTGGTGACGGTTTCTTCGTCGTAGGAGGTTGTGAATGAAGTGCTCAACCATAAGCCAAAAGACCATGCGGGAGGGAGAGCCGGACGCCCTGTCAGCGCAGTGTAACGTTCTAGGACTTCTTTCGGGGTTGGTCCATAAATGAAGAAGTAATCGAGTTGTTCGCCTGGTGTACTGAACTGGACGCGATTGACTTTTTCGGAGCCAATCTCAAACGATACTAATTCTGGATGATTGACGAAAACGCCGTAGCCGCGGTTGGTTAAATAGAAGGGTATATTTTTGTACGCCAGCTCGCTGCTAGTGCCGCCATCCTCATGCCAAAGATCGACTACTTGGCCGTTTTTTACAAAAGGTGTGAAGCGCTCACCAAGACCATAGACGCATTCACCTACTCCCAGGTTCAGTTGTTCGAGCATAAAGCGACCTTCGGGTGTATCAACAAAGCCCATTGCCTGTTCAGCGCTACTTGTGATCAACCGGTCGTTATCCATAAAATCGATGCGCCATCGATCACCTTTAGATACGCGCACCGACAACTTGCCGCTCGTCAGGGTGGCGGCATCTTCGTTGTCTTCCGTTACAATCGCTGTGGGTTGGGCAAAAATTTGAAAATGCGGCGCATGCACACGCCGGCCTTTATGATGAACCACTTGAACGCGTATGACGTTCGGCAGCGGCGAAGTGAACCGGATAGTTAACATAGGAAGATTAATCGTCTCAAAACGATGGCGCACATGTTTAGTGAGCGCATAAATTGTCAGCCCGGCGACGTCTGTTTCAACTTCTAACACTTGCATCGGGTGAAAAGGCGTGACACCGGGACGCATATCCCAGTAACCAGCAGTAAATTTCATGATCGTTTCTGCTCCTTTTCTTTATTTTTGAGTTCGTTACTCCTTGACAGCGCCAGTCGTTAATCCGCTGACAATATAGCGCTGCAGACTGGCGAAGATAATGATGATGGGGATGGCAATCGTCGTGGCAACAGCCATAAGTTTGTTCCATTCCGTACCATACTGGCCGATAAATTTATTGAGGGCTGCAGTCGCGGGTTGAATCATCTCATTGGTAGTGAGTGTCATGGCAAATAAAAATTCTCCCCATCCCATGAGAAAGGCAAACACTGCCACTGTGAGCAGGCCAGGCTGAACAAGCGGCAAGATGACGCGCGCGAAAGCACCGAATTGAGTGCATCCGTCGATCTGTGCTGCCGCCTCCAGCTCGCGCGGCACGGTCAAGAAGAAAGGTCGCAACAAAATCACGGCGAAAGGCAACGTAAAGGTGGTGTTAGCTAAAATGAGCGCAGGATAGGAGTTGATTAGGCCGATCCGGCTAAACACAACGAACAGAGGCGTTGCAATGACAATGGCCGGCAGCAACTGCGTGATTAGAAGTAAGAGAATTGCTAATGTTGCGCCGCGCAGTTTGAGGCGTGCTAAAGCGTATGCAGCTGGCGCGGCAAGCACCAATGTCAGCAACATGGTACCAAGCCCTACAATTGCGCTGTTAAGAATTGAGCGAAGCGTCAATGGGTTATTCCATACTGCCTCACGATAAGCGCTTAGAATCGGCGGCCAGGGGATAATCTGCGGCGGTGATGCATAGACCGCAGCGTTTGTCTTGAGCGAAGTTGCTGCCATCCAGTACACAGGAAAAAGATACCCTGCGACAAGAAACCCGGCAAACAACGTCCATCCCAACCCTGAACGGCGCAGCACGTTCCATCCATTCATGCCATGACATCCTCTCGTCGACTGAACCACAAATAACCGATGGCCGCCAGGCTCAGCGGCGCCAGCAGCAGGATCGCTGCAGCTGCGCCTTCTCCGAACCGAAAGAAATTAAAAGAGAGTTGATATACATATATCGGGAGCACGGTGGTCGCATCCACCGGCCCTCCACGCGTCATGACGTAAATGAGATCAAAAACTTTAAACGTGTAAATAATCCCCAACAACAATACGCTGAGCGCCACCGGACGCATAAGCGGCAGCGTGATGTACCGAAAACTCTGCCTTGAGGAGGCGCCGTCAATGCTAGCCGCTTCATAAAGCGAGCGTGGAATGCTTTGCAAGCCTGGTAACAACAGAATCATGTTGAACGGAACACCAACCCAGATGTTGGCAATGATAGTGGCCAGCAAGGCAGTTTGTGGCTCAATTAGCCAAAAACGTGGAGAAGACATCAGCCCCAGGCTCTGCAATGCATAGTTGATGATACCGTTTCCTCCATCGAACATCCAGCGAAAAACGCTGCCGCTTACGACGGTAGGAAGCATCCAACCCAACAACATGAGCGCACGCAATATCTGATTGCCTGGAAAGGAACGATTAAAGAGCAACGCCAGCGCAAAACCAATCGTGAATTGAAAGACCAATGATCCGACTGTAAAGATAAGTGAAAGAAGAAACGCTTTTTGAAAGGCCGAGTCTCGCAACACCTTAATATAATTGCCGAGGCCGACAAAAGGCGCTGTATCGGAAAGAAACGTCCCGACGTTGACGTCATATACGCTCATCCGCAGGTTTGCGAAGATAGGATAAATCATTGTCAACACAATGAAGAGCATTGCAGGGGCAATAAACAGATAAGCGCTCCATCTACGCAAAGATTTACGATGCGTTGATCGCTGCACCTCTGTTAGGGTGGGCGTGGATCGTCTCATCAGCATTCTCCCTAGAATGGCGAGGGGAACTCTGTGCTGAGCATTGTATCTGGAGCATAGCGGCGCAGACCTGCAAAAGTTTCAGGCTTTCGGCCTTTATGCATCCTGCAGTCTCTGCGCCGCATAGAAGCCACTTGTTGAACGAACGCCGTAATTACGCAGGCAATAATGGCGTAATTTTGGCCTGCGCTTCAGCCACTGCCGCATCCACTGTCTTCTGTCCGCTGATGGCTGCCTGCAACATCTCCTGAATGGCATTGGAGATTTCCGGATAGTTAGGGCCGTAATTACGCGGCTTAGCGACTTTGAGCTGTTCGATAAACACATTAAGGACCGGATCGCCCGTCCAGGCGACGTCTTGCGCCATGGCTGCATTGCTAGGCAACTTGCCAGCCTGGAGAAGATATGCCTTGAGATTCTCCGGCTCCTGACGCCAGGTCAACAGTCGCCATGCTGCCTCGATGTGAGCAGAGCCTTTGATAATGGCCGTATTTTCTCCTCCCAGGATCGATGCACCCTGCTTCTGCGCTGGCAACGTAGCGACGTCCCAAGATAAGTCCGGAGCTTCCTCCTTGATAACCGGAATCTGCCAAGGGCCGTTCACCATCATCGCCGCCAAACCGTTTACGAATTGTCCCTTAACATCACCCTGCGTCCAGTTTAAAATGCCGCGCGACATATAGCCGTCGTTCACCAAATCCACCCAGAGCTGGAGCGCCGCGCGTCCACCTTCACTGTCCAACGTGGCCAAATCTTCGCCGGTCATCCACAGGAAGGGCAACCACTGGAAGGTGCCTTCTTCGCTCTTCACTGCAGAAACAGCGAAACCATAGCGTTCCCCTTGCGTGAGCGTAGCTGCAGTTTCTTTGAGTTCCTCCCAATTGGTCGGCGGTTGCACCCCGGCCGCTTCGGTAAATGTTTTATTGTACCAGTTGACGAGGCAGTTGCTGTTGTCCGGAATGCCGAAGTTCCTTCCTTGGAAAACGGTCGAAGCCCACGGCCCCGCGAAATAGTTGCTCTCCTGTCCCCACGCCTTAACTACATCGGTTAGATCCGCCAGGATGCCGAGCGCCGCAAAGGAAGAATGGTCTGGGTTATCAATGAGCACCACATCAGGCAATTGCCCGGCGGCAGCGCCTTGCAACAGTTTTTGCTTGAGATCGGCAAATGGAATATAGGTGCGCTCGATCTTGATATCTGGGTGCGCTTCCATGTATTTCGCCATCTGGGTGTCCAGCGCTGCGCCATTGGCATCGCTCATATAATCCCACCATGCGATCGTTATCGCACTTGCCGCAGGTGCTGAGGTTCCAGCTGTAGAAGGCGCAGCATTCCCTCCTGCTGGAGAAGCCGTCGGCGTACACGAGGCGAGAAACACGGCACCAACGCCAAGCGCCATTCCTTCCAAAAATTGCCTTCGTGAAATCCCATGGACATTCATTTGTGTCTCCTTTTTTGTGGATTGAAAATGGTTATAAAACGTTGACACAGATTCGATGATTCTCTCTTCATTTACACAAGATGCCTGTGCAGCTGTGCAAAAAGATCCTACTGCTCCGTTATTCCGTTGCACATGCGAAAGTTCAATGGGATTAGATGCATTGGAGCTGGCACACCTTATTGGTCGAAGCGTTTAGTCGAAACGTTTCGACTAAACGCTTCGACGACACATTAACATAGTTGTGCGTGATTTGTCAATAGCGAAAATTGTAATTTCAGCCCCCCGAAGCGCTGCTCGCAACCGGCCCCGACGAATTCTTCGAGACGGTCGAACAGATTGTGCGTCGCCTGCGAGCGTGAAGACCCGGCCGCTGCGATTTGCACTTCACGCTTCACCCATTACAATGGGCGCATGGGTTTGCGTGAAGAGCGGCGATTCGACCCGAACGCCCCCCTGTTCCCGTCAAACGAAGCCGAAGACGCCGTCGCATGGGAGTATGGCGACGACGTCTCTTTTCGCGCCTCGCCTTCCAGTGCATCGCCCCGCGCAGCGCAGGGCGATGCGCGCGCCCTCGCCGCGCGGCGGGCGCTCAATCACGCGCTCGACGAGTGGTGGCGCCACGGCGCTCTTCCCTCCGACGATCTGCTGCGCGAGGGGTTGTTTGTCCTCCAGGCCGGCCATGACCTCGACGAAAGCCAGCGCACGCTCCTCCTGCGCACGGCGTTGATGCGGCGCCGCGGCATGTTGACCGCGTTGCGCCATCAGACCGATCCGGAGCGCACCGCCCTCGTTTTGCAAGAGGCGCTTCTGCACCCGACGCATCCCCTAGACGCCGAGACCCTACAGAAATTGGTGCGAGAAGACGCCCAGAGCACCCTCTGGGCGCCTGCACTCTCCAGGCTGCTGCAGGAGAGCGCAGCAGGCGCTCCGGAGACGCAAGCGCAGGTTGCGCCCCTGCTTGCTGCACTGACGGAGAAGACTCCGGCCAAAAGCGCAACGCCTCCACTTTGGCTCGAAGGCGAGCCAACCTCTCACCCTAGGGCGCTCTGGCTGCGCGCAGCCCTCTTCGTCCTGTTGACGCTGGCTGTGGTCGCGCTGGCGTGGCGGCTGCGCCCACAGCCGACGGATATGGTCGCAGCGCCCGCAGGTCGATATGTCGTCTCGAGCTGGCCTGACGGCGAGGCGCAAGAAATTATGCTGGAAGCGTTCCTGATCGACCGTTTCGAGGCCACCGTGCGCCAGTATCGAGCCTGCTACGAACGCGGGGCGTGTCCCTGGCCTGCGTCGCCCGCCAGCGCCACGCGGCCCAACTACCTCCTCGATCCGGCTTTCGCCGATTTTCCTATGATCCACGTTGACCATGACAGCGCAGTGCGCTTCTGCACGTTTATGGGCAAGCGTCTGCCGAGCGCAGCCGAATGGGAGGTGGCCGCCGCCTACTCGCCGACGACCGGCCGCATGTATCGCTACCCTTGGGGAGACGAATTTGCAGCGCAAACCGCCAACAGCGCCCTCAGTGGAATCGGCGACACGGTGCAGGTCGGCTCCTATCGTCCCGCCGGCGACAGCCCGTTGGGCGTCAGCGACATGGCGGGCAACGTCGCCGAGTGGACGGCGACCCGCGTAGAGGTGGAAGGGCGCACGTACTATCTGGTGCGCGGCGGCTCCTTTCTCAGCGAACCGACGGCGCTGCGCACGTCGGCGGCCGAGGCGCTCCCTCCCCAGACGTCGGCCGACTGGCTAGGCGTGCGCTGCGCACGCGACGCGCGCTGAGTCCTGCTATAGGCAGGACGGACGCCGGGCCATTGATGCGTGCAACCGCCCTGTTGCAACTTTGCATCCCGCCCATCTTTTGAGTACAGTATCGCACCGAATTCAAAAACAGCGTGGACAAGAGTGAAAGCGGACATGACGGAACGACAAATTGAAACCCTGGATTTGACCAAAGAACTGGAGCTTGTGACCCGACTGGCGCATGAGGCGGCCACCATCGTCAACACCTTTTATATCGGCTCCTCTGAGGTGCGCTACAAATCCGACGATGAGCCGGTGACCGAAGCCGACCGCAGCGCCAATCAGCACATCGTGGCGCGACTGCGCGCCGCCTTTCCCGAGGATGGCATCCTCTCCGAGGAATCCAAGGACGACCTCAGCCGCCTGCATAAGTCGCGGGTTTGGATTGTCGACCCGCTCGACGGCACGAAGGAGTTCATCGCCCGCAACGGCGAGTTCTCCATCATGATCGGTCTGGCCATCGAAGGTCGGCCTGTGCTGGGCGTGATTCAACAGCCTGCCACCGGCCTCCTCTACGCCGGCGTCGTCGGCCAGGGAGCGTACATGATCGAAGATGGAGAACGCATCGACCTGCGCGTCAGCGACTGCGCCAACCTGCGCGACATGATTATGGTCAGCAGCCGCAGCCATCGCCAGCAGATCGTCGACGTCATCCGCGCCCGGCTCAATATCACGCGCGAACGCGTCTCGGGCAGCGTGGGGCTGAAAGTCGGGCTGATCACCCGCCAGCTCGCCGACCTCTACATTCACCCCAGCCCTGGCTGCAAGGAGTGGGATCTGTGCGCACCCCAGGCGCTGCTCGAGGCGGCCGGAGGGCGCATCACCGACTGTTGGGGCAATCCGCTGCGTTACAACCAACGCGACGTGCGCGCCCACAATGGTCTGGTCGCCACCAACGGCGTCTTGCACGACCAGGTGGTCGAGGTCGTGGCGGCGGTCTGCGAAGAATTCGGTTACAATCAGGACGATGGATTCTGGTGATGGAGGAGTGATGGCGACCGTGTTCGACCACGAAACCTACCTCTCTCCCCTCACCTGGCGCTACGGCGGCGAAGCCATGCGCAGGCTGTGGAGTGAAGCGCACAAGCGCCGCCTCTTGCGGCGCTTCTGGGTCGCCCTGGCCGAGGCGCAACACGAGGCCGGCCTCGTCACCGCCGAGCAGGTGGCCGATTTGCGCGCGCACCAAGACGACATCGACATCGCAGCCGCCGAAGCGATCGAGCGCGAGATTCGCCATGACCTGATGGCGGAGATCAAGACCTACGCGGCGCAATGCCCGGTGGGCGGCCCCATCATCCACCTGGGCGCCACCTCCATGGATGCGCTCGACAACGTCGACGCCTTGCGGCTACGCGCTGCGCTCGACCTGATCCTTGCGACGCTCGAACAGGCGCTGGCCGCGCTCGCCGACCGCATCGAGGCCGAAGCGCACACGGTCACAATCGCCTTCACCCACCTTCAGCCGGCGGAGCCGACCACGCTCGGCTATCGGCTGGCGCAGTTTGGGCAGGATTTGCTGATCGATCTGGAAGAGCTGCGCCGCGTGCGTGCGGGAGTGCGCGGCAAAGGGCTGAAAGGCGCCGTCGGCGCCAGCGCCAGCTACGCCCACCTGCTCGAAGGCACGAGCTGGACGCCCCGCCAGCTTGAAGAACGGGTGATGGCGAAGCTTGGCCTGGAAGCCTTCCCCGTCGCTACGCAGACCTATCCGCGCAAGCAGGACTGGCTGGTTCTTAATGCGCTGGCCGGCCTTTGCGCAACGCTTCATAAATTTGCGTTCGATCTGCGCATCTTGCAAAGTCCTCCCTTCGGAGAATGGAGCGAACCTTTCGGCGAAAAACAGGTCGGCTCCAGCGCCATGCCCTTCAAACGCAACCCGATCGTCGCCGAGAACATCGACAGCCTGACGCGGCTGGTGGCCGCCCTGCCGCGCGTGGCGTGGGATAACGCCGCGCTCAGCCTGCTCGAGCGCACGCTCGACGACTCGGCCAACCGCCGCCTGCTGCTGCCGGAGGCGTTCCTGCTCACCGATGAGGCGTTGCAACGCGCGCTGCGCCTCATCGAAGGGATGCGCTTCTGGAGCGGCGCCATCCAGCGCAACCTGCGAGACTACGGCGTCTTCGCCGCTACCGAGCGCGTGTTGATGGAGGCGGTGCGCGCCGGCGGCGATCGCCAGGCGCTGCATGAAGCGATCCGCCAACAGAGCCTGGCGGCGTGGGCGGCGGTGCAGGAGGGCAAACCCAACCCTCTCGCCGAGCTGCTGGCAAGCGATGAGCGCATCACCCGCTACGTGCCCGCCGCAGCCTTGCCTGCGCTGCTCGACGCCAGCGCACACGTGGGCGACGCGGCGGAGCGAGCGCTGGCGCTGGCGGCGCAGATTCGCGCTGCGTTAAAGCAACCGAACGCCACAACGACCGTCCCGTGACAACCGAAACCCTCGTCATCCTCACCTGCGACGACGGCTCCATCGACCTGGCGATGGAGGAGCTGCACGCTGCGGCGTCCGGCGCAGCGCTGCAGGCGACGCTGGCCCCTGGCGTGCTGCTGGTGGAGGCCGGCGTCCCTTTTTCTGTGCTGGCCGCCCATTGGCGCAGCGAACCGCCAATTTTCGTGCGTCATATGATGCCCGTGCAGGCGATTTTGCCGCTGGGCGGCCACGTCGGCGACCCGGCCTTTCTTGCGCGTGCGCTGCCGCCCCTGCTGCCGCCGCTCGCCCCCACCCTTCCCTTTTCGGTGCAGACGCGCTTGCTGGCCGCGTTGCCCTATAAACCTTTCGATGTCAACACAGCGCTGGCCGGGGCGTTGAGCAGCGAAGGCGGCCCTCCGCTTGACGTGCGCGCGCCGCAGCAGATCGTCTCGGTTGTTTGCGCCGAGGCGCCTCTGCGCCAACAGGAGGGCGTCTGGACGATCGCAAGCGCAGGCGAGAACCGCAAGCCGCGCCTGGCCGCTCTGGCCGGCGTCTCCCTCGCCGCAGAGAATCTGTCGAGCTGGGCGGGCGGGATGCGTCGCTTCGCCCGCGAGGAGGGGCAGATCAGTCGCGCGGAATTTAAGCTGCTGGAGGCGTTCGAGGTTTTTGGGCTGGACCTGCCTCCACGCGGCGTGGCGCTCGACTTGGGCGCGTCGCCGGGAGGATGGACGCGCGTACTGCGCCAGCGCGGCCAGTACGTGACCGCCGTCGATCCGGGCGAGCTGGACCCTCGGCTGGCCAACGACCGCGGCGTCCGCCATCTCCGCATGACCGCCGAGCAGTATCTCCGGCAAGGCCCCGACCTCTACGACCTGATCGTCAACGACATGCGCATGGACGCGCGCGACTCGGCGCGGCTGATGGTCGCCTTTGCGCCCTATCTGCGCCCACACGGCTGGGCCCTGATGACGTTGAAATTGCCGGAGCAGCAGCGTCGTCCTGTGCTCGACCAGGCTTTCGCCATCCTGCGCAAGGCGTATCGCATCGCCGGCGCGCGCCAGTTGTTTCACAATCGCAGCGAGATCACGGTCTGGCTGTCGCCGTTGGAGAAAGAAAGGTCGTAGTTGCAGTCACCGACTTCCAAGTCAACGGGCCGCGAACGCGCTGTCAAAGTCAAAGACGCCTGACCGAACCTGTAGTTGCATCGCTTCTTTGCTTCCTCGTTTGTAAGCCGTTATGCTGCAGGGAGAGCGTTTTCTGTGGATGATGAAGGGCAGAAAACCAGATGTGAAAAGCTGGAGGTTTTATGAACAGGCGCTGCTTCCCTGCCGGCTTTGCATATGCAAAAGCGCTTCAAAGGGTTCGAGCAATCTTTGTGGTTGGGCTAATCGCAACTGCGCTGTTCGTGAGCGCAGGTTGTTCGTCCGGACTGACGCCCGATCGTTTCCAACAGCAGGTGCAGCGGTTGCTGACGCAGACGCGGCTGGCGCGTGAGGCCGCCTCTCCCCCCCTCAGCCCAGAGCATCAGGTTCTGGTCGTTGGCGCAGACGGCAATCTGTTCTTGATCGACGCCATCGGTGGGCAGCGTTTTGCGTTAACCGTCGACGCTTCGCCTCGGCGCCAATATTTGCAGCCTGCCTGGTCGCCTGATGGAGAGCGCATCGCCTGGACGCGCCTGGAGGGCGGCGACAGCGCTGTAGAGGTCAGTCGTTTCGATGGCGGCGAGCGTCGCTCAGTCGCCACGTCGTTCCCGGCCTTCTATTTCTTTTGGAGTCCCGACGGCGACCATCTCGCCTTTCTGAGCAACTGGGTGGCGATGAACCGCCCCACGATTGCGCTGCGCCTCGTCGAGCTGCAGGAAGAGACTCTCAACGTACGCACACTGGCGGAAGGGCGCCCTCTGTACTTTTCCTGGTCGCCCGATGGAAAAACGCTGTTGACCCACATCGACGGCGAACGCATCGAGCTCTTGAAACTCAACGGCGAGGTGGAGCCGCTGGAGATCACAGCTGCGCAGTTCTCCGCTCCTCAGTGGGCGGCGGATGGAGAGCGACTGATTTACGCGGTCGCTGACGGTCGCCAGCGCCTGATCGTCGCCGACCGCGCCGGGCGAGAGTTGGTCGAGCTGACCGATTACACAGGGCGGATCGCTTTTTCCCTCAGCCCGGACGGCGCGCAGGTGGCCTATGTTGTGACCGATGATCCCTCGCGATGGAGCGTTTTCGGCCCTCTTTATGTGGTCGATGTAGAAACGCTGCGCACCCGCGAGGTGACGGACGACCCTGTGCTGGCTTTTTACTGGAGCCCGGATGGGAGACGCCTGGCCTATCTAACGTTGGAGTTCGCCGATGGCAGGCTAGGGCTGCGTTGGCATGTGTGGGAGGGCCGTCGCGTTGCGAAATACGCCTTCTTCCTCCCTTCCAGCGTTTTTGTGGAGAATTATCTGCCCTTCTTTGACCAGTATGCGCAGAGTCACCGCATCTGGTCGCCCGCAGGCGACGCTTTTGTCTTTGCCGGCGCGCTGCAAGATGGTCGCAGCGGCGTTTGGGTGCAGGATGTGATCGCAGGCGGAGAGCCGCGCCTGCTCGGTCCTGGGGTGCTTGCGAGTTACTCGCCAAGATGAAATGAAATGCATGTTGCATGTTCCGTAAAGAGACGCTTCACGGAACGCGCAACATCCACTCTCCGACGTCGGTCCAGTTGATCGATCAAGCATCTGCGAAACTCGTCACGGCGCGTCGAGCACGTCGTCCACCGGAGCCTGCAGGTCGGGATAGTACGCTGAGACGGCGATCTCTCCACGGCCAAAGACACCGTGTTCGACGTAGCGGTCGCTTTCCAGCTTCAGCACAGTGATCGTCTCCGCTTGTGGATCGACGATCCAGTATTCGGGGATGCCCGCCTGCGCATACTCCTGCCGTTTGACCACCAGGTCTCGCTCGCGGTCGTCGGGCGAGACGACTTCCACCACCAAGTCCGCGCCGGTCCAGTACGCCTCCTGCCGACGCGGATCCGAAGCGTAATTGATGAACAGCAGGTCTGGCTCTCGAATCTTGTTGGGATAGAGTCGCAGCCGTAAAGGCGCCATGCGAACGATTCCGCCTGTGGCGTCGGCGAGCTTCCGGAAAAGCACGAAGAGAAAACCTACAATAGCCTGATGTCTGTCGCTCGGCATGGGCAGCACCTCGATATAGCCGTTGGAGAATTCAACCAACTGGTTCGTGTCCAGGCGCAGATACTCCTCCTCGCTCCAGGCGCCCTGGGCAGGGAAGAGCAACGCCACCTCCCACGCCGGCTGCGGCTCTGTAGTTGGATGCGTTGCATGAATCATCGAGAACCCTCCTTCCCACAACTCTGCCCATGATCCATCTGCGAAACTCGTCACGGCGCGTCGAGCACGTCGTCCACCGGAGCCTGCAGGTCGGGATAGTACGCTGAGACGGCGATCTCTCCACGGCCAAAGACACCGTGTTCGACGTAGCGGTCGCTTTCCAGCTTCAGCACAGTGATCGTCTCCGCTTGTGGATCGACGATCCAGTATTCGGGGATGCCCGCCTGCGCATACTCCTGCCGTTTGACCACCAGGTCTCGCTCGCGGTCGTCGGGCGAGACGACTTCCACCACCAAGTCCGCGCCGGTCCAGTACGCCTCCTGCCGACGCGGATCCGAAGCGTAATTGATGAACAGCAGGTCTGGCTCTCGAATCTTGTTGGGATAGAGTCGCAGCCGTAAAGGCGCCATGCGAACGATTCCGCCTGTGGCGTCGGCGAGCTTCCGGAAAAGCACGAAGAGAAAACCTACAATAGCCTGATGTCTGTCGCTCGGCATGGGCAGCACCTCGATATAGCCGTTGGAGAATTCAACCAACTGGTTCGTGTCCAGGCGCAGATACTCCTCCTCGCTCCAGGCGCCCTGAGCAGGGAAGAGCAACGCCACCTCCCACGCCGGCTGCGGCTCCATGGTCGGATCTTGTTTGTGCATCGATCTGGTCACTGAGAATCCTCCTGCCCTACAACGTCGCCAATCCCAATTGCGAGTGTGGGGCGCATGTAGTATAGCGAAGAATGGGTGACGGGTAAAAAAAGGTCTGCAAACATGACCGACCTCTGATCCTCACCGCAGATATTGCGAATACGGATACACCTGCCACTTTTGCAACTCTCGTCCCTTGCAGTAGACCCGCGTCGCCGACCAGCTTTGCACGTAATTCCACAACTGCCAGAAGGCGCCCATTTCGCTTTTGCGAAAGGCCACGCGGTAGACCAGATGGCGGTCTTCGTCGAGCAATTGCATGAAGCCCGCGCGTTTCTGGGCGAGACGCAGCACAAAGGGGAAGTATTCGGAGCGGCTCTGGCGAAATTCGAGGATGATGTGGGCAAGTGCGAGCTCTTCCTGCGTTTTGTTGTCGCCTGCGTCGGCTGCTGCCTCGGCGTCCACCGGCTGCGCTTCGGCGGCGTCGATGGCCGTCAGTTCACCGAGAAGCGGCTCCAGGGCGCGTCGCAGGTCGGGTTGGGGCAGGTGGATGCGTAGGTCGCGGTGCTGGCAGCGCCAGGGGCGGGGCGTGCGCGCCGTCCCGCCTAGCGTCTGCAGCGCATGCCGCAGGGGCTCCTCGCCGAGCGCCGCAGTCAGAGAATGCAGCCGCAGCGCCAGCGCAGATTCGGAAAGCTTCACCGCTGCGCGCCCCCATGCCTCCAGCACTTGTCCGGCTTCGGCGGCGCTCAGCGGCGTCGCAAGCAGCGCCTGCAGGCCAAGGGCGACGCCGGTCAGCTCGACCGGCATCGACGCCGCTGCGATCCACTCCGCCAACAGCGCGCCGTCCTGGCGCAGCCATGCGGCCAGCAGCGCCGTCCGCCAAAAGCCCGGGTTCTGGCTCCACGCGTCGCTGTCGCGCAGACGTCGAAGCTCGGTCAGAGCGGCGTCCGCAGCTTCGCCCCCTTCCAGCAGGCGCACTTCGAGATTGGCGAGGTAGAGCTGTTGAAACGCAAGCGGCGCAGGCGTGAGCGGCGTCTCCACCCAGGCGAGAAACCGGCCGCGCTGGCGAGAGGTGAAGGCGTTGTAGCTCAACCCTGCGGCCGGCGCAGGCTCGTTAGAAGGAGGTCCCTCAAAACTGCCTCTGGCGACGCTGAGCGTTGGGTCGAGCAGGGCGTAATCTTCTTCGGGAGAGGGGGCGACGCAGGAAACCGCAACGGGCACGCCGCGCAGTTGAGCGTCGGCCACCACCGTCGCCAGTGAACGATCGCGGCCCGCTATGCGGATCAGTGAGTTCATATTGCGTACAACCAAGCACTCGCCAGCTCAGGCGCTCATCTTCCAGGGAATGCGTGGCAAGCACACATAATTGCACATAAACGACGCCGCGCCGACGGGAGTTTCTCAACCGCAACGGCAGCCCGCAGTCGCCGGCGCATGGCAATCGGACATAAATGCGCCACGCCGACGGGAGTTTCTCAACCGTAGCTCGCAGCCGCCGGTGCGCTCAAGCCACCACCGCATAATTCTCCTCATAATTCTCCTCGCGCAGCATGGGCGCAAGATATTGCCCGGTGTAGCTGCGCGGGTTGGCGGCGACGTGCTCCGGCGCGCCTTCGGCGATCACGTAGCCGCCCTTGACGCCGCCCTCCGGCCCCATGTCGATGATCCAGTCGCAGTTCTTGATCACGTCCAGGTTATGCTCGATCACCAACACGGTGTTGCCTTTGTTGACCAGCTCATGCAGCACGTTGAGCAGCTTGCGCACGTCTTCAAAATGCAGGCCGGTCGTCGGCTCGTCCAGGATGTAGAGCGTGTTGCCGGTGGCGCGACGGCTCAGCTCCTTCGAGAGCTTGATGCGCTGCGCCTCGCCGCCGGAAAGCGTCGTCGCCGGCTGACCGATCTTAATGTAGCCCAGGCCAACCGCATTGAGCGTCTCCAGCTTGTTGCGGATGCGCGGAATGTTCTGGAAGAACTCCAACCCCTCTTCGACGGTCATATCCAGCACATCGGCGATCGACTTGCCGCGGTACTTGATTTCCAGCGTCTCGCGGTTGTAGCGACGGCCTTTGCACTCTTCGCAAGGCACGTAGACGTCGGGCAAAAATTGCATCTCGATGCGAATGATGCCGTCGCCCTGGCACGCCTCGCAGCGCCCGCCCTTGACGTTGAATGAGAAGCGCCCCGGCTTGTACCCGCGCGCCTTGGCGTCGGTCAGGCTGGCGAAGAGGTCGCGGATGTCGGTGAAGAGGCCAACGTAGGTGGCCGGGTTGCTGCGCGGGGTGCGGCCGATCGGACTCTGGTCGATGTCGATCACCTTGTCGATGTGCTCGACGCCTTCGATGGCGTCATGCGCGCCGGGTCGGTCCTTGGCGCGGTACATGATCTGCGCCAGCTTCTTGTACAGCACCTCGATCACCAACGTCGATTTGCCGCTGCCGCTGACGCCGGTGACGGCCACCAGCTTGCCCAGCGGGATGCGCACATCCACGTTTTTCAGGTTGTTTTCGCGCGCGCCTTTGATGAACAGATACTTGCCGTTGCCCTCGCGGCGCATCTGCGGCACCGGAATGCGCAGCTCTCTGCGCAGATATTTGGCCGTCAGGCTGTGGGGGCAGTGGATGAACTCCTCGCGCGGGGCCGAGCAGACGACGTGACCGCCGTGCTCGCCGGCGCCGGGCCCCATGTCCACCACCCAGTCCGCGGCGCGGATGGTGTCCTCGTCGTGTTCAACCACGAGCACCGTGTTGCCGAGGTCGCGCATGCCCTTAAGCGTTTCGATCAGGCGGGCGTTGTCCCGCTGATGCAGGCCAATGCTCGGCTCGTCGAGGATGTAGAGCACGCCCATCAGCTGGCTGCCGATCTGCGTCGCCAGGCGGATGCGTTGACTTTCGCCGCCGGAGAGCGTCACCGCCGTGCGGTCAAGCGTCAGGTAATCCAGCCCGACGTTGACCATAAATTGTAGTCGCGCCGCAATTTCCTTGAGCACCTGGTGCGCAATGGCGCGTTGGCGCGGCGTCAAAGGGGAAGGCAAGATGGCGGAATCGACCGAGCCGTTGCCGTTCGCCGACGCGACGCCCCCCGTCTCTCCTCTCCCATCCCCCGCTCTCCACTCTCCTGCTTTCTGGCTCTCGCTGCTCTCGACTCTTTCTCCCCGCAGCCACTGCACCCACGCCAGCGACTCGCTGACCGGCATGCGCGTGACTTCCCAGATGTTCTTGCCGGCGATGGTCACGGCCAGCGCCTCGGGGCGCAGTCGCTTGCCGCCGCAGGTGGGGCAGGGGCGCACGCTCATGAACTCTTCCAGCTTTGCGCGAATGTACTCGCTCGTGGTCTCTTGATAGCGGCGCTGAAGGTTGGGAATGACGCCGCTGAAGGTGGTCTCGTAGTAGCGCAGCTCACCCTGGCTGTTGGTGTAGTCGATGCGAATCTTCTCGCCTTTGGTGGGCGTGCCCCAGAGGAGGATGTCGCGCTGTTTCAGGCTGAGCTTTTTGACCGGCGTTCGTGCCGGGATGCCATACTGTTTGCAGACGGCGCGCAAAATCTGGCGATAGTAGCCTTCGCTCTCCTCTTCGTTCTGCCGTCGCCAGGGGATAATGGCGCCATCCTCAATCGAAAGCTCCTCGTCGAGCACCAGCTCTGGATCGAACTCTTGCAACGCGCCGAGGCCGGTGCAGGTGGGACAGGCGCCGTGGGGGCTGTTGAAGCTGAAGGTGCGCGGCTCGATCTCCGGCAAGCTGGCGCCGCACTTGATGCAGGCGAAGTGCTCGCTGAAGGTGCGGTCAACCGGATGGTTGCGGTCGGTGACGTCCGAGACGATGAGCACGCCTTCGCCCAGCTTCAACGCCGTCTCCACCGAGTCGGCCAGCCGCGTCAGGTCGGTGCCGGTCGGCTCGCCCGCTGCGTCGACGCCCGGCGGCTGCACGATGATGCGGTCGATCACCGCCTCGATCGTGTGCATTTTGTAGCGATCCAGCTCAGGGACTTCGGTGACTTCGTAGATCTCGCCGTTGACGCGCACGCGCATGTAGCCTTGCTTTTGCAAGCTCTCGAAGACCGACTTGTGGTTGCCCTTGCGGTCTTTGATGATCGGCGCCAGGATCAACAGCCGGCTGCCGGCCGGCATCTCCATGATGCTGTCCACGATCTGCGTGGGCGTCTGCTGCGTGATCGGCTCGCCGCAGGTGGGGCAGTGCGGCTGCCCAATGCGGGCATAGAGCAGACGCAGATAATCGTAGACTTCCGTCACCGTGCCGACGGTGGAGCGCGGATTGCGACCGGCGCCCTTCTGGTCGATCGAGATGGCGGGGCTCAGCCCTTCGATCTGGTCGACGTTGGGCTTTTCCATCAGCCCCAAAAACTGGCGAGCGTAGGCCGAAAGCGACTCGACGTACCGTCGTTGCCCCTCGGCGTAGATAGTGTCGAAGGCCAGGCTACTCTTGCCGCTGCCGCTCAGGCCGGTGATGACGACCAGTTTGTCGCGGGGAATTTCGAGATCAATGTTTTTGAGGTTGTGCTCGCGCGCGCCGCGCACGATCAATTTGTCCAGCGCCATGGTTGCCTCACCGTCATGCAGACGACTGCATGATAAGACCGCATGATAAAAGCATCGAACAAAAGTTCTTTCAGTATAACCGATGCTACACTCTTCGCACAAAAAACTTTCCAATAAAAAGGACGAGAGTTAAAGCATCCCTCGTCCATCGATCGCTTTCTCATGATAAAACAAGTTCGGCGCAATCACCGTGAGCGTTCATGCAAATCGAAGACATCCTCCGGGCTGCACCGCACACCCCTTCCAAACGCTCGAAGCTGTCTGGAGAATTTTCTATCCATTCGCGCAGTTTGGATGCCCTGTTTGGAAAGAATTAAACAATAGGCGCAGGAGGTTTGTGCTAAACTCGGTTTTGCGATAATTTTCACAAATTTGCTTCATGAATGGAGAGTTTCTCATGAGACGTTTGTTCCTTGTGGTGACGATTTTGTCAATGTTGATGCTGGCGGCTTGCGGCGGTTCGACGACGCCTACGCCAACTCCACCGCCGACGCCTACAACGGCGCCTACTGCGCAACAGGTGATCGCCGCCACGCTCGAGGTAATCATGCACGACATCTACTTCGGCGACGACAGCAACAACATCGCCAATCCTCCGGTCTGGCGGGTGCCGGCCGGCGCGGAGGTGACCGTCAACCTCGATAACCAGGGCGGGCTGGAGCACAACTGGGCTGTTGTGAAAAAGGGTGTAGAGTTGCCGATTCCTTTCATGCCCGACCAGAACAAAGATCTTCTCTACTGGGAGGCGGGGGTGCTGCAGGCGGGACAGAAGGATTCGGAGACCTTCACGGCGCCAAGCGAACCCGGTGAATACATCGTCATCTGCACCGTCGCCGGCCATTACCCGGCCATGCAGGGCAGGTTGATTGTGGAGTAGGCAAGCTTTAACAAAATAATCCGGCAATTATCATAGGTGCGGCTCTCAGCCGCACATTCTCGGGGGAGCCAGATGGCCCTCACCCCCTGCCCCCTCTCCCAATGCCGGGAGAGGGGGAGGAGGCCCTCACCCCTAGCCCCTCTCCCATGCTGGGAGAGGGGGAGAAGGGAGCACCGTAGGGGCGGCTCCCAGCCGCACATTCTCGGTGAACCGCAAGGTTTGCAGGTTTCAAGGAAATGCAGCTACGAGCTGCACCTCCGGGCCACCAAGAAATTTGTGAAACGACGTAGAGCTTCCGGGAAAATTTTTCGACATTTGCGTCGAGATTGCGTCGTCACCGTCGGCTGCCAAATCCATCACACCGGAACAAAGAGCGTTTTGACCCCGCTGCGATCTTCAAACGTTGCAAATCCCGCTTCCCATTCCGTGATGGGAAAAACATGTGTGATCAGCGGCGCCGTGTGCACTTTGCCGGTGCGCATCAACTCGAGCGCCCGCAGCCACGACGACGGCGTGCTGGCGTTGCTGCCGGTCGCCGTCAGCTCCTTGTAGACAAGCTGATCGAGGTCCCACGCCACCGGCTTTCCGAACAGTCCGATCTGCACATAACGGCCGCGACGGCGCACCAGCGTCAACAGTTGTTGCGCGGCTGCGCCGGCCCCGGCGCACTCATAGACCACATCGGCGCCCTGGCCGCCTTCGGTGAGGTCGCGCAAAAGAGGAAGCGGATCCTCTCGCTGCACGTTGACGACGTGATCAGCGCCCAACGCTTGCGCCAGCGCCAGCCGCCGCTCATCGGCGTCCGTTCCAAGCACGACGGCGGTCGCACCAGCAGCTTTGGCAACCTGTAAGGTGAGCAACCCGATGGCGCCCGGTCCGGCGATCACGGCCACGTCGCCTGGCGTCACCGTGGGCGTCGTCAGCGTGGCGTGCACCACGCAGGCGAGCGGTTCAGTCAGTGCGCCGGCCTGAAAGTCCACATTTTCCGGCAGCGCATGGATATTGCGCGCCGGAACAATCAGGTGCGTGGTGAAGCCGCCGTTGACCGCCGAGCCGATCGAACGGCGCTCCGGACAGAGGTTGATCTGGCCGGCGCGGCAGTAGCGGCACTTGCCGCAATAGGAAAAGTAGGTCTCCGTGGTGACGCGCATGCCCGGCGTCACCCCTTCGACGCCCTCGCCCACCTCGACGATCTCGCCGGCGACCTCATGGCCGAGCACCACCGGCGGCCAGGAGCGGAACTCGTCCTTGTAGATGTGCAGGTCGGTGCCGCACAGCCCGGCGGCGCGCACGCGAATCTTGACCTGGCCGGGACCCGGCGCAGGTTCTGGAATGTCGCGCAGCTCGATGTTGCCGACGCCCGGCGCCACTTTCATGATTGCTTTCATCGGTTGCCTGTCTTCCTTGATTGAACATGAACCCGGTTCATTTGAGTAGAATGTAACATGAGCAGAATGTAACAACGCCAAGACGCAAAGATGCAAAGGCGCAATCGAGCTGGATGCAGTGCGCACAGGGGGCGTATTACTCTCCTTCGCCGGCGCAGTCCAGCACCACCTGGATCGTCTTTTCGGGCTCCTGATCGCAGAGGCGGAAGGCTTCAGCGGCTTGACTGAAGGGCAGCACATGGGTGATCAACGGGCGCAGGTTCAACACCTCCTGCGCCTGAAGGTGCATGACCGTGCGCACCAGGCGCTCTCGATTCCAGCGGTAGGTTAATTCAGGGTTGACGCCGTAAATCTGGGAGCAGACGAGATGGATGCGGTTGTGATGAAACTCCTCGCCAAGAAAGAGGCCCTGCCCCGCTCCCTGGAAGAAGCCCAACGTCACCACCCTGGCGGAATAGGCGGCTGAGCGGATCGCCTCGTGCAGCGCCGGATATGCGCCGCTGGCCTCGATGCAGACGTCCGCGCCGCGGCCGTCGGTCAAAGCTCGAATCCGCTCCGCCACGGCGCCCTCCTGCGGCGTGAGCGTTTCATCGACTGCGCCCACTTGAACGGCGACGGTTCGTCGCAATTCGAGCGGATCGACGCCGATCACCTGAGCGCCGGAGCGTTTGGCGAGCTGTGCGATGATCTGCCCTGGCGTCCCCAGGCCGAAGACGGCCACGGTCTCGCCGATGCGGATGGCGGCGTCGAGCACGCCGTTGAGCGCAATGGCGCCGATATGCGAGAAGACGCCGAGGATAGGGTCAAGCCCCGGCGGCAGGATGCGCTGCGCCGCATACGCCTCGGTCATGACGTGATGGGTGCGATGGCCCCACGTCCCGTAGATGCGGTCGCCTGGACGCACCTGTCTCACCTCGGCGCCGACTTCGATCACCTCGCCGCATTCCTCGTAGCCTATGCCGTAGATCGGATACTGCAGACTGCTTTCCGCTGCAGGGAGAAAGAGGCGAAGCCCGTCATCCCAACGCTTGTGCAGATAGGGATTGACGCCGCGATAAAAAGTCAGCTCGGTGCCGGCGCTGACGCCGGTGTAGAGGGTGCGTAGACGCACTTCGTCAGGCGCAAGAGGCGGATCCGCTGTTTCTTTGATTTCCAGCGACTTGGGCTGTGTCAATACGAGGACTCTTGCCATAGAGAAAAAACCTTTGCCGTGCTTTCCTGAGTTGCTCTTCTTCAGTCGATTGAAAACCTAGTTGACACGATTCCACTGGAAACAGTATAGTTAGATCGAGCGGGCGTCAAATTCCACAATCCATCCATCCTCGTCTCAATACGGTCGTTCATCGTGCAGGACAGAGTTGTACATGCTACAACGTGGTGTATGTATCGATCGAGTCCAAGTGCAACCTCTACGACAAACGAAAGGATTGAAGTATGACCCGCAAATCATCCAGTCTCTTATTGACGTTGCTGCTTCTCTTCAGTATGGCGCTTTCCGCCTGCGCCACACCGGTGACGGCGCCGCCAGCCGCTGAAGCGCCGGCGCCGGCCGCACCGACCGTCAACAAAATCACTTACAATTCCTATCAAAGCGACCCGGCCCCGCGCGCCTGGATCGAGGGCGTCGTAGCCAACTGGAATGCAGCGCACCCGGACATGCCGGTCGACCTCTCGATCATTGCACACGAGGACTTCAAGCAGGCGCTGCGCGCCATGCTCACTGCGAACCCGGCTCCGGATGTGCTCGACTGGTTTGCAGGCAATCGCGCCCGCTTCTTTATTGATCGGGGTCTGATCGCCGACTTCTCCGATCTGTGGGAGCGCGAAGGCTGGGACGCCGTCTATGCACCGGGCTTCATCGCTCTGGCCACCTACAACGGGGGCAAGTATTTCCTTCCCAGCTCCTATTACTGGTGGGCGATCTATTACCGTCCCTCCCTTTTTGAGCAGGCCGGCGTCCAGGCTCCGATCGAGACCTTCGATGATCTACTGGCGGCGTGCGACGCCCTCAACGCAGCCGGCATCACACCGATCACGATCGGCGCCCGCTTCAAATGGCCGGCCGCAGCCTGGTTCGACTATCTCAACATGCGGACGAACGGGCCGGAGTTCCATATTGAGCTGATGGATCTCAAGGTTCCCTACACAGATCCGCGCGTCAGAGCAGTCTTCGAGAACTGGAAGAAACTGATCGACGCCAAATGCTTCATCAGCGATCCGGCTGCCTATGACTGGCAGGAAGCCATCGACCCCATGGTGCAGGGCCAGGCTGCGATGTATCTGATGGGCGCCTTCATCACCGACTCTTATCCGGATGAAGCGGAGAACGACCTCGATTTCTTCCGCTTCCCCGTGATCAACCCGGACGTGCCCATCGGCGAAGACGCGCCGACCGATGGGTATTTCCTGGCCGCCAATGCAGGCAACCTGGCGGGCGGCAAAGAGTTCCTGGCGTACCTGGGTTCTAAGGAAGTCCAGCAGTCGCTGCTCGACACCCTGGGCCGTCTGCCCTCGCGCGTGGACGTGGACATCTCCAACATCAGCCCCGCCACACAGAAGGGCATTCAGCTGATCCAGAGCGCCGATTTCATCGCCCAGTTCTACGACCGCGACACCACGCCGCCGATGGCCGAAGCCGGTATGGACGGGATGATGCGCTTCTGGGACAATCCAGATCAGATTGACCAGATTCTGGAGGAGCTGGAGGCGGAGCGACAGCGCATTCTGGCGGAAGCTGAGGAATAGCTGCCGAGGCGTTTCTACAACGAGACGTTGGCAACCGTGTCGAGTCCTGACGGACTGAATGGTGGAAAACGGGCAACGGCCATCACCGTTGCCCGTGCTTGTCTCTGAAAGGGGGAGTGTTCCATGCAACAGACGCTGTCAAGACGCTCTACGTGGTTTGATGGATGGGATTTCTCGGGGCCCAACGTGATGGCCCTCCTGGCCGGAGCGGTCATGCTCTTTGCGTTTTTCTTTTTGCCCTGGTTCGGCGACAACGTGAGCAACAACGGCGCTCGCATTATGGTCGACATCCTGTATGAAGCGCCGGGGGCGTTGCGCACAGAAGCGCTGATCTGGCTGATCCCTGTGGTCGCGGTAGCCACGTTCGCAGCCACGCTTTGGGGAGCGATGGCTCCAGAGCAAGCGCGGATTGCGTCGCCGCTCGCCTCACTCTTGGGTCTGACGACGTTGCTTTACTTTGTGCCGGCGCTCGGTCGTGCAGGTGCGCATCCGCTGCTCACGCCTGGCGCCGGGTTCTGGACGGCCTTCGTCTGCGCCATCGCCATGGTTCTGCAGTTCGTGCTTGCGATGCCGGCGGTGGCCGAACGCGGCGGTGCGCCGCGGAAAGGCGTGCGCCGCGGCCGTCTGCCCCAGTGGTTGACGCCCTACCTCTTCATTGCGCTGCCCCTGATTCTCTATGCAATTTGGATTTTGGGTCCGACGGTGTACACGATGTATCTCAGCTTAACGAACTGGGACGGCGTCTCCACCCCTCAGTTTATTGGACTGGCGAACTACGAACGTCTCTTCACGCGCGACCGCAACTTCGTCGAGTCGCTGGTCAACAACCTGCGCTGGCTCATCGTCTTCATTCTGATTCCAACCTCAATGGGCCTTGGGCTTGCGCTCCTGTTCAACAATGAAATGTGGGGAGGCCGCTTCTACAAGGTCAGCTTTTATGCGCCGCTGGTGCTCTCCTTGCCGGTCATCGGCCTGATCTGGGCGTGGCTCTACAATCCTCGCCTGGGACTCATCAACAGCTTGCTGTCGATGATGGGGGTGACGAACCTTCCCGGCTGGTTGGGAAGTCGCGAGCTCGCCATCTGGTGTGTGATCGCCGCTGCAGTGTGGCGACAGGTCGGCTATGTCATGGTGCTTTATCTGGCGGGTCTGAAGAACGTCGACCCCAGCTATATCGACGCCGCGCGCGTCGATGGCGCCGGCCGGCTGGCGCTCTTCCGCCATGTGGTGATGCCGCTGCTGGCGCCGGTGACGACGATCGTGATCGTGATCTCGATCATCGATTCATTGCGCGCATTCGATCTGGTTTCCATCATGACGCGAGGCGGTCAGGGCACCCAGGTGCTGGCCAACTTCATGTACATGGAAGCGTTCAACAACTATCGCATGGGCTACGGCGCCGCCATTGCTGTGGTGCTTTTTGCCATCAGCATGGTGTTCATCGCCTTTTACTTGAGTCGTGCGATTCGAGATGAGCTAGAGTATTGAGCGGAGGCGAGCATGGCGACGCAATCGATCAAGACGCAACCCATCAGTCGACCGGCCCCCACTTCGGTGAGCCGCGCCTGGAAACGTTTTCTCACCTTTCTGTTCTACGTCGTCCTGACTGCTGCGACGCTCATCTGGTTGACGCCTGTGCTGGCAGCCGTCGTCACATCGCTGCGCACAATGGACGACATTACGATCAACGGCTTCTGGAGCTGGCCGCGTGAAATCGTCTTCTCCAACTTTGAACGCGCTTGGACGACTGCGCGCGTCTCAAAATATCTGCTCAACAGCTTCATCATCACGATCCCGGCGCTGATCGGCATGCTCTTCCTCTCATCGTTGAGCGCCTTTGCCCTGGCGCGCTATCGCTTCCGAGGCAACCTGTTCATCTATTTTATCTACGTGGCAGGCACGATGTTGCCCTTTCAGATTTTGCTGTTGCCCGTCTTTCGTCTCACCAATGCGCTTGGATTGTACGACTCCTACGGCGCGTTGATCCTGATCCACACCACCTTTCAGTTGGGTTTCTGCACCTTCGTGCTGCGCAACTTCATGCGCACCGTCCCCGGCGAGATCATGGACGCCGCACGCGTCGATGGGTGCAGCGAATTTCGCATCTACTGGCAGATTATGTTGCCGCTTACGCTGCCGGCGCTGGCGGCGCTGGCCACGCTGCAGTTCACCTGGGTTTTCAACGATTACCTCTGGGCGATCGTGTTGCTGCGCTCCGATGTGCTGCGGCCGGTGACCGCCGGTCTCGCCACGCTGCGCGGCCAATTCAACACCGACTGGCCGGTGATCACCTCCGGCGCGCTGCTCGCTACGATTCCGACGCTGATCGTCTTCGTCTTCCTGCAACGCTACTTCATTCAAGGGTTGACGCTTGGTTCAGGCAAATAGGCTTTCTAAGAGTTCAGTCATGAAAACAACGCTGCAAGGTCGCAACGAGCTAGCGTCCGCCCAGCTCAACGCCAGCGGGGCTTAAGTTAGGATTTTAGGCGAAATGCGGATGCGTGGTGGACAGGTTCTTCAGGACGAAAGCGATCTCCGATGGCTCCCACTTGCTCGACGGCGTCAGCGCCGGAGACCTTATCGATGCGCAACGACTCCTGCTGCAGTCATTGCAAGGCCCAGTGCGATGTCTGAAATTCCAGGCCACGCCTGGCCAACGCTGTTTCAAGGGGTTGCAAAACCGGCAAAACGACGACGGCGAGCCGGCGCCTGACGTCCGTCGCCAGGCGCGCCATTTGCAGGATCAAACCGCTTTTGCTATTCTTGCGCACGATGCGATCGCATGCCGCCACTCTTCTACGGATACGCCGTCGCCGGAGAGAGCGCCGCTGGCTTGGCTACGTCAACGTGTTCCTGGCAGGCATTTTTGGGTTGATCCTCCCCTTCGTCTGTTGGGGCGCCGAGGCCACGCCGGGGCACGCGCACCTTCGCGCGCATTTCGTCTTCATGACGCCCGATGCTTCCACCGGTCAGACGTTCACGGCCTATCCTAATGCACAAGCTGCAGTCCTCGCCGCCGCCCGTTCCATGGCGGAGGGTCTGCATGAGCTGTGCACCGCTCCTGTCAAAAGCGCTACAGCGAACTCGCCGGCGGGTCAGTCGACGCCGCAGACCCTGGCCGTCACCTTGTTGCTGCTTGTGGTCTTCGGCGCTTTAATCGCATTGCTTCGTCATCATCTAGGCGCTTTCCCAGAACGCTTCTCAGCGATGTTTCTTTGCTGGCTCCCCCTCGATGTCGCAACGCCCCCGCCTCGCCCCTCTTCTCTTTTCTGAAAAATTGCCTCTCACATGGGTGCGTCAGCCATCGAGCGGATGTCTCGAATGGCGACGCGCAGCTGTCTGACAACCTATCACAGTGTTGCATAGGGGTGCAACCACGTTTGTAAACGTCTGCCCCATGTTCATGGGGTTCACAGCAAACATCTGAGCGCCTACGCAGTTAGACAAACCGGGCACATTTTCGTTTTTTTAGGAAATTTTCAGGAAAGAGGAGAACCATGCGCACCTACATGCATCGTTTCGCAGTGTGTCTTCTGGCGCTTACTTTCATTTTCGCCGGTTGCACGATGACGCCGATTCAACCGATGGCGCCGATGGCAGGCGCCGACGCTACGGCGACCGAACCGCCGCTGCCAGAGCCGGAGCCGGGCAAACTGACGATCGTGGACGTTCGGGCGCGGCCTGCGCCGCTGGCGGGCGGCACCGGCGCCGTCTATTTCACAGTGTTGAATGGACTCGACCAGGAGGTTCGACTGGTTTCCGCCTCCAGCCCGGTCGCCAACGTCGTCGAAACGCATGAAACCGTCAGCGAAAACGGCGTCATGAAGATGATCCCCCTCCCTGACGGCTATGCAATTCCCGCAGGCGAGGCGCTCGTGCTCAAGCCGGGCGGCAAACACATTATGCTGATCGACCTCGTCAAGCCGCTGCAACCGGGCGATGAATTCAACTTGACGGTCAACTTCGACAACGGCGAATCCTTCGAGCTGACCGTGCCGGTGCTCGACATGCAGATGACCATGCCCATGCCGGATGCGCAGCACGATCATGGCCAAGATCATGGGGACGCCAAAGCAGAAGAGGACTCCCATGACCATGATCAAGGCGACGCCGAGATGAAGGAAGAATCGCACAGCCACGATCAGGGCCACATGACGCAGAGCGAGGCGACGATGGCGGCGATCCAGGCGCTGCCCATCAGTGCAGTGCACAAGTTGGACGAGGCGCTTCACGCCGGCGAAGCCATGGATCTCAACGCTGCGCTGGAGACCGTTCACGAACTAAAGGAAAAGCTCCACGCCGCCTCGTGGCCTGACGAGCTCAAAGAGGCCGTCGGCGCCATCCGGGCGAAGGCGGAAGCGTTGCATGCGGCGTTGTCCAACAATGACCTCAACGCAGCCAAAGCGCTGGCCGCCGAACTCCATGACCTGCTGCATCAGTTGGAAGGCCATTGATAGGAGTCGGTAAGCGATCCCGGTCAGCGCCGTCTCGGCGGAGCGCAAAGGTTTGGAGGAATGCAGGCGCAGCTCGGAGCTGCACTTGCTCGATTTTCCCCTGGCTCCAGGGTTCACCGAGAGCCTGCAGCTGCGAGCCGCAGCTACGATCAAATCGGTGCATTCTCGTAGGCGCAGCTGTAAGCTGCGCCTACGTTTGCTAGGGGTCGTTTGTTCAATTCCATAAGCTCCTCACCCATTTCCCGTTCAACTAAAAACCCCAAAACCACGATCTTTTGACAGCGAACGCGCAGTTGTGATATTCCTACTCTATTGTGAAAAATACAACGAAGGTACGCCGCGTCACGCAGCAGGCGCCGGACTTTGAATAAAATAAAGGGCGATGGACAATGAGCGCCGGAGCAAACCATCCAAATCCGACTCAGGCGGCGAAGGGACGTTTATGACCCATAAAAATATTGACTTGCAATTTACCCAACTGGATGTCGAGCGGCGCATTGGCAAGCTGTATGATGCAGCCGTTGCATCGAACAGCGCAGTCGCCTTCTGGCGGCTGCCGGGGACGTCGCAGCCGCAGGCGATGGTTGATTTCAACCATCCTGTGCGGTTTGCGCCGGTGGATTTTCTCGAGCGCCGCTCCGCTTTTATCTTTGCACCTTTTGTGTCGGAGCCGGCGGGGGCCGCTTTCCAGCTGCAGGCCGACCTTTGGTTTGACGGCGAGCGACTGCACAGCCATCGACCGAATGGCTCGCCGGCGCGCGCAGAGCGAGCGGAGCGTTTTTTTGCTGCGTTGACGGCGGATGCTCCCTGTGCGCCGCGGGGATGGTATCGCGCCGACGCAGCTCGCACTCACGCTGCGACGGAAGATGAGTTCATTGCGCTCGTGCGTAAGGCCATCGATTTCATCCGCGCGTCGGGCATCGCCAAAGTAGTGGTCTCGCGCACCGTCCCGGTTCCCCTGCCGCCCCAATTCGACCCGGTGAAGACGTTTCTATCGTTGTGCACGCGATATCCTCACGCCTTCGTGTCGCTGACGGCGATCCCGGGCGTCGGCGTGTGGTTGGGCGCTACGCCGGAGGTGCTGCTGACCCTTGACCATGAAGGTCTGACCACGATGGCGCTGGCCGGCACGCAGCAGCGCCCCGCCGACCTGCCGCTCGACCAAGTGCAATGGGGGCGTAAAGAGATCGTCGAACAGGAGATGGTGGCCGACTACGTGCGTAGCTTCTTCGCTGCTGCGGGCGTTGCAGGCGTAGAAGAACGCGGCCCGCAGACTGTCGCCGCAGGCTCCGTCGTCCATCTGCAGACGCTCTTCCGCGTCAACCTGCCCGAGGCCGAGCGTCTCGCTCTCGCCAACCGCGTGCTCGACGAATTGCATCCCACCTCCGCAGTCTGCGGCATGCCCAAACGCAAAGCCCTGGCCTTCATCCTTGCGCACGAAGGATACGACCGCAGCTTTTACAGCGGCTTTCTCGGCCCGGTGCACATTCAGGGTCGCTCCAGCCTCTACGTCAATCTGCGCTGCATGCGCCTCGGCGTCGACCAGGCGCATCTTTACGTTGGCGCCGGCATCACGATCGATTCTGACCCGGTCGCCGAATGGCGCGAGACCGCTTTGAAGGCGGAGACGATGCTGGCCGTGCTGGGCGCAAGTGAAAAGGCTTCCGGCTGAGATGGCGGACGGCGTCTTCCCGCTGGTGGAGCTGGCGATCCAGATCTGTGTGGCCAGAGGCGTGCGTCGCTTTGTCGCAGCGCCCGGCTCTCGCTCTGCGCCAATTACGACGGCGCTGGCCGCCCATCCCGACGTCACGGTGCATGTCGTCTACGATGAACGCTCCGCAGGCTACGTCGCCCTGGGCATGGCGCAACAACTGCGCACGGCGGTGGGCCTGGTCTGCACATCAGGCACGGCCGCCGTCAATCTGGCTCCGGCGGTGGTGGAAGCCTTCTACCAGCAGATTCCGTTGGTCGTGTTCACCGCCGACCGCCCGCCCGAATGGATCGACCAGCAGGACAACCAGACTATCCATCAAGCCGGACTCTATGGGTCTCATGTGCGCTACGCCGCCGCGCTGCCGATGGATGACGGCCATCCCGACACGCGCTGGCACGCTGCGCGGCTGATCACCGAGGCCATCGACGCTGCGCATGGGTTGCAGCCCGGGCCGGTGCACATCAACGTTCCGCTGCGCGAGCCGCTTTACCCGCCCCCCAACTATCGACATGAGTTTACCCATGAAGTGATCATCCGCCGTCGGCCCTCGGCTCACCCGACGTTGGACGAATCCGCCTGGCGGCCCTTGCTCGACCAGTGGCGCCACGCCCGACGCAAATTGATCGTCGCAGGCATGATGAACGTCGATCCGACGCTGCACGCTGCGTTGCAATGCCTCCAGAACGATCCGTCCGTGGTCGTCTTCGCCGATATGACGGCCAACCTGTGGCCGCGGGTCGCCCCGCTTGTCCATGCAGACGTAGCGCTCGGCACGCGCGACCCCGCCACTCTGGAGGCGTTGACGCCGGACCTGGTTGTGTACATCGGCGGGCCGGTGACCTCCAAATACCTGAAAACACTGTTGCGCACCCGCCCGCCCCAACAGCTCTGGCGAGTGCAGCCGGCAGGCGCAGCGCCCGACACCTATCAATGCACCACGACGCTCATTCACATGACGCCCGGCGATTTTTTCAGTGCACTGGCCGAGCGCGCCCCTGCACCCATCGCTTCTGACTATGCGCAGAAATGGAGCGCGCTGAACGCCCTGGCCCGAAAACGGCTCTTTCAGCTGCTGGACGCTGCACCCTTCGGAGAGTTTCAGGCCACGCGCATCGTGCTGGAGGCGCTGCCCGATCAAAGCTTGCTTCAGATCGGCAACAGCATGCCGATTCGCTATGCGAATTTCGTCGGCGTGACGCCCGGCCACGCGCCGGCGCAGGTCAACGCCAACCGCGGAACCAGCGGCATCGACGGCTGCGTCAGCACCGCAGTCGGCGCAGCGCTGACCACCGACGCACTCACCACGCTGTTCGTCGGCGACCTGGCCTTCTTCTACGACCGCAACGGCCTCTGGCAGCGCACCCTGCCGCCCAACCTGCGCATCGTCCTCTTCAACAACCACGGCGGCGGCATCTTCGACATCATCGAGGGGCCCAATCGCCTCGATCCGGAGACGCGCACGACCTATTTCCTGACGCCGCAGCCGCTCTCGGCGCAACGCACAGCAGCCGACCACGGACTGCGCTACTTTTACGCCGCAGACAAAGCAGCGCTCCTCGACGCTTTGTCGCACTTTTTTTCGCCCTTCGCCGGGCCGGCGATCCTGGAAATCGAGACAAAAATGGCCGTCAATCGCTCCGTTTTCCAGTCCTTCAGAGAAATGACGGCCGGTCTGAAATTGTAAAGTCGCACAATTGTAAAGAGCGGCGGGCAATTGCCCATGTCACCGTCGAGCACTCTGCGCAGCAGCCAGGCTGGAAACGAGAATTCAGGACTTTGCGACCGTACGACACGACCGGAATATACGACCGCAAGAGCGGTGAACAATTGCAGGTGAGCAAGAGCGCCATGAAGTCAAGAAAAGAAACAAGGCAGTAAAGGAGCAGGCGAGCATCATGGGAGAACTCCAAACGAACGACCCACTGGCCGAGATCGCAGCCCAGAATCTAAAGAAATTGCTGGCGTCCAGCGGCGTCGCCTGGCAGGAGGTGAAGGCGTACAGCGACATCACCTACCACAAGGGAGAAGGCATCGCTCGCATCGCTTTCAACCGGCCTGAAGTGCGCAACGCCTTCCGTCCCCAGACCATTGACCAAATGATCGAAGCCTTTCGCGACGCCTGGATGGACGGCTCCATCGGTGTGGTGTTGCTGACAGGCAACGGTCCTTCGCCCAAGGACGGCGTCTACGCCTTCTGCTCGGGCGGCGACCAGCGGGTGCGAGGCCACGCCGGCTACGTGGATGACACCGGGCTGGCTCGATTGAACGTCCTGGAGCTGCAGCGCATCATCCGCTTCATGCCCAAGGTGGTCATCGCCGTGGTGCCCGGCTGGGCGGTGGGCGGCGGCCACAGCCTCCATGTCGTCTGCGATTTGACCCTGGCCAGCAAGGAACACGCCAGGTTCAAGCAGACAGACCCAGACGTAGCCAGCTTCGACGCCGGCTATGGCTCCGCCTACCTGGCGCGTCAAGTAGGCCAGAAGCGAGCCCGGGAGCTTTTCTTTCTGGGCAAGGTCTATTCGGCCGAAGAGGCCTTCCAGATGGGCATGGTGAATGCGGTGGTGCCCCACGATGAGCTGGAAAAGGTGGCCTGCGAGTGGGCCAAAACCATCAATAGCAAGAGCCCTACGGCCATCAAGATGCTCAAGTACGCCTTCAACCTGATCGACGACGGCCTGGTGGGCCAGCAGATCTTCGCCGGCGAGACCACTCGTCTGGCCTATATGACGGACGAAGCCCGAGAGGGCCGAGACGCCTTTGTGGAGAAGCGGCGGCCTGAGTTCGAGAAATTCCCCCGTTGGCCATAGGCTGAAACACAGAAGGCTCTTGACAATTGTAAACTGCGAGAATTCTCACGAGGGACCAACGCCTGAGCGCGCTATGTTTCGTCTCGCTGCAGCGCCCTATCAGCTCTTCTTCCGAAAGCCGGTGCCGACCTCGCGCGGAATGTTGACGGCGCGCACCATCTGGTTTGTACGCGTCTGGCGCAGCGAAGCTCCCGATCAGGTCGGCTGGGGGGAAAGCGGCCCTTTGCCCACCCTCAGCCGAGACGGACGCGAGGATTTCGGCGCGCTGGCGGAACAATTTTGCGCCCGCTTCAACGACGCACAGATCGATTCCTTCGATGCGGCGCAGACATGGGTGCAGCAAATTGCATGGGAGCTTCCGTCGCTCGCCTTCGGTGTGGAGATGGCATTGAGCGATCTACACACAGGCGCGCAACGTCGTTGGTGGGACACGCCCTTTACACGTGGAGAGCGCGCGCTGCCGACGCATGGCCTGATCTGGATGGATGACGTCGACGGCCTTCTGCGGCAGATTGAGGCGAAAATCGCCGCCGGCTTCTCGGTGATCAAGCTCAAAATCGGCGCCCTGCCCTTCGAGGAAGAACTCGCCCTCCTGCGCACTGTGCGCAGCGCCTATCCCAACATCGAGATTCGACTCGACGCCAACGGCGCCTTCACGCCTGCGGAAGCGCTCGACCGCCTCGACGCGTTGGGGCCGTTGGACATCGCCTTCGTCGAGCAGCCGGTGGGGGTCGGCGCATGGAGCGTGCTCGCCGACCTCTGTCGCCACTCGCCGGTTCCCATCGCCCTCGATGAAGAGCTGATTTCGGTTCGCTCTCCACAGGAACGCGACGCCCTCCTATCCATTGTGCGGCCCCAACTCCTGATCATCAAGCCGACGCTTCTCGGAGGCTTCGCCGCCGGCAAGGAATGGATCGACGAAGCCGAAACGCGCAACATCCGCTGGATCATCAATTCCCTGCTCGAATCGAACCTCGGCCTCAACGCCATCTGCCAGTGGACGAGCGCCATCGGCGGCGCGCAGATTCACGGCCTGGGCACGGGCGGCCTTTTCACCAACAACATTCCCTCTCCGCTGTGCCTGCGCGGTGCTTGCCTCCAGGTCGATCCTTCTGTCGCCTGGCGTCTTCCGGAGCTTGAACAGCCTGGAAAATAGGCGCGCTTTGCCGCTTCACACTTTCCGCAAAGGATTTCTTGTCCGATTTCTATATGGCTGCTAACCGCTGGCGGCCTATAGAGGCCGCTCGCAGCTGCGCTGGCTCGAATTCTCTAAAAATTTTGTGAGGTCCACCAAGAACCTGCGACTGCGAGCCGCAGCCACCCCAAACCATAGATCGGGCGAAGCATCCTGGAAAATGAGGGCGGCTGCACCGTGACGAGCTACGCATCAACAAAATTTTCCGCTTGACAAATCGATAAATATCGATATATTATAAGGCAATCCGGGCGCCGGGACGTTGCAGCACATCGATCAAAGCCATCAATTCACCGAAAGGAACAACAAGACCATGACGCAGTTCACCGAAATTCACGAAGTGATCCAGCAGCGCTACGGCGCCATCGCCGAAGGGCGCGGCGGCTGTTGTGGCCCCACGGACTGTTGCAGCGAAACTTCCAACGCAACGTCGCTTTACAATACAACGCTGCTCGAAGAGCTGCCCGTCGAGGTGACGGACCTCGCGCTCGGCTGCGGCGACCCGGTGACGATCGCCGGGCTGCGCGCGGGCGAACGCGTGCTCGACCTGGGCAGCGGCGGCGGCATCGACTGCTTCCTGGCGGCGCGACAGGTTGGCCCGACAGGACGCGTCATCGGCGTAGACATGACGCCCGCCATGCTGGCGAAGGCCAATGCCAACAAAGCGCGCCTGGGCGTCGAGAACGTTGAGTTTCGCCAGGGACAGATCGAAGCGCTGCCGGTCGAGGACGAAAGCATCGACGTCGTGATGTCCAACTGCGTGATCAACCTGGCGCCGGACAAGTTGGCCGTCTTCCGCGAGGCCTTCCGCGTGCTGCGGCCGGGTGGACGCATCGCCATCAGCGACATCGTCACCGAAGGGGAGTTCAGCGAGGAGCTGCGCGCTGACCTCTCGCGCTGGGCGGAGTGCGTCACCGGCGCCATCGACGTCAACGCTTACGTTGCTCTCATGCAGCAGGCCGGTTTCACTGAAATCGCGGTGACCGACAAACGCTCCGCCGAGGACATTGCACCAATGCAGCCGGGCATGCCGAAAATTTACAGCGCGCGCATTACGGCGGTGAAAGCGAAATGAGGAGGCGTGTTGCGTGTTGCGTGCTGCGTGTTGCGTGCTGCGTGTTGCGTGGTATGATGGCGTGGGTGGAACCATGCGTGTTCTGGGGCTGATGAAAGAATGCGAAACGTGCACAAACGCAATCCGCAGCACGTTCTATCGAATGCGACTCAATGACGCAAATTATCCCCATTGCTGAGCTTGTTCGACAGCTTGAAACGCTTGGCGTGAATTCCGGCGGAGTGCTGCTGGTGCACTGTGCGTTCTCGCAGGTGAAGCCGGTCGAAAATGGCCCCCTGGGGCTGATCGCAGCTTTGCAAGCGGCGGTCGGCCCCAACGGGACGTTGGTGATGCCGAGCATGACCGACGAAGAGGAACAGGTCTTCGACCCTGAACACACGCCCTGCCTGGGCATGGGCGTCGTCGCCGACCTCTTTTGGCGACTGCCCGATGTGCTGCGCAGCCACAGCCCCCATGCCTTCGCCGCTTGGGGAAAACATGCGCCGGAGATCGTCGCGCCGCATCCGATCGACGTCCCCCATGGGGTGGACAGCCCGGTGGGCCGCGTCTATGCGCTGGACGGGCAGGTGTTGTTGCTCGGGATCGACCACACGGCCAACACCACCATCCATCTGGCGGAGAATCTCGCCGGCGTGCGCTATCGACGGAGGAAGCGAACGCCCACTCTCGAGAACGGGCGTTGGCGGTGGGTGGAGTATCAGGAAATCGACCACTGTTGCGAAAATTTCCGGCTGGTGGATGCCTGGCTGGATGAGCGAGGACTGCAACGCAGAGGAGCGGTCGGACACGCGCAAGCGCGCCTGGCGCGGGCGCGCGACATTGTCAACGTCGTGGTCGAGCAGCTTCGACGCAACGAGACCGTGTTTTTGCACCCCTTCGGCGTGGATGCGGAATGCGACGAAGCAAGGGCCAGTCTGGCGGTCGCATAAACGCCTTCCTCACCACCTTTCTCAGGCGGCCTCACATCGAAATCGAGCCTTTGCGGAAATCAGTCTTGCCAAGGATGACGTTCAGCACCGTCGGCCTACCGGAGGCTGCAGTTTGGCGCGCCTGCTCGATGGTCTCCGCCGCCAGTTCAGGGTCCTCCAGGCGGAAGCCCGCCGCGCCGAAGCCCTCCACCGCGCGCTCGTAATCGCTGTGCGCCAGCTCCGTCGCCACCGGGTCGCCCAGGAGCTCGACTTGCTCACGCGCAATTTGCGACCAGCTCGCATCGTTGCCGATCACTGCAAGCACCGGCAGTCCGTGGCGCACAAAAGTGTCGAACTCGGCGACGGAATAGCCGAAGGAGCCGTCGCCGTAGAGCACCCACACGTCCGCTGTGGGATGGACAAGCCTGGCGCCGAGCGCAAAGCCGGCGCCGACGCCGAGCGTGCCGAAGGCCCCCGGATCGAGCCAACGCAACGGCCCCGGCGGCTGGATCACATAGGAGGCGGTCGCCACAAAATCGCCTCCATCCCCGATCAGGATCGAGTTGGGCGTGAGCTGGCGGTCGATCTCCATGCACAGGTGCAACGGGTTGACCTTGCCGGTCGGCGCCAGCGCCTGCGCAGCGATCTCGGCGTTGCGCGCGTCGTCGCGGGCGCGCAGATGGGCGACCCACTCGCGCCAAGCCTCAGGTCGGGGAGAGGAGAGCATCGCAGCCAACATGCGCAGCGCCAAGGCCGGGTCGGCCAGAAGGCCGAGCGTCGGCTTACGATTTTTGGTCAGGTCCTCGCGGCTGCGGTTGACCGAGACGTAGACGGCGCTGCGACGGATGTGGTTGCCGTAGTCGAGCCGAAAGTCGCAAGGGACGCCGGCCAACAATACAAAATCCGCCTCGCGCAGCGCCTCGCGACGTTTGTGGCGCATCTGCAGCGGATGGTCGCGCCCTAGCAGCCCGCGCGCCATGCCGGAGAGATAGACCGGCGCGGCGATCGTCTCCAGCGCCTGCGCCAGCTCGTGGACGCGCCCTGCGTCGAGCATCGCCTGGCTGCCGATCAGGAGCAAAGGGCGTCGGGCGGCGAGGAGGCGTTCGGCGACCTTTTGCAGCGCCGTCAGATCCGGGGCGGGCGGCGCTGCTTCGATCCTGTCGCCCGGATGGACGCTATCGGCGCCGCGAAAAAGACGGTTGACGTGAAAACGCAAGTAGTGCTTGAGCGCCTTGTCGGCCAGCGACTTGCCGCCGCGGTCGGCGCCGTACCAGGAGCGCACCGTCGCCTCGTCGTAGAGCAGATCCACCGGACACTCGACAAAAACCGGGCCGGGGACGCCGCTCTGGGCGACGTAAAACGCCTCTTCCAGCGCAGGGATCAGCTCTCGGACGCGCCTCACCTGCTTCGCCCATTTGACCACCGGCCGCACCACGGCCATCTGATCGATGTCCTGAAGCGCGCCGCGGCCTTGCAACGCAGTCGGCGCAGCGCCGCCGATCACTACGACCGGAGACTGCGCCATCTGTGCGTTCTTGAGCGCCGTAATCGCGTTGGTGACGCCTGGCCCCGCCGTGACCGCAGCGACGCCGGGGCGACCGGTCAGCCGCGCCACGGCGTCGGCGGCGAAGACGGCGGTCGCCTCGTGTCGCGTGTCGATGACGCGCACCCCGCGCCGTTTGGCCCCTACTAAAATCGGCGAAATATGGCCGCCGACCAGGGTGAAAAGCAGCTCGACGCCCTGCGCTTTGAGCACCTCCGCCACGCGGTCTCCGCCATGCATACGCTGAATCTCCAAGATGAAATGAGCTGCAAAATCAGTTGACCGCCAAAGAATGTTTCCCAGGCGAGACGCAGAAGCCCGATCACCGGAAAAATGCTGCGCATTCGACGCCTCTGCGGTGAATGTTTTGTGCAGTGGGGTCCGTAAAATTTTAACACCGGCGAAGGTTATGCGCCAAGCGTGAAGGCTATGTGCCAAGTGTGATGAATCATGCTATACTTGCAGCGCGCACTTGGCGTGAATCCCAAACAGGACATTTCGTAAAAGGCTATGACGGAAGTAGGCAAATTGCTGATGGTGATGGGCGCCGGGTTGTTTTTGATCGGATTGTTGCTCGTGTTCGGCGCCAGATTTCCCTGGTTTGGCAACCTGCCGGGAGACATCGTCATCAAACGCGACAATTTCACACTCTTTGCGCCGCTTGGCACGATGATCCTGCTCAGCATTGTGCTGACGATTGTGCTCAACGTGATCGCCCGCCTGTTTCGATAGGCGGGCGTTGCTCATGCGGACGTTCTCAAACAGTTGCATACAAGAGCGGAGGATGCTGCAGAGAACGCCCTCCTTGCATCCACACAGCCCCAGCAGGAAAAGTCGGTCAGCCTCCTCGAGGCTCTTCAGGCTCCGGAGCGCCACTCCGAGGCCTGATCGAGCAGCGCCAGCTGGCCGCTCGTCAGCTTTAAATCGCAGGCGGCCAGGCTCGCCTGCAACTGCTCCACTGAGTTCGCGCCGATGATCGGCGCCGTCATCTCCGGCTGCGCCAACAACCACGCCAGAGAGACCGCCGTCGGCGTGGCGCCGGTTTCGGCGGCGACGGCTTTCACCGCGTCGAGTACGCGCCAGCCCGCCTCGTTGAAATAGTGGCGCTTGATGCCCTCGGCGCGCGCCGATTCGGCTGCGCCTTCTTTCGCGTATTTGCCGGTCAAAAAGCCGCCGGCCAGCGGGCTGTAGGGAATCACGCCGAGGCCAAAAGTGAGGCAAACTTCTTTCAGCTCCCGTTCGTATTCCGCCCGATGCGCCAGGTTGTAGTGAGGCTGCAGCGAATCGTAGCGCACGAGGTTGCGCTTGTCGCTGGCCCAGAGCGCCTCCATCAACCGCCACGCCGGATAGTTGCTGCAGCCGACGTAGCGCACCTTGCCCTGACGCACCAGCGCGTCGAGCGCATCCATCGTCTCTTCGATCGGGGTCTCTGCATCGCACCAGTGCGCTTGATAGAGGTCGATATAGTCGGTCTGTAGACGGCGCAGGCTGTCCTCGCACGCCTTGAGGATGTGGACGCGGCTGAGCCCCTCGCCGTTCGGGCCTTCCCACATGCGCCCGCGCACCTTGGTCGCCACCACCATTTGGTGGCGATTTTTGCGCGCCTTCATCCAGCGGCCGATGATCTCCTCGCTGACGCCGCCAGGGTTGTTCGGCGCCCAGTTGCTGTAAATGTCGGCGGTGTCGAGAAAATTGCCGCCCGCCTCGACGAAGGCGTCCATCACTCGCCAGCTTGTTTCCTCATCGGCGGTCCAGCCCCACTGCATGGTGCCCAGGCAGAGTTCGGAGACCTTCAGGCCGGTGCGCCCAAGATTGCGATAGTTCATTGCGCCTCCTTCGCTTTATTACGGGGTTGCGTTCAGCCGCCGATGACAACCGTCCACGGTCGAATACGCCACGCCGTCACCAGCCCGTGTTTCACATAGGGGTCATTGCGGACGAACGCTTCGATCGGCTCCGGCCCGTCCGCCTTGAAGACGAACACGGCGCCATCGACCGGCTCGGCGAGCGCGCCGACCATGAGCAGCTCGCCCCGTTCGTGGGCCGCCTGCGCCAGCGCCAGGTGTTCAGCTCGATAGGGCGTGCGCCGCTCCAGAATGTCCTCGACGTAGTCATAAAACAGCAGATAGTGCATGGTCATTCCTTTCGTTTGACTGAATTGCTTCACACAAAGAGCGCAGCGTCATAGGGTCCAAGCTCCATCACGATGCGTCCGTCTTGGGCGGTGCGCCGACGATTGCCCACGACATCTCGCCAGACGCCGTCGCGCGAGGTCGGCAGCTCGACGGTGCGCGGATCGGGAGAGAAGTTCAGCGCGCAGACCGCATAGTCGCCTGCATCGTCCCAGCGGCAGAAGCGCACCACCTGCTCGGTGGGAAAGTGGTTGTCGAAGAAACGAATATAGTCGCTGCGCAACGCAGGATGCTGGCGTCTCGCCCGAATCAAACGTTTGGTCATCTCCAGATGTCGGCGATGTTTGGGACGCGTCAGCTTGCTCCACTGCAGCGGCGCAAAGTCGATGGTGCGCGGGCTGTCGTCGCCGTACTCCTGGCCGGCGTAGATCATCGGCACGCCTGGCGCAGCGAAGACGGCCACCAGCCCCAGTTTCGCCCGCGCCAGCGCCACATCCTGAAGCGTCATCCCCGGCGGCTGCGGGATGTACTTGCCGGTGTAAAACTTGATTTCGTGCTCCGGGCGCACCTCATCGTGGCTGCACGAATAATTCACGACCTGCGTGGCCGTGCTGAAGCCCAGATCGCGGTAGCCGCCGATGGTGCGGAAGATGTCGCGCTTCTCCCACTCCCAACGACAGTTGAGCACATCGTCCAGCGTGTGGTGAAAATAGCCGTTCCACACTGCGTCCATCTCGGTCTCGTGCACCAGCCGCGGGGCCGTCTTTTCCGGGCTGGTTCCTTCCAATTGCCAAAATTCGCCGATCAGGATGCAATCCGGTTTGGCCTGCCGCGCCGCCCAGCAGATCGCAGCGATGCCGTGGTACGGGTTAAAGTCCGGCCGCATGGGGTTGTTGCTGTCATAATCGACGCCGCCCACCCAGTCGAAGCGGAAGCCATCGATGTGATACTCCTCCAGCCAGAAGCGCACGATGTCCTGAAAGTAGCGCGTGGTCTCCGGGTTGAAGTGATCCCAATCCACCCCGCCCCACATGTTGATGCTCGGCGGCGTGTGGTGGAAGAAGGGGTTCCAATCGGTCAGCCATTCCCCCTTCGGGCCGTACATCGGCGGATAGATGTTGTAGTAGGGGTGTTGCCCCCAGGCGTGATTGAAGGCGACGTCTAGAATCACGGCCACGCCGGCGCGATGACAGGCGTCCACGAAACGCTTGAAGTCGTCGGGGCCGCCGTAGGTGTTGGCGACGGCGTGGTAGAAAACCGGATTGTACCCCCAGCTCGACTCGCCGGGGAAGGCGTTGATCGGCATCAGCTCGACGCAGTTCACGCCCAGGCCAACGATGTAGGGCAGCTGCCGCGTGAGACGCTCGAAGTTGCCGTAGTGCGGATAGCCTCCATGCCAGACGCCGGCGAAGTCGCGCACGCAGAGCTCGTAGATGACCAGATCGCGCAGCGCCGGCGTTCGCCACCCCTGATCGCGCCAGGGGAAGGGCGCCTCGGCGCCGGAAAGCACGGCCCACGGCGTCTTCTGTCCCCAAAAGACCTCGCGCGCATACGGATCGCCCACCCAGGCGTGCGAGTCTTCATCCACCACGACATAGAAGCCATAGCGCGTGCGGCCCGGGTCAGGGATCGTAATCCACCACGTCCCCTGACCATCGGTCTGCATCGGATGGCTGCGCGTGTCCCAGTGGTTGAAGTCGCCGACCAGGCTGACGAACGGCTTGAAGGGCGCGCGCATCACAAAGGTCACCGTCCCTCGCCCGAGTAAATTGCGATGAGCGCCCCCGCGCAGGTCGCCTGGCAGCTTCCCATCGGTGGCTGCGCGCTGGAATGGGGCTGCAAGTTGGGCGCTCATGGTTTGCAAAAGGGATGGAATCCGGATGCGAAATAAAGGGTGGAGCGAGGCGAATAGTCGGGAGCCTATCCGCCTCAGCACGCGCCTCATCCCATGTTGGCGATCAACGCCTTGCCGAACTCGCTGCATTTGACTTCGGTGGCGCCTTCCATCAGACGGGCGAAATCGTAGGTGACGATCTTTTGGCTGAAGGTGCGCTCCATGGCCTGGATGATGAGGTCGGCGGCTTCGGTCCAGCCCATGTGGCGCAACATCATCTCGCCGCTGAGGATGACGGACGAGGGGTTGACTTTGTCCAGCCCGGCGTATTTGGGCGCCGTGCCGTGCGTCGCCTCAAAGACGGCGCGACCGGTGACGTAGTTGATGTTGGCGCCCGGCGCAATGCCGATGCCGCCCACCTGCGCCGCCAGCGCATCGCTGATGTAGTCGCCGTTGAGGTTCATGGTGGCGATCACATCGTACTCGGCCGGACGGGTCAAAATCTGCTGGAGGAAAGCGTCGGCGATGACGTCCTTGATAATGATGCCGTTGGGCAGGCGATGCCACGGGCCGCCGTCGAGCGGCTCGGCGTCGAACTCCTCGCGCGCCACCTTGTACCCCCACTGCATGAAGGCGCCCTCGGTGAACTTCATGATGTTGCCCTTGTGCACCAGGGTCACGCTCTTGCGCTTGTTGTCGATGGCGTACTGGATGGCGGCGCGCACCAATCGGCTGGTGCCCTCCTCGCTGATGGGTTTAATGCCAATGCCACTGCTCTTGGGGAAGCGTATCTTGGTGACGCCCATCTCGTTCTGCAGGAATTCGATCACCTTGCGGGCGCCCTCGGAGTAAGCTTCCCACTCGACGCCTGCGTAGATGTCCTCCGTGTTCTCGCGGAAGATGACCATGTTGACCAGCTCCGGGTGCTTGACCGGACTGGGCACGCCCGTGAAGTACTGAACCGGTCGCACGCAGGCGTAGAGGTCGAGCCGTTGGCGCAGCGCCACATTGATGCTGCGGATGCCGCCGCCGACGGGGGTGGTCAGCGGGCCTTTGATGGCGACGATGTACTCGTCGATGGCGTCGAGCGTCTCCTGCGGCAGCCAGATCGGCTCGCCGTAGACCTCATTGGCCTTCTCGCCGGCGTAGACTTCCATCCAGGCGATCTTGCGCTTGCCGCCGTAAGCTTTTTCCACCGCGGCGTCGAGCACCGGCTGGCTCGCCGCCCAGATGTCGACGCCCGTGCCGTCGCCTTCGATAAAGGCGACGATCGGGTTGTCGGGCACATGGAGCTTGCCATCCACAAGGGTGATTTTTTCGCCGTGACTGGGGACGACAATTTTCTGGTAAGCCATGAGTTCTTCTCCTTTTGGGTCGTGCAGGCATTTGATTCAAAAGAAACAAGCCATTGCGAGGAACAATTCAGCCTTTTTGAATTGCACAATTCAAGAAAATGCGTTGCAAAGTGTACCAAATCGGCGGCGATCCGTCTATTTCCTCGGCGGAGTTTTGCACTTTTTCACATGATCACATTGTGAATTCTCTCACATGCAGATCGCCTCCCATGGTGTAGAATATTGTGATGGTGTTGGCGCTCTGCGCCGATACCTTAAAGGGTTGTGCAAATGTCAGTTTTTTTGAGCTTGCTTGTCGAGCCTCAACACTCCTGACCGCTTGCACAACTCACAACAAATCGATGGGAACGACGAGCAAGTCAAAGCGGCAAGTTGGAACCTGCCAAACTGCAAAATCGTTCTCCATCATCGAAAGGAGTATAGGATTATGATGGATTACTTTATTGTTCAATTGGCTCGCAGCGAATACGAAGAGCGTGTTCGCAAAGCGGAGATGGAATTGATGGCGAAACGCCGCCAGCTCGAGGAACCGGGCGTGATGAGCCGCATGCTCTTTCGCCTGGGCGAGTGGCTGGAAAGCGTCGGCGCGCGCTTGAAGGCGCATTACCAGCCGACGTCTCTACGCCAGACCTATCACGGCGGTCACGCCAGATAATTTTTCTCCCGCACAGTTGCAAAGATGCATCTGTGATGAAAACAAAAAAGAATAAAAAAATGCAAACACCGCTGAATGAGCGGTGTTTGCATTTCCAGGCGTTTCTAATTGACGATGCATCTCCCAAAGTTTTCGGAACAAGCATGCTCCTGATACACTGCATGGCATGAGCGAAATGACATTTCCTGTGAAGCCGGAGATCATGAGTCCGGCCGGCTACTGGCCCCAATTGCACGCCGCCGTTGAGGCGGGCGCCGACGCAGTCTACTTTGGCTTGCGCCACTTCACGGCGCGCGCCAAGGTCGGCTTTGCGCTTGAAGAGCTGCCGGAAGTCATGGATGCGTTGCACCGCCGCGGCGTCAAGGGGTACGTCACCTTCAACACGCTCGTTTTCGACCATGAAATGGAAACCGCAGCGCGGGCAATCGCAGCGATTGTCGAAGCGGGCGCCGACGCCTTGATCGTGCAGGACATCGGTGTCGCCCGGCTGGTGCGCGCCATCGCCCCCGACGTCGCCGTGCACGGCAGCACGCAGATGAGCATCACCAGCGCCGAAGGCGTGGCGCTGGCCCAGCAGTTCGGCGTCTCGCGCGTGGTGCTGGCGCGCGAGCTTTCGCTGGAGGAGGTGCGCGCCATCCGCCGCGCCACCGACTGCGAGCTCGAACTCTTCGTCCACGGCGCGCTGTGCGTCTCCTATTCCGGGCAATGCTTCTCCTCGGAGGCGTGGGGCGGACGCAGCGCCAATCGCGGCCAGTGCGCGCAGGCGTGCCGCCTCCCCTATGAACTGATCGTGGATGACGCACCGAAGCCGCTAGGCGACGCGCGCTATTTGCTCTCGCCCGGCGACCTGTACGCCCTGCGCCAAATTCCGGAGATTCTCCAAATCGGCGTTCATGCGCTGAAGATCGAAGGACGCTACAAAGACGCCGACTATGTGGCGCTCGCCACCGCAGCCTATCGCAAAGCCGTGGATGAGGCGTGGGCCGGCTTGCCGCTGAGCCTGACGCGTCGCGAGGAGCTGCAACTGGAGCAGGTCTATTCGCGCGGCCTGGGGCCCTATTTCATCGCCGGAGTGAATCATCAAGCCGTCGTGAGAGGACGCACCCCGCGCCATCGCGGCGTGTTGATGGGGCGCGTCGTGCGCGTGCTGGCGGATCGAGTGTGGGTTGCGGTGGAGCCGGAAGTGGCCGCCGTTGCGCCCCTCAAACCCGGGGACGGCGTCGTCTTCGACGCCGCCGACTGGCGCAGCCCGGAGGAGCCGGAGGAAGGCGGCCGCATCTATCATGTCCTTCCTCGGCGCAATGGGCTGGTCGAACTGACCTTCGGCAACGGAGCCATCGATTTTTCGCGCATTCGACCGGGCGATCTGCTCTGGCGCACCCACGATCCCGACCTGGATCGGCTGGTGCGTCCTTATGTGGAGGCGAAAGCGCCGGTGCGTCGTCAGCCGGTCAAGGTGCATGCGATCGCGGCGGAGGGCGCGCCGCTCGTGCTTGAGTGGACGTTGGCGGAGGATCCTCAGGTGCAGGTCACGCTCTGGTCAGACGAACCGTTGGAGACCGCCACCCAGCGCGCGCTCGACGCCCCTCTCTTGCGCGAGCAGCTCGGACGCCTGGGCGGCACGCCCTACGAGCTTGCCGAACTTACGCTGGACGTCAGCGGCCGTCCCTTTGCGCCCGCCTCCCTGCTCAACCACCTGCGCCGCGAGGCTGTGGCGCAACTTCAGGAGCGCCAACGTCGCCGCCATGCCGTCGTGCATGATCCGCTCGATGCGCTGCGGCGGGTGGCGGAGGCCAATCAGCAATCGACCGTTCATCTCCCGATCCATCGAACTTCCTCCAGGCAAGAGCAGATCGCCCTGCATCTGCTGGTGCGCACGCCCGAACAGCTCGACGCCGCCCTGGCCGTGCGACCGAGCAGCATTACGCTCGACTATCTGGAGCTTTATGGGCTGCGCACGTCGGTGGAAAAAGTGCAGGCCGCCGGCGTCGATGTGCGCGTCGCCAGCCCGCGCGTCCTGAAACCCAACGAGCAGCGCATCGTGAATTTTCTTCTGCGCCTGGGCTGTCCCATCCTGGTGCGCTCGAGCGGCCTGCTCTATGCCCTGCGCACGGCGCCGGCCGCGCCGGAACTGATCGGAGACTTCAGCCTCAACGCCGCCAACGAACTTTCGGCGCGCACGTTGCTGGCGCTGGGGCTGACGCGTCTGACGCCGACGCATGACCTCAACGCCGCTCAGGTGGCGGAGCTGGCCCGGCGCGTCGGCCCGGCCCTTATCGAAGCGATCGCCTATCAGCACCTGCCGGTCTTTCACACCGAGCACTGCGTCTTCTGCCGTTTCCTCTCGACGGGAACCAGCTATAAAGATTGCGGCCATCCATGCGAAAAACACAAGGTCGCCTTACAGGACGGCGCCGGACGCCGCCACCCGGTCATGGCCGACGTCGGCTGTCGCAACACCGTCTTCGGCGCCGAGGCGCAGGACGCCAGCCTGCACCTCGATGCATGGCGAGCAGTTGGCATTCAGCACTATCGACTGGAGTTTGTGCACGAAAGCGGCGCCCAGGTCTATGAGGTCGCCGAGGCGTTCCGCGCAGCGCTGGACGGCAAGCTGAACGGAGCGGCGCTGCGCAAGCGATTGGAGCGCATTGCGCCGCAGGGCGTGACCGAAGGCAGCCTCTTCGTCCCGCCGAATTACACCGAGATTCCGCTGCTGTTGTAGCGCGGCCGTTCCTGTAGGTCACGCCTCCAGTGCGACTGTAGGCGTCCGACCCCAAGGCCGAAGCTACAAATGTCTTGGATGCTCAAAAAACCTACATTGAAGAGAGGGCAAAAGAGGAGGCGTGCATGGCTGCCACATTTGATCTCACCGGGAAAGTCGCCATCGTCACCGGCGCCTCGCGCGGCATCGGCGAGGCCATCGCTGCGGCGCTGGCGGGCGCGGGCGCCAGCGTGGTCATCTCCAGCCGCAAACAGGAGAATGTGGACGCCGCTGCGGCCCGGCTGCGCGCCGCCGGCGGCGAAGTCACCGCGATCGCCGCACACACCGGCGACGCAACGGCGGTCGAGGCGTTGGTGAAGGGCGCCGTAGAGCGCTATGGCGGCGTCGACATCCTCGTCAACAATGCAGCCACCAACCCGCACTTCGGGCCGGTGTTGACGGCGGAGGAAAGCCACTGGGACAAGACCTTCGACGTCAACGTCAAGGGATATTGGCGCATGGTGAAAGCGTGCGTCCCGCATATGCAGGCGCGTGGGGGCGGCAAGATCATCAACGTGGCCTCCATTGCGGGCAAAATTCCCCAGCCGGGCATGGGGGTCTACTGCGTCACCAAGGCGGGCGTGATCATGCTGACCGAGGCGCTGGCCGCCGAGCTGGCGCCGCTCAACATTCAGGTCAACGCCATCGCGCCGGGCTTTGTCAAAACCAAGTTCAGCGCTGCGCTCTGGTCCAACCCGGCGATCAACGAGGCTGTGCTGGCGGGCGTTCCGCAGCGTCGCATGGCCGAGCCGGAGGAAATTGCAGGGATTGCGCTCTATCTGGCCTCGCCGGCGTCGAGCTTCACCACCGGCGCCACTTTTCTCATCGACGGCGGACAGGCGGTCGGCCATCCGTTGTACGCCATGATGAAAGGTGCATGAATTGTGCGCATGAACTTGCTCAGCGTCAAGGCTGCAGCTCGCTCAAACGCAGAACGTGGCGCAGCACGGGGCGATTTTCCACAGCGCGGATTTCCAAGGCGATCGTCGGATCCTCGACGGACCAATCGATTGTGATCAGCCCAAAATTGTCGCCGACGAAATAATCCCCGTAGCGGTTGACGTCCGGCGCCACCCGATCTGGGTCCACATTTTCCGTGAGTCCGCTGGAATTGACCTCCCACAGCGGATACGGCGCGCCTGCATCGAGGCGAGAAAATTGCGCGCGGTGCGTATCGCCGGTGATGAAGAGGACGCCGTTGGCGCGGGTCTCCGCCAGCAGCCGCAACAGTCGAGCGCGCTCCGCCGGAAAGTTGGCCCAAATCTCCCAGCCGGTTCCCTCCTGTGCGAAGGGAATGCTGGTGGCGATGATGCGCACGGTCGCCGGTTGACGAAGCTGCGCCTCCAGCCACGCCCACTGATCCTCCCCGAGCAGCCGCGCATCGGGGTCGAGATTGGCCGTATAGGGGCCGATGTTGTGCGCCCTTCTGCGCCGGTGTTCTTCGTCGCTGACCCGTGCGAGCGGCGAGCGATCCCAGCGCGTGTCGAGCAGGATCACCTGCACCCGCCGCTCCTCCGGGCCGAATGCGTAGGCAGTGTAAATTCCACCGTTGCGCAGCCGCCGTTCGCTGTCGGGCGGTTCGCCCCAGAAATCGAGGAAAACCTCCCTGGAGCCGTATTTGGCGGGATAGTCGCCGCCGACGTCGTTGAGGCCATAGTCATGGTCGTCCCAGGTGGCGACGACGGGCGTTGTTGCGCGCAGGCGTTGAAAGCCGGGCTGCGCAGCGAGCAATGCATAGGCGCGGCGCAGCTCGGCCATATCGGTCGTGTCGCCGTAAACGTTGTCGCCCAGAAAGACAAAGAGGTCGGGTGCAGTCGCCAGCACGGCGTCCCAGATCGGCTGTGGTTTGGTCTGTCGGGCGCAGGAGCCAAAGGCGATGACGTCGATGGTCACCGTCGCATCTGGCGTTGCAACGGCTGGAGGGGGCGGCGCAACCGGCCTGCAGCCTGCCAGGAGGAGCGCTGCGATCACCCACCAGCGCCACGATAGGAAAACGCTCGTCATGATGGACCCTCCTGCAGGCTCAATCGCTGGTGATGACAGGCAGCAGCGCGCGGAAGGAGCTTTGATACTGGAGCTGGCTGTCAAGGTAGTCGCCGGCCCAGCCGCCAGTGATCACGATCTGGCCGTTGTCGCCGACCGCGGCGAGATGGCGCCACTCTCCTTCGATCGGCGATAGGAAGTTGCTCCAGGCGTTGGTGACCAGATCATAGCGCTCCAGATTGACCAGCGTCCGTGTCCAACCGCCTCCCAATGCATAGAGCGCCACGCCGTCGTACACCAGCGCCAGTCCGCCGCGCGGGGTCGCCATCGGCGCCAGCTCGTGGAGTTCGCCGGTGGCAGGAGTGAAACGCTCCAGCAGGTCGAGTTCGTGTGCGCCGTCATAGCCGCCGCCCACGTAAATGTCCCCCTGGATGAGCGCAGCCCCCAGGAACGCGCGCGCCTTGGTCAGATGACCGACCTGCTCCCAGCCGTTGTCTTCTCCAGCCTGGAGTGGGAAACGCCAGATCTCATCGCGCATCGTCTGGCCGTCCCAGCCGCCGAGCAGATAGAGTGCGCCGTCGTCGGCGACCAGCGCGGCCCCGGCCACCGGATAGGGGAGTCGAGCGACTTCCTCCCAGCGTCCCGAAGCAGCGTCGAAGGCAAAGAGGCGATCGGAAAGCGCGGCCGTTCCGTCGGGTTGAAAATGGCTGCCCCCTGCTGCATAGATGCGTTCTCCATGGACGGCGGCGGCGAGGTTGGCCAGCGGCGTCGGCAGGGGCGTCGCCGAAACCCATGCGCCGACTCCAGGGTCATAGTAGGAGACGGAGTCCAACGTTGCGCCTCCGTTCGTTTCTCCGCCCAGGACAAACTGCACCCCGCGCAGGTTCACCATGGCGTGACGTCCTAGCGGGAAGCGCAACGGCGCTCGCGCTTGCCAGCGCGAATCCAGCTGCAGCGAAGGGGGAGCCGTCGCCGACGCTTTGGCGTTGGTGAGCAGATCGGGCGTCTCGGCCATCCATGCGCCTGCGAACGGAGCGATAAAGAGCAAGAGGCAGAGGGACAGGGCGGCGACCAAATAGGCGCGCTGCCAGGGCGCAACGTAGGCGGGCAGATCGTCGAGGGGAGGCGGTTCAGGCGGTGGAGGCGACGTTTTTTCCGCCTCCACCGGCTCCACCACAGCGCCGGGCACAATGAGCCAGCCGCGCTGCACCAGCAACATCGTCGCCTCGGTGCGGCTGTTCACCTGGAGCTTCTCGAAGATGTTGCGCAGATGCACCTTGACGGTGTGGGGGCTGATCACCAGCTCCCGCGCAATCTCTGCGTTGCTGGCGCCGGTCGCCAACAGCCGCGCCACCTCCATCTCCCGTTCGCTCAGCGGGTTTTGGACAGGCGTTGCCTCGCGTTCGACCATGCCTTTTATTGTACAGAAAGTCGGTCAGAACCGAAACAACGCCAACGCGCTTCGGCTCTGCTCCGCCTATGCTTTCTTCGCAATGGCGATGGTGATAGTCTTGCCATCCAGCTCAAAGCTCGTCTGCGGCAAGTGCGCCGGGACGGCGTCCCCCTGCGCGGCGTGAAGCTGCACCAGCTCCACGCTGAGCGTCTCCTCGCGCACGTAGCCGCCGAAATGCGCCAACACGTCGTGCATGATCTCCGAATCGCCGATGTAGGTGACGATGCGGTCGCTGATCTCCAGCCCGGCGTCTTTGCGCAGCTGCTGAATGCGCCGCACCAGCTCGCGGGCGTGCCCCTCCTGGATCAGCGCCTGGTCCAGTTCGGTGGTGACCGCCACCAGATAGCCGGCGTCCTGCGCCACGCTGAAGCCGGCGCGCGGGGTCACGCGCACTTCGACGTCCTCCGGCGCGACGGCGTAGCGTTCGCCGTCGACCTCAATTTCCACCGTCTCGCCGGCCTGGAAACGCGCAGCCAGCTCGGCCTGGTCCATTGCAGCCATCGCCTGTCGAATCTTGGGATAGCCTTTGCCGTATTTCTGGCCAAGCTGCTTCGGATAGGGGAAGACCGTCACGTCCACCAGGTCGCTGCTGGCGTGGGTGAAGCTCATGGCCTTGACGTTCAGTTCGTCGAGCACAAGCTGCTGGAGCCGACGCAGGGCCGCCTCTTCCGCCGGGTTGCGCGTGCGCACGACGACCTGCGCCAGCGGCTGGCGCACCTTCAGGTTGGCGTTCTGCCGGGCGGCGTGACCGAGGCTGGTCACGCGCTGCACCAACGCCATGTCTGCGCTCAACTGCTCGTCAATCAACGCCTGATTGACCTGCGGCCAGCGCGAGAGATGGACGGAGTCCGGCGGCGGAACGTTCGGCGACGCCGCTTTTTGCGCTTCGTTCGATGCGACGTTGACGACGAGGTTCTGATAGATTTCCTCTGCAATGAAAGGCGTGGCCGGCGCCAGGAGATGCGCCAGCGTCACCAGCACGTCGTAAAGCGTCTGCAGCGCGTGCGGGTCGCCGTCCCAGAAGCGGCGTCGACTGAGGCGCACGTACCAGTTGCTCAGGCTCTCGACGAAGTCGGCGACCGGCCGCGTGGCGCCGAGCACGTCGTAGTTCTCATACGCCTCGGTGACGTCGCGGACGAGCCGATGCAGCTCGGAGAGCACCCAGCGATCCAGGAGATGGGGGGATGGGGATGAAGAGGCTGAGGATGCGGCAGGCGTTGCTCTCCAATCGCTGAGATTGGCGTAGGTCACGAAGAACGAATAGGTGTTCCACAGTGTGTTCAGGAACCTTCGCACCGTCTCGCCGACCAGGTTGATGGAGAAGCGGCGGCTGTTGCCGGGCGGGCTGGCGGTGTACATATACCAGCGCGTGGCGTCGGCGCCGTGCAGGTTGAAGACGTCCCACGGGTTGACGACGTTGCCGCGGCTCTTGCTCATCTTGCTGCCGTCTTCGGCGAGGATATGCCCCAGGCAAATCACGTTCTTAAAGGCCGGGCGGTCGAAGAGCAGCGTGCTCACGGCGTGCAGCGTGTAGAACCAGCCGCGCGTCTGGTCGATCGCTTCACAGATGTAGTCGGCCTGCTTCTGGCGCTCCCAGATTTCCTGGTTCTCGAAGGGATAATGCCACTGCGCCACCGGCATGGAGCCGGAGTCGAACCAGACGTCGCAGACTTCCTTGATGCGCCGCATCACGCCGCCGTCAGGCGCCGGCCAGGTCAGCTCGTCCACGTAGGGGCGGTGCAGATCGAGGTTTTCCAGCTTGCGCCCCACCTTCTCCTCCAGCTCGGCGATCGAGCCGATGCATTCCATGTAGGTGCTGCCGGGCGCGTCGCTCTTCCAGATGGGGATCGGCGTGGCCCAGTACCGTTCGCGACCGAGCGCCCAGTCCACGTTGTTCTCCAGCCAGTTGCCGAAGCGTCCGTGCTTGATGTGCTCTGGATACCAGCTGATCAGCTCGTTGTTGGCCACCAGCCGGTCTCGATAGGCGCTGGTGCGGATGTACCAGGTTTCGCGCGCCACGTAGAGCAGCGGCGAGTCGCACCGCCAACAGAAGGGGTAGGTGTGCTCATAGGCGCCCGCCTTGTAGAGCAGGCCGCGGTTGGCCAAATCTTGCTGGATGAGCGGGTCGGCGTCCTTGACAAACATGCCCGCCCATGGCTTCACCTCGGGGCGAAATGCGCCTGCGCTGTCGATGGTGAGGAGGATCGGCAGGTTGTACTTTTTGCCGACCTCCATGTCGTCGGCGCCGAAGGCCGGCGCAATATGCACGATGCCGGTGCCTTCTTCGGTGCTGACGAAGTCGCCCGTGACGACGTAGCAATAGTCCTGCTCGACGGGATAGAAGCGATAGAGCGGCTCGTAGTGGATGCCGGCCAGGTCGCTCCCCTTCATGCGGTCGAGCACTTCATAGCCTGGCTGCAGGACGCGCTCGGCCAGATCCGCCGCCAGCGTAAGGATGTCTCCACTGACGTCGCGCACGCGCACGTAGTCGATGTCGGCGCCGACGGCCAGCGCCACATTGCCCGGCAACGTCCACGGCGTCGTCGTCCAGGCGAGGAGGTATTCCACCTCTTCCGGCGATCGGCCGCTCTGTACGAAGGAGCGCCCCTCGCCATGACGCACGCGGAACTTGACGTAGACGCTGGGGTCGATCGTGCCTTCTTTGTACCCCAAGGAAAGCTCATGGCTGCTGAGCGGGGTGCCGCAGCGCGGGCAATAGGGCACAATCTTGTAGCCCTGGAAGAGCAAGCCTCTCTCCCAAAATTGCTTGAGAATCCACCAAAGCGACTCGATATACTCGTTGTGAAAGGTCACATAGGCGGTTTTCAGGTCGACCCAAAACGCCATGCGCTCGGTGAGCTGCTCCCAGTCGGCGATGTATTCCATCGTCGATTCGCGGCAAAGGGCATTGAAGCGGTCGATGCCATATTCCTCAATCTGCCTTTTGCCGGTCAGACCGAGCTTTTTCTCGACTTCAATCTCGACCGGCAGGCCATGCGTGTCCCATCCGCCGCGGCGCAGGACGTAGTATCCCTGCATGGTTTTGTACCGGGGGAAAATGTCCTTAAACGCGCGCGCCAGCACGTGATGAATGCCGGGTCGGCCGTTGGCGGTCGGCGGGCCTTCATAGAAGACGTACTCCGGCCCCCCTTCGCGCTCGCGCATGCTGCGCTGAAAGACATCTCGCTCCCGCCAGAGCTGCAGAATCTTCTCCTCCATCTCTGGATAGTTGACGCTCGGTTTGACTTCTTTAAATTTCGGTTCCATGGCGTCTATCACCTCATCGCAATCATTCCAAAAAAACAGCCCGTTCCCTCCAACGGGGACGGGCTGTAGAGTCCGCGGTACCACCCCGGTTCCTGTTCCATGGAACAGGCGCCTCAGTGCAGAGCCGATGAGCGAGTTGCTTCAACCCTCATCGAGTCCGCCGTGAAGATAACGGTTCACGTCACCGGCGACGCCTACTAGCTCATCCGTTCGGGTCGCTGCTCCGGAGGGATTTTCACCGTCGAAGGGTTCATCCGGCTTCCACCATCCCGGACTCGCTGAGAACGTTTCAACGGTTACTCGTCTCCATCAACGCATGTTCGTGATTGATGGTGATGTGCAGTGTAGCACGCGGCAAATGGCATGTCAATCTGTGTACACAGACAACACAGATAGCGCCCGCAATCGTTCAAGGCGCTCCAACATAGCGCACTCGATAGATGATTCCTGAACCGTAATCGCCGACCAACAGATCGCCATTGGAATCCGTGGCCAGGGGCAAGGGGCGACTCAGGTTGTCGAGGAACAGCGAAGCCTCTCCACGGAAAGTCACCCCGTCCGGCCCATGAATGGGGGTCAGAAGAATCCGCTCAACGGCCGGTTGAACCGGTTCGGCGCTAAAGACCGACCCAAAGAGCGAGACATACAGCGTGCGATATTCTTCGGGCCAGTCCGGGTTGGTAATGTACGCAAGGCTGTTGGCGCTTGCATGCGCAGTGACTTCCAGCACGGGGCTGCTGTAGGGCTGTCCCTCCTGCTCTGGAGGGTCGACCATGCCGAACTGCTCGGGGAACCCATAGTGCAGTCCCCAGCGGATATGGTTCACCTCGTCTGGGGCCGAGTTGAAGTCCGGTCCATTTTCTCCGGCGAAAAGGCTCCAAAGAATCGAGCCTTGATACGGGACAGGCGCCCACAGCAAACCATAGGCGTTGCGCACGCCGCGTGCGACCACCTCCAAGGCGTCCTGACCCTGACCATCGCGATGGAGGCGCAGGATCGTTGCATTGAGGTCGCCGCCCGTTTCCAGATCACCGGTGGAGCCTAATCCAAAGTAAATCCAGGTGTACGGCGGCTCTCCGGTGAACGGATCGGGGACCGGATTCCAGATCAATCCGTTGTTTTGATGGCGCCCCCAGGGCAATCCTTCGAGGCGCAGCTCAAATTGATCGGCGACGCCATCGCCGTCTCCATCCATCGTGCGCCAGAGATTGCCGCGTCCGCCCACCCAGACAGCGCCGTCGATCGGATCGTACAACAATCCGACGACTTCCTCGAAGCCCGATGCATAGAGCTGGCGCTCCTCATAGAAGCCGTCGCCGTTGCGATCGTGATATGTCCAAATGCGGCCGTTTTGCTGGCTGACGAGGAGCGTATCCTTGGCAACGACCTGAAATTGGGTGATAGAGAATACTTCGGCGGCAATTGGCTCTACAAGGAAGCCGCTCGGCGCTTCGATCGGCGGCGTCTGCGTCGGCCGCGCCACGATTTCGCGCCATGTGCTCAGCAGGCGGACATCCTCAATCTCAAGCGCGCCCTCCATGTCCGCCCACTCAAAGACAAGCTGCAACTCTTGCAAAGCGGCGACGTTCAACGGACGGAATTCGTCATCACGGACTTCGTTCAACGGGAAATAGAAGGTCGTCGAGCCGGTTCCCGCTTCTGCGAGCGGCAGCGCAGGCAAACGCTGCAAGATGCGCCGCCCATCCGCTTCCACAAAATACAAGTTGGGCCTCAAGGTTCCCTCCACGCGCAAGGAGAGGGCCAGCACTTCGCGACCGCTGAGCTTCAGCGTCTCCGGCGGCAAACGCATCGACCAGCGAGCAAAAATCGAAGCATTGACCTTTGCTTCAATGCGATGAGGAGGTTGCGCCGTCTGGCAGTGCAAAGTCTCGGGCTGCGAAGCATCGCCGACGCGTTTTCCAAAGCACACCGTGACGCCGTCGGCGGTCTGGCAGTGAAGCGCCTCCGGCCCTGAGGCGTCGCACTGAAACGTCACGCCGTCGGCGGTCAATAAGTTCATATCCAGAGCAGGGGGATGCGCCGCCGTGACCATCATGTTCACCGGCGCCGGCTCCGCCGGGAGAGGGGTTTCCTGAAGAGTTGGCTGAGGGGCATTGTTGCACGCCGCCAGCAACACGCCCAAAGCCAGCAAAAAAGCAAGAGCAAAGCGATTGTTTCCCATATTGAATCCACACAATCTCAACGTTCGCCTGACTTTGATCCTATAGGCGGACGCGTCCCATTCAGACGCTGGATTGGTTTGGCGCGCCCGCTTTTTCCAAGTGTATGCCAGAAAGGCCGATGGGAACAAAGCCACAGGGTGGTCAATGAGTGGGGTATCGGGGAAAAACGGGAGCGGATTGTCGGCTAGCTTCAAAAATGGATGCTATCTCTGACCTGTTATCTTCACCAGATCGCTCGGCCAGCGCACCAGGATGCGGTAGCCACCGTTCCATGGCGCTGCGCGGGCGAACTGACTGACTAAGCCTGTGACCTCCCACACTTCGCCCAGCTTCACGTAGGGGCGCTTCCATCCCAGAGAGCTGCGCACCGTCACGCGCACAGGCTCTGCATCCGCGTCATCCGGATCGCCCAGATAGATGCTGTCGCCCTGCCAGCGGGTGACGACGCCCCGGAACGTGACGAGGCGACCTTCCAGCGATTCGCCGATCTCATTGACGCGCACCGTCAACGGCTTCGGCGCGACGCCGCTTTGGATGCGCCAGACCTGCTCGGGAGTGTCGAGGATCAACTCGGTCTCTCCACGGAAGGAGGCCAACCGCCCCCTCAACAAAACCCAATCGCCTGCTTCCAACGGGGGATACTCGCCCCGTCGCAGATAGACGTTGATGCCGATGCCAGCAGTGACGCCATCCCCCGCCAGGTCGGCCACATAAATGTTGCTGTTGAAGAGCCCCGGCGGCGCCACCACGACGGCGCGAAATTCCACCCAGGCGCCCAGTCCCATCAGCTTCGCCTGCGCAATCGAACCGGGCGGGCCGCCCGCCTGGCCCGCCGTCGCCTCCGCAGCAGGATTGACAGGAGGTCGGGCTTTGGATGGCGCTGAAGGTTGCGGCGGCGGCGGGAGAGTTGGCCACGGGGCAAAATCATCGACACCGGTGTTGGCGTTGGCCCCTCCCGGCGTTGCATCAGCGTTCCAGACCCACGGACCTCCATCCGGGATGCGCGAGACGCTGCGCCCGCGGATCAGCGTTGCGTCCCATTCGATGCGATCGCGCTCGACGCCCTGCGGGTCAAGCAGCCGGATGACGCCGCCGTCATTGCGCAAACTCAGGCGGTGCGCCTTGCGCAGCAAAAGCAGGCGCTCTCCGCCGCCGAGATAACGCCCTTTGCCGAATTTCATGCGCTGAGCAGAGGCGTCCTCGTCGCCGTTCGTCAACACCCAACCCTCGAGCGGAATCGGCGCGCGGCCGGGATTGTATAGTTCGATGTACTCGTCGTTGCTGTCCACGACCCCGTCGCCGTTGTAGTCGTTGCGCGGGGCCGGCAGCACCTCATTGATCAGCAGGTCACCCGTTTCATTCTGCTCGACGAATAGAGGAGCCGTCACGGCGAAGTCGCCATCAAACTGCGTTGCAACCGCCGTCAAGATGGAGCCGGGAAGCGCGGGTATCGTCAGCGTCCACCTGCCGTCCGGCGCGGGTCGGTCGAGCTGGTGAATCAGCTTGCCGTCCTGCCAGAGCGCCAGCCCCGCGGCCTCTCCGCTGCGGTCGCCATAGGCAATATGCAGCGTCACCTGGTTGGCCACAGCCAACCAATTCCCCATCCAGATGCGCTGACCATCCATTGTTTCCGCCTGCATGGTCAGCCATAAACCGGGCGACGTCGTCACCCAGCCGCGTCGCGCTTGCAGCGCCTCGCGCACGCCATGCGCATCGACGCTGCGCACGGCAAGGCCGGTGTAGCGTGGGCGCAGTTGCGAGACGTCTGCTGAACCGGGGAGGCTGTTGCCTCCTGGCAGGGAAGGGGCGCGATTGTTCCGCCAGCTTGCAAACCAATCTTTCATATCCGAAGGAGGAGTGCTGGGGGCGGAAGCGACCAGGGGGGCCGGACTGAAATTCCCGATGCCGGCGATCACTTGCCAGGGAGCATTCAGCTGGCGGAGATAGTCTTCGACGCCGGGGCGTGAACGGTCCGACGGCGGCGCATCATTATAGATGACGATCTCTTCCTTTTCGGCCTTCCAACGCCATGCCGGAATAAAAATGACCTCCGAGGGCAACAACACGGGATAGGTCGGCGTTTCATCGGCGATGGCGAGGAAGTCCAGCCCTTGCGCAGCCGCCTGCATCAGCAGATAATGCGGAGGAGAGGAGAAACCCGCTGAAAAATTGCTTGCAGCGCCCGTCGAACCCCAAAGCGCCTGATGCGTTTCATCAAGTCGCACAATCTCTTTTGTTGGCGCAGGGAGAGGCCGGAGCGACTCAAAGGGGCGCGGCGACCCGGCCATAAATCGATGGCGCAGGTCAGCGGCGGCGACAAAATCGACGCCGGGAACGCGCTGCAACGATTGTCCGGCGCCAGCCGTCAGTAACCCTGTCAACGAAAGCGAGGCGTAAGCTCCATTCTTATAAGCGACTGCATCCGCCAACAGGCCAGAAGGGGCAAGCAGCACAACCTCGTCCCCGCCATCGTTGAGCGCCATTGCGCCGCGTCCGAGCCGCCGATCACGTTGGAGCAGTGGAACATCGCCCTCTTGTTTCTCCCATGCCGCATCCGGCGAGCGCCCGAACATCTCTCGAAAAACGGATGCATTGCGCGCAATCACGTAAACGGCGCCTGCAGGCAGCTCCGCGTCCTCGGGCAGGCGATAGACGCCTTCGTTGTCCCCCGGCGTCTCTGCATCGCCGATCATCCATCCACGCAACGAGATCGTTTCTGCACCGAGGTTCGTCAAAGCAATATACTCCTGATCGCCGCCCGCAAAATAAACCTCATCGATCTGGAGCGCGCTGGCGCTCCCAAGAGGAGGCCATGTCTCCGGAAGCGCTGACGGCGTCTCGGTCGGCGCAGGCGCAGGCGTTCCGGCGGCCGTCGCTTTCCCTGGGCTGCCTTTGTCGGTGTGGACGTCGCTCCAGCGCTGGCTCGCCACCACCCACTCCCCGCTCTCCGGCGAGACGCGCTCAAAGCTCGCTCCCGCCACCACGCGGCGCCCCACCGCCTCCCCCCACGCAAAGACGTCCACCACGGCCCCGCCCGGCCCATGCAGCGTCACCGCCCCCGCACTGTTGGACAGCTGCACCGCACCGTACTGATAGTCCGAACGCACGTACCCCGCCAACGCCTCCGCACTCCCGCGCGTCAACACCGCATGCTCCCCAGGCCCCAACACCAGCTCCGACGCAATCACGTGGCTGCGACCCGCCCCGTCCGTCAACCGCCAGCCCGCCAGGTTCACTGCCACCTCGTCGGCGTTCACCACCTCGATGTACTCCCCGACGGCGTCCTCCACAGCCTTCGGATCCACCATCACCTCGCTCAAACGCACCCGCACAGGCTGCGGCGTCGCCGTCGGCAACACCCACGGCGCCGTCATCGTCGGCGTCGGCGTATCGGTGGGAGTCGGCGTCGGCGTATCGGTGGGAGTCGGCGTCGGCGTATCGGTGGGAGTCGGTGTCGGCGTGTCGGTGGGAGTCGGTGTAGGCGTGTCGGTGGACGGCAGTGTAGGCGTGTCGGTGGGAGTCAGCGTGGGCGTATCGGTAGGAGTCGGCGTGGGCGTATCGGTAGGAGTCGGCGTGGGCGTATCGGTGGGAGTCGGCGTGGGCGTATCGGTAGGAGTCGGCGTGGGCGTATCGGTGGACGGCGGCGTCAGCGTGTCAGTAGGGGTGGGAGTCGGCGTAGGCGTAAGCGTCTCTGTAGGCGTCAGCGAGGGGGTGGGCGTCGAGGTTTCTGTAGGGGGCGTCAGGACACACACGTTAGGCGGTGAGCTGGCATTGCGGGGCGCCGGAAACGCGACTTGAAAATCATTGGCATTGTGGTTGGTGTCGATGCAGCCCCCACCCAAACGTTGCACGCTTTCGGTGTTCGAGGCTTTGGGCGCAGCCTGTCCCTCATATTCACCGGCGTTGCCGTATCCCACCAGATCGATGATTGTCCCTCCCAGGCGCACTCGCACTTTCCCTTGCTCGCGCCCCATGTCGATGGAGCCGAACAAATCCGGCGTTGGAAGAGGCTGCCCGTTCTCACCCGCTCTTAACTGAATCAACAGGTAGGCGTATGGAGCGATGGTCTTCCCGTTGAGATTGATCGATTGCCACGTAGAGGAGTTCGCCGCCGCGTATTCAACAACCCAGCCGTCTAATGCAATCTGGTTTGCCGTGGCATTAAATAATTCGATAAAATCGGCGTTATACGGCGCGCTGTTGTTGCCTCCGCCGCCGTAAACCTGGCTGATACAGACGGTGCATAGGATGCTTTGAGCGCGCGCACCTGCATGGTGGGCGCTCCAGACCCCACTCCACACCAAACCGATCCCGACTGCTATCCAGAAAAGTCGTCCGACAGGTCGCAAAGGAAGCGCCAAGGGCAATCGGCGAATGCCCGCCCTGAGCCATGCCAACATGCAGCGTCACCTTTCTAGCTGGAGTGGCGGTCTGTTCGTTCAACAGTGCTCAATATGGATTTATTTCGAGATATGCTTCAATCAACGGAGAGAGGAGATTTTGCGACCATCATACGACCCGACGGCGTGGGCACAGATCGGACAGATGACGCACAAAATTGTAGCAAAATGAAGCACAAAAGTAGAGGATTTACATGCCGCGTATCAGTGGATTGACGGCGTCGGCGCGGGCCAGCGCAAAGACGAGCCGCAGCCCCTGATCGCCCAGGCGTTGAGGATGAATCTGGCTGCCGTGAGCGCGCACGATCGCATCCGCCAGAGCCAGTCGGAGCCTCGGCGTTTCCTGGGGCTGATTGCGCGCATCGTCTTCACTGAACAGCAATTTGAAGAGGGTCGCCAAATCTTCCGAAGGGTTTCCATTCGCCATATCGGTGATCTCGACGAGGACGCTGTGTCTGGAAGGGTGGATGTTCAGTTTGACGCTGCCGCCTTTGGGCGTGCGCTGGATGGCGTCGCTCACCAGATTGTTGAGCACGCGACCGATTTGACGCATATCGATCGAAAGAGGAGGCGTATTTGGATCGCAGCGATAGGAGAGCGTCACGCCTTTCTGTGCAGCCATCGGAGAGAGTTCGGCGAACGTGGCTTCCACCAGAGTGCATATACTGGCGTCTGCACGCTCCAGGTGAATCCCACCGACATCCACCTGCGCCATATCATAGAGGTCGTCGATGAGATCGGAAAGGGCGTTGAGGTTGCGCCAGGCCATTTGCAAATATCGTCTGGACACCTCTGGGTCTGAGGTCAGGCCTTCGACGACATTTTCCAGGCTGGAGCGCGCTGCGACCAAGGGCACGCGCAGATCGTACCCGATCCAGGCGGTCAGGTTGCGGCGCAGGCGCTCCAGTTGACGCTCCTTGCGATCGGTGCTTTCCAGTTTGGCGGCCAGCGCAGCAAGCGCATCGGCAAGGCGCGCCAATTCCCCGTCATCGTCGATCTCGGCGCGCACGTGATAACGCCCCATGCGCAGATGCTCGATCGCTGCGGTCAAGGCGTCAAGCTTTTCGGCAAAGAGGGCGGTTTGCAGAAAGCCAAGGGCGATCACGGCGCCCGCAGCAAAAAACATCAAAATCATCGCCACCAGCGCATCATAGGCCTCGATAAACAACATCTGCGCCGCCGTCCAGAGGAATGGCAGCGGAAGGAGCGCGGCGAGAAGAAAGCCGGCGAACATGGCCCCGCCGGGGCGAGGGATGCGCTGAACCCACCCAAGACGATAAGCGAAAAACCCGCCGGCGCCGATCAGCCCGATTGCACCGCCCAACACCATCGCTAAAAGCCGCAGGTCAAATGGCGTCGGCTGTCCCAGCCACCAAAAGGCCAGAAGAGTCGCCGCATACAGTCCAACCAACAGCGCAACGAACCACATGAAGGGGGTCAATGAGCGACGAACGGGATAGATGATCATGGCCGATGTCTCCCTACAAAATTCCGATGAAGCGCGCCCGCCTTCTATGGTACAGTCGCATCTCAAGAAAGGTCGAGAGATGTTCTCTTATTTTGATGTCACAGCGCAAAGGCGCACCGTATTGGTGGTCGTTCTGAACAATGCCCTGGATTTTGCTCGCGCGCAAAACGAAGGCTGGTATCGCATCCCCCAGCGCCGAGCGCCGCGTCGCATCGGCGCCGATTTTCTTGCATTTTATCAGACGGGAGCATTTCGAGATCAGCCTGAAGCGCAGACGATTTCGTTCATCGCCGCCACGCGACGCTATCGCTTGATGAGGCGATGTGAATTGTTGCCGGATGAACTGGATCATCCGCGCGCCGAGGAGTATTACTACCGTATCGACATCGGCCCGCTTCAGCGACTGGAGCGCCCCGTGCCTGCAACCAATTTTCGCAGGGTGACGTTTATCCATACGACGATGGCGAGACTGCTCACAGCCACTGACGTAAAAGATTTGTTTCAGAACGAGAGTCCTTTCGAGCAACTGTGGTCGGCGCTGCGCGAACACAACCTGCGCCCCTTAAAGAATCGCATCGTCGGCGAGCGACCCGTAGATATTACGTTGCGCGCCCGCGGAGGATATGTGGGCGTCAATTGTGACGACGAATGGACGACGCAAGAGTCGCGGTCATTTTCTCTGGGCGAGCGTTGGGAGTTTCTACATTTTTCCGCAGCGCAAATCAACGGCGATCTCCAAAGTTGCTTGCAGCAGATCGGCGCAGCGTTGATCCGGCTCGGCGGCTCCATGCTGCATCATCCTCCTGAGGGAATCAGTTACAGAAAGTAAGCTACAGAAAAAGACGGACGATGGAATCGTCTCTTCGTCTTGTTTTTTGACTGCAAAAGTTCAGAGCTTCCCCGGAAGATGGCGGCGAACATTCCGTATGAGCTGAGAAATGGATTGAGAAATGGTTGAGAAATCGGTGAAGGAAATGCAACGATTGCGAAACGGCTGTGCATGGCTTGCGGGGCTGGTGTTTGTAAGCATCATCGGCGCCGCCGCCATCGCTTCACAGCGCTCTGTGTATGCTCAAACAGCAGAACCGGTCGCCGAGACCATCCCTCCTTCTACGGCGCTTTTCCTACCTTTAATCGCCTTTGAGGAAGCGCCGCCTACACTGACGCCTCCTCCACCGCCGCCGGTGCAACCCCCGCGCACCTATGCAACAGTTCCGGTTGAGCCGCCGCCCACCGATCGACCCGCCGAAATTCACGGCGATCTCAACCTGGCGCTGCGCGGCTATGTCCCGACCACAGGCTTTCTAGGGTTGGTCAACTACGATGGCGACGTCGATGCGCAGGCGCCGCAGATCGACGGCATGTTTGACCCACCTCGACTGCCCACTTTCCGCGCCCTCTATAAAGTGCACGACTGGGACTGGGGCTGCGGGCCGGATGGCTGTCGCGGCGCGCCGATCGAGGAGTACCCGGTGACGCTGCTCGAGATGGAAACAGGCGTCAACGAGCCGATCAGCATTCCTCGCCGCAACCCGCCGATTTATGCAGGCGATTTCAAGGCGCTGGTGTTGTATGCGGAAGAGCGTCGGTTGACCATCACCTATACGCGGCGGGACACCGCCGCCGTCGGCTATCTGATTCATCTGGAGGACTTCGCCGTGCATCCGGATTTGCTGGCGCTCTATCGGCAGATGAATGCAGCCGGACGACGCCGTCTCCCTGCCCTGCGCAACGGCGAGATCGTCGGCGTCGCCGACCGCGGCTCGGTGAAGATCGCCACGCGCGACACCGGCAGCTTCCTCGACCCGCGCACCTGCAAAGATTGGTGGGTGGCCTATATGGATCAGTGCAGGGTGCAATTCAGTGCACCGAAGCGGCGCCACTGACGGCGATTGTGAACATCGACTCAACGCAAACCCAAACGCCGGGACGCGCAGAAAAGCGAGAGCCTTTCCATCGCTCAACTTGCGGAGACGGGCTGTGAAGGACTCCCCGCCCCGGCGACGCCCAACTCCTCGGCGACGCCCTGCATGGCGGTGAGCACGCGCTGCACATGCTCGTCAAAGGGCACGCCCAGCTCCTCGATGAAATGCATGTTCTCCTGACGGTCGATAGCGGCGGTGAAGGCTTTATCCTTCCATTTTTTCTTGATGGACTTCAACTCGACGTTGCGCAGGTCTCGATCGGGCCGCACATACGCCGCCGCCAGGATCAGGCCGGTCAATTCATCGCACGCCAGCAACGCTTTGTCCAGCAACGATTGGCGCGGGACGCCGAGAAAGGTGGCGTGCGCTTCTACGGCGTGGATCAGCTCCACCGGATAGCCGCGCTCGCGGAAGAGACGCAGCGCCGCGCGCGGGTGACCGTTGACCGGATCGTCCATGTCGGGATAGCGCTCGTAGTCCAGGTCATGCAGAAGGCCGGTGATTCCCCAAAGCTCTTCATCCTCGCCGAAGTGGCGCGCATAGGCGCGTAAGGCGGCTTCGACCGCCAACATATGGCGGCGCAAACTTTCCGATTGCACCCATTCACAGAGCAAAGCGTAGGCTTCTTCGCGAGTTGGCAACGACATACAAGAACCTCTTTGAGCGATTGATGAATTTTTCACTACACAGTCACGAATATAAAAAGCCGATCCTTCGTAGATTCTCTCGTGAAAGTCAAGAGAGGCGCAGCTCACAGCTGCGCTTCCTCCCCCTCTCCCACCCTTGGGAGAGGGGGTTGGGGGGTGAGGGCCTTCTCCCCCCTCTCCCACCCTTGGGAGAGGGGGCCAGGGGGTGAGGGCTCACCACCGGCGCTTCCTTACATTCCCCAAGGCCTTGTGGGAACATCGAGAGCGTGCGGCTGAGAGCCGCACCTACGATGAAGCTGAGGCCCCATCCGTAAGCGCAGCTCGCAGCTACGCTTCCTCCCCCTCTCCCACCCTTGGGAGAGGGGGTTGGGGGGTGAGGGCCTTCTCCCCCCTCTCCCACCCTTGGGAGAGGGGGCCAGGGGGTGAAAGCTCACTATTTGCTTAATCCGCCCCTATTGATTCCAAGGTTCAACATGCGTAATTTCTCACTGTGCAACTCTTATTGAATTATGGATGCACAAGGCTTGATTATACAATTTATCTATGCGAGTCGTCACGTATAACATTCACGGCTGGCGGACAGCCGAGGGGAAGCCCAATCTCGATGCATTGACCGATGTCTTGCGCGCCATCGACGCCGACATTATCGGCCTGAACGAGGTCTTCTATCCGCGCGTGGTCGAAGGGGATAGCCGACCGGCGTTGGAGGCGCTGGCGGACCGTCTGAAGATGCACTTTGTCTTTGGTCCCTGCCTGCGCTGGCCCGCCGAGAAAAATATGCCCGCCGACGCCTACGGCAATGTGTTGTTGAGCCGTTGGCCGATCCTTGCCAGCTCCGCTCATCACCTGACGCCAAAAGAGGAGGATAAGACCGGTGTGCTCCAGGGCAAGGAGCAGCGAGGCTTGCTGGAAGCGCGCATCCTGACCCCAGGAGGACGCGCCTTCACCGTCTATGTGACGCACCTCGATCACACCGATGAAAATGCGCGCCTGGTGCAGCTCCGCGTGGCGCGCACCTGGCTGGTGCGCGACCGCAGCCGACCGCACATTGTCATGGGGGATTTCAACGCCATCAGCCCTTGGGATTGGCCTGCGGAGCAACTGGCTGTATTGCGCCGACAGCCACAGCACGAAGGCGGAAATCTCGCCGGAGATGACAAAGGCCCTCAGGTGATTGAGGCTATGGAGAAAGCCGGCTACGTCGACCTCTATCGCCAATTCGGCGAGCCTGGGGCCGCCACCTACCCCACCGACGATTGGCCGATTCGCATCGATTACATCTTCGCCAGCCAGCCGTTGGCGCCCTTCGCCACAGCCTGCACCATCTGGACGCAGGCCGACGGCGTCTCTGACCATCGGCCCGTTGTGGCGGAAGTTCGTTGGGAACCTGCTGTGTGCAGCGGCTCTGAGCGCTCTGGCGGCGCACGGTCGAGCTGACCGGAAGCGCGTATCGTCCTAAGTTCACATTTCAATGAAAGACCTCGACCTTTTCGAGCAGGCAAACCTGGAGCAGATGGAGCGCAGCGCGCCGCTGGCCGCGCGCATGCGGCCGCGCACGCTCGATGAATTCGTGGGCCAGGAGCATATCGTCGGCCCGGGCCGGCTGCTGCGCCGCGCCATCGAGGCCGACCAGCTTTCCAGCCTCATCTTCTACGGCCCGCCCGGCACCGGCAAGACCACGCTGGCGCGCGTCATCGCCAACACGACGCGCGCTCATTTCATCGCCATCAACGCCGTGCTGGCCGGCGTCAAAGAGATTCGCGAGGCGATCGAGGAGGCGCAGAACCGCGCCCGTCTCTACGGACAACGCACCATCCTCTTTGTCGATGAGGTGCACCGCTTCAACAAGGCGCAACAGGATGCGCTGTTGCCCTGGGTCGAAAACGGCACGGTCATCTTCATCGGCGCCACCACCGAGAACCCCTATTTCGAAGTCAACAAAGCGCTGGTCAGCCGCAGCCGCATCTTTCAACTGACGCCGCTCAGCAAAGACGACCTGCGCAAGATCGTGCGCCAGGCGCTGACCGACCCAGAGCGAGGCTACGGCAAGCTGAACGTCACCATCGACGAAGACGCGCTGGAGCACCTGGTCGAGGTGGCGAACGGCGACGCTCGCGCCGTGCTCAACGCGCTGGAGCTGGCGGTGGAGACGACGGGGACAGGCAGCCCGGAAGGCGGTCTGCAGCCTCCTGCGCCCAATCTTCGCATCACCCTCGCCATCGCCGAAGAGTCGATCCAGCGCCGCGCCGTGCTCTACGACAAAGAAGGCGACTATCACTTCGACACCATCAGCGCCTTCATCAAGAGCCTGCGCGGCAGCGATCCGGACGCCGCCCTCTACTGGATGGCGAAGATGGTCTATGCCGGCGAATCTCCACGCTTTATCTTTCGGCGCATGTTGATCTTCGCCGGCGAGGACGTAGGCATGGCCGACCCCAACGCCATTCAGGTCGTCAACGCCTGTGCGCAGGCCTTTGAGCAAGTCGGCATGCCTGAAGGCCGTTTTCACCTGGCGCTGGCCGCGCTCTACCTGGCGACGGCGAAAAAATCCAACACGGCCTTCGCCTTTTTCGACGCGCTGGAACAGGTGGCGAAGGAGGCAGACAGCGGCGTGCCCAATCACCTCAAAGACGCCAGCCGCGACAAAGAAGGCTTCGGCCACGGCGAGGGCTATCTGTACCCGCACGCCTATCGCGATCACTGGGTGGCGCAGCAATACTTGCCGACATCCCTGCAGGGCAAGATCTTCTACCAGCCCTCCGACCAGGGGTACGAAGCGACGATCCGGGCGGAGGTGGCGCGACGCCGCGAGGCCCAGCTCGCCGCCATGCTGGACGTCGACGAGACGCGCGGGGAGATTCTCACCCATTCGCCCGACGACCCGGCGCGGGAACGCTGGCTGCAACGCGCGATCTCCGGCGCAGGCGAGCGACTGGCGCGCGTGCGCGATCGCGTGCTTGACGCTGCCAAGCTGAGCCGTCACAGCGTGGTGCTCGATCTGAAGGCCGGCTCCGGCCTGCTCACCTGGGAGGCGGTGCGGCGCACGCCCGAAGGCGGGGTTTACGCGCTGGTGCGCAATCGTCGCGACGCCGAGGCGCTGCGCCAGATGGCCGAGCGCCTGCCGCTCATCGAGCGACCGATCGTCATGGAAGGCCGATTGGAAGAGCTCCCGCTTCTTCTGGCGCTGCAAAGTGGAGAAATCGCTGCGGAAGCACCCCGGGCGCCTCTTGCACTTCGCTCCGCCTCGGCCCTTCGTTTCGACGCCATCGTCGGCTACAACGCGCTGCTGGAGGAGGCGGACAAGCGCGGCGCCTGTCGTCTGCTGGCGGAGATGTTGGCGCCGCACGGCGTCGTCAGTCTGGCGGAGCGCATCCCGCGCGCTGCGCAGCGACTGTACGCCCTCTTTGAGCCGGGCTTGCTTGCGCCCAACTTGATGGAACGTTGGCGCCTGGCCGAAGAAGCCATTTACGCCGACGCAAACGATCCGTTGGTCAACTGGGACGAACGGACGTTGCAAGCTGCGCTGGAAGAAGCGGGGATGAAGGTCTCCTTGCAGCTCGAAGTGGAAGAAAGCGAAACGCTGATCACACCGGCGATGGTGCAGCGCTGGTTCACGCCCAATGTCGGTGGTCGCCCTGCCTACGCTGAACGGCTTGCGGCGCTGCTGAGCAGCGATGAAATTGCGCAGATTCGAGCGTTATTTGAACGGCAATTGTTGGGGCAAGCCGTCGCCTGGCGCAGCCGCATCGCCTTTATCGTCGCCAGGCGAGGTGGGGAATGACGCGCTCGCAGAACAACGCCTTCCAGGAAGCTCCCAACTTCCTGGAAGGCGGACTGAGTCCGTAACCTCGCGCCTGTATTGCGTAATTTTCAACGCCGGGTCTTGTGCGCGTTTTGCATTTTCGCTCGGCTCCCGGCGCGTTCAGTCGCTTATCTTTGCGCCGTAAAGTCAATCTCCAAGAGCACTTCGTCGGCGACGCCGGCCACGATAGGCACGCTAGGGATACGGATGCCGAAATCGGCGTAACGAACGATAGCGGAGCCGGAGCCGCGCACCGTGTTCTCATCCACGACCGTCACCTCCATATCAAAAGTCACAGGCAATGTTGTATCTAGAATCGTAAGATCACCGGTGACCTGAAGTTGAAACGCATCGCCGATGTCGACGGTCAAGGGCAGACCTTCGATGTTCGTCGGGCGAAAGACGATGTAGCGATAAGCGTCCTGGTTGGACCTGAGGATGTCGTTGTGAAGGCGATTGTTGCGGCGGTTGTCATCCGTGGTCAGATCGCGCGCGTCGATGCGGATTTCGCCCACTTGCACGGAAGCAGGATTGGCCGGATCGACGGTGATCTCGCCTTCCACGCGCGAGGTGACGCCCACAACTGTCTTGGGCTGGCCCATCAGAATTTCGTCGATCAAAAAGCGCGCCTCGGTGCCATCGCTGACGAAACGCAGCGTGACCGGGCCGCTGGCTTCATTGGCTGCCTCGCTTGTCTGGTTCTCCGTGGAAGCCTGCTCGGCAGAAGCCCCTGCTTCGGTGGTGGCCGCCGCAGCGTCTGACGCGCTCGCCTCGGCGTCAGCATTTGCAGACGATGGCTGTGTTTCTACGACCGTTGCAGCCGCCGGCGCCGGGGTGGCCGTAGGCGTCGGCGTCGGACTGTCGCCTCCCTGGCAAGCCGCCAGCAGCGCGCCGCCAGATAAAACTGCCAGGATTACAAAAGACAACACAATCATCGAGCGTTTTCGCATAATCCTTTGCTCCTTATTCGTTGCTTTTCAAAATTGACTCCCTGTACAACACAGACAGTTCATGCAGAGCATCTGCACTGGACAGGGAGCAGTTTGCCATTGACCGACGGATGGCGCTGTATGCCCGCTTCTCAATGCTCGGCGATCGTAGGGAACCAAGCTAAATGGATGATGAAAAATATGTAAAAGGAATGTAAAGAAGGGAAGAAGCTTCGCAGGGGGCGTCAATCAATGCGAAGCACGGCGGCGGCGCGCAGTTCGCCTTGTTTAAGTTTTCGCAACGCCTGATTGGCTTCCGCCAGGCCAAAGGTCTCCACCTCGGTGCGAATCGGAATTTCCGCCGCCAGCTTCAGAAACTCCTCTGCGTCCTGGCGGGTGAAGTTGGCGACGCTGCGCAGCACTCGCTCGCCGTAGATGCGTTCGTAGGGCAGCTCCGGGATAGGCGTCATGTGGATGGCGTTGATGGCGACGACGGCGCCGGGACGCACATGGTGCAGCGCCCGCTCCACGATCCAGCCGGCGGGAGCGAAGATGGCGGCGGCGTCCAACGGCTGCGGAGGCTGTTCATCGGCGTCGCCGACCCAAGCCGCGCCGAGCGCTTCGGCAAGTCGGCGATGCTCTTCTCCGCGCGTGAAGACGTACACCGTGCACCCCCAGTGGCGGGCGACTTGAATTGCCTGATGCGCGCTGGCGCCAAAACCGTACAACCCCAGGCGGCCTCCCGGTTCGACGCCGCTCAGCCGCAAAGTGCGATAGCCGATCACGCCGCCGCAGAGCAAGGGCGCCGCCGCTTCGTCAGAAAGATCGGCAGGCAGCCGATAGGCGAAGCGTTCATGCACGAGCATCCACTGAGCATAGCCGCCGTCGACATGTAGGCCGGTGAAGCGAGCGTAGGGGCAGAGGTTTTCCTGGCCGCGTCGACAGAAGTCGCACGCGCCGCATGTCCAGTTCATCCAGCCCACGCCGACGCGATCGCCGACGGCGAAGTGGGTCGTCTGCTCGCCGACGGCGTCCACAACGCCCACGACCTGATGGCCGGGGATCAACGGCAAGGGCCGCGGCAGCGTCAGATCGCCCTCCACGGTGTGCAGATCGGTGCGACAGACGCCGCAGACGTGCACGCGCACGCGCAGTTCATCCGCAGCCGGCTGTGGGAGGGGCGCGTCTTCGGTCAGAATCAGTCGATCTTCGACAATGTCTCCGGTTTGGAAGAGTTGCATGGCGCGCATACGATTATTTTACCATGCGCACCGCAGTTTTCGCCGATCTCCATGACAATTACGTTGGCCTGACCGCCGTGCTCGACGACGCCCAAGCGCAGCAGGTCGATCGCTTTATCTTTCTGGGAGACGCGGGTCACCAACTGCGCATTCTGGCGGCGCTGCAGGCGCGCAAAATTCCCTGCGTCTATGGGAACTGGGAGGTCAGCGGCCTGCGTAGGCTCTCCGGGCCGCTCGCCGAATGGGTGAGTTCCTGGCCTGCGCTGATTCGGGAAAACGGCGCAGCGTACTGCCATGCCGCCCCAGAGATGCCGACGCCTTTGCCCACCGCGGCTGCGGCCGCCGCGTGGATGAGGCCGGGCATGAGCTGGAGTGCGCTCTTTCCTCGGCTGCATCAGAACATCGACGCCCTCTGGAACGCGCTGGCGTGGATGCAAAGCCATAACGTGACAGTGCTCTTTCACGGTCACACCCACGTGCAGATGGCCTGGATTTGGAACCCGGCGACGAACAAATTGCGCTCCCTGGCCGGGCCTGCGTGCATCAAGTTGTCGCCCGATGAACGCACGATCGTCGGCGTAGGCAGCGCAGGCGTCCCGGAAGACGGCGCCCTGCGTTATGCGATTTATGATGAGATAGCGGGCGTCGTCGATCTGCGCCGAGTCGAACCGAGCCATATGGAATTTTTTCAACTGAAGCGTCATCGATAAAAAGCTGCTCCTTGAGAGCGACCGGCGGTGGCGGCGATCCATAACCGCCGGAGTGCACTTATTTCAATCTCTTCCAATCCCTCAACATCATCTGCGCTGCGTAATAGCCGCACATGCCGTGCACGCCCCCTCCCGGCGGCGTGGAGGAAGAACACAGATAGACGCCTTTCAGCGGGGTGCGATACGGCGTCAGGCTCGGCGTCGGCCGCGTGAATTGCTGCAAAAGGTCCTGCACGCCGGCGTTGATGTCGCCGCCCACGTAATTGGGATTGTATTTCTCCATCTCGGCGGCGGAGCGCGTGGCGCGCGCCAGGATGCAATCGCGAAAGCCAGGGGCGAAGCGTTCGACCTGACGCTCGATCGCCTTGGTCATGTCTGCGGTCGAGCCATGCGGGACATGACAATACGCCCATGCAACATGTTTCCCCTCCGGCGCGCGCGCGGCGTCGAAGAGGCTCTGCTGCGCCAGCAAGACAAAGGGTCGGTCGGGATGCATCCCTCGCCAGATCGCCCGCTCCGCAGCGGCGATCTCCGCAAGCGTCCCGCCGATGTGCACGGTCGCAGCCCGATAGCACAACTCTGCCCGCCACGGGATCGGACGCTCCAACGCCCAGTCGATCTTGAAGACGCCGGGATTGTAGCGGAAGCGCGCCAGCTGGCGGCGATAGCGGGGCGGCAGGCGATCCCCTAAAATGCGCAGCAACCCTTTCGGCGCAGTGTCGAACAGATACGCCCGCGCCTGCGGAAGCTCGGCGAAGTCGGTCACCTCCCAGCCGCACACAACGTCCCCGCCGAGGCGTCGGAGCCGCCGCACCAGCGCATCTGCGATGGTCTGGGAGCCGCCCTTCGCCATCGGCCAGCCCACGCTCTGCGCCAGCACCGTCAGCAAGAGCCCGACGCCGGCGGTCGGCGCGCGCTCCAAGGGCAGAAGGGAGTGCGCAGCCATGCCGGCGAAGAGCGCGCGCGTGCGTTCATCTCGAAAGCAGGCGCGGGCAAGCCATGTCGCCGGCGCGGCGAGCAGAGGCGCATAGACGCCGAAAAGGAGGGGGTGACGAGGAACGTGCAGCGGCGCCAGCAGATCGTCGAGGAAGTCGGGCCAGCGTTCGACCAACGGCGCAAAGAGGCGTCGCCATCGCGCTGCATCTCGCTCGAGCCCTTCGAGGGTCTCTTCGAGCGAAGGCGCAACGGCGAGAGCAGTTCCATCATCCAGAGGGTGCGCAAGCGAGACGGGCGGAGTGATCCAATCCACCTCGTCTGGGGTCAACGCAAGGCCCCGAAAAAAGGGCGACGCCTGCGCCAGCGGGTGAATCGCCGAGCAGATGTCATGCTGGAAGCCGGGCAGCGTGAGCTCTTGCGTGCGCATGCCGCCGCCGGGCGTCGCTCTCGCCTCGATCACCAGCACATGAAGGCCGTTTTGCGCCAGCGTGATCGCCGCCGCCAGGCCGTTGGGGCCGGAGCCGATCACAATTGCATCATAGCTCACAGGTCCATCGCCTCCTCAGACGATCCACGTAGAGCGCACGAAGGACGGAAAAAATGCAAAACATCCGCTTGCGCCCTTTGTGTTCCCTCTGGATCAGAAGGAAACATTTTGCGCGATAATAAAAGAGGATATTGTCAAGGACATTACTCAGGAGGTAAGCGATGTTCCAACCGACGATGTTGAGTCGACCGTTGCGACGCGGCTATGTGCAGTGCACGGCGTGCGAACACTGGTGCGCCGTAGGCCCTGGCGAGGCGGGCAAGTGCGGCGTGCGGCGCAACATCGACGGCGCGCTGCGGCTCGTCGTCTATGGCAAGGCGGTGGCCGTGCACGTCGATCCGGTGGAGAAGAAGCCGTTGAATCACTTTCTACCCGGCAGCAAAATTTTCTCGATCGGCACCTTCGGCTGCAATCTGCGCTGCGCCTGGTGCCAGAACTGGGAAATTTCGCAACATCGAGCCTTTGACCCAGAACGAGACGATACAGGCGACTCGTGGCCGCCTGAGAAGATCGTGCAATTCTGCGTGCAGAACAACATCCCGTTGATTGCGTTCACCTACAACGAGCCGACGGTCTTTTTCGAGTACGCCTATGACACGGCGCGCCTGGCGCACGACGCAGGCATCCGCAGCGTCTTTGTATCGAGCGGCTTCGAGACCGTGCAAGCGCTCGACACGATTGCGCCTTACCTTGCAGCGATCAACGTGGACCTTAAGGCGTTTCGAGAGGAGACGTATCGCGCCTACTGCGGCGCGCGGCTGGCGCCGGTGTTGCGCAACATCCGTCACCTGGTGGAGCGCGGCGTGTGGGTGGAGGTGACCACGCTGGTGATCCCCGGGCTGAACGACGGCGATGAAGAATTGCGCGACATCGCCGACTTTCTGGTCTCGGTCAGCCCCGACCTACCGTGGCATGTCACCGGCTTCACGCCCCATTACCAGATGCGCAACCGCCCCCCGACGCCCGCCGCCACGCTCCAGCGCGCCTGGGAGATCGGGAAGGCGGCAGGTCTGCGTTACGTCTATACAGGCAACATTTGGGGCAGCCCCTTGCTGGCGGAATGCTCCGACAC
>NZ_CAKZMJ010000109.1:77500-95132 GCF_937128415.1 uncultured Caldilinea sp.
CTGGGGTACGTCGGCCTGCCGCTGGCCGTCGCCTTCGCCGAGGCCGGCTATCGAGTGACCGGCATCGACGTCGACGCGCGCAAGGTGGAGGCGATCCTTCGCGGCGAGTCCTACATCGAAGATGTGCCTTCCGCCCTGCTGGCGACCTTCGTGGCAGAGACAAGCGACGACAAAGCGCCTTCTGTGCAAACGACAGCGCAAAGCGACGCCGTGGGCGCAGCTCCCGCTGCACAGCCGCAGGAGCTCGTCGTCGCGCCGACTCGCCCGCGGGGACGCCTTGCCGCTACGACGGACTTCAGCGTGCTGACCACCTGCGACGCCGTCTCTATCTGCGTGCCCACCCCGCTGAACAAAACGGGCGATCCCGACGTCTCGTACATCGCCAGCGCGGGCGAACAGATCGCCCGGTATCTGCATCCCGGCATGTTGATCGTGCTCGAGTCCACGACCTACCCCGGCACCACCCGAGAGCTGCTGTTGACGCAACTGGAAGCCAACGCCAACGGCTGGCGCGTCGGAGAGGAGTTCTTCCTGGCCTTTTCGCCCGAACGCGTCGATCCCGGCCGCAAGGATTGGACGACGCGCAACACGCCCAAGGTGATCGGCGGGATCACGCCCGCCTGCCTGGAGGTGGCCACTGCCTGCTACGGCGCCGCCATCGAGACGCTGGTGCCCGTCTCCTCGCCCGAAGCCGCCGAAATGACCAAACTCTTTGAAAACACCTTCCGCTCGGTCAACATCGGCCTGGCCAACGAGCTGTTGTTGATGTGCGACAAGCTGGGCCTGGATGCGTGGGAGATCCTCAACGCTGCAGCGACCAAGCCCTTCGGCTTCATGAAATTCACGCCAGGTCCCGGGCTGGGCGGCCACTGCATCCCCATCGACCCGCTCTATCTTTCCTGGAAGATGCGCACGCTGGCGTACACCGCCCGCTTCATCGAGTTGGCGAGCGAAATCAACACCGAGATGCCGCGCTACTGGGTGCAAAAGGTGCAGGATGCGCTCAACGATGCAGGCAAACCGGTTAAAGGCAGCCGCATCCTGGTGCTGGGCGTCGCCTACAAGAAAAACGTGAGCGATCTGCGCGAGTCGCCGGCGTTGGACATCATCCACCTGCTCGAAGAAAAAGGCGCCAGGGTCGACTACCACGATCCCCATGTCCCTTCCTTCCAGTACGACGGCATGGAAATGGTGCGCATCGAAGACCTGGAAACTGCGCTTGCCTCGGCGGACTGCGTGGTGATCGCCACCGATCATGACGCCTACGATTGGCCGATGGTCAAGGCGCGCGCCCAACTGGTGATCGACACGCGGCACGTCCTCGCCGAAAAGGCGTAACGGCCGTCGCCTTCCAGGATGCTTGATAGAGGCCAACAATTAAACCTGGCGATCCGGAGGCGCTGCTCTTCGCTGCGCATTCTCAAATTCTCCATCCTCTCGCAGCCCGTCGAGAATGTGCAGCCAAGAGGCGTTTAGCGTAGCGCCAGGCGATTGCTGCGCAATCGCCGCCGGTTTCAGACCGGCGGCTAACAGCAGAAAGCGGTTTTTCACCATTGCGTTTCACCTCCTGGCGGGTTTCCGCTCCAGCATCCTGAGCCCTATTCGCTCATTTCCCCATCTTCAGGTACAATAGCGCCATCCCACAGACGACTCGACCTGAGCTTCACATTTTGTCAGAAAGGAGACGAACGATGGGCGGATTCGCCACCGTCGCCGACATTGAGGCGTTCGAGGCCGTTCCGTTGGCCGAACGCAACCTGCCGGAGAGCACCTACGCCGCCATCCGACGCACAGCGGAGAGCTATCCAGACGACATCGCCCTGATCTTTTTCCTGCAAGGGACGGCCTATCAACAGTCGGTGCAGTTCACCTATCGGGAATGGCTGGGCAAGCTTCATCAGACCGCCAACATGTTGCACGACCTGGGCCTGCGCCCCGGCGAAACGGTCAGCTATATTCTGCCCAATCTGCCGCAGACCTACTGGACGCTCTACGGCGGCGAAGCGGCGGGGATCGCCAACCCGATCAACCCGTTGCTGGAGCCGGCCGGCCTGGCCGAGATCATGAACGCTGCGCAGACGAAAATCCTGGTCACGCTGGCGCCCTTCCCCAGAACCGACATCTGGGAAAAGGTGGCGTCCATCGCCGACAGCGTGCCGACGTTGCAGACGATCCTTCAGGTAGACATTGCCAACTACCTGCACGGCGTCAAGCGGCTGGCGGTCGGGCTGATGCGCTGGGGCAAGGGCAAGGAGAAGGTGCGCGCACGCGTGCTCGATTTCGACAAGACGCTGGCGCGCTACCCCGCCGACCGCCTTATCAGCGGACGCGTGATCCGTCCGGACGACATCGCCTCCTACTTCCACACCGGCGGCACCACCGGCGCCCCCAAGCTCGCCATGCACACGCACTTCAACGAGGTCTACGACGCCTGGATGGGCACGGTCGCCGTCGACGTGCAGCGCGGGGAGCGCATGTATCTGGGTCTGCCGCTCTTCCATAACTACGGCGCGATCGCCGTCGGCCTGGGGGCGTGGATCGCCTGCGCCACGCTGGTGATGGGGACGCCGCAGGGTTTTCGCGGGGAAGGCGTGATCCCGAACCTGTGGAAAATTATCGATCATTACAAAGTCACCTCGCTGGGCGCGGTGCCGACGCTCTTCAAGGCGCTGCTCAACGTGCCGATCGGCGACGCCGACATTCGCTCGCTTCAGGTGGCGATCTGCGGCTCGGCGCCGTTGCCGGTGGAGCTGGCGCGACAATTCACGGCGCAGACCGGCGTCAACATCCTCGAGGGCTATGGCCTGACCGAGGGCACCTCGGTCTCCTCGGTCAACCCGCGGCGTGGCGAGCCGCGCATCGGTTCGATCGGGCTGCGCTACGCCTACCAGGAGATGCGCACGGCGGAGTTGGACGGCGAACGCCTTGTGCGCTTCTGCGAGCCGAACGAAATCGGCACAGTGATCATCCGCGGCCCCAATGTTTTCCCCGGCTACAAGGACGAATTTCACAACCGAGGAATCTTTATCGACGCCGGCGACGGCAAGGGGCGCTGGCTCAACACCGGCGACCTGGGCTATCAGGATGAGGACGGCTTCTTCTGGTTGACCGGCCGCCAGAAGGAGCTGATCATTCGCGGAGGCCACAACATCGACCCGCGCCAGATCGAGGAGCCGATGCATCGCCATCCCGCAGTGGCGCTGGCGGCGGCGGTCGGTCGCCCTGACCCGCGCGTGGGCGAGCTGCCGGTGGTCTATGTGGAGCTGAAACCCGGCGCCACCGCCACGCCAGAGGAGCTGCTCGCCTTCGCGCGCGAGAACATCGCCGAACAGGCGGCGGTGCCCAAGCAGATCCGCATCATCGAGCACATGCCGCTCACTGCAGTGGGCAAGATCGCCAAATTGCCGCTCACCTTCGAGCAGGTCGCCGATGTCGTCAACGGGGAGCTGGAGCAGATTCAGGAGATTGCGCAGAAGTCGGTGGAGGTGATCAGCGACCGCCGCTTAGGGCTGCTGGCGATCGTGAAGGTCACTGCGATGCCCGGCGCAGACAAGAAAGCCCTGGAGCAGCGCATCCGTCAGGCGCTCGGCCAGTATCACTTCCGCGTCGACTTGCAGATGGCGGGTTGACGCGTCGCGCCGGAGGCAAGAACTTACGTGGACGACGTAGTTCGGCCTCCGGCCGGACGTTTGCATGTCGATACTGCGTTCTGCACTCTAGCAAGCAGAGTTCAAAAACCGTTCAAGAGCAAAACCGAAGGCGCCGGTCAAATGGCGTCTGTCAAATTCTCTGAGCAAAAGAGCCAGCGTCGTAAAAGCAATCTGGCCTACGAGGGGAGTGGAGGGTGCATTTCCTGCGTCTCTGAGTCATTCGCTTCCCGCCGAGGCGGCGCAGGCGCGAGGAAAGCGATCAACAGGATCAGCGCGCCGACGCCGATAAACGAGACGATGCGCGCCGCCGCCCCCACGTTGGCGAGATCGACCACAAACAGCTTCACCACCGTCAGGCCCAGGACTGCGGCGCCGGCGAACCACGCCGAGCGAGAACGGCGACGGCTGCCCCACACCATCAGCCCCAACGCCGTAACGCTCCAAAGCACGGCCAGCAACGTCTGATAGAGGGCGGACGCATACAGCCCATCCCACGTGAGCGGCGTCCCCAACAGGTGATGCACGCTGCGCGCCAGTTCGGCGCTCATGCAGAAGATCGCCAGCGTCCACCAGGCCCAGCGCGCACTCCACATCCATCGCCTCCACAACGCATTCGCATCGTCGCGCGCCACAAAGAGCCAAAAGAGCACGGCCGCCAGCAACGCTGCGCTGGTCAGCGCAAGCAAGTTAAGCAGCGGGATGAACGGCAGCCAGCGCACTCCTCCGTCGAGCGTCAGGTTCGCCCACAGCAGCAGCAAGCTTCCGACAGCCGCCACCGGCCCCAGCCCCCACAGGCGGTAAATTCTCTCGTGCAAACGAATTGGGACAGGCAGGCGCGCAACGAACGCCGTTGCGCCGGCGATCAAAAGGGCGAGCGCTCCCAACACAGCCGAGAGGGCGACGGTCTCCCCGGCGCCGACCTGATACAGCAGCCCGTTGACCCCGGCGGCGACAAGATAGGCGATCAGCCAGACGCCTGTAGCATGGTGGAAGGTCAGCCCGGGCCGACCCTGGTTGAGGCGCAACAGCCCAAAGTGAGCGACCAGCGCCAGCGGCCACGCCAGCCACGCAGCGCCCTGCAGCGGCGAATCGATCTCATACGGATGCAGGAAGGCGAGCAGCAAAAGGGCAGGCGACAGCGCCCATCCCGGCCTCTCCAGCCAGGAGAAAGTCAGCCGCCGCCCCACCAGCGCCATTGCGAGTGTAGAAAGGGCCAGGAACAGCGCCGCTGTGCTGATGACAAAGCCATCCGGCGCCATCGTGACCTCAACCAGGCCGCCGCCATACCACCAGCCAAGCCCCCAGACAAATGCGAGCGCCGCCAACGTCTTCCACAGAGTGAAATTGTCTGAGCGAAACGGCTCCTGCGTCAGGAAGCGGCTCGACGCCAGCCCGGCCAGCCCCACCATCGCCCAGCCAAGCGTGAAGTCGTTGAGGAAAAGCGCCTGTCCGTTCAGAGGCGTGAACAGGCGCTCCAGCATTTCGGCTGTTTTGGGCAAAAATGCAACGCCGGCGGCGAGCTGCGTCAACAAGCCCCACGACGCCAGCCAACGCACGGAGCGTCGCTGCGCCAGCCAGACCCACATTGCGCCCGCCACCGCCCAGAGAGGGGCTGTAATCTGCGCCTCGAAGAAGCCGGGAACTGCGACCGTCAGCATGAAGAGCGCCCAAAAGAGGCTCAGCTGCCGGTGCAGCGCCAGCTTCTCTTCGTTGCGACGCAGCAGCGCCGCAAACAACGCCAGATGAACTGCGCCGCCCGCCGCCAGGCTATAGCCGGCCCCCCGGTCAAACGCCTGCACCAGGCTGAGCTGCCAGATCAGCGCCAGGAGCGGATTGAGCACGGCGATGGCGAGGTCGCCGATTCGCCGCTGCGCTGCATTGCGCTGCGCAAAAAGCAGGCCGGCTGCAGCGAACAGCCCAAAGAAGAGGATCACAAAACCTTGCAACCCCAGGTAATCTCCGTCGGTCGGGGTGAAGCGCAGCGTCTCGGGATTGCCCGCAGTATAGATCGCGCCGACGCCGTGCGTGAAAAGCAGGGCCAGGATCACCAACCCCTGCCAGCCCTTGCGCGCGGCCAGCCCAAGCGCCGTCAGCGCCAGCACGAGGTAGTAACCGAACAGCCCGATGTAGCTTCCGCCTTCTCCGGCCACGAGCAGCGGCGCTGCGAATGCGCCGATCAGCGCGGCGTAGGCCAGGATGCGCGCGTTCTGCCACAGCGAAAGCGCTACGCCGATCGCACTGAACATCACGAACAAGCCAAACGCCAATGCGGCCGGCAACAATCCATAGAACTGATATGCCGAAAAGGCCGTGAGATAGAGGACGGCCAGACCGCCCCCTTGCAGCGCCAGCCCATAGGCCGGCCTGCGGCTGCGCACGGCAAATCCAATGCCACTCAACAGCGCGCCCCCTGCGGCTGCAGCAAAGTGGCGCATCTCCACCGACAGCCAGCCCTGATCGATCGCATAGCGCAGCAAGAGCGCTACGCCGATAAAGAGCACCACCAGCCCGATCTGCACCAGCAGATGCATGCGCAAGAACCAGTCGATCAGCGGCGGCTTTCGCAAGGCAGAGCCGGGGCGAGAGCGTTCTGCGGCCTCTTCGTCGGCATCCACAACAGCAGGAGCGATTGGGACTGCCGGCGGCAGCGTCGCCGGCGGCTCGATGAACGGCGCAGCGAAAGGCGTCGATGGCTGGGGCGGAGCCGGTTCCGCCGTTGACCGCTCACCCAAGGGCGTCAGACCGGATTCAACGGCCTCGGAGCGCGCTCGCACTCCCTGCGGCGCAATCCCCATGGCCCCGCTCGACGGCGCCCAAGAAGAGCGCTCCAGCTGATTCAGCCGATCTTCGAGCTGAATTAGTCGCTCCTGCAGCCGCGCCGTGCGCCGATGAAGCAGCCACAGCCCCAGGGGCGCTGCAATGAGCAACAGGCTCGCCAGACACAGCGCAGCAAGCAACGCCTGGATAAAAAGATCCATGCCTCTCTCCTCTTGCGATATGGGATTGCTCTCGATACGGGATTCCAACGGCGTCCGTGCAAGCTGCAACCCCTGGCCTGAGCCGTCAGAACTTTCTCAAACGCCGAATTCCACAGGCATCATAGAGGAGAACATGGTGCAGATCAACTGTCAGTTTGGTGACAATCGATGTTGCATCGAATGTTGCAGGGGATGGAGGGGCTCACTCCATACGCACGGCGATGGCCGGCGGCGTGTTCCCAATTTTCCAGGCCGGATAGAGGCCCGCCAGCAGTGCGGCGACGAACGCCACCAGAAACGCCTGCACGAACTCCATCGGGTCGAGCAGCATTTCAAGCGTCCAGCCGAACGAGCGCAGGTTGATGATGTAGATCAACACTACGGCGAGCAAATAGCCGGTCGGCATCGCCAACAGGCCGGCCACGGCGCCGACCAGCCCGGTCTCCAGCAGCGAGAGTCGCCACAGTTGCCAGCGCGTCATGCCGGTTGCGCGCAGCACGCCGATCTCGCGCACGCGCTCGAATTGCAGGCTCATCAACGTGCTGAGAATGCCGATAAAGGCCACGATCGTCGCCAGCAACTGCAACGCCACGGTGATGGTGAAGGTGCGGTCGAAGACTTCCAGCGCGTTATCGCGCGTGCCGCGATTGGAGCGCACCAGCAGTTCCTGCTCGCCTGCGAGAGCGGAGCGAATTTCCTGCACCTTGGCATCGACGTCCACGCCCGGCGCCACAAAAAGCGCAATCGCCGAAAGGCGATCGTCGTCGTACCAGCGGCGATAGACGCCGTCGTCCATAAAAACGACCGGCCGCACATCGAAGTCAACGGTCACGCCGACGATCGGAAACGCCTCTTCCCCGCGGTCGGTCTGAAGACGCACCCGGTCGCCCACGCGCAGGTCGAAGCGATTGGCCATCGGCTCGTTGATGACGACGCCGCCCTGTCGCACGGCGTCCCAGGTCTGGCGCCAGTCGCCGATGGCGCTGCGGTAGCGCCGCTGGGGGCCGGAAAGGTCTCTGCTGAGCGCCACCAGTCGGATCGGGACGATCTGCTCTCCCACGACGCCCACGACATCCACCCCGCGCGTGGTGGCCGCATCGACGACGCCTGGAAAGGCGGCCATGCGTTCGAGCAGCGCCGGGTCGAGCGCCATATCCGCGCGACTGGAGTTGAGCGTCGGCGGCGAAATGAAGATGTCCGCCTGCAGCACGTCGTCGAGCCAGAGCACGACCGTCTGACGGAAGCTGCCGATCATCACGCCCACGCCGATGATGACGCTGACGGCGATCATCAGCGCAGCCACGGCTACGGCGATGCGGCTGAGCGAACGCATCACCGTGCGCGGGGCCATGCGCAAAAGCACCCCGCGGCCCCGGACCATGCGCGCTGCGCCTTGCATCAGCAGAAGCGTGAGCGCAGGCGTCAGCAGCGCCATCCCGATCACGCTCAGGAAAAGACCGGCGAAGGTGACGACCAGGCTCCACTCCGGAAGCATCAGCCCTGCGCCCGCAAGCATGGCGACGACGCCCGCCAGCGACAGCCAGGGAATCGCCCGCCGCGTGCGCTCCTCGACGTTGCTGCGCATGAACGCGCCGGCCGGCGGCACGCTCGTCGCTTCCCAGGCGGGGAAGGCCGCACCGATGAGCGCAGCCGCCAGCCCCAACAGCGCACCTTTGACGAGCGTGGAGGCGGGAATTTCCACCTCGCGCACGGCGACGACAAAAAAGAGGTCGTTGACCGTCTGCGTGACGAGTTGCACTGCGCCGCGGCCGAGCAACACGCCCAGCCCTAACCCCAACAGCACGCCCAAGGCGCCCAGCAGAAGCGCCTCCAGCAGAATCATCAGAAAGATTTCGTGGCGCGTCATGCCCAGCGCGCGCACGCTGCCGAGCACCGGCCGGCGCTGCACGACGCTGAAGGAGACGGTGTTGTAAATCAGAAAACCGCCGACGACCAGCGCCAGCAAGCTGAGCGCCGCCAGGTTGAGCTGAAACGCAGCGGTCATTTCACTCACCGCGCCGGTGCGCGCCGCCGTCGGGTCGATGCGCGCGCCTGGCGGCAAAACTGCGGCGATGCGCTGCAAAAGCGCCTCCCCTTCCTCGCCAGGGGGAAGGATCAGGTCGATGCGGTCGATGCGGCCAACCTTGTCGAGGACCTCCTGCGCAGTGGCGATGTCGGTCGCCAGCAGGCCATCGAGCGCGCGTCGGCTGAGGTCATCCGATGGCGCCAGCAGCCCCACGATCGTCAGATCGAAGCGGTGGGCGCCGTGACGCACTGTGATGGCGTCGCCGACGGAAAGCCCGTAGCGTCCGGCGACTTCGGCGCTGAGCAACACTGTGTTCGGCTGCACCATCAGCTCGCTCAGGTAGTCTGCGGCCGGCCCTTGCGCCTGGTCGCCAGGGCCGAGATAGCTGCGGAAGGGCGCTTCGGCGAAAGGATCGACGCCGAGCAGACGCATCGGCTGACCGTCTAACTCCTCGGCGACGACGTAACTTTCCACCACCGGCGCGCTCAGCCGGTAGCGCGCATCGATGCGCACGCGGGCGTAGACCGACTCATCCAGCCCACGAGGGCCGCCGGTGATCTGGTGCGTCGCTTTGCCCGTCACCGTCTCGGCGCCGAGCTGAAAGGCGCGATCGGCGGAGCCGTTGGCCAGATCGATGGCGACGATCATCGCCACGCCGATGGCGACGCCCGCGATCAGGAAAAAACTTTGCAGCGGCCGGCGCCATGCATGACGCCACGCCTGCCGAAAGATTGGCCGAAAGCGATGGATTGTTTGCAAACTTACGCCTCCCCCTCATGCAGCCGTCGCCAGACCTGGTCGCTCACCAACTTGCCGTGATCGAGATGCAGGACGCGGTCGGCGCGGCGGGCGACTTCCGGCGCATGCGTGGCCATAAAGAGCGTCTTGCCGGCGTCGCGCGTCAGCTCCAGCAGCAAGGAAAGCACCGTCTCGCCGGTGTCTTCATCGAGGTTGCCCGTCGGCTCATCCGCCAGAATCAGCAGAGGGTCATGCGCCAGCGCGCGGGCGATGGCGACGCGCTGTTGCTCGCCGCCGCTCAGCTTGTCCGGGAAGGTCTCCAGCCGGTCGCCGAGCCCGACGCGTTCGAGCAGCGCACGGGCGCGCGCCTGCGCCTGGCGCTGCGCCCAGCCGTTCAGCTCCAGCGGCAACGTCACATTTTCGAGCACGGTCAACGTCGGAATCAGATTGAAAAATTGAAAGACAATGCCAATGTGACGGCGGCGAAACAGGGTGCGCTCCTGTTCGCTGAGCGCCGTCAGCCGCACCGGCCTGGCGTCTGTGTAGACAACGACATCCCCGCGCGTCGGCGCGTCGATGCCGGAGATCAGGTTGAGCAGCGTGCTCTTTCCGCTGCCCGACTTCCCCAGCAGACAGACGAACTCGCCTTCGTAGAATTCGCGGTTCAACTCGTCGAGGACGGTGCGGCGCACCTCCCCTTCTGTGTAAATTTTGGTCAGCCCTTCAAGCCGGATGATCGGTGGCCGCACACCCGCACCGTTGGCTTCGTTGTTGAGCGAATTTGCCCCCTTTTCCAGGGGGCCCTCCGCCTGCAGCTTTGTTGTTTGAACGATCGCCGTCACGTCTCTCCGCTCCTTGTGCAAAGAATTTGCTCTATTTTGCACAAAAGCTGTGCGAAAATATGTCGGATTTCCGACAAAGCCTCCTGGTTTGGGTGATAAGGGCCATTTATGGAATAATGAAGATGTTTTGCCCGGAACCATCCGGCGTAGACGCTTCGCTCGAGGCCGGGCGGTTCTCGCAGAACATTCCCAAACAGACGCACCGGCGCTTTCTGTCGCTTGCGCGTCGACGTCGCCGAAAGCGCCGGTGAAAAAGGGCGACGTCAATCCAATTGTTTTTTGTAGGAGAAGGTTGTTATGGTAAATCGAAAATTCACATGGATTGCAGTTTTGATGGCGGTTTCCATTATGATGGCAGGCTGCCAGCCGATGACGGCGGAGCAGATGGCGAGCGCGCTGGCCGGTCAGCTGGCGACGCTGCAAACGCCTGTGGCCGAAAACGCAGCGACGCCGACCGTCGAGCCTGTGCAGGAAACAGGCGCCGTCGCCACTGTGACAGCCAGGTCGCTGCGCGTGCGCGCCCTGCCGAGCCTGCAGGCTGAAGTGATCGCCGGCGTTCGTCAGGGGGAGCAATATCCGGTGATCGGACGCAGCAGCGATGGCCTGTGGTTGGAGCTGGCGATCCCGCGCGCACCGCAAGGGCGCGGCTGGGTCTCCGCCAACTTTGTCACGGTCTCGGGTTCAATCGTCGATGTCCGGGTCGTGACTCCGCCGGTGATTCCGACGCCGACGCCCGCCCCGGTCGTCGCCACAGAGGAGGCCGTCGAGGAGCCTGCAACACCGGAAGCGACGCCCACCCCTGCTGAGGAGCCGACCGCAGAGGCGACGCCTGCTCCCACAGAAGAGCCTGTGGAGGAAGCGACGCCCACTGCGCTGCCCGAAGAAGAGACGAGCGCCGTCGTTGCGCCCGAACCGGGCTTCGCCCTGGTGATCGCCGAGGGGGCGCGCTTGCGCGTGCGCGCCGAGCCGAGCACCGAGGCCGCAATCGTCGGTTGGCTGCAACCCGGCGAGATCATCGCGGTGGAAGAGATCTCCGAAGATGGTCTCTGGGTGCGCGTGCCCGGCGTGCCCGGCACGCAGAACCTGACCGGCGGCTGGGTGCTCGCCGAGTTTTTGCTGCTGGGCCAGTAGTCCGGCCAGAGGGAGGTCACGCCTCCGGCGCGACAGGGCGCCGGCGCGGTGCGGTTGTCCGCCGGGGGCGTCCGGCCAGAGGCCGAACCCATCTTCAAATTGCGTTCGTTTACGCATGAAGCGTCACCCAATCGTTTCAGGTTAAAGTTACTAAACTCGTTGACGACGCGCACTTTTCCGACCCTAATCGACCGCTCGCAGCTCTTGGCGGCGGCGTTGCACGGCGTAGCGCTGGCGCTGTTGGGGCTTCATCTCTATGTCCGCACGCTGCCACCGACGCCCGATCCGATTCCGGCGCCTGACAGCGCCGAAGCCGCATGGTGGGGATTGTGGCCCGTCACCTACCTGCCGACGTGGGCGGTTGCGGTCGGCGCAGCGGCTGTTTTGGGCGCCATCGTCCTTTACTGGCTACGCGCCTTCCCCAAGGGGCTGGCTCGCCTGCGCTTTGGCCACCCGCCTCTTTGGCCGACGCTCTGGCTGATTTCGGCGGCGCTGACCCTTGCGTTTTTTTTGTTCCCGATTGCGCACACACGCTGGGGCGACGCCTTTATCCTGGCCAAAGGCATCGCCTTTCCCGATCCGGCGTTGCGGTTGACGCGCTCCTGGCAGGCGCCGCTCGACGTGGCGCTGCACGCCGAGCTTTGGCGGTGGCTGCATGAACCGTTCGGCTGGAAAGACGCAACGCCGGTCTATCGGCTGCTCAGCCCGCTCGCCGGCGCGCTCTATCTGCTGGTGACGCTGGCGCTGTGTCGGCTCCCCCTGTTGAGGCCGGCGTGGCTGCCCTATGCGTTGCTGACGACGCTCGGCCTCATGCAGCTCTTTTTCGGCTACATTGAAAATTACAGCTTTGCAGCCGTAGGCGTGTTGGCCTATCTCTGGCTGGGACTGGCCGTCATCGAAGGTCGGCGGCCGCTCTGGCTGGCGGCGACCGTGCTTGCGTTCACCCACGCCACGCATCCCAGCACCCTCGTGCTGGCGCCGAGCCTGCTCTATCTCGGCGCGTTGCAGGGGCGCGCAGCTCTGGCCGGGGGAAACCAAAGGCTCGCCTCCGTCGTTGTACAGATTGCGCTGCCAATGCTGTTGGTGGGCGGCGCAACCTTTTTATTCATGGAGGCGAGCGGCCACGGCCTCGCTGCGCTGTTGGGCGACGACCGACCGGGCGGCGGCGATGGACGTTGGTTCGTCCCGTTGTTCGAGACGACGACGCGGTGGGAGCATTACACGCTGTTTAGTTGGCCGCACCTGCGCGACCTGCTCAACAATCAGTTGCTTGTGGCGCCGGTCGTGCCGCCGTCGCTGGCCGTAGTTGGGATTGCATGGATGGCGAAGAAATTCAGACGGAACGCCGCTAAAGACCGAAGCGCACAGCCTCGGTGCGCTTCTCATGAGCCTACTGCTCTCTTCTTCTCGCCATCGCTGCGCTTCCTGCTCATCGCCGCCGCGTTCCAGTTGCTCTTTATCGCGGTGTGGAACCCGGACTACGGCGGCCAGCGCGACTGGGATCTCTTCAGCCTGGCCTGGCTGTCGCCCACGTTGTTGCTGGCGCTGCTGCTGCCGAGAACGTTGCACGGTCGGTCGTTGATAGGCGGCGTAGCGCCGCTGCTGCTGCTGCAGGCGTGGCATACGCTCGCCTGGATTTACCAGAACACACTGCCCTGGCAATGGCCTCGTTGACGAAGGGCGAGTCGCGGGGAACGAAACACTATGTATGAGCTGCAACCGGTTCAACCCAGACGTTCGAGAACCAGCCGCAATGCGGCCGCACAGCCGCAGAATCGCTTCTGGCAGGGTTTCGGCATGGGCGTAGTGTCCTTTGTGCTGCTGGCTGCGCTGACGCTCGGCGGCCTGCTGATCGGCTACGCCCTCATGGCGCGCGATCTGCCTTCGCCCGCAGAGCTGCGCCAGCGCGCCAGCGCCTTCCAGAGCACGCGCATCTACGATCGCGAAGGTAACCTCCTCAATGAAACCTTCGACCCCAACGCCGGTCGCCGCGTCGAAGTGCCGTTGCACGCCATTTCGCCCTACGTCATTCAGGCCACCATCGCCACCGAGGACGCCAACTTCTACAACCATCCCGGCGTCGATCCCGTGGCGCTGCTTCGCGCCGTCTATTACGCCTTCCAGGAAGGCGATGTCGTCGCCGGCGGCTCGACGATCACCCAGCAACTGGTCAAACGCGTGTTGCTCTCGCCGGAGCGCACCGTCACCCGCAAGATCAAGGAGGCGATCCTGGCCGCCGAAATCACGCGGCGCTATGACAAAGACGAAATTCTCGAGCTTTATCTCAACGAGGTCTACTACGGCAACCTCGCCTACGGCATCGACGCCGCGGCGGAAACCTACTTCGGCAAGGACGCCGCCGACCTGACGCTGGCCGAGGCTGCGCTGCTGGCGGGACTGCCGCAGCTTCCGGCCTACTACGATCCCTACACGCACCCGGATCGCGCCAAAAATCGTCAGGGGGTGGTGCTGAGGCTGATGGTGGAGGCGGGCTATATCACGCCGGAGGAGGCGGACGCCGCCTGGATGGAGCCGCTCGTCTATGAGCCGCTGCGGTTTGAACTCAAGGCGCCGCACTTCACGCTGTACGTGCGCCAGCAGCTGGAGCAGATTTTCGGCCCGGAGGCGCTTTACCAGGCCGGCTACAACGTCTACACCACGCTCGACCCGCGCTTGCAGGCCGAAGCCGAGCGCATCGTGCGCGAACAGGTCAGCCTGCTCGCCGACCGCAACGTCTCCAACGGCGCGCTGGTGGCCATGCGCCCACAGACGGGCGAGGTCGTGGCGCTCGTCGGCAGCGCCGATTTCAACGATGTGGAGATCGACGGCCAGGTGAACATGGCGCTTGCCCCGCGCCAGCCCGGCAGCGCCACCAAGCCCTTCGTCTACCTTGCCACCTTCGACATGCCGGACAGGCCGCAGGAGGAGCAATGGACGCCCGGCACGCTGGTCGCCGACATCACCACCGCCTTCCCGGACGGCGCCAACCCACCCTACGTGCCGCGCAACTACGACGGCAAGGAGATGGGGCTGATCACCGTGCGCACTGCCCTGGCGACCAGTCGCAACATCCCCGCCGTGGCCGCACTGCAAGAGGCGACCTTGCCCGTCTATCTCGAGCTGATGCGGCGCTTTGGCGTCACCACGTTGACGCGGCCCGACTACGGCCTGAGCCTCTCGCTGGGCGCCGGCGAGATTCCTCTGCTCGAGCTGACCGACGCCTACGCCGCCCTCGCCAACGGCGGGCAGCGCATTCCGCCGGTGACGATCCTGAAGATCACCGACGCCCAGGGCGCCGTCGTCTGTGAGCAGGGAACCTCGCGCCCCTGTCAGCCCGGCGTAGAGGCTGCACAACAGGTGGTCAGCCCGGTGGATGCCTTCCTGATCACCGACATCCTCAGCGACAACGAGGCGCGCGCGCCGGTCTTCGGCCTCAGCTCGGTGTTGCGGCTCGATCGACCGGCGGCGGTCAAGACCGGCACCACCAACGACTTCCGCGACAACTTGACCGTCGGCTACACGCCGCAGCTCGTGACCGGCGTTTGGGTGGGCAACGCCGACAACTCTCCCATGCTCAACATCTCCGGCGTGGCGGGCGCCGGGCCGATCTGGAACGAGTTCATGCGCGTTGCGCACGCCGGCGAACCTGCGCTGCCTTTTACGCCGCCTCCCGGCGTGCGCCAGTTCGAGGTCTGCGCCGACACCGGAACCGAACCCAGCGACGCCTGTCCGGAGCGACGCGTGCATTGGTTCGCCGAAGATCGTCCGCCGCTGTCGAAAGAACACGACCTCTGGCGGCGCATCCGCATGGTGCGTGGAACCGACCAGCTCGCCAATGAATTCACCCCGCCCGACCAGATCGAGGAGCGCGTCTTCAAGGTCTATCCGCTGGAGCATCGCGAGTGGGCGATCCGCCACGGCATCGAGCAGCCGCCCATCGAAGCGCTCGTTGCGCCGCCGACGCCCGCGCCAGGGGAACTGCAGCTTTTCATCAGCAGCCCCACCGAAGGCGCAACCGTGCGCGGGGTTGTGCCCATTTTCGGCAGCGCGTCGATGCCGGGCTTCGCCAGCTACGAGCTGCAATACGGGATCACGCACGATCCGGGCGCCTTCAGCCTGCCTTTCAGCGGACCGTTCGGCGCGCCGGTGCTGAACGGCCAACTGGGGACGTGGGACACGACCGGCCTGGGCAACGGCCCCCATACGCTGCGTCTGCTCATGCGCGCCAGCAACGGCGTCCAGTACGAGACGCGCGTGCGCGTCTTCGTCGACAATGCGCCGCCGACCGAAACGCCGACGCCCACCTACACTGCGGAACCGCCGACGCCTACCTGGACGCCGGAAGCGCCCACGCCGACGGACACCCCCTGGCCCACCGACACGCCGTGGCCGACCGACACGCCGGTCGTTCCGACCGATACGCCTTGGCCAACGGATACACCGACGCCCGCGCTAGAGGAGCCGCCCTTCGAGCCGACGCCCACCTGGACGCCGGAAACAAACGGGTGAGGCGTCCACGCCATCATCGTTTTTGACGGGCGTTGTACGCTTGAGACGTTGTACACTTGGCCCTTTTACAGGAATTGATGGCCCTTTACAGGGATTGATGGAATGGAACAAATTATCCTGGCAATCGTAGGCGCAGCCGCCCTTCCTTGAATGCCTCCAAGAGCTTGCAATCTGCCACAGACGTGCGGCTGGGAGCCGCACCTACCCTCATTCAGACGGCCGCACCGCCTGGGGAGGGCGCCACAGCTGCTATGGGGAACATCGAGGTTATTGAGAGGAAGCGAGGCCTCGACGACGTTGAATCGTTACACCTCATTTTACAAGTGCTATATAGTCCGAAGATCCTAAAACCTTAAAAAATGCTCAACTGATTCGTCATCGTCGCGTTCCTAACACATAAAATGAGATGCCCAATACACTCGCTGCCGCCAGACCGAACAAAGCGCGAGAGAGATTCAACTCTCCATCTAATAAACTAGCACCTATAAATGTGACTATGAACACTGCAGCTGCTCCGATTATTGCGCTTTTCACCGGATGCGATCGAGCAGTTTTATAACAGTAGTCATACACTACTGCAAACGCAAACACTAGAAGCAGATATGCAATAGCTCGCCCTATCCATGCATCCATAAGCAGTTACCAAGGATGGATAGGATCCAAGATATCCCAAAGCAGCTGGGCGGTCGCCGCTATAGGACCTATAACAGGGGAAGGCACAAGACCAACAACAGACGTTGTCCTGGCAACCCAAAGATCTACGCTGGATGCCTTTCCTCGATGATATTGATGCTCCACCCAAACGACTCCCGCCAGAGCAGTGGTATATTGAGTTGCCTTCCCATACGTAAAGCCGGCGGCGCCGCCGATAGTCGTCACAGGCGTGCTCCAAAAGGCGGCTTCGGAAGTGTAGGCGTAGCCCACCGCCATCAGGTCGATGCCGATCGCCACGCAATCCCACGTGTTGCAGGGAATGTCGTTGAGCATCTGGCTCCCGCTGGCGGCGGTCGCCCAGCGTTCGCCGGAGGCGCCCTGCAAGCGATACATCCCGTACTCGGACGGCCAGCCATGCAACGCAGCATCCGCCCAACGCCCGCCGAAGCGCATAAACTCGGCTTCAGGCACGAGGTGGCTGTATCCCATGTCAATCAGGATGCGTCCTTCGCTCGTGCGCACAAACGAACCGGAGATCGAGGTCTGGTAATCCGGCAACGTGGCGGTGATGCGGTCGCCGTCCTGGGCGGCGCGCAGGATGTCGTACCAGCCGGAGTTGCCAGCGTAGGGGCCGCCTTCGCCGAAGAGCGCCATGATGGATTGGTTATTCCCTTCTTTTAACCATTCGTCGCCATTGATCGGGAACGATAACGGCCTGCGCTTCATCTGCGCCGCGAAGCGCAGCGGAGCGGCGTCAGGTGGAAGCGCTTGTTATGCTGCCGTCCCATTGATTTACGACGCACGCCCCTTCTACTGCCCATTGTAGGTGCTAGCCGATGTCAACTCGGTCGAATCTCCTTTTCCAATAGAATCACGGAACAGGGAGCGGAAAATAGTGCAGAAGTGTGAACGCTATCTCCTGTGCAAAGATTATCACCCAAACAATTATCAATATCCGACGAATCCACGTCACTGCCTTGCCGCCGCTTTCAGAACTATAATATGAGCGATTCATCTCGATTAACTTAGTGGTCTTCTCGCTAAATATTTGATATATTGCATTCATGACTAATGCTGAAACCGCCCATCAAAGGAAGCTGTTCC
>NZ_CAKZMJ010000110.1 GCF_937128415.1 uncultured Caldilinea sp.
GGTGGAGACCTCTGGCTGCGCAAACCTGCACCCGTCGCAGTTTTGCTGGAGCAGATGCGCCGCGCATTGATGCAGTCACCCAAAACGCCGGAGAAGGAGCGCAAAGATGCGTCGCTCTTCGACGCATCTTTGGGGGAGCGTCAGCCCTTGTCCATTCTGCTGGTGGAGGATAATCTGGTCAACCAGAAAGTCGCTGCGATGACCCTCCGGCGTCTCGGCTACCGGCCCGAGCTGGCCGCCAACGGCGCGGAGGCCGTCTCCGCCCTGCAGCGCAAGGAGTACGATCTGGTCCTGATGGACCTGCACATGCCGGAGATGGACGGCTTTGAGGCGGCGCATCGCATCCGCCGCCTGCCGCTTGGCCGGCAGCCGCTCATCTACGCCATGACGGCCGCCGTCACCGAAGCCGACGTGGCCAGGATGCGCGAGGCGGGGATGGACGGCGTCATTCCCAAGCCCGTGCGCATCGAGCGACTTGTCGCTGCGTTGGAAGAGGCGTTCAGACAAAAAGAGCGTTTACGCTCGCCATGAGCGCCTGCCCGCCTCGACAAATTCTTTCACCTTCGTTGCGCGCTGCGCCTGCGGCAGCCTGCAGAAGGTCTCCCCGACCAGGATGGCGTCGCAGCCCATCGCCGCCATGCGCTGCACGTCTTCGGGCGTGCGAATGCCGCTTTCGCCGACGAGGATTTTGTCCGGCGGAATCAACTTGCGCAGCCGACCGGTGGTTTCGATGTCCACCTGAAAGGTGCGCAGGTCGCGGTTGTTGACGCCGATGATGCGCGCTCCGCTCTTGAGCGCACGTTCGGTTTCCGCCTCGTCGTGCACCTCCACCAGGGCAGCCATGCCCAGACTTTCAGCCAGCTCGCGCAGCTCGCGCAAATCGTTGTCTCCCAACACGCCGACGATGAGCAGGATGGCGTCGGCGCCCGCCATGCGCGCCTCGTAGACCTGATATTCGTGGTAGATAAAATCTTTGCGCAGCACCGGCACGGCTCTGCCGATCTCGCGCAGACGCTCCTTGATGGCGGTCAAATACTCCAGTTTGCCCTGGAAAAAGCGACTGTCGGTGAGGCAGGAGATGGCCGCTGCGCCGTTGCGGGCGTAGGTCTCGGCGATCTGCTCCGGGTCCCACTCCCGAGCGATGACGCCCTTGGAGGGGCTGGCGCGCTTCACCTCGGCGATCAGGCTGGCGCCTGGCTCGGCAGTCAATGCAGCGGCGAAGTCGAGCGCAGGCGGCGCCAGGCGGGCGAACGCCTTCACCTGCGCCAACGGCGCAATCTCCATCTGACGGGGGACTTCCTGACGCTTCCAGGCCATGATCAGATTCAGCACTTCGCCCTGATGTTTGGCAATGTCAAGCTTGGATGGCTTCACCTTGGGCATTCCTCCACGAAAGGTTTTGGGCATTGGGGCTTGAGGGCGTCAGGGGCGAGCTGTCTGGTTCAACCAACTCATCATGGCTCCGCAAACACCTCTCGCCCGTTATCTTGTCGATTCAACGAACCCTTGCGTCTTCCGAATATACGATTCTAACACGCGCAGGGCTGCGCCGCTGTCGATGCTGGCGCGCGCTCTCTCCAGCCCGGCCATCAGATCGCCGCTTTCGGTGCTGAGCGCGAAGGCGGCGTTGAGGAGGACGGCGTCGCGGCGGGCGTCGCGGATCTCGCCGCTCAGGACGCCGCGGGTGATGGCGGCGTTTTCCTCGGCGCTGCCGCCGATCATCTCCTCGATGGCGGCGCGCGGCAGCCCAATCTCCTGCGCGTCAAATTCGTAGGTGCGCACTTCACCCTTGCATAGATGGCTGACACGATTCAGGCCGGTCAGGCTGAGCTCGTCGGCGCCGCCTGCGCCGTGCACGACGAACGCCCCGCGCGCGCCCATCTGACCGAGCACGCGCGCCATCGGCTCGGTGAGCTTCGGGTCGAAGACGCCGACCAGCAGATTGGTGGCGCCGGCCGGGTTGGTGAGCGGCCCCAGGATGTTGAAGATGGTGCGCGCGGCCAGCTCGCGACGCGGCCCGATGGCGTGGCGCATGGCCGGATGGAAGGCGGGTGCAAAGAGGAAGGCCAGCCCGATCTCTTCGATGCATTCGGCGGCCTGCTCCGCTGTCAGTTGCAGGTGGACGCCCAAGGCGGCCAAGACGTCGGCGCTGCCGCTGCGGCTGCTCACGGCGCGGTTGCCGTGCTTGGCCACCTTGACGCCCGCGCCCGCCACGACGAAGGCCGTGGTCGTGCTGATGTTGAAGGTGCCGAGGCTGTCGCCGCCGGTGCCGACCACGTCGACGAGCATGGCGTCGCCGATGCGCGGGTGCACCTGGACGGCGCTGCGCTTCATGGCGCGTGCGCAGCCGGTGATCTCATCGACGGTTTCTCCCTTCATGCGCAGCGCAGCCAGAAAGGCGCCGATCTGCGCAGGCGTGGCCTCCCCCTCCATGATCTGCGTCATGGCTGCGTCCGCCTCCTCCACCGTCAGATCGTGATGGGCGAAAAGGCGATGAATAGCGTGTTGAATGGGTTGCAAACTCATTTTGGCTCCTCCTTGAATACGATCGCTATGCAGCGGCTCCCTCGAGCGGCGCCGACAAAAATGAGGATGCAGCGCGATCTTTTGCCATGAAATTTACGTACAAACGGGTCCACAACGTAGAGGCGAACCCTGCGATCCAGCCGCCCAGCCCAAGATTGACGACAAGCAGATAGATTGCCAGGAACACTCCGTTGACGATCACCGCCGGCGTCCATGCCGCTTGCAGCACCGCGCGGGCAATCGGCATCCACAGCAGGGCGGCCGGCAACGACGCCAGGGCGCCGAAAACGAGGCCGATGATGAAAAGGAGAACTGTAGCCAACACGGTGTGGCCCAAATTGGCGCGCATAAGCCTGGCCGCCCGCCGGTAGGAAGCCCACGCCCCCATTGACTCAAACACGCAGGCGCGTTGCGCGCCCACAAACAGGACGCCGATGACGATCATGAGCGGGAGACCGATGCAGAGCAGCAGAGGGACCAGGCAGAGCAGCGGAGTAAATGCGGAAAGCAAGGCTTGTTCGGGCATTTGTCCGATTTCCTGGAGCGGGCGGAAGAGCAAGGTCGATAGGATCGGGGCGACCGCCGCCAGGGTGAGCCCCAACATGACCAGTGCAGGCAAAAAACCGATCAGACTCACCCCAACCAGCGTGGGGAGGCGTCGCCGCGTTTCGCCGAATGCGCCGCGCAGCTCGAGCGGCTCTCCGTGCAAAATGCCCTGCACCATGCGGATCAGCGCGCCCTGCACCCAGGCGCCCAGGACGAGCGAGGCGATAGCCCAGGCGAGCGCCACCAGCATCAGCCCTGCGAATAGAATCATCCACTCCTGCCATCGTTCTCCGAGCAGGACGGCGATCATCGGCTGAGACATCTGGCGCGGTTCGATGTTGAGGGGCTGTCGCACCTCGTAGTTTACATTGACGTTGACGCCGCTGTAACCGAACAGCGCAGAGATGACGCCGAGCACCCAGAGCTTGCGATGACGCCAGTAAACCCGCCACGCATCCCCAAACAGCGATGAGAAGCTGTTTGACGCCGCCATGCTTCACCCCTTTCATTTTGTGCGTTTAAAGATTAGTGCGTCTAAAGATAAGCTCCACTTCACGGCGCAAACCGTCTACATCCAGGTCCATGCGGAGTTCCAGCGCTTCTGCGCACTCCAGGAGCGAACGCGCCGATGTTTCGACGAGCCAGGGAAGCGAATCGCTGAACTCCGGCTGTGCGCGCTCCTCCGGAGTCGTCTGGCGCGCGCCGTTGAGCAGGAAGGATGCATCGCGCAACGGCAGGAGCCATCGGTAGAGCGTCACGCGTTCAGGAGCGGCGAGGTCGCCGGAAAGAGAGGCGTACTCCGCAAGCAAATGCTCCTGAAGCGCCGGCCGCCAGCGCCTGCGCTGTTGATGCAGAAATTCCGCCACCTCCAGCGCCGCGTCCCCCAGTCCGAACATCTCCCAGTCGAGCAACACCGCTCGTCCTCCCTGAAGCACGACATTCTCTACGCGCAGGTCGCCGTGAACCGGGGTGGGCGACGCCGAACGCCAGAGCAGCGCCGCTTCTGTGACCAGCGCCTCCCCGCGCCTTTCCAACAGGGGCAACAATGTCGAGATTTGATGACAGCCGATCTCTTCCAGCCAACGCTGCATCGGTTTCAGCCCGCCGGCGAGCATGCTCCAAAAGTACTCCAGGTTGAGGGCGCGCGGAGAGAGGCGACGCACTGCATCGACGTTCCCGCCATGGACGGCGGCGACGCTGGCGACAAGCGCCGTCAGGTCGTGAACGTCGTCCGGCTGAAGCGCTCGCCCCTCTACCCAGCGATAGACGAGCACCTGCCGCGCCAATCCCTCCGGGTAACGGTCAAACCAGAGCGGCTGCGGCGCAATGCCTTGCGGCGCAAAGATCTGCTGTCCGTCGAACTGTCGACGCCCGCGCGCCTGTCCGGCGTCCAGGAAGAGCTTGACGACGGCTGTCTCGCCGCCCGCGCGCACCTTCCACAGCAGGTTGTCGTCCCCGCGCCAGTGCTCGAGCAGCTCGACGCGCAGCCCGGCGAAGCCGCTGGCCGGCGCGGAGGTGAGATAGGCGTAGACGGAAGCGGTCGGATCCGGCATAGAATTTGAGGCGTCCCCCTCACATTTTCAGAAAATTCGCCAGCAGATCCTTCCCGTGTTCGGTCAGAATGCTTTCAGGGTGGAACTGCACGCCGTGAATCGGCAACGTCTTGTGGCGGATGCCCATCAGCTCGCCCTCGGCGGTGAAGGCGGTGACCTCCAGCGCGTCGGGCAGCGGCTCGGCGACGATCAGGCTGTGATAGCGCGTGGCCGTCAGCGGGCTGGGCAGCCCTTTGAAGACGCCGACGCCCTTGTGGTGCACCGGGCTGACCTTGCCGTGCATCAGCCGCGGCGCGCGCACCACCCGCCCGCCGAAGACGTGGCCGATGCACTGCTGCCCCAGGCAGACGCCCAGGATCGGCGTCGTCTGCCCCAGGATGCGAATCACGTCGTTGCTGATGCCGCTGTCCTTCTCCGGCGTTCCCGGCCCGGGGCTGATGACGATATGCGTCGGGCGCAGCTCCGCCAGCTCCTCGACGTCGATCTCGTCGTTGCGCCAGACGCGAATCTCGGCGCGACTCTCTCCCCGCACGGGCATGTGCTGCACCAATTCGCCCAAAAACTGCACCAAATTGTAGGTGAAACTGTCGTAATTGTCGATCACCGCAATCATCTCATCCCTCCTCTCCCGCTCTCCTGCTCTCCCGCTCTCCCGCTCTCCTGCTCTCCCGCTCTCCCCCTCTCCCCCTCTCTCACTCCCCCGCCTCCACCTTCTTCATGCGCTTCTCCGCCGCGCGACTGATGCGGTTCCACGCGCCGGCCAGCCCCATCGCCTTCTTGACGGCGGAGAGCGTCTGTTTGCCCTCCTCGCGGGCGCGCAGCGTGCCCTTGTAGATCAGCTCATCGACGAAGCCCGTCTGCGCCGCATAATAGGCGCGACGCTGGCGGATCGGCTCCAGGAAATTGTTGAGGGCAATCGCCAGCTTCTGTTTCACCTCCACGTCGCCCACCTTGCCGGCGCGATAGCGTTCTTTCAACTCCTCCACTTCAGCCTTATTCGGGTTGAAGGTGTCGTGATAAATAAAGACCGGATTGCCCTCGACGCGGCCGGGGATGTCGGCGCGAATGCGGTTGGGATCGGTGTACATGCCCATGACCTTGCGCTCGACGGTCTTGGCGTCATCGCTCAGGAAGATGGCGTTGTTCAGACTTTTGCTCATCTTGGCCTGGCCGTCGGTGCCGACCAACGTGCCGCCCTCGACGTAGGCTTCGGGCAGCGGGAAGACCTCGCCGTAGGCGTTGTTGAAGCGACGCGCGATCTGTCGCGCCAGCTCGACGTGACTTTCGTTGTCCTTGCCCACCGGCACCAGATGGGCGCGCGGCAGCAGGATGTCCGCCGCCTGCAGCACCGGATAGCCGAGCAGGTTGTAGGGGATCTGCTCGAACCCCGCCGCGGCGGCCATGTCCTTGATCGTCGGCAACTGCTGCAGCCGCTCCACCGTGACCAGGCTAGACAGCAAAAGTTGCAATTCGTACACTTCATGCACGGCAGATTGCAAATAGAAGGTCACCTTGTTGGGATCGATGCCGATGGCCAGGTGGTCGAGCACGATCTCGCGGGCGATGTCGGCGATCTGCTCGATGCTCTCCTTGTCCGGCCGCGTCGTCAGCATGTGCAGGTCCGCGATCAGGAAGAAGCATTCGTATTCGTCCTGGAAGCGCAGCCGGTTGCGATGGCTGCCCACGTAGTGGCCCAGGTGCAGTTTCCCGGTCGGTCGGTCGCCGGTCAGAATGCGCTTGCGAAGTTGCTCGGTCATGAATTCCCCTCCTCAGAAACGATTTCGTTCGACATAAAAATTCAGATTCCTTTTTCCGCCTGCTCGACCGCCACCGCCAGCGCCTTGAGTTTATTCATCGACTCGTTGAACTCATAGGTCGGGTCGCTGTCGGCGACGATGCCGGCGCCGGCCTGGAGGTGGCAGGTCTGCCCCTGCATGACGATGGTGCGAATGGCGATGCAGGTGTCCATGGCGCCGTCGTTGTCGATGTAGCCGACGGCGCCGCCGTAGACGCCGCGACGGACGCCTTCCAACTCTTCGATGATCTCCATCGCCCGGATTTTGGGCGCGCCGCTGAGCGTGCCGGCCGGGAAGGTGGCGCGCAGCAGGCTGAAGGCGTTGTGCTCCGGCCGCACCTTGCCGCGCACGTCGCTGACGATGTGCATGACATGGCTGTACTTCTCCACCGCCATCATCACCGGCACGGTGACGCTGCCGTATTCGCAGACGCGGCCGAGGTCGTTGCGCCCCAGGTCGACGAGCATCACGTGCTCGGCGCGTTCCTTCGGGTCGGCGAGCAGGTCGGCGGCCAGCGCTGCATCCTCTTCCTCGTTTTTGCCGCGCCAGCGCGTGCCCGCAATGGGGTGGAGATAGGCGTAGCCGTCCTCCAGGCGCACATGCATCTCCGGGCTAGAGCCGATCAGCCGCAGCGGCTCGGGGCCGACGCCCGCCACGCCCGTGAAGTCCAGATAGAACATATAGGGGGAGGGATTCAACATGCGCAGCGCGCGGTAGATGGTGAACGGGTCGGCCTCGGTGCGCCGCGAGAGGCGCTGGCTGAGGACGACCTGGAAGATGTCGCCGGCGGCGATGTACTCCTTGGCGGCGCGCACCCTCGCCTCGAACTCCGCCTGCGTGAAGTTGCTGCGCCAGGCTTCGGGCGTGGGCAGTTCCCGGGCGGTCGGCGGCGTGAGCGGCTTGCGCAGGTCGGCGATGATGTGCTCGATGCGGGTGATGGCGTCGGCGTAGGCTCCGCGCAGGTCGGCCTCGACGCGCAGATTGGCGATCACCTGGATGCGATGGCGCACGTGGTCGAAGACGACCAGGTT
>NZ_CAKZMJ010000111.1 GCF_937128415.1 uncultured Caldilinea sp.
ATGCATCGCCTCTGGGCCCTTCTCCTCCAACGCTGTCCCGTCTGTTTGCAGGGCGAGGTTTTCACCTCGCTCTTCGGCATGCACACCCATTGCCCCCGCTGCGGCGTCAAGTACGAGCGCGAGACCGGCTATTTCCTCAACGCCATGTTTATCGGCTATGCGGGCGGCTTCCTGATTCTCGTGCCGACTGCGCTGTTTTTCGCATGGCTGAATGTTTCCATCCCTGTCTTTTCCCTTGCGATTATTCTGGAAACCGCGCTGTTGACGCCGCTCCTCTTTCGCTATGCGCGCCTCATCTGGATGCACATCGATCAGATGCTCGATCCCCGCTCCCCTCCGCCTTCAATTTCTCATCGTTGAAAAGGAAGCCAACTTGCGTAGACCTGTCCAATCGCCCCGTATGAATTTCTCTCACGCTTATTTGACAAATTCCCCACCGCCTGTTATGCTTCCGCCCCATAATTGAATAGCAACACTCTTATCCAGAGAGGCGGAGGGACCGGCCCTGTGAAGCCTCGGCAACCCGATGACTGTTCGACGACGTTGTAGACAGCCGATTAGGGTGCCAATTCCGGCAGACGTGTTCTGGAAGATGAGAGGATGCTGCATGTGCGCTCCTGCTCATCCCCACTTGTTGGGGATTTTTGTTGCCCAGGAAACAGGCAGGAGGCAAAGGTGATGCAAACCCTCTCACCTGCCAGGCGAGAGGGCTATTTTTATCAACCCATTCAACTTCAAAACAGAAACGACAGGAAAAGCGACCCATGACCAGCGAACGACAGTTTGGATTCAACACCCGCCAGCTTCACGCCGGCCAGAAGCCGGACCCGACGACCGGCAGCCGCGCCGTGCCCATCTATCAGACCACCAGCTATCAGTTCCGCAACACGGAGCACGCCGCCAACCTCTTCGCACTGAAAGAGCTGGGCAACATCTACACGCGCATCATGAACCCCACCACCGACGTGCTGGAGCAGCGCATCGCCAGCCTGGAGGGTGGCGTCGCCGCCCTGGCGGCCAGCTCCGGCCATGCGGCGCAGGCGATGGCGATCTTCACGCTCTGCCACGCCGGCGATCACATCGTCTCGAGCAGCCGGCTGTACGGCGGCACCTACAATCAGTTTAACTACACCTTGCCCAAGCTGGGCATCGAGGTGACTTTCGTCGATCCGACCGACCCTTCCAATTTCGAGAAGGCGATCCGCCCGAACACCAAAATTCTTTACGGCGAAACGCTGGGCAACCCCGACATCAAGGTCTTCCCCTTCGAGGAAGTGGCCGCCATCAGCAGGGCGTACAACATCCCGCTCATGATCGACAACACGCTGGCGACGCCGTATTTGTGCCGGCCGATCGAACTGGGCGCCCACATCGTCGTCCACAGCACCACGAAGTTTCTGGGCGGCCACGGGCAGGCCATCGGCGGCGCCATCGTGGACGGCGGCAACTTCGACTGGCGCAGCGGTCGCTTCGACAACTTCACCACGCCGGACCCCAGCTATCACGGGCTGATCTACGCCGATCTGGTGAACGTCGGCCTGCCGCCCTTCGCCATCAAGGCGCGCGTGCACGTGCTGCGCGACATCGGCGCATGCCAGGCGCCGTTCAACTCCTGGAACACGTTGACCGGCATCGAGACGCTGAGCCTGCGCATGGAGCGCCACTGCAGCAACGCCCAGAAGGTCGCCGAATTCCTGGAAGGACACAAGCTGGTCAGCTGGGTGATGTACCCCGGCCTCAAGAGCCACCCGGACTACGAGCTCGCCAAAAAGTATTTGCCCAAGGGCGTCGGCGCCATCATGGGCTTTGGCATCAAGGGCGGCGTCGAAGCGGGCCGTAAGTTCATCGACAACCTCAAGCTCTTCAGCCACCTGGCCAACGTGGGCGACGCCAAGAGCCTCGCCATTCACCCGGCGACGACGACGCACAGCCAGTTGACGCCTGAAGAGCAGGCCGCCGCCGGCGTTTCGCCCGACTTCATCCGCCTCAGCATTGGCCTGGAGGATATCGACGACATCCTCTGGGATCTCGACCAGGCGTTGGCGGCCTCCGCCGAGTAACCGTTTCAGGCGCGAGACTTGTGAACGTCAGGGGCGTCCCCGCGTTCACAAGTCCGCTTTTCAACAAGGCAGGCATCATGACTCACGATAGCGTTGGCGCTGTTTCCACTCAATACTTCACCTTCGCCGAAGACGAGCCTTTCTGTCTCGAGAGCGGCGAGACGCTCAGCCCTGTCCGGCTGGCGTACGAAACCTACGGCGCACTCAACGCCGACCGCTCGAACGCCATTCTGATCTGTCACGCGCTCAGCGGCAGCGCGCACGCCGCCGGCTATCTGGACGGCGACCCGACGAAACTGGGCTGGTGGGAAGAGTGCATCGGCCCGGGCAAGGCGTTCGACACCGACCGTTTCTTTGTCATCTGCAGCAATGTGATCGGCTCGTGCTATGGCTCGACCGGACCCGCCAGCATCAATCCGGCGACCGGCAAACCCTATGGGTTGAACTTCCCGGTCGTCACCATCGGCGACATGGTGCGCGCTCAGGTGAAGCTGATCGACCATCTCGGCATCGAGCGGCTGCTCTGCGTGGCGGGCGGCTCGATGGGCGGCATGCAGGTGCTAGAGTGGGCGGCGCGCCACCCACAGCGCGTGCGCTCCGCCATCCCCATCGCCACCACGGCCCACCACAGCCCGATGTTGATCGCCTTCAGCGAAGT
>NZ_CAKZMJ010000112.1 GCF_937128415.1 uncultured Caldilinea sp.
ACAGACCCCGAGACACGGGATGAACCGGCGAAGCGCAGGAAGGCCCTCACCCCCTGCCCCCTCTCCCAATGCTGGGAGAGGGGGAGAAAGGCGCCGTCGGTGCGGCCCTCAGCCGCACATCCTCGACAGACTTCAAACTCTTTGGGAAAAGGCGCGCTGGCCGAAGCCTGGTGTGACGCAACGCCGCCAGGCTCCGGCCGGCGCACAAGGCTGCTAGCGGCCGTTGTTGGCGCGCTGACGGCGCAGAAAGGCGGGGATGTCCAAATCGTCGCGTTGGAAGGTGCGCACCTGGTAATCGACGGGTTGCTCGCGCACCGGTTCGCGCACGCCGCGCGAGGCTGTCTTGCCGGTGTAGGCCTCGCCGCCCAGCGCGCCGCTGATGAAGTCGAACTGATCCTTCGGCTTTGGCCGGTCAAAGCCGGTGGCGATCACGGTCAACTGAATCTCATCCTTCATGGTCGGGTCGATGACTGCGCCAAAGATGATGTTGCACTCCGGGTGCGCATTGGCGCGGATGATTTCCGCCGCCTCGTTGACTTCGTAGAGGCTCATGTCTTCGCCGCCCTTGATGTTGAAGATGATCGAGCGAGCGCCCTCGATCGACACGTCGAGCAGCGCGCTGTGGATGGCGCGTTCGGCGGCCTCGCGCGCGCGGTTCTCGCCCGCGCCGCGGCCGATCGCCATCAACGCTGCGCCGCCATCCTGCATGATGGTCTTGACGTCTGCAAAGTCCAGGTTGATCAGCCCCGGAACCGTGATCAGCTCGCTGATGCCCTGGATGCCCTGGCGCAGGACGTCGTCGGCCATGCTGAAGGCCTGTTTGATGCTGGTGTTCTTGCCGGCGATCTGAAGCAGGCGATCGTTCGGAATGGTGATGAGCGTGTCCACGCTGTTCTGCAACGCCTCGATGGCCTGTTCGGCGTTGCGACGCCGCTGCGCGCCTTCAAAGGTGAACGGCCGCGTGACGACGCCGATGGTCAGCGCGCCTTCCTCGCGCGCCACCTGCGCCACCACAGAGGAAGCGCCGGAGCCGGTGCCGCCGCCCATGCCGGCGGTCACGAAGACCATGTCGGCGCCGGTGAGGAGCTGGCGCAGCTCTTCGCGGCTCTCCTCCGCAGCGCGCAGGCCGATCTCCGGATTGCCGCCGGAGCCAAGCCCCTTGGTGATCTTCTCGCCGATGCGCAGACGCTGCGGCGCATTCGAGAGCATCAACGCCTGCGCGTCGGTGTTGACGGCGATGAACTCCACGCCCTGAATCCCTTCCTCGATCATGCGGTTGACGGCGTTTTGCCCGCCGCCGCCGACGCCGACGACCTTAATTTGTGCAAAATTATCTACGTAGGATGGTTGTGCTTTGGTGCTGCGAGTCATTGTTTCACTCCTTCGATGGTTTGATGGTAGACCAACTGATGTTGCACAGGAACCTTTTCGATCACAACGAAGCCACTGCGTCTTCCGCCCATCCGACTGGCCCCCCTACCTCGAGAGGGACGGACTCCGCACCAAATATCTCAATCCCTGTCCGGCAACAGGGCTTTGAGCCATTTCGCTGCTGCGCCCATCCACCTATGCGCGGACGCCCCGGCGTGCTCTGCGCCAAAGCGCCGATGCACGGCGCGCGCATCTTCATGCAATCCCCACAACAGCAGGCCGACCGAAGTGGCGTGACTGGGATTCAACAGCGAGCGCGTCAGGCCGGCGATGGGCAGTCCGCTGTGCGCTGCGCCGATGCGCACCGGCATCCCCAGCACCTGGCGCCCAAGCTCTGCAAATCCAGGCAGCTGGCTACATCCGCCCGTCAACACGAGGCCGGCCGGCAGCCGATCGATGTAGCCCGCCTCGGTGAGCTTCTCGGCGATGATCTCCATCATTTCAATCGCGCGCGCCTCCAACACGTCGCAGATGAAGCGCCTGCTGAAGCTGCGCTCGGACTTTTCACCGAAGACCGTCGCCCACACCGTCTCATCAGGCGCAATGCGCCTCGGCAGCAACGACCCATAGCGCAGCTTGATCTCCTCCGCCGTTTCAAATGGGCAGCGCAGGCCGACCGCCACGTCGTTGGTCAGGTGATTGCCGCCCATATCCAAAATCACCGTATAGCAGAGTGCATTGTCGATGAAGACGGCCAAGTCGGAAGTGCCGCCGCCCATGTCCACGACCGCCACGCCCATGCGTCGCTCTTCCGGGCGCAGCACCGCTTCGTTGGCGGCCAGCGGCTCCAGCACCAGCTCGTCGATGTCGACGCCGTGCGCAGTCACGCACTGCACCAGGTTGTTGATGGCCGTGCTGCTGCCGGTGACGATGTGCGCATCCACCTCCAGGCGATAGGCGCTCATGCCGAGCGGCTGCTGCACCTCCGTTTCGCCGTCCACGGTCCACGAGCGGGCGATGGTGTGAATGACCTCCTGGTTTTCAGGAAGGGCGACGGCGCGCGCCCCCTCCAGCGCGCGCTGCATATCGGCGCTGGTGACGCCGTTGCGCCGATCGACCGGGCTGACGCCGCGGCTGTTGCGCGTGCTGATGTGGCTGCCGGCGATGCCGACGTAGGCGCTCAAAATCTGGCGGCCGGCGTCCTGCTCGCAGCGCTCGATCGCCTCGCCGATGGCCGCCGTAGCCTCCGGCACATCGACGACAACCCCGCGGCGGATGCCCCGGCTGGGCGCCACGCCTTCGCCCAACATGCGCAGCGACAATTTCCCCAGGCTGTCATGCGTCACCTGCGCAGTCAAGACGCAAATCTTGGTGGTTCCGATGTCGATAGCGGAAACAAATTCCTCCATCCGATCCCTCCTCCGCCGGTCACTTGATGTAGGGACGCTCGAAACGCAGGTCGATCACCGAGCCTTGAGCGCGGCCGCTGGCGAGCAACAGTTCGGCTGCGGCGAGGTTTTCCAGCTTTGCTTCAACCTCGTCGCCATCTCCCCAGTAGACCCAGTAGGGTGAATTGGGCAGACGGAAGTTCAAGCCCACCAGGGCGTTGTAGCGCAGCGGCGAGACGCCGGGCAGGCGATTGGCCAGCGCCTGCGCACTGCGCAAAACAGCCGGGTCGATGGCGCTTCCTCTCGGCGCGCCGGCCAGGGTTGCGTCCGCCGGGCCATCAAGAATTTGCAAAAGGCCGGGCGGCGTCGCTCCTCGCGGGGGGAGCGCCAGACCGTCCTCCCGCAGCCAGCGCGTCCCCTCGTCGGTCACCCAAAGCGCCACAGGCCGCACTTCTGTAATGTCGACGGTGATCCTGGCTCCCAGCGGCGCAATGTGCACGCGCGCCTCGGCCACATAGGGATTCTGGCGCAGTCGCCGGCTGACCTCGTCGGCGTCGATCCAGAAGACCTGCCATCCGTCGATGGCGCTGAGCCGCCATAGCTCTTCGGCCTCCAGATAACTCAGCCCGTTGAAGTGAACGTCCTCGCGGTAGATATACCAGCGCTCATCCAGGGCGAACCAGGCCGTCAGCCCGCCTGCGATGGCGAGCGCTGCGAGCAGCGCCCACAGCAGACGACTGCGCGCCAGTCGCTTCAGCGGCGCGAGGTCCCAGCGCGGCAGCGCAACGCCCCCCGTCTCCGGCAGCCCCGGCAACAACGACTCAAAGGTGCGCATCCGTTGTTGCACCTGTTGTTTCAACTGTTGACGGCGCCGCTGCGCCATGCGGCTGCGCGCCGCCTCACGCTGCGCTGCATGCAAAGAGGCTGCGCGGCGGGACGCATCGCTCTGCTGCGTTTTCGCTTGCCTGGACTTCGCTGCACTCGCCATACCGTCTCCGGAAATCTTTCACAAGCCGCGCTTCCGCGTCCGAATGCGCCCCTAGCGGACGGTGCTGAACTCCTGCCGCTCCTGGTGGCGTTCGAGCGCCAGCTCCAGCAGTCGATGCACCAGCTCCGGATAGGCGACGCCGCTGGCTTCCCATAGTTTGGGATACATGCTGATGCGCGTGAAGCCGGGCATGGTGTTGATCTCGTTCACGAACAGCTCCTGCGTCTCGCCGTTCATCAAGAAATCGACGCGCGCCAATCCCTCGCATTCGAGCGCCTGGAACGCTCGCACTGCGTAGCTGCGCACCTGCTCCATCAACGCCGCGTCGATAGGCGCCGGAATGAGCAGCTGGCTGCCTTCGTTTTCATATTTGGCGTTGTAGTCGTAGAACTCGTTGGCGGGAATGATTTCACCGGCGATGCTCGCCACCGGCTCGTGGTTGCCCAGCACGCTCACTTCGATTTCGCGCGCGTGCGGCACCGCCTCTTCGACCAGCATCTTGCGGTCATAGCGGGCGGCGTAATCGAGGGCGTCCTGCAGCTGGCGGCGGTTGCGCGCCTTGCTCACGCCGACGCTGCTGCCCATGTTGGCCGGTTTGACAAAGAGCGGGTAGGCCAGCGCCGCCTCGACCTCTGCAATCACTTCATCGGGCGCCGCGCGCCAGCGATGGCGCTGTACGACGCAATGGCGCACCTGCGGCAGGCCATGATGGGCGAAGAGCTTGCGGGCGACTGCCTTATCCATTCCCAGCGCGCTGCCCAGCACGCCTGAGCCGACGTAAGGCACGTTCGCCATCTCTAGCAAGCCCTGCACCGTGCCATCCTCGCCATAGGGGCCGTGCAACACCGGGAAAATGACGTCGATCGCCGGCAGGGGCTGCTCGCTCAATTGCCACGCACGCGGGACAAGCTCCCCAGCGCGTTCCTGGCCGAGCAAATGGCGACCCACCGTGCGCTCCTGCGCCTCCGCCGTGAGCTGCAGCCAGGCGTCCGGCTGCGGCAGCCAGCGTCCCTTGCGGCTGATTCCGATCGGAACCACTTCGTGGCCGGCCTGACGCAACGCCTCCATGACATTTTTGGCGCTGGCCAACGAGACCTCATGCTCGCCGCTGCGCCCGCCGAAGAGGACGCCCACGCGATATCGCTTGCGTTGCGTTGTCGTCATTGAAGAATTCTCCGTTTCCAATTTGCCTCGCTCCTCTGGCGACTTCGTCCGGCGGATCGTCGCTTGCCCTGAAAGTCAACAAAGCTCACCGACCAGTTGAATCTCCGGTTTGAGCAGGACGCCGAAGCGCTCGGCGACCACCTGCTGAATATGTCGAATCAAGGCGATGACGTCCGCTGCGGTGGCGCCGCCGACGCCGCCGGGGTTGATCAGGAAATTGGCGTGCTGACGGCTGACCTGCACGCCGCCGACGGCGCATCCTTTCAAGCCCGCCGCCTCGATCAGGCGGCCGGCGTAGTCGCCGGGCGGATTCACAAAGGTGCTGCCCAGGCTCGGTTCGACCGGCTGAGAGCGGCGGCGGTGCAGGAGATTCTGCTCGGCCCGCGCCTCGAGCGCCTCCTGTTCTCCGTGCGCCAGGCGAAAGTTGGCGCTCAACACCACCGGGCCAAAGCCGGGGCGCACCACCGCCAGGCCGCCCTCTTCATCGCTTTCGGGCTGCGCTTTGAGCGCGCTGGCGCGGTAAGCGAAGTGCAGCTGCGCCGCCGGCGTCTCGACGATCTCATCGTCGGCGCCCAACACCAGGACGTTGTAGAGCGTATCTTTGACCTCGCCGCCGTAGGCGCCGGCGTTGTTGACGACTGCGCCGCCCACGGTGCCGGGCAGGCTCACGGCCCATTCCAGGCCGGCGAGACCGGCGGCGATCGTCCGCCGCGCCAGACCGGCCATGCTGGCGCCGCTTTCGGCGAAGACAAAAGGCCGGTCGTCCTGCGGGAAGACGCAGCAGGACGCTTCGTCGATGCGCACCTGACGGCAGCGGTTGTAGATCACCAGCCCGCGCACGCCCGCGTCGCCGATCAACACGTTGCTGCCCCCGCCCAAAATCCAATAGGGCAGGCCCTCGTCGCGCGCCCAGCGCACCAGGCGGATCAACTGGCTGACCGTCTGCACGCGTGCAAAGTAGTCGGCCGGCCCGCCCACCTTCATCGTGGTGTAGGGCGCCAGCGGCGTCTGCGTTTCGATGCGGACGCCGAATCGCTCCGGCGCTTTCCGATCAACCAGCGTCGTCTGCATGGACTGTTGCAATCTTTACGTCTCCGATCCCTGACGCTAAAAATCTCACCGAACCTTGTTTTGCAAGCGCTCCAACAACCATTCCCCAACTTTGTAGCCGTCGCCTGCGCTCAGCGTGATCACCACGTCGCCAGGCGTCACCTGTTCGGCCAGATAGGCGACGACGTCTTCCAGCGCGCCGATGTAGCGCATGGCGGGATGAGGGCTGGCCGCGACCAGCTCGCGTGCGTGCACGCTGCCGTCGTCGATCTCGCGCGCCGGATAGATGTCGGTCACGATCACCTGATCGGCGGCGTCGAAGCTTTCCCCCATCCGGTACAACATGCGCCGCGTCCGGCTGTAGGTGTGCGGCTGAAAGACGGCCCAGATGCGTCGCTCCGGATAGCGGCGACGGGCGGCGTTGAGCGTCGCCTCGATCTCGGTCGGATGGTGGGCGTAGTCGTCGATGACGGTGACGCCGCCGACCTCCCCTTTCCACTCGAAGCGTCGCGCCGATCCCCGATAGTTGCGCAGCGCCTCGAGCGAGCGGTCCATCGGCGCGTCGCAGGAAAGGCCGACCGCCAGCGCCGCCAGGGCGTTGCGCACGTTGTGCACGCCGGGCACAGCAAGCTCGAGCTTTCCTTCCGGCGCATGCCACCAGACCAGATCGGCCTCGACGCCCTGCCCCGGCAACGCGCGCACGTTGTGTGCGCGCAGGTCTGCGTTCTCATTCAGGCCATAGGTGATCCAGCGCGGCCCGCGCGAAGGCGCATACGCCATCACGCGGCGCACGCCTTCATCGTCGGAGCAGGCGACGATCAGCCCGTTGCGATCGACGGTGTCCGTGAATTGCATGAACGCCCGACGGAAACTGGCGGGCGTCGGGTAACAGTCGGGATGATCCCATTCGACGTTGGTGATCACGGCGATCGAGGGACGCAGCCCTAAAAACATGCGGTCGTATTCGTCCGCTTCAATCACAAATTCCGGCGCTGCGCCCGCGGCGCCGTTGCCGAGACCTGGGACTTCGGAGCCGATGATGTAGCCGCAGTCGATTCCCCCATGACGCAGCACCTGAACTGTCATCGCCGTGGTGGTCGTCTTGCCGTGCGTTCCCGCCACAGCGATGACGCGACGCCCGGCGAGCAGCGCAGGCAGGAATTCGCTGCGCTTGACCACCGGGATGCCCAACGATTCGGCGGCGCAGCGCTCCGGGTTTTGGGCGTCGACGGCGCTGCTGATCAAGACCACATCGGGGCGCGCGCCGGCCGCGCGTGCCGTGAGATTTTCGGCGCGTTGGCCGATGACGACCTCCGCGCCGCGTTCGGCCAGCCGTTGCAGCGCAGGCGAAGGCTGACGATCGCTGCCGCTCACCTGCATCCCCATGTCTAGCAAGACAGAGGCGATGGCGCTCAGGCCTGCGCCGCCGAGGCCGATCAGGTGAACGCGCAGAGTGCGGTCTCGATTCGATAGCCGGGCTTGCCATGCGTTGGATGCCATTGCGATGTTTGCTCCTGCTTCTCCGGTCTTCAGCGGATGATCCGCAGAATCAACAAAATCGTGGCCGGAATCACCCAGTACATTGCGTTGGGAAAGATCGTCTGGGGCAAATAGCCCAACAACGTCTGCCCAACCGGAGTCAAAGGGCCGGTCAAAAGACCGAAAGGATATTGATACCGGTCTGCGTAGTGCCAGAGGGTGCCGGCGATCAGATACCCGTTCAGTGCGCCGACGCCCAGACCGGCAAGAAACCCCCAAAAGCCTGTCAATCGCTTAGGGCTGAAGTCAAACGTCAATCCTTGATAACTCATAATCACGATCACCGTGAACACGATCGAGATCAGCAGAAAGGTGATTTCATTGAGGCGTCCCCCCTCTAGATCGATGATCCTGAGCGCCTCGGCGGCTCGTTCGCTCCAACCTCGCTCATCGGCGAAGCGGAGAATTGCCACGACGTACATGAAAATAATTGAGTTGCCAAGCTCTCGATTCGCCCCACGCACACTCCCGATAAAGGCAAAGATGACGACGACGGTGTAAAACAGAATTTCGACCGGCCCCATAATGATGCTACTTTTTCCCTGCGGCGCTGCCGCGCAACGGCCAGGCAATCAACAACAGCAGAGCAGTGATCAACAGCAACCAGACGCCCGCCGGCCATGTCAGCATCCAGGACCAAAAGTCCGATACATTATCGACAAGCAACGTCCAGATGCGGCTTATGACGACAAACAGGCTGCCCCAAGCGCTGTCCTGCGGCAAGGGAGCCGCCTGCAAAAGCTCGTTGAGAACCGGCAACAACAACGCCGCAAAGATCAGTCCATTCACTGCACCGACCAGAAAGCTCAACAGCTTGCTGTTCGTCTTTGGCTTTACGAAGCGCGGGTTGCTCGTCACGATAAATGTGGTCAGCACGATGATCGCCCAGACCAGAAAGAGAAAGCCTTGTCGGTTGTCTTCTGTAATCACATTGGGCGCTTCGGCGACAATCCGAACCGCCTCTTCGGCGTCGGCCGTCAGCCCGCCTGCCCGCACCAGTGCGACAAACTTGCCGGCGAAATTGGTCAACCGAACGACGATGTCCCCTTGCTCCTGCAACAGCACCCAACTGATTACCGTGACCCCCAGCAGCCAAAGCTCGGCCAGGTAGCCGCGGCGCACGCCGATCCAGCCGAAAAAAGAGAGCCAGAGAATCAGGGCGATCAGAACTTGCGTTTCACCGGTCATGGTGGCTTGCCAACTGCACGATTTGGGCGGCGATTTTAGCCGCGGCGTCCGGCGTCGCCATCTGAGCGAGCGCCGCCTCCATCGCCTTGAGCCGGGCCGGATCGGCGAGCAGGCGAGCAACCGTCGGCGCCAGCTTGGCGGGCAAATCTTCGTCTTCGATCACAACGGCGCCGCCGCGGCGCACCAACGCCATCGCATTGTCCATCTGGTTGACGCTATGCAACGGCGCCAGGATGGAGGGCAGCTTCGCCACCGGGAACTCGCCGAGCGTGCTGGCGCCCGCGCGCGCCACGCTGAGGTCGGCGGCCGCCAACGCCAGCGGCATCTCCTCGTGCAGATAGGCGACCGGATGGTAGCGATGTGCAAGCGCCTCCGGCAGACGATGCTCGGCTCGCCACGCTTCGTAGAGCGGCCAATCGCGCACGCCCACCACATGCACCACCTGGGCCAGCGCCAACAGCTCGGGCAGCGCGCCCCAGGTCGCCCGGTTGATGGCGCGGGCGCCGCTGGAGCCGCCCCAGATGAGCAACAACGGCGCCTGGGTTCCGTCCGGCTCGTCCAGGCAAATCCCCAACGCAGCCGCCAATCGACGTCGCGCAGCCGTGCGATCTTGGGCCGCTTTCACCAGCTCCCGCCGCACCGGATAGCCGGTCACCACGGCTTTGCCGGCCGGCGCTTCGCCGCCGAACCAGTGCGCCGCCTCCGGAAAGCTGACCGCCACGCGCTGCGCAAGCTTGCTCAACAACCGGATTGCGTAGCCTGGCGTCAGATCGGGCAGGTAGATGAGCACCGGCGTCCTCCGTAGCCAGCAGGCTGCAACGACCGGCCCGCAGACATAGCCGCCGGTTACAAAACAGACGTCTGGGCGAAAACGCCTCACGATCGCCAGACTCTCCCCCACGCCCAGGGCCATCTGCAACAGATTGCGCACAAACTTGAACGGATTGCGAGTGCGCAACTGACCGGTGTGGACGCCCTGGAAGGCGATGCCGGCGCGTTCGACGAGCGCTTTCTCCATGCCGCTGCGACTTCCCACCCAGAGCAGATGGCAGGATGAGTCTACGGGTTCTGTAGGCGGCTCTGGGCTACGGCTGACGTCTTTCCGACTTGCCCCCGCGGCGAACTCTGCCGTCGCCGACGAAGGCGCCGCGCGCTGTTTCAGCATGGTAGCCGCCGGCGCGAGCTGCTCCACGACCGCCAGCGCCGGATACACGTGACCGCCCGTTCCCCCGCCCGAGATCAACACGTTCATAGGAATACCTTCCTGCCTGCTGAGTTTGCGACGCGGCGTCGACGCTATACCGGCTGATGCTGAGCAACAGCCCAATGCCGAACATCGACGCCAGCAGCGAACTGCCGCCGTAGCTGATGAAGGGCAAGGTCACGCCGGTCGGCGGCGAAATCGCCGTGGTCACCGCCATGTTCAGCAACGCCTGCAAGATCAGGCTCGTCGTGACGCCGGTGGCCAGCAACATGCCGAACGTGTCCGGCGCGGCCAGCGCAATGCGCAAACCGCGATACGCCAACAAGGCGAAAAGCGCGATGACAAAAAGCGCGCCCAGCAACCCCATCTCCTCTCCGATCACGCCGAAGATGTTGTCGCTCCAGGTCAAGGGCAGATACCCCGTCTGTTGCGCCAGGCCGTTGCCCAGGCCGCGGCCAAACAGCCCTCCGCGCATCAACGCCTGAACGCTCTGACTCACCTGCCACTCATCGCTGGCGACCGGATTGCCGACCGAGGCCAGATAGCGCGAAACGCGGTCGGCGGCGTAGCTGCTGTAATAGATCACCGCCAGAAATGTGCCGGCGCTGACAACCCCAATCACCACCAACTGTTTGACCGCTGCGCCGGCGACAAACAGCATCACCGCAGAGGTGACGACGATCAGAATCGCAGTGCTGATCTCCGGCTGCAACACGATCAAGACCGTCACAATGCCCATCAAAACGCCGAAAGGCAACAGTCCGGCGCGCACGTCGCGAATGCGGCGCCCCTTGCTGGCGAGCCACGTGGCGACGTAAATGATGATGGCGAGCTTGGCCGCCTCGCTGGGCTGAACGCTGCCCTCAAAGAAGGTGCGCCTGGCCCCGAAACGCTCGGCGCCGAGCGGGATGAGCACAAGCAGCGCCACCAGCGTGATCCCCATGATGGGGATGCTCCAGCGCTCCCACCATGTGTAAGGGATGCGCGCCGCTACGATCAGCCCTGCGACGCCTAAACCGAGCCACATCAACTGACGGCCGATAAAATAATATGGGTTGTTGAAACCTTCAATGCCGCGCGGATAACTGGCGCTGAAGACCATGACCAGGCCCAGCATCAGCAGGATCGTCACCACCGAAAGCAATCCCCAGTCGTAACGTCCTTTGGCTCTTGATTTGGCTGCAGCGCGACCGGTGGCCTTTGCTTGCATCGTCGCTCTCCTCCATTTTCTCACCGCTGCGCCGTCGCTCTGACTGCTGCAATTTCTTTCACCAGTTGGCGAAAATGCTCTCCCCGCGCTTCAAAGTCGCGATATGCGTCGTAGCTGGTTCCTCCTGGCGACAACAGCACCACCGCGCCCGGCTCCGCCACCTGCGCGGCCAGCTCGACGGCTTCATCGAGGCGATGGACGACGGCCGTGCTCGGCGCGCGCTGCTGCCGGAAGGTGGCGCGCTCCTGCACTTTGCGCACGATCATCTCGCCGGCCTCGCCGAAGCCGATGAGCATATCGACGCGCGCCAACACTTCGTCGGCGAACTCCTCCCACGGCAACTTTTTGTCCTTGCCGCCCGCCAGCAAGATCAGGGCCTGGTCGATGGCCTCGAAGCTGCGCAGGCCGGCCACTGCCCGCTCCGGCGAAGTTGCAATGCTGTCGTTGACCCAGGTGACGCCGTTCACCTCCGCCACGACCTCGAGCCGGTGCGGCACGCCGCGGAACGTGCGGGCGACCCGGCCCATCGCTTCCACGTCTGCGCCCAGCGCGCCGCTGATCGCCGCCGCCGCCAGCAGATTGCCGACGTTGTGCTCCCCGCGCAACCGGACCTCTCTGCGCAGACAGATCTCCTGCCCCTGGTAAAAAAGACGGCCGCACTCTCCCCAGGCGCCGCTGTCGACGCGACTGTAACGATGGAACAGCAACGGCGGCCGCCGTCTATCGGCGACGAGGGCCCCTACTTCTTCCAACACTGCGTCCAAATTGCCGGCCACTGCAGCCCAGCTTGCAGGCAGCGGCGGGTCGCTTGCACGCCAGGCGCTGCTGGCCACGCGCCGCGTGATGGCGTCTTCGGCGCTCAGCACGATGGCGGCGTCCTCCGGCAGGCAGCGCAGCAAATTAAACTTGGCCCCAGCGTAGGCCGCCATGTCCGGATGGCGGTCCAGATGGTTCGGCGTGATGTTCAAAATGGCGGCGACGTCAGGGCCGACGCCCTGCACGGGATCGTCCGTCGGCCCCCACGCCCAGCGCCGGTCGAAGAGCTCCAACTGAAAGCTGCTCAGCTCCAGCACGATGCAGTCGCCGGGCGCGATCGTCTCCAGGCGGTCGATCAGCGGCGTCCCGATGTTGCCGCCAACATGCACGCGACGCCCGCTGGCGGCCAGGATTTCGCCCACCAGCGTGGTGGTGGTGGTTTTGCCGCTGCTGCCGGTGATGGCGGCGATCGGCCCCAGGCCGCGTTGGCGGGCAAGTTGCAAGGTCAGCAAACTGTCGTTGCTGAGCGGAATCTTGCGGCGGATGGCCTCCTGCACGATGGGGAGCTGCGCCGGCACCCCTCCGCTCAGGCAAAGCAAGTCGCAGCCATCGAGCAAGTGGAGGGGATGACCGCCCAGCGCAAGTTCGACGGGCAGGTCGCGCACGCGGGCCAGCTCCGTCGCCAGTCGTTCGGCCGACGCTGCGTCGCTGATGGTGACATGAGCGCCGGCGGCCACGAAAAAGCGCGCCAGCGCCGTTCCCTGGCGAGCCAATCCTAAAATCGCGATCTGTCGCCCACGAAACATCGTTCGGACCTCCGACCTGCCGCGCTCTCAGATCAACGCAAGCGCAACGCCCAACATGCCAGACAAAACGGAGATGATGAAAAAGCGTTCTTTCACCTGCATCTCACTCCATCCCAGCAGCTCGAAGTGATGATGCAACGGCGCCATCTTGAACACCCGACGCCCTTCGCCGTACCACCGTTTGCTCAGTTTGAAATAGGTGACCTGGATCAACACGCTCAGCGCTTCGATGGCAAACACAAGCCCGATCACCGGCAGCAGCAGCCATTGTCCCGTCATGATCGAAACCAGGCCCAGCGTCGCGCCGAGCGGCAGGCTCCCTGCATCACCCATAATGAGCTGAGCGGGATAAGCGTTATACCAGAGGAAGCCCAACAGCGCGCCGGCCAACGTAAAACAAAAGATCGCCAGATAGACCTGTTCTTGCAGATAGGCGATGGTGCCGTAACAGGCGAAGGCCACCAGGCTGGTGCTGCCCGCCAGACTGTCCAGTCCGTCGGTGAAGTTGACGGCGTTGCTTGTCAGATAGAGCACCACGACGGTGACCGGGATAATCCATGGCCCAACGCGAAAAAAATCGACGAAGGTCGGCACGCCCACGTAATCCCACTGGGGTGGGCCAAAGTAGAGCACCAAACCGATGATGGCGGCGAAGAGAAACTGAAAGGCGCTCTTCATGCGCGGGCTCATGCCCTCCCCGCGGCCGCGAATGCCTTTGATGCCCTGCCAGTCGTCCACAGCGCCGAGCAGGGCGTGCGACCCCAGGCAGAAAAAGAGCAACAGCGTGCTTTGCCCGATTGCGTCCATGCCCAACAGGTTGACGATGTTCAGCGAGCCGATGATCACCAGCACCGGAACTACGAAAAGGATGCCGCCCATCGTCGGCGTGCCGGTCTTGAGCTGATGGCTGCCTGGCTGCTCGATGCGGATCTGCTTGCCGATGCCCTTGCGCCGTAACAACCCGATGAGCGGCTTGCCCCAGACGACTGCAAACAGAAAGCTGATTGCGCCCAGGCTCAAAGCATAGGCCATGCGCGGCTCGAGCGGATTATCCATCGCTCGCCCTCTCCTCTTGTGCGCCGACGCCGTTGGCGTCGGCGATGATCTCGGCGACGATGCTATCCATTCCGACGGCGCGGCTGCCCTTCACGAGCACCAAGTCCCCGCGACGCACGATGCGCCGCAGCAAGGCGACGGCGTCCTGGTGCGTCGCAAGGATATGCACGTGCTCCGGCGACAAGCCGCTGCTGCGCGCCTCTTCGCCGATGCTGGCGCCGAGCTGACCGACGGTCAGCAGGATATCGACGACGTCGGCCGCCCGTCGCCCGACGATCTGGTGTCCTTCCGTCTCGTAGCTTCCCAGCTCAAGCATGTCGCCCAGCACGGCGATGCGCCGCCCCCCCTCAGCCGGCTGAATGTCCGCCAGCAGATTCAGGGCGGCGATCGTGCTGGCGGGACTGGCGTTGTAGGTGTCGTCGATCACCGTGCAGCCATGAACGCCCGCCGCCACGACCAGGCGCAACTGCCCGGCGACATTCTGAAGCCCGGCGATGATTTCCCCCCAACTCAGCCCTGCAAGCAGGCCAACCGCAGCCGCGCAGAGCGCGGTGTGGACGCTGTGACGTCCTAAGAGAGGCACCTTGACGTAGAGGGACTCCACCTTCTGGTCGTTCGAGAGACGATGATGAAAACGGAAACGGAGCCCTTCCATGCCCATGCCTTGAATGTCGTCCGCCCACAGGTCCGCCTCGGGCGTCAGGCCATAGCGAATCACGCGCGCTCTGGTCAGCTCGGCCATCGCGCGCACGCGCTCGTCATCCCAGTTGAGGATGGCCACGCCTCCTTCCTCGGCGGGAGGAAGGGCGCGCACGAGCTCAGATTTCGCCTGGGCAATGCGCTCAATGGTGCCGAGACGGCTGAGATGAACGGGGCCAACGTTGGTGACAACGCCGATCAGAGGACGCGCCAGCACGCAGAGCCGATCGATCTCCCCCAGCCCGTACATGCCCATCTCCAGCACGGCGTATTCGTGCGTCGTATTCAAGCCCATCAGCGCCAGAGGGAGCCCTTGTTCGCTGTTCAGGTTGCCCGGCGAGGCGTGCGTAACGTAGCGCTGGCGCAGAACATTGGCCGTCAGCTCTTTGGTGCTCGTCTTGCCTACGCTGCCTGTGACGCCAACCACCTTGAGCGCTGCACTGGTGCGATGCACGCGCTGAAAGGAGCCGACCTTTTGCATCGCTTCTACGCTGTCGTCGACGATGTAAACGATAGGCGCGCCCGGCTGATAGGATTCCGGCAATTGCGCCTGCAACGTCCAACGGGCGCGCGTGCAGTCGATGACGACGCCTCCCCTTTGTCCTGCCTCGCGCCCGCGCGGTTCGGCGATCACCGCCTGCGCGCCTTGCCGAAGCGCAGCCTCGATGTAGGCGTGACCATCTGTCCGGGAGCCGGCCAGCGCAATGAACAGGTCGCCTGGGCGCACATCGCGGCTGTCCAACGCTGCGTGCGGGATGGGGGTGGGCGGCAGTGCAAGCGGAGGGACGTCGCCCGTCAGCGCCGTCCACAGGGTGTGCTGTGTAATCGAAGTCGATGGATACGGTCGTTCAGGCACCTTTCTTTTCTTTCTCTTCCAACTTTATTGCTCTGCGCCCAAACGAATCTCGTCGGGCGGGATATTGTAATATTGAAGCAGACGTCGCGTCACCTGCGCAAAGGTGGGCGCCGCCGTATAGCCGGCCCAACGGCTGATCGACGGATCGGGGCGCTCCAACTTCACCAGAACGACGAAACGCGGATCGTCCGCCGGCGCATAGCCGACGAATGTGACAATCGTGTCGTCTTCTTCGTAGCCTTGCTCGCCCGGAATTTGCGCCGTTCCGCTTTTCCCTGCAACTCGATAACCCGCAACGCCCGCCGCCTGGTTCCCTCGTTCAACCACAGAAACCAGAATGTCGGTCAGCATTTTCGCCGTCTCAGGCCGGATGGCGACGCCAAGCACCGTGGGCTCCGTAAATTGCACCTGGCCGTCTAGAATACGCGCCTTGACCACGTAGGGGCGCATCAGCTTGCCGCCGTTCGCAATCGCTGCGGTGGCGTTGACCATCTGAATCGGGGTCACCGCCAGCCCCTGGCCAAAGCTGTTTGTGCCCAGATCGGAGAGGCTCCATCTTTCGTGGCCCGGCTTTCTCACCGCGCCGTAAATTTCACCGGCCAGATCGATCTCGGTCACCTTGCCAAAGCCGAAGCGATCCACGTATTGATAGAAGCGTCGCTCGCCGAGCAGCAAAGCCCACTGCGCCGAGATCACGTTGAGCGAACGCGCCAGCGCCTCGCTCATGTCCACTTGCCCATAACCGGCGCGGTCACTGTTCAGAATCAGACGTTGGCCGACGGCGATCGAGCCGGTGTCGGTCAGCTTTTGCGTAGGCGTCACCACGCCTGTGTCAAGTGCAGCGGCCGCAGTGATGATCTTGAAGACGGAGCCGGGCTCGTATTGCGTGCCCACCGCCGGATTGAGCAGTGCAGCAGGATCGGCCTCCGCAATTCGATTGGGATCAAAGGCCGGTGCATTCGCCATCGCCAGCACTTCACCGGTCCAAGGATCCATCACGATGATCGTTCCCGCTGTCGCGCGATATAACTCCAGCGCGCGGCGCAGCTCCTCTTCGGCGATCCATTGCACGCCGCGGTCGATCGTGAGCACGAGATCTCGTCCGGCGGGCGACGGCAGGTAGCGATGCAAAGACGAAGGCAACGAGTCAAACGTGGCCGTCGCCTTGCCCGTCAGACCGACGCCGTTGCGCTGGCGCAAAAACGACTCGTAGTACCCTTCCACCCCTGCGACGCCGCGGCGCCAGACTGCATCTCCCACCAGGGCGGTGAAACCCACAACGTGCGCAGCCAGCGGCCCCTCTGGATAATAACGCTGAGGAGCGGGCGTGAGATTCAGATGAAGCAGCGGGTGGGCGCCTCCCTCCTGCGCAAGGCGCTGCTGTTCGGCCAGGATGCGGTGGCCGATCTCCAGTTCGACCGCGGGCGCCAGACGCAGGAAATAGCGATCGGCGTACTGGCGCAAGAGCTCCAGCGTCTGCGCTGCAGGAACGTCGGCCATCTTCTCCAGCGCATCGGCGAGCGCTCGTCTGTCTGCGTCCGTTTTGAGGTGAGTGGGGTTGACCGAAATTTCGTAGAAGTAGCGATCGGCCACGAGCAGCGCGCCGTTGCGATCGACGACGGAGCCGCGGGGCGACTCCCCCTGGTGAGGCAAGCCGGCGGGCCGGGTGTACCCCAGTCGCAGCGCCTGATGAGTAAGCAGCGCCGACGCAATCATGGCGATCAGCGCGGCGAAAAAGGAAATAAGAAACCAGAAGCGCCACAGTTCGCGCTTCTGGCCCCCCTCCGTCGGCAACGTTTGCGGCTCGCTGAGGGCCTGCGACGCGGCGAGCTCCTGGCCTAGCGATGTCATTGCACAGATGACCCTGAAGGCGTCAATGTCTCGTTGATCGTCGTCGATGCGCCTTGGGTGTGCACGAGCAGCCACTCGGCGAACGCTGTCAAGCCGCGCCCCACTGCGGAGACCAACTCCTCCAGCGGCGAGCTACGCGCTTCCCCGTCGACCGGCGCCACTGTGCTCCAATCGCTGCCCAGGTTGTGGATCGCAAGAGGCGGCTCTGCAGCATACGGCCCACTCGACGCCGCCGGAAACTGAAGGGTGGGCAACTCATCGCGACGGACATAGACTCGCCCTGTCACCGGGCGATAGCCCTGAGCGAGAGCCGCCTGCTCGATCTGGCGCAACGAAGTCGCATTGGCTATGGCGAAGATAATTTCGCTGTTCTCTCGCTCGATGCGCTGCTGCTGTTCCGTCAGCTTTGTCAGCAGATAACGCTCCTCGGCGATCTGCACCCTGAGCCAGACCTGCGCCATCATGCCTGCGCCGACGAGCAGCGTCGCCGCCAGCAAAAGGAGATATTGCCGGAAATTCTCCGGCAACCAGAGCATTTCCTGCAAAATGTTCAACCAACGACGGCTCAGCGAATGCTGCAGCGAGCCGGAGATTTCGGTTGAGACCGTGGACGGCAGCGTGCTACGCTCGAACATGAACCCCTCTGCATCCTGAAATTATAGTGTAGTAGTAGGGGCGACGTGCGTCGCCCCTACGCTACGAAAGGCTCTCGAAGCCTTTCCCTATAGTGAACCGTGATGAGTGGTGTGAGGGAGGGCCAGTGACTCACTGAGCACACATCACGTGTCACTCTGGGTTGTTGGCAGCTTTTCGGCGATGCGGAGCTTCGCCGAACGGCTGCGTGGATTGAGGCGCATCTCTTCTGCAGTCGGCGTAATCGGTTTTTTGGTCAGGATGCGCAACGCTGGCCAGCGCTGAGAACCGCCCTCCATGCGCTCCTCCATGCGATTCGAATCAGGAGCATCGCCGCGCGCCTCTGCGAGCATCCAGTGTTTCACGATGCGATCTTCCAGGCTGTGGAACGTAATCACAGCCAGCCGTCCCCCCGGGCGTAAAAGCCGCAGCGCCTGTGGAAGCACGCGCTCCAGTTGTTGCAGCTCGCGGTTGACGACGATGCGCAACGCCTGAAAGGTGCGCGTCGCCGGGTGGATGCGAGCCCCTCGACGCCCTCCCACCGCCTTCTCAATCGCCTCCGCCAGCTGCGCTGTGGTGGCGAAAGGGCGATGTTTCACCAGATAGCGGGCGATGCGGCGACTCTTCGGCTCCTCCCCGTAGCGATAAATCACATCGGCCAGAGCCTGTTCGTCCCACTCGTTGACGATGTCGGCTGCGCTGAGCGGCTGCGCCGGGTCAAAACGCATGTCGAGCGGCCCCGTCAACCCAAAGGAGAAGCCTCGCTCCGGCGTCTGCAACTGAAAGCTGCTCACCCCCAGGTCGAGCAGGACGCCATCGACCGGAGCAAAACCGTGCGCCGCCGCCGCCTCTTCCAAGAGCTCGAAGGGCCCCTGGTGCAGCACCAGCCGGGAAGCGGCGACGGCGTCTGCGAGCCGCTCCGCCACTCGCCGGATGGCAGCCGGATCCGCGTCGATCCCCAGCACGCGGCCATCCGGCGCCGACGCCGCCAGGATCGCCTCCGTATGCCCCCCGCCGCCAAGCGTGCAGTCGATCACCCATGCACCGGCTCTGACCGCAAGCCCCTTCAACACTTCCGCCAGCAGCACCGGCGCATGGTGCGCGTCGGGCGGATCTGCAGCGACAGGTGGGCGGTCGGCCATCATTGCGAAAGATCTGAACTGCTAAAGACTTAAGGTGCTGAAAAAATCGCCGGTGAAATCGGCGTCTTGCAAGGCCCCGACGACCTTTTCCTCCCACAGCGCAGGATTCCACAACTCGATGAACTTATTCATGCCGGCCACCACGACTTCGTTTTCGATTCCCGCATAATCTCGCAGCCGCTGACTCAACAAGATGCGTCCCTGCCCATCGGGCTGAAGGTCTTCTGCGGCGCTGAAAAAAGCCCGCCGAAACGCTGCAGAGCGCGGGTCGGTGAACGGCAGGGCGCTCACCTTATCCGCCAGTCGCTCCCACTCCGCTTGCGGAAAAAGCAACAGGCAGCGATCCACCGGGCTGCGGGTCACCACCATGCCGAGGGCCAACGCATTCCGGTATTTGGCCGGAATGGTGAGCCTGCCCTTTGCGTCGAGCGCGTGCGTATATTCGCCCAGGAACATGTCGATTGCGCCGTTGCCCTCATGGTCGTTGCACGATGGTTGATTTCATGACAGCCGTTGCGATGGGCCGCCGCAACGACTTTCTTCGGGGGCAAGTCCTTGTCAGCCGACCCGTCAGATCGGGCCGTAATGGGTGACGCGCAATCCGCAGAGCCATACCTGGTGCGGCAAGTATGCACGCATTACGCGCCACCCATTACACAGAAACACCCCGAACAACAGGTAACTCACTTATCCCAAAGTGGCGAGCCAGGAAATCAATTCCCACTCTGCTGGCCGAAAAAAGGAAAATATGAGAATTTTCTCCCACTTCCCCCCACTTTGTCCCACATTATAGTGCAAAAAGGGGGCTTTGTCTAGTGCCAATTTATACGATTTTTGTTGTATATTTTTGGGAAACTTGGGATACGGCACGCGCGCTGCGCGGCTGGGCCGAAAAGAATGAATAGACATAATCGTAACGCGCGTTACAGAATGCCCAACAAAATATCCGATAATGGAGAACAGTGATCAAGCGCCAGCGTCCAAGATTTTATATTTTTGGGCGGATGAAATTTGACTTTCATCCGCCTTGTCGTATAAACTTTATGGTTACGGCGCTTGACATGTTGTCGGTCGAGCGCCCAATCGGATTACTTTTATAAGTAAGAGGAGTTCAGGTGAATGTGCGAGCGGAAGAAAGAATGGAAATTGTCTCCTCTCCGCACATCACCTGATTTTTGTTTTGTACAACAATTGATATACGGCTGAAGTTATTGTGTCGAGTCGAAGACACCCGGTTGTAGATGGTGGCGCACCGCAGAGATGCGGGTGCTGGCGGCTATCTGCGTCGGTGTCTTATTGTCATTTTTAGGCCAATCAAGGAGCTGGAATACATGAGCCAATCCGCAAACGGGACCGATGTGACCATGCAGGCAAACCGCGTTCGCCGTAAGAGCTATGCGCGAATCCCCACCATCCTCGATTTGCCGCGCTTGACCGAAGTGCAAATCCGCAGTTTTGAGTGGTTTAAGAAGGAGGGGCTGCGAGAACTGTTTGACGAGATTTCACCTATCGTCAGCTTCAACAAGAACCTCGAGCTGCATTTTGGCGATTATTATTTCGCCGAGCCCAAATATCCGGTGGAGGAATGTCGCGAGCGCGACATCACCTACTCTGCGCCGCTGTGGGTCAAAGTGCGCCTGGTCAACAAAGAGACCGGCGAAGTGAGCGAACAGGAAGTCTTCATGGGAGATTTCCCGATGATGACCGACGCCGCCACCTTCATCATCAATGGGAGCGAGCGCGTCGTCGTCAGCCAGCTGATTCGCTCGCCGGGCGTCTATTTCACCGTGGAGACCGATCGCACCACCGGACGCGATCTGGCCGGCGCCAAGTTGATCCCCAGCCGGGGGGCGTGGCTGGAGTTCGAGACAAGTCGGCGCGACATCATCAGCGTCAAGGTCGATCGCAAACGCAAGCTGCCGGTCACCCTGTTGTTGCGCGCCATTGGCTTTGGCACCGACGATGAAATTCGCGCGCTCTTCGCCGACGTCGATACGAACCTGGAGCACCCTTACATTCAAGCGACCATCGAGCGCGACGTCACCAGCAACCCCACAGACGACTCAGCTCTCGGCGTTGAGAACGCGCTGTTAGAGTTCTATAAAAAGCTGCGGCCAGGCGATCCGCCTACGCTGGACAACGCGCGCAATTTTGTGCACAACCTCTTCTTCTCGGATCGACGGTATGACCTGGGCAAGGTCGGGCGCTATAAGCTCAATCGCCGGCTCGGACTGGACATTCAGTCCAAAGACGGCGCCGCCCGCGTGCTGACCACCGATGACATCGTCGCAGTCATCAAACGAATCATTCAGATCAACAACGGCCAGGGACGCGCCGACGACATCGATCATCTCGGCAACCGCCGCGTGAAGACGGTGGGCGAGCTGATCCAGAATCAGCTGCGCATCGGCCTGCTGCGCATGGAGCGGGTGGTGCGCGAGCGCATGTCGATCCGCGATCCCGACCAGGTCACCCCGCTGAGTCTGCTCAACATTCGGCCCGTGGTGGCGGCCACGCGCGAGTTTTTCGGCGGCAGTCAGCTCAGCCAGTTCATGGATCAGACGAACCCCCTGGCGGAGCTGACGCACAAACGGCGTCTCAGCGCGCTCGGCCCCGGCGGCCTGCGCCGCGAGCGCGCGGGCTTCGACGTGCGCGACGTCCACTTCTCGCACTACGGTCGCATCTGCCCCATCGAGACGCCGGAAGGCCCCAACATCGGTCTGATGGGCTCGCTGGCCACCTATGCGCGCGTCAATGAATACGGCTTCATCGAGACGCCTTATCGCAAGGTGCTGAAAGAGATTTCCCCTGTCGAGGCCTCTGCGCTGGTGGGCCATACGCTCGACGCGGATGTAATTGACCCGGCGACGAATGCGACAGTTGCTGCGCGCGGGCAGGTCGTCGATGAGGCGCTGGCCCAGCGCATCGCCAGCCTCGGGTTAGAGAGCGTGCGCGTCAAACCCTTCGTGAGCCGCGAGGTGGTCTATCTCACGGCGGACGAAGAGGAGACGGCGCCCATTGCACAGGCTTCCTCTGCGTTGAACGCGGTGGGCGAGTTTCTCAACAACCGGCCTTCGACTCGACAGGCTGAAGATTTCAAATTCGAGCATCCGAACAATATTCGCTACATGGATGTCTCGCCCAAACAGATCGTCGGCGTTTCTGCGGCGTTGATTCCTTTCCTGGAGCACGACGACGCCAATCGCGCCCTGATGGGCTCCAACATGCAACGCCAGGCCGTGCCTCTGATTCGCCCGGACGCGCCTCTGGTCGGCACCGGCATGGAATATCAGGCGGCGGTCGACTCCGGTCAGGTCGTGGTGGCGAGGAACGACGGGGAGGTGATCAGCGTCACCAGCGATCAAATTACGGTGCAGGAGCGCGACGGCACGCGGCGCGTGTATCATTTGCGCAAGTACAACCGCTCCAACCAGAGCACCTGCATCGATCAGCGTCCGGTCGTCTACAAGGGCGACATAGTGAAAGCCGGCGACGTGTTGGCGGACTCTTCGAGCACAGACGGCGGCGAGCTGGCGCTGGGTCAGAACGTCATCGTCGCCTATCTGAGCTGGGAAGGCGGCAACTTTGAAGATGCGATTCTCGTCAGCGAGCGGCTGGTGCAGGAAGACAAATACACCTCGATCCACATTGAAAA
>NZ_CAKZMJ010000113.1 GCF_937128415.1 uncultured Caldilinea sp.
GAATTCAGGAAAGCGCTGCTACGAGCAGCGCCTGCCGATTGCCAAAAATCGTTAAACGCCGTCAAACTTCCTGGAAGCACCTGTTTTACGCGAAAGCTTCACCTGACTGCGCAACTCCCAAGGACGACGGAATGTTCAACGGTCTCGAGGCTGGGAGCATGGCGAATTTTCCAAAGTGAAGCGAATGCACAATAATTCAAGGGTGCGAAGAAATTTTTGAATGATTAGAAAGTGCGAAACCATCATGCTTGACTTAACGCTTGACCACGCCACCGTGGTCGAACACGACAAAAAACAGCTTCATCCTCTGCACCATCCCAAGCAACATCAAGACCCTCTGGTGGTCGAGCGCGCCGAAGGGGTGTGGCTCTACACCACCGACGGACGCAAAGTGCTCGACGGCATGGCCGGCCTCTGGAACGTCAACATCGGCTACGGCAACCAGGAGCTGCCCGAAGTCGCCGCCGAGCAGATGCGCAAGCTCGCCTTCACCTCCAACTTCGTCGGCATGACCACGCCGCCTTCAGCCGAACTCGCCTATCGCATGGCGGGGATGGCGCATCCGACGCTCAACACCACCTTCTTTACGTCGGGCGGCTCCGAATCGAACGACACCGCCTTCAAGACGGCGCGTTACTACTGGCGCCGCCTGGGGAGGCCGGAGAAGGTGAAGATCATCTCGCGGCAGGGCGCATATCATGGCATCACCGTCGCCGCCACGGCAGCCACCGGCATTCCCCGTTACCACACCATGTTCGGCCCGCTCACGCCCGGTTTCTCGCACATTCCGGCGCCGAACCCCTATCGCTACACCGGCGACATCCAACCCCATGAGACGGTCGGGCAGGCGGCGGCGCGGGCGTTGGAAGAAGAGATTCTGCGCCAGGGGCCGGAAACGGTCGCCGCCTTCATCGCCGAACCGATCCAGGGCGTCGGCGGCGTCATCGTGCCGCCGGACGACTATTTCCCGCTCGTGCGCGCCATCTGCGACAAATACGAAGTGTTGCTGATCGTGGACGAGGTGATCTGCGGCTTCGGCCGCACAGGCCTGTGGTTTGGCCAGCATCACTGGGAGCTGCGTCCCGACATCATGTCCTTTGCCAAGGGCGTCACCAGCGGCTATTTGCAGCTGGGCGGCATTCAAATTTCGGACGCCATCCGCGAGGTCATCGATGCAGCGCCGCCGGAGGAAGCCTGGATGCACGGCTACACCTATTCCGGCCACGCCGCCGCCTGCGCTGTGGCGCTCAAAAATCTGGAGATCCTCGAGCGAGAGGGGTTGGTGGAAAATAGCCGCGTCATGGGGGAGCGGCTCAAAGGCGGCCTTTCCAAACTGCTCGACTTCAACATTGTGGGCGACGTGCGCGGGCGGGGCCTGCTCTGCGGCGTTGAGATTGTCAAAGACAAGACGACGCGTGAACCCGACCTGGCCAAAGCGCTCGAAATTTACAATCTCTGTCTGGCGCGCGGCCTGCGCACGCGCAACGTCGGCAACGTGTTGGCCTTCTCTCCGCCGCTGTCCATCACCGCCGAAGAAGTGGACCTGATCGTCGACATCCTGGGCGGCGTCATCGACAGCGTGAGCGAGTAGAGGCTGTCTCGCAAGCGCCCCGACGCAAGGCGCATTCGATGACGCGATTTGGACGAAGCCAGCGCCTGGGGTACGATGGCCTCAACACAAGCGAGACGCCGGCGTTGGCTTCACCTGTGTTCCGCCTTGCGCCCCTGTCTTGTCAATGGCGCCCGATGATCTGCATTCCTGATCCACTTCAAAGGAGGGTTTCATGGCGAAAGTGAAGATTTCCCGAGGCAAATTCGAGCGCATCAGCCGTTGCGCCGACGAACGCGGCGTGATTGCGGCGGCGGCGATGGACCAGCGCGGCTCGCTGCAGAAAGCGATCAGCAAGGCGCGCGGCGGCGCACCCGTCAGCGCAGAAGAGATGACTCAGTTCAAGACTGCAGTGACGAAGGTGCTGACCCGTCACGCCAGCGCCATTCTGCTGGACCCGGAATATGGGCTGCCGGCGCTGGAGGTGCGTGCGCCGGGGACAGGCGTTCTGCTCGCCTATGAAAAGACCGGCTACGATACGAGCGACGACAGCCGCATGCCAGACCTCTTGCCCGAGTGGAGCGTGCGCCGCCTGGTGGCGGCCGGCGCCGACGCCATCAAGGTGCTGCTCTACTACAACCCGTCCCATCCGCCGCGCATCAACCGCGCCAAGCAGGCGTTCATCGAGCGCATCGGCAGCGAGTGCAAGGCGGAGGACGTCCCTTTCTTTCTGGAGCCGATCTGCTACAACGACGCCCTGGGCGACCCCAAGGGGCTGGAGTTCGCCAAGGCCAAGCCGTCGATGGTCAAGGCGTACATGGCCGAGTTCTCCAAGCCGGAGTACGGCGTCGACGTGCTCAAGGTCGAGGCGCCGGTCAACATGGACTATGTGGAGGGAACGTCCACCTTCAAAGGGGTGAAGGCGTACAGCAGAGCCGAGGCGATGGAGCTTTTCCGCGAGGCGGCGAGCGTCTCTCAGAAGCCGTTCATCTATCTCAGCGCCGGCGTGAGCGACGATGTCTTCCGCGAGACGCTGGCGCTGGCGGCGGAGGCGGGGACTCCTTTCTCCGGCGTGCTGTGCGGTCGCGCCACCTGGCAGGACGGCATTCCCGTCTTCGCCGCCAGCGGCTACGACGCGCTGATTGAATGGCTGGAGGATCGCGGGGTCAAGAACATCACGGCGCTCAACCAGGTGTTGGCGAAAGGGGCCAAACCCTGGTGGGATTTCTACGGCGGCAAAGAGAACATCGAGGTCGTCTGACTTCGACACACTGCTGGCTCAATCGGCCAGGGAGGATTTGTGAATCATCATCGTCACACCGGAAGAAAAATCAACATCGCCGTCATCCTGCTGCTCTCCATGCTTGCATCGCTGGCCGTGCTGGCCGCCTGCGCCCTGCCTGCGGCAACCCCCGCGGGCGAGGCCGGCGCCGGGCAGCTTCCTGCTTCGACCGGCGCCGCCGCGCAGCTGGAGCCGGCGGCGCGCAATAATATGTACAGCAGCCCGCCGGAGATGACCATCGACCCCGCCAAATACTACTACGCCACCATCAAGACGGAGCGCGGCGACATCAAGGTGCAGCTCTTCGCCGATCGTTCGCCGATGACGGTCAACAACTTTGTCTTCCTGGCGCGCGAGGGCTTCTACGACAACACCACCTTCCACCGCGTGCTCGACGGCTTCATGGCGCAGGGGGGCGACCCGACGGGCACCGGCGCGGGCGGGCCCGGCTACACCTTCGCCGACGAATTCTGGCCGGGCGCCACCTTCGACCGCCCCGGCCTGCTGGCGATGGCGAACGCCGGCCCCGGCACCAACGGCAGCCAGTTCTTCATCACCTTTGAGCCAACGCCCTGGCTCAACGGCAACCACACCATCTTCGGCGAAGTGATCGAAGGCCGCGAGGTGCTCGACCGCCTCACGCGCCGCGATCCGGCGGCCAACCCGACGGAGCCCGGCGACCGAATCCTGACCATTCTGATCGAGGAAAGCGACAGCAGCATCCTGCCCACGCCTACGCCGCTGCCCCCTACGCCGACGCCCTTCCCGCCGACCAACCTGAGCGGCGAGCGTCCGTTGGCCGGCCTCAGCGGCGAGGAAAAAGCCAACTATTTCAACACAGAGCCGGCGATGGTTATCGACGCCGCCAAGACCTACACGGCGACGATCCGCACCTCGCAGGGCGACCTGGTCGTGGCGCTGCGCGCAGCGGAAGCGCCGGTGGCGGTCAACAACTTCGTCGTGCTCGCCAACCTGGGCTTCTACGACAACACGCCGGTCAACGACGTCAACCCCGATCTGCTGGTGGTGATCGGCGCGCCCGACAACGACCCCTTCAACGACGCCGGCTACGTGATCCGCCCGGAGGTCGGCCTCTCCGGCGCGCCGGCGGCGGGCGCCGTCGCCTATCGCACCCTCAGCCAGGACGTCGACGGACGCATCGTGGCCAGCAGCAGCCAGCTCTTCCTGGCCATTGCGCCGCCCCCGCCCGATGTGAACGACGCCTATAGCTTTTTCGGTCAGATTGTCGAGGGCGTCGATATTCTCGCCACCCTCACCGTCAGCGACACCATCGAAAGCATCAC
>NZ_CAKZMJ010000114.1 GCF_937128415.1 uncultured Caldilinea sp.
CGGCGGTGGCTGGCGGCGGCGCCGGCGCTCTGCCTGGCCGTAGGGCTTTATGCAACGTTGCAGCCTGGTCCGGCGCCCAAGGCCTGGCTTTCGACGCACGTCGCCGTCGGCGAGGGCGCGCTGGAGCTGCTTGGCGTTCGCTATCAGGTGGAAGAGCAGCGATTCCTGCACCTGTTCCCGTACTGGCTCATCCGCTCTCCTGTAGATGGGCGAATTCACTGGCGGCTCGTTGACGCCGAGGGACGCGTGGCGACGTCGATGAGCGGGGATGCTTTTTTCAACACGGTGCGGCTGGCGAGCGCACCTGCGTTGACGATCTTCGACGACGCCTATCAACTGGCGTTGCCGCCAGGGCTGGCGGCGGGCGATTACACGCTGGAAGTGGCCGTCGCTGCGCCTGATGAAACGCCTGTCTTCGTCGTCGCAGGCGCGCTGCAACTCCCTGACGTCCCTAGAACGGAATCGCCGACGATGCAGCCGCTTCAGCTGCGTTTTGGCTCCTCGCTCGTGCTGGATGGATGGAGCGTACGCGTGGATGGGCGCGCTGCGCCCGAAGAGGCTGCGAAGATGCTTGTGCTGCGCCCGGGTCAGACGCTCGACTACACCTTCTATTGGCGGGTGGACGCCGGCGTGGATGAGAACTACCACGGGTTTGTCCATTTGCTCGATCACACAAGGCGGGCCGCGCTTCAATACGATAAGACCGCCGGCTCTTTACCGGCGCCGTCTCGACTGTGGAACGCCTTTTATCCACAGCCCGATGGGTATCGGTTTGTCATCGGTGAAGAGACTCCCGGCGGACTCTATCATCCTATCGTCGGCCTGTATCGCTTCGGAGACGGCCAGCGATTGCCCATCACCGATGCAGCGGGGCAATTGCTCGGAACCGAACTTGCTTTGCCGCCGGTGAAGGTGGTCGCCCAACCGAAGGCTGCGCCTGCCCAGAAAGTCAACGTGCGGCTTGGCGATTGGGGGGAGCTGCAGGGATTCACGGTGACGCCGGACGCTGCGACCGTGGCGCCGGGCGACGTGCTGACGTTGACGCTCTTTTATCGTGCGAACGGCCCTGCTCCGCTCGACTACACGCGCTTCATCCATGTGCACAATGCGGCGCTCGGCATGGCGGCGCAACAGGACGCGCCGCCGCTCAACGGCGGCAACCCAACGAGCGCGTGGGTTGCAGGAGAGCAAATCGTCGAGACGGTTGCGCTGGCAATTCCGCTTTACGTGCAGGAGGGGGAGTATACGGTTTGGTTTGGCATGTATGATCCGGCGAGCGGAGAGCGGACGCCGCTGCGTGATGCAGCAGGGCAGCCGCTGCAGGATAATTGGGTTGCGCTGGTCAGCATAACAGTTAAACGATAAGTAGTCGAAAGCCTCTGGTTAGGTTCGCCTACTCACCTGGCTTGCTCACCTGAATTCTGGCTAACGGAATCAGACGATCGGGGAGCAGGGTTCCCTGATCGTCTGTCAGGATCACACGCTCGCCGTTCTCGGGATCGTACATGCCGATATTCAACATATATTCACCTGGCTTGGCGTCTTGCTTGACGCTAAGCGCCACCTGCTCGGCGATCACTTCGCCTGGTTGCCAGGTGTTCGTCGGGTTGCCGCCCCGAAGAGGCGGTTGATCGATCTGCGCAGCCATGCCGAGTTCAGAAGCATAGAGTTGGAAAAATTGTGTATATGAGCGTGCAGCAGGTTTCAGCCCCTCGTAGAAAAGCGTCAGCGTGATCGACGACCCGGGTTGCAATTCCGCCGTCTCCGGCGTCAAGGTGTAACCGAGCAATCGAGCGAAGTCGCCGTAGTTTATGCGCAAGGTGCGTTGGGGATTGGCTTTCTGAGACGCCGTGATTTTGATCGGCGCCAGATTAAAAGCGTCTTCTGTTTCACCGTTCGCCCCAATAACGAGGAAACGTTCCAGATCATCGTAATCGTAGAACCCAATGCGAGGATAGTAGAGTCCGCTGCTTGCATTGGCAGGGATGGTCAGCGGATACGTGTCGGATTCAGCGTAGGCTTGATCCCAGAAGCGCGGGCGCGCAATTTCCTGGCCGGGGATTTTATCGAACGCCGTCAGCGTCTGTTGCTCGTGGCTCACCAGGTGCACAAAGCTATGATAGTCCTCTGAAAGCTCCCGCAGAGCGCGCCAATACAACCGAACGATCAAACGGTCCCCTGGTCGCGCAGTGGGTGGCGCATCTTTCTTGAAATCTTGTTGCACGCCGTTCACCGCCAGTGTGTACCCCACCAGTTCGACTTGCTCGTGGCTCTGCGGATCGGTGAAAACGACGCCTACGGGGTGAAGCGCCGGGACGGGAGGCGCTTTGACGGCGCCAATCGACAACCATTCCGTTTTTTCCGTCTTGGCGTCAACGCGCACTTCCAATCGATAGTTGCTCGCCGGTGCGCCGATGGGCAGGGGAAGTCGATACCCATCGCGGATCACAGCGCCCGGCTGCCAACGCTGCGCCGGTTGTGTTCCGTAGTAAGGTGCGCTGTTGATCTGGCTCACCACAGCGCCTTGCTCGTTGACCAAGCGCCATCCAACGGAGAGATGCTCGAAACGCTTTGCGACATACCAGAAAGGGGTGATCAATAGACTCCGGTCATTCGGTGCGATGCTGGTTTGGTAACCGAGCAGGCTCAATCCCGACAGCGCTTCATGCTGCATGGCGATGAAGGGTTCGCTGCGGTTTTGTAAAGGCGACTTGAGCGCCAACGCCAATCCTAGCGCCGCCGCGAGAACGACAGTCGTCGCCATTTTTCGGCGCTTTCTGAGCAGCATGGCGGCAAGCATCAGGAGCGTGATGACGGACAACCATTCTGCGATGTTTTGCACCCAGGAGTCTGTCCAACCGATCTCGATGACATGCTCGCCGCCAGGGACATCGACGGTCACGAGCCCCAGCTGCGTGGAGGGATAGACCGGTAGAGAATTGCTCTGGTCGATGCGAGCGCTCCACCCCGGAAAATAGAATTGATTGAGTCGGAGCGTCGTCAGAACGTCACTTTGAACGCGCACTTTCAACGTAGTCGGTGAAACGTCTTCCAGGGAGACTTTTTGAGGGATGACGGCGTCCGGAGCGCTGTTAGGCGAGGTGTCCAGCACACTCATTGCACTTGTTTCGCCATCCTCCCTGACATCTGAGGCGGCGGCGTTTGCCAATCCGTCGAAAGCCTCCGCCCATTTGGGCAAGAATTCGCGGTGCCAGCCGGCGCCCCAAGCGCCATACCCCGCCTCATAGCGAGCGATGATGGCGGGGTCGATGGCGATGTCGTCGTAGATCGACGTATCGAAGAGAGCGACTGTCGGACGTCCGCCGGCGATCGCAAAGAGAATGACGAGCGTCGCCAGCGTTGCCTGCCCCCAGGCGCGCTGCGCCTGCGTGACGATGCCGCCGGTCACCAGCGCGGTGGCGAGGCTCACCACAGTTAAAAATCTCCAGGGGAATTGAACAATGCTGAGCAGCTCCACAGCGCGCCAGATCGGCAGGATCAAGGGCGTTGCGGCCAGCGTTGCCACGCCGCCAAGCGCCACCCAAAACCACCAAAGGGGCGAGCGCCGTCGCGTCAGCGTCAGCCCGCTGAGCGTCAGGAGCAGCTGCGCCAATCCGAGCCGAAAGGGAACGGAGCTCACCGAGTAGTCGTAAGGAAAGTTCGGCTCCAGGAAGCTCGCAAGCGACCACACATGCTCTTCGAGGCGGGGCGCGTTGAACGCCGATTTAGAAAGCAAGCCGCGTTCGGCGAGGAGCGGCGCCCAGAAAAATGCCGTAATCCCCGCTGCGACCAACGACCAGCCGAACAACAGGCGTACGCGTCGGAATTTTTCGGAACGAGCGAGTGGGGTGACCAGCAAAAATGTGATCAGATAAGGGCCTAAAAGCAACGGCAAGAGCAGCAACGTGATATTGTGTCCAAGCGCAATCCCTCCTAATAATGCAGCAGCGGCGATGATATAACGGTGAAACGCAGCGCTCGTGAAAATGCGTGCAATGCTCCAGAAGAGCCATGGCAGCAGCGCCTGCGCCAGCAATTCGGCCAAAGCCCCGCGCACGTACAGGTTGACGAGCAGGTACGGGGTGTACAGATAAGCTGCGCTTGCAGCGATTCCTGCCCAGTGAAATCGTTTGTCCGTAAGGTTGTAAAGATCGGAGGCCAGAACATACATGCCCCATCCTGCCGTCACCACGAGCGCCACCATCAGAATCGTCAATGCATATGGCAGCGGTGCGCCGGCAAGATGCAGGATTTCGGCAAATAGGTAGATGAAGGGCGCGTAAAAGTTAAACGTCGGATAACCATAGCCGGTCATCAAATCGGGCAGCCAGCGCGGAAAGAAATTGCCGGCGCGGATCTGTTCGTCGAGTAGGTAAAGACGAATCAGGTGGACGGAGGCGTCGTGGGTTTTAGGAAAACCTGTAGTAAGCAAAGGAATGAGCGCCGGGATCGACAATAGAACCACAACAACAAATGCGAGCCCATGACGCTGAACGACGCGCCATCCATGCCCACTGCGAAAATTCCTCACCATTTGCTCCGTAGGCGATTCACAGATCGACGAGCCCGAAGGAACTTTAGGGGGTGCGGGCGCATCGAAACCCATAAAGATTGTTGCTTCGTTCAGGCCACGTATTGATGCGGCGCGCAGTGCGCATGTAGTTGAAATGATTGTCCCATGCGCCCCCTCGCAAAATGCGATTGACGCCGCTGCTCGGCCCTTGTGGATTGACAGCAGGGGATTCGCTGTAATACGTGCTTGAATACCAGTCATTCACCCATTCGCGGACATTGCCGGCCATATCCATGACTCCGTATGGGCTGGCGCCGTCTGGATAGGAGCCAACCGGCGTTGTGTCGCCTACACAGTGAATTCTAGGCCCGCCGCTATGAAGGTCGAAGTTTCCTTTGGTGCAATCCAGCTCGGTGTTGCCCCAGGGATATACGCGCGTGTCTTCGCTGCCGCGTGCAGCTTTCTCCCATTCCGCCTCGGTTGGCAACCGTTTTCCTTCCCAGGTGCAAAATCGATTTGCATCATGCCAATTCACATAGAGAACCGGATAATTCGCGTATTCTTCATTGCCGTAATAAAAGGGGCGCGTTTCTGAAGTGATGGCTCTTGGCCGACGACAGACGCCGGCCTCGACGCACGCCTGATAACGGGCATTTGTCACTTCGTATTTGTCGATGTAATAGGCGTCGAGATAGACCGTGTGCAGCGGCAGCTCATCCGCCCATTCGCAGATGTCGGCGCTGTTGGTTTTATCACAGCCCATTTGGAAGGTTCCCGCCGGGATGAAGACTTCCTCGTATACATTCAATGTTGGCGTCGGCGTGGGTTCAACTCTGGACACTACGGGTAAATAAACCTGTTGTGATCGCATCACCAGGGGCAGATAGAGGCTCTCCGTCTCTTGCGCATGAAGGGCGTACACCAGGCTACTGAGAATAGCGCCCCATAAGGCGCACAGAATTGTAAATTGTGAGAGTCTCTTGAAGCGCATACTCATCTCCCTTCATCCAACGCCCTATCCAAGGTTGGGAATCAAAACGTTCTAAATTGTGGTGCAACGACGATGCTTCCCAATCGCCCGATTTCCTGTCCACTAACGGTAAGAAAATTCGTCATTGTCTCCGGCGCATAGAGCACTGCAGCCAGCGTGTACGTTCCTGCTTCGATCTCCGGCGGAATGAGCAACCCCAATCGCACATGCGCCTCGACAGAAATATCATTTTGGGCGACCACGTTGTCTGCGCTGTCAAGCAATCGCACGGAAAGTTTGAGCGGCTGGGGCTCCTGCGCTTCCATCTCCAGCTCAATCGGCAGCACTTCTCCAGGGCGCACCGACGAGAAGGTGCGAAGCGCTCGAATGGCGATCTCCGCCCAGGGTGAATCGACCTCCATTGCTTGTAAAGGTCGCGCTGGGCGTCCAAAGACCTCTAAGGTGGTGTCGCCTGAGGTCACGCTGCGGGCCAGGTAACTGTCGGCGGCGATGGCAGCGCGCGCCTCAAAATTGTAGCGGCTCACGACGAAAATGGCGCCCGTCATGCCGGCAAAGGGCGCCGGAAATGCACCGGTTTGATCGGGCATGAACACTCGGTTCGCCGCAAGGTCGTGCACTGCCGTCCACACAGCAATATCGCGGTCGCCGAAAATCAATGTCGCATACGGCGACCACCACGAATTGATTGCATCGGCGATCGGCGATGTTTCGATCAAGATCACAGGGTAGCGCTGCGGTTGACGAGGGCCGTCTCGCATATAAAGCGTTACGGTGTCGCCGTTTGGCAGCGGATAGTGTTTGACGGGGGCGTAAAGCTGCTCAAAGATCGCATCCCCCTGTTGAATGCGCCGGAGAATTGCTTGCGCCGCTGCACTCAGTTCAGGGTTTTCGCCGTCTTTGAGCAGAAGCCAACGATTCAATAATACGGAGCTCCAGCGGGCGTCTTGTTCGGTCAGGGCTTGAATCGTGACGTTTTGCCTGTGCAACGCCGCCAGGTAGCGCAGTTTGCCCCGATGAATTTCCCAGGTGTCGACCAGGACTCCTAATGATTCGGCATCTCCTTCAGGGTCTCCGATGGTGGCCAACACATCCGGACCGATCCAATAGCCGGGGTCGGAGGAGCCGCTCGCCGGCCAGGCGGTGTAATCGCCGTGCACCCAAAGCTGCGGCGACCGTTCGTAGAGGAAGGCGAGGGCGTCAAAGGTGTAGATCGACCATTGCACCAACAGCACGGCGAACCAGGTCGCAGCAAGGATGCGAGCGATCCGTTCTGGATAGGCGCGCAAGCTTTCGATCAGCAAAATGGCGACCAGCGGCAGCACAGGCGTGAGGTTGCGAGGATTAGATTGCGCAAGCAGCGTGAGGATGACGATGGCGCCGAGGACATACAACCAGTAAAGGATCACAAGCGAGCGCATTTGAAGCCATCCACGAAGCCCTCGCACCCATCCAACCAACGCAGCCGGAATGATCAGAAGCGTCGCCAGCGGCCCCATATGATGGCTGAGCCAGAAATTGAGATAACGGGTGTACGTGTCCGCTCGGAGGAGATCGAGCGCCTCCTGCGTCCCGCGATCGGTGCCAAAGGCCACGTCAGACAGGCGTGTGATGAAATCGATGCGCGGCAGATACCAGAGGCTGGCGATGGCCAGCGCAATCGATGTCGCCATCCAAAAATGGCCGACGCGACTGCGCGCCGTGAACAGCGCGTACAGCGCTGTCGCAAAGAAGATCGTCCAGAACGCCGGCAGCCAAGCGCCCAGAAACATCTCCTGCTTGGCGATAAAATCGCGCCCGGCCCATCCCCAAGTCCACGCCATGAGCGCGCCTATCCCAAAGGCCAGCAGCGCCGCAGGCCGGATGAAGCGAGCAGTTTGCAGTGCGTGACGCTGATCTCGCCAAAAAGACGATGCCCACAAGATGTAGGCAACCGGCGACGCCAGGTAAATCGGCGCCGTCCACTTGGCGAGCAATGCAAGCCCTAGCGCAACGCCGAACACGATCGACCAGCCCCGCTGCCGAAACTGTTGCGAACGCAGCAGCGCGTAAAACGCCAACAACAGCGGGGCTGTCAAACTATTTTCCATGTAATAGAGCCGCGTCATCGCCGTCGCCATCGGCAGCAGGCTGAGCAACGCCGCGGCGCCGACCGCGCCCCAGTCCCCTATGACCGGGCGGGCGAGCAAAAAAGTCAGACAAAGAATCACTGCAAACAGCGCAATATTCGGATATTGGGCCGAGTCCATGCTCGCGCCCCAAGTCGCATAGGCCAGCTGAGTGAGCAGATAGAGAGCCGGCGGACGGTAGTTGTCGAGGGTCAACGCCTGAAAAAGGCCGGGCAGGCCGCCTTGGGCAAGTGCGTCGGCGGTTTGAAGGGACTTTTCCAGGTGTCCCGCCGAGTCGCGCCCAACCAGCACGACGTTCACGCTCACCCAGTGAAGATGCGCCAGCGTCGTCAGCAAGATCAACAATGAAAGCGCAGCGCCAACAAGATAAAAATGAAAAGCAAGGCGAGATCTGTGCGTGGTCATGGATCGACTATCTGAATCGTTGTGAGCTTGACCTCCACCGGGCTTCCCTCAACACCGGAGGCGACGGGGATGTTGACCATCCGCTCGGCATCATAGAGGACCGCCACCAGCCAATAATTTCCAGGTTGGCTCTGCGGCGGTGCAAACAGTCCAAAACGCATGACCTCTGCAAGGGAACGGTCTTGGCTGGCGATGATAACGCCATCTGAGGCGATGAGACGCAAGGACAATTTGTATTGGGGAAGCCATTCGCCCCCAATTTGGGCTTCGATCGGCAAGACCTCGCCGCTGTGAATCTGCGACAATGTTTGCAACTTGTGCAGCTCGATTCCCTCCCATTGCGGCCCCATCGGTTGCTTTTCTTCGAGCGCATCTACGAATCCGTACAGTACAGCCCAGGCGTCGTCATCGCCAAAATCGACGCTGCGGAACGCCTGCTGATCCAACCACTGCTCCAACTCCAGCGCGTTTTGATCGAAGACAACGAATGCAGCGCCCTGCAGTGCGGGAAACTGGCCGCTCGGAGCCCCCTGCGCCGGATCGAGAACGATTACCGGCGTTTGCGCCGGATCGTGCATGCCCACCCAGACGGCGACGTCAGGCGTACTATAGATTAAAGGGATGTTCGGACGCCGCACTTCTTTGAGCCAGGCCGAAAGTTCGGCAGCCTTCGTCAGTCGAGTGAGGTCGGCGTCGGGATGGCCCGGTCCTTTCAAGCGGTGATAAAGATAGAGCGTATCCCTGTCGGGAAGAGGATAAGTTGCCACCTCGTTATAGAGGATGCCAAAGAGCGGATCTCCGGAAAAGATGCGCTCGATGACAGCCTGGCCTTCCACTGCCACGTTGCGATTGGCGCCGTCTTTGATTAAGACCCATGGCGCAGCCAGAACGTCGCGCCAGGCCGTAGACTCCGTTTCCGTCGCATCCTCAATGACGACATCCAGCCTTTTTTCTTCCACCAAATATTTAAAGACGCCGCGGTGAATTTGATGGGTGTTGACAAGCAAGGTCAGCCGTTGTGGGGCGTCGGAGTTTTGAACGATGGTCTCTAGGATGTGGGGCGCCACCCAATAGCCCGGATCCGTCTCCGAAACCGCCGGTTGTTTGAGGTACTGGCGCGATGCCCAGAAGGGCTGCGTGCTGCGGTAAAAGTCGAATGGCGCATCGACTGTATAGAGCAAGAGTTGCACGCCCAACACAGCGACCCAAACACCGCCGAACAACCAACGCAGGGGGGGCTGGTGTTGCCATAGTCCGATGGCGCACAGGATGGCCATGCCGGGTAGGACGGGGACGAGGTTGCGCGCATTTTGCTGCGCTATTAACGAAAGCACAATCAGTGCAGAAGCGATATTGAGCCAGAGAAGAGTTGCGGAGGGGTTGAGTGACTGTCGCCGGCTCCATGCGCGCAACCACGGCCACAACGCTGAAGGCGCAATCAGCCAGAAGGCCAGAGGGCCAAAGTGCGCAAAATAGAGATGACGGAAATAGCGCAGGTAATTGTCTGGATTGAGCAGGCCGGCGCCCTCCTGACCGCGCGCTTCATCCTCAATGAAAAGTCTGAGCCCGATATCAACGTGCGGAAGATACCAAAGCGAAGCGATCGACAACCCGACGAAAAGCGCCGCAACCAGGTTCGTCCGGCGCGACGAGGGCAACGCCAGCCCCAGTGTCGCCGGAGTTAAAATCAAGATCCACGCTGGCCACAGATACCTTCCCAACAAAAACGCCTCGGCCTGAAACCGATTGGGCCAGCACCAGAGCGTTGCGATCACAAACGCTGCAAGCAGCGCCAACAGAAGGCGCCTTCCTTGCCAGGCGGGCCACCGGCCCCTCAGGAAGTCGCTGCGGTTGCGCCACAACGCCCACAACACCGGAAGCCACAGATAGATCGGCGTCGTCCATTTGACCAGCAGCCCCACGCCCAGGCTGACGCCCCACGCCAGCGACCAGGAACGTCTGGCGAAGCCATCGGACTTGTGCAGCGCCAGAAGGTTCGCCGCAACCGCTGCGGTCAGAAACATCTCCGTGTAAAAGAGCCTGGCCATCGCCGCCATCATGGGCAAGAGGCTGACCAGCAGCGCAGCAAAGAGCCCCACCCGTCGATCGGCGATGGCTGCGCCGAGACAATAGGTGAGCACAATCACGACCGCCGACAGCGCAACGTTCAAATATTGCGCACCATCCATGGTGAATCCAAAAAGGTGGAGGAAAGGCTGCGCCGCAATGTACAGGCCAGGCGT